>NZ_BCTR01000075.1 GCF_002091475.1 Sphingomonas azotifigens NBRC 15497
TTTCAGCAAACACCGATCGCGAGACCGCAATGAACCCCGGCTTTCGCCGGGGTGACGATGTGGGCGCGAGGATAGGTTCTTCTTCGTGCAGGTTGGTATTAGAAGAAGCCCAGCTTCTTCGGGCTGTAGCTGACCAGCATGTTCTTGGTCTGCTGATAGTGATCGAGCATCATCTTGTGGTTCTCGCGGCCGATGCCCGACTGTTTGTAGCCGCCGAACGCCGCATGCGCCGGATAGGCGTGGTAGCAATTGGTCCACACCCGCCCCGCCTTGATTGCGCGACCGAAGCGGTAGCAGGTGTTGGCGTCGCGGCTCCACACGCCGGCGCCGAGGCCATAGAGCGTGTCGTTGGCGAGGTGCAGCGCCTCGGCCTCGTCCCTGAAGGTGGTGACGGAAAGGACCGGGCCGAAGATCTCCTCCTGGAAGATCCGCATCTTGTTGTGCCCGCGGAACACCGTCGGCTGGACGTAGAAGCCGCCGGAGAGATCGCCGCCCAGCTCGGCCGCGCCGCCGCCGATCAGCAGCTCGGCACCTTCCTGCCGGCCGATGTCGATGTACGACAGGATCTTCTGCTGTTGCTCGGACGAGGCCTGCGCGCCGATCATCGTCGCCGGATCGAGCGGGCTGCCCTGGACGATCGCCTGCACCCGGGCGAGCGCGCGCTCCATGAAGCGGTCATAGATCTTCTCATGGACGAGCGCGCGGCTCGGGCAGGTACACACCTCGCCCTGGTTGAGCGCGAACATCACGAAGCCCTCGACCGCCTTGTCGAGGAAATCATCGTCCTCGCGGGTCACGTCCTCGAAGAAGATGTTGGGCGACTTGCCGCCAAGTTCGAGCGTGACCGGGATCAGATTCTCGCTGGCGTACTGCATGATCAGCCGGCCGGTGCTGGTCTCGCCGGTGAACGCGATCTTGGCGATCCGGCGCGACGAGGCGAGCGGCTTGCCCGCCTCCAGCCCGAAGCCGTTGACGATGTTGAGCACGCCCGGCGGCAGCAGGTCGCCGATCAGCTCGGCCCAGACGAGGATCGAGGCCGGCGTCTGCTCGGCGGGCTTGAGGACGACGCAGTTGCCGGCCGCCAGAGCAGGGGCGAGCTTCCACGCCGCCATCAGCAGCGGGAAGTTCCACGGGATGATCTGGCCGACCACGCCCAGCGGCTCGTGGAAATGATAGGCGATGGTGTCATGGTCGATCTCGCCGATCGAGCCTTCCTGGCCGCGCACCACGCCGGCGAAATAGCGGAAATGGTCGATCGCCAGCGGCACGTCGGCGGCCATGGTCTCGCGGATCGGCTTGCCATTGTCCCAGGTCTCGGCGGTGGCGAGCTTCTCCAGATTCGCCTCCATCCGGTCGGCGATCCGGTTGAGGATCAGCGCACGCTCGGCGACGGGGGTGCGGCCCCAGGCATCGGCCGCGGCATGGGCGGCGTCGAGCGCCAGTTCGATATCGGCGGCGTCGGAGCGGGCGATCTCGCCCACCACCTGGCCGGTCACCGGCGAGACGTTCTGGAAATAGCGGCCCGCCTTGGGGGCGACGAAGCGGCCGCCGATGAAATTGTCGTAGCGCGCGGCGAAGGGCGCCTTGAGCGCGGTCGCACGTTCTTCAACCAGCATGTCCATGTGCCTGGATCCTCTTGCCTAGATGTCAGCGCCGTTCTCGGCGTCGGAGCGGAGGATGCGCCGTCCTGGCACGTGCGGGAAGTGGAGCGGTCCACGCGATCCGCGAACCTGTCTCGCTTGCGAGACAGGCGATGCTCAGTGGCGGACGCCGGCCTTGTGCAGCCGCCGGTAGAAGGTCGCCCGGCCGATGCCGAGCATCCGTGCTGCGGCGCTCGCATTGCCGCCGGCGCGGGCGAGCGCCTGGCGCAGCACCGTCCGATCGGCATCGTCGAACGAAGGCGCGGCGCCCTCCCCCAGCAGCGTTTCGAGCGGCTGCGGGGTGGCAAGTGCCCGCGCATCGAGCCCCAGCCGCAACCGCGCAGCGCGGCTCGCGCCCACCACCAGATCGTCGCGATCGACGGCAAGCAGCGCCGTGCCGGTGGCCGCTTCGTCGGCGAGGAACAGGATGCGGCGGTCGGCGAAATGCCGGCAGAAATAGTCGCGCTCGATCCGCCGTGCGGCGTCGCGCACCAGCGAGGCGATCATCTCCGCCATCGCCGGGCCGTGATCCGCGCGGCAGCTCGAGACGTCGAGGGCGGCGACCAGCCGGCCTTCGGGATCGTGCACCGGCGCGTCCATGCAGCTGATGCCGATGTTGCGGCTGGCGAAATGCTGGTCGCGGTGGATGATCACCGGCTGGTCCTCGAACAGGCAGGTGCCGATGCCGTTGGTGCCCTCCTCCGCCTCGCCCCAGCGCGCGCCCTCGACCAGCCCGGCGCGGGTGAAGGCATCGACATCGCCGGGGCCGGCGCGGGTCTCCAGGATGACACCCTCGGCATCGCTCAGCACCACGCCGCAGCCGCTCCGCCCTACGGCGCGGAAGGTCTCGTCGAGCACCGGCGCGGCCACCGCCAGCAGCGGCTGGTGCAGCGTCCGCCGCTCGGCCAGCGCTACGCCGCCAACGCGTTCTCGCGCGCCTGCCTCGGGATCGAGCTTGTGGTGCAGCGCCGAGCGGCACCAGGAGGCGGCGAGCGGCGACACTGCCGCGCTGCTCGGCGAGCGCACGGTATCGAGCACGATATCGGCATGGCGCGGCGACTGGGCGGGCATCGGCGACTCCGTAATGCGGCAATGCTGCGCCCGATGCTGCGCACACGTCAACCCGGAGAGTCGCTCAGGGGAAGCCGTGCATCTGTCGCCCCATCGGCATCATGGCGTGATCGAGATGACCAAGGATCCACACCGATCCGCCGATCAGCAAGAGCACGACCAGCGTCCCGAAGGCGAGCGCCAGCACATTGTTGGTGTTGTCCGGCCCGCTCGACACATGCAGGAAGAAGACGAGGTGGATGCCCATCTGGGCGATGGCGAGCACCACCAGCGCCATCGGCACCGCCGGGCGCCAGACGAGCGGCAGGTTGACCATCGCGAACGCCGCACAGGTGAGCAGCGCGGCGAGCCCCAGCCCGACCAGATAGCCGCTGGTGCCGCCGGCGAATTCCTCGCCTTCGGCCGCTTCGTCGCCGGGGGCGGTATCGCCGCTGTCGGTTTCGCGCTCGCTCATGGCGCCACTCCCATCAGATAGACCATGGTAAAGATGCCGACCCAGACGATGTCGAGCGCGTGCCAGAACAGGTTGAAACACATCAGCCGCCGCAGCACCTGCGGCCGGAAGCCCTTCACCCAGAGCTGCGCCATCATCGTGCCGAGCCAGAGCAGCCCCACCGCGATGTGCAGCCCGTGCAAGCCCACCAACCCATAGAAAGCCGACAGGAAGGCGCTGCGCTGCGGCCCCGCCCCCTCGCCGATCATCTCGGCGAATTCGGTCAGTTCCAGCCCGAGGAACACCGCGCCGAGCAGTCCGGTGGCGAGCAGCCAGAGCTGCGCGGGCAGGAGCTTCCGCTTCTCCGCCGCGACGCCGGCAAGCCCGCAGGTAAAGCTGGAAAGGAGCAGCGCCGCCGTCTCCAGCGCGACGCGCTCTTGCCCGAACAGCTCGCGTGGACCGGGGCCGCCGGCGGTCTGCTTGGCGAGCACCGCATAGGCGGCGAAGAAGCCCGAAAAGAGGATGATGTCGCTGAGCAGGTAGATCCAGAAGCCATAGCCCACGGTGGTGCGCTTGCTCGCCGGGCCGCCCTCGCCGCGCCCGGTATTGCTGTTTCCACTCCCGCCACGGCCGATGCGATAGGGATCCTGTGCCTTTGCGGTCATGCCGGCTGCTCCCGATTATCCTCGAGCCATTTCCGGCGCGCGGCACGGCGGGCGCGGTCGATCCGCGCGACTTCCTCGGCGGGGATTTCCTTCTCCTCCTCGTCCCGCCAGGCGAAGACGACGAAGGTGGCATAGGCACCGACAAAGCCGAGCGCCGCCAGCCACCAGATGCTCCAGATCATCGCGAAGCCGATCAGCGTGGCGAAAAAGGCGGTGACGACGCCGGTCGCCGAATTGCGCGGCATCTCGATCGCCTCGTACTTCGGCTCGTCGGCGAGGCCCTGGCTCTCGATCGCCTGGCGCTTGATCGTCCAATAGGGCTCCTCGCCATGCACCTTGGGGAGCACCGCGAAGTTGAACGCGGGCGGCGGCGAGCTCGTCGCCCATTCGAGCGAGCGGCCGTCCCAGGGATCGCCGGTCTCGTCGCGCAGCGCCTCGCGGTTGCGGATGCTGACGACGATCTGGAGGATCTGCGCGGCGACGCCGAGGATCATCACCCCAATCCCCGCCACCGAGACGTAGAGCCACGGCGCCCATTCGGTGAAGTCGATATGCTGCAGCCGGCGGGTCATCCCCTCCAGCCCCAGCACATAGAGCGCACCGAACACGATCAGGAAGCCCGCGAGCGTCAGCCAGAAGGCCATCTTCCCCCAGAACTCGTCGAGCCGGAAGCCGAACGCCTTGGGGAACCAGTAGGTGATGCCGGCAAAGGCGCCGAAGATCACCCCCGAGTTGATCACGTTGTGGAAGTGCGCGACCAGGAACATCGAATTGTGCAGCATGAAGTCGGCCGGCGGCACGGCAAGCAGCACCCCGGTCATCCCGCCGATGACGAAGGTCATCATGAATGCGAGCGACCACAGCATCGGCGTGGGGAAGCGCAGGCGGCCGCCATACATGGTGAACAGCCAATTGTAGATCTTCACGCCCGTGCCCACCGCGATGATGCTGGTGGCGACGCCGAAGGCGGCGTTGACGTCCGCCCCCGCCCCCATCGTGAAGAAATGGTGCAGCCATACCGTGAACGACACGACGACGATGAACAGCGTCGCCGCCACCATCGAGCGATAGCCGAACAGCGGCTTGGACGAGAAGGTGGAGAAGATCTCCGAGAAGATGCCGAACGCCGGCAGGATGAGGATGTAGACCTCCGGATGCCCCCAGGCCCAGATGAGGTTCACGAACATCATCATGTTGCCGCCGGCTTCATTCGTGAAGAAATGGAAGCCGAGATAGCGGTCCAGCGTCAGCATCGCGAGGGTGGCGGTGAGGATGGGAAAGGCCGCGACGATCAGCATGTTGGCGCCGAGCGCCGTCCAGCAGAACATCGGCATGCGGAGGTAACCCATGCCCGGCGCGCGCAGCTTGAGGATCGTCGTCACCAGGTTGATGCCCGACATCAGCGTGCCCACGCCCGAGATCTGAATCGCCCAGACGTAGTAATCGACACCGACGCCGGGCGAGTAGGTCGTCTCGCTCAAGGGCGCATAGGGCAGCCAGCCGGTCCGCGCGAACTCGCCGATCACCAGGCTCATATTGACGAGCAGCGCGCCCGCGGCGGTGAGCCAGAAACTGGTCGAATTGAGCGTCGGGAAGGCGACGTCGCGCACGCCGAGCTGGAGCGGCACGACGAAGTTCATCAGCCCGATCACCACCGGCATCGCGCCGAAGAAGATCATGATCGTGCCGTGCGCCGAGAAGATCTGGTCGTAATGCTCGGGGGGCAGATAACCCTGGGCATGGCCGATCGCGCTCGCCTGCTGGGTGCGCATCATGATCGCGTCGACAAAGCCGCGCAGCAGCATGACCAGCCCGAGCAGCACATACATCACCCCGATCCGCTTGTGATCGACCGAGGTGATCCATTCCTTCCACAAATAGGGCAAATGCCCCTTCACCGTGATCCAGCCGAGCACGGCGAGCAGCGCGAGGCCGACACCGCCCGCCGCGATCAGCGGTATCGGCTGGCTGAAGGGAATCGCGGACCAGGTGAGCTTACCGAGCATCGTCACTCCGCCGTTCCGGGGGAAATCTGGGGTTGGCCGTCGCGGCCCTGCTCGGGCCCTGGGGCGGGCGGGAGGTGTTGCGCCACCACCATGTCGAACAGCCCGGGCTGCACCGCGCTCCAATGCTTGGCGGGCTCATGCTGACTCTGGCGGGCCAGCACCCGATAGGCGCGGCCGTCGAGCAGCCCGCCGGCCGCCTTCACGCCCGCCACCCAGCGCGTGAACTCCGCCACCGGCACCGCCTGCAACCGGAAGTGCATGTCCGAGAAGCCGTCGCCGCTGAAATGCGCGCTCTGGCCGTAATAGCTGCCGGGCCGGTCGGCCTGGAGGTGCAACGTCGTCGCCATGCCGTTCATCGTGTAGATCTGGCTGCCCAGCCGCGGCACGAAGAAGCTGTTCATCACGCTCGCCGAGGTGAGGCGAAAGCGGACCGGCACGCCTGTCGGCACCACCGCGCCGTTCAGCGTGGCGATGCCCTGCGCGGGATAGACGAACAGCCATTTCCAATCGAGCGACACCACCTGCACTTCCAGCGGCGGGGTCTTCTCCGCGAGCGGCTTGGCGGGATCGAGCGCATGGCTGCCGATCCAGATCAGCCCGCTGAGGAACAGGATCGTCAGCAACGGGATCGACCAGACGATCAGCTCGATCCGGCCCGAATAGACGAATGCCGGCCGGTACTTCGCCTTGCGGTTGCCGGCGCGGAACCACCAGGCGAAGGCAAGCGTGGCGAGCATCGTGGGGAGGATGATCGCCAGCATAATCACCAGCGAATCGAGCAGGATCGTGCGGTTGTTCGCGCCGATCGGCCCGCCCGGGCGCAGGATGCTCGCGCCGCTGCAGCCGCCGAGCAGCAGCAACAGCGGGAGAAGGCGCCCGCCGCGCTCAGGCATGTTCCGCCTCGGCTAGCCACTCGTCGGGCGAGTGGGCGTGAGTGGCCGCCGTATCGGCGCCCATGCTCTGCGCGATGATCTCCAGCGCCCAGCGGCCGCGATCGTCGTCCTGCGTCGCCACCGCGTCTTCGGGCACCCACAGCGCATAGTCGCGCATGTGGGCGTCGCCGGCGGTGAACAGCACGCAGATGTCGGTCGCGACCCCGGTCAGCACCAGCCGCCGCGCCCCTAGCTTGGGCAGCAGCACCGGCAGGTTGGTCGCGTAGAAACCGGAGAATTGGGGTTTCAGGACGAAATAGTCGCAGTCGCGCGGCTTGAGCCTCGCCAGACCGTCGGGCGCGCCGTCGAACGCCTGTTCGATCAGCCGCGACTTCTCCGAATGCCACTCGCCGAAATTGTCGTTGACGTAGACCGTCGGCAGATCCGCCGCATCGAAGGCGTCGCGCAGCTGGCGGATCGGTCCGGCGATCGCCTCGGCACGCGCGCGAAGTTCCTCGCCACCCTCGAAATCGAAGGTGTTGATCATGTCGATGATCAGCAGCGCCGCGGTGGCACCGCCCTGGTCGCGCGCAGGTGCAGTGGCGCCCGTTTCGGGTTCTTGCATGGGACAGCGCTCCTCCTGCCCCGCCAACGAGGCGTGGGCGCCGCCGTTCCCGCGGAATCGCTTGGGTTAGTGCTTTTGGCGGCCCGTCAGCTGGAGCAGTGCCGCGATCAGCGACACGCCGCCGCCGAGCAGCGCCACGCCGCTCCAGCCCCTGGCCTCCCAGGCGAGCGTCGCCGCCGCCGATCCGCCGGCACCGCCAAGGAACATCAATCCCATCAGCACGGTGTTGAGCCGCGCCCGCGCCTCGGGGCGCAGCGCATAGACGATGTGCTGGTTGGAGACGAGCGCGCTCTGTACCGCGAAATCGAGCAGCACGACCCCGATCACCAGCGCGGCAAGGTGCGCCCACAGCCCGAAGATCGCCCAGCTCGCCGTGGCGAGCAGCGCGCCCGCCAGCACCACCAGCTTCGGCCCGCGCTTGTCGGCGATGCGGCCGGCCAGCGGCGCGCCGAGGATGCCCGCCGCCCCGACCACGCCGAACAGCCCCGCCACGTCCGCGCCCAGCCGGAACTGGGGCGATTGCAGATAGAGGGCCAGGATCGTCCAGAAGGTGGTGAAGCCGGCGAACAGCAGCGATTGGGTGATCGCCGCCAGCCGCAGGGCGCCGAACTCCCCCCAGAGATGCACCAGCGATCGCAGCAGGGCGCCATAGCCGAGGTCCGCTTCGGGTTCGCTCCGCGGCAACGCCCATGCCATCGCCGCCGCCGTGCCGAGCGCCAGCGGCACGCCCAGCCAGAACATCTCGCGCCAGCCGGCATGGGTGCCGACGAAGCCGGACAGCGTGCGGCTGAGCAGGATGCCGCAGAGCAGCCCAGCCATCACCGTCCCCACCGTCGCACCGCGCCGCGCCGGATCGGCGAGATGCGCGGCGAAGGGTACGATCTGCTGCGCCACCGTCGCCGCCCCGCCGACCAGGAGGGACGCGGCGATCAGCGCCCAGGCGTTGGGCGCCAGCGCTGCCGCCACCAGCGCTGCCGCCAGCACCAGGAACTGCAGCACGATCAGCCGCTTGCGTTCGTGCAGGTCGCCCAGCGGCACGAGCAGGAACAGCCCGGCCGCATAGCCGAGCTGGGTCGCGGTGGGCACCAGCCCCGCCGGCTGCCCGGGCAGGTCGCGTTCGATGATGCCGAGCAGCGGTTGGTTGTAATAGATATTGGCGGCCGCGATTCCGGCCGCCGCCGCCATCGCGAAGGTAAGGCCGCGGCCGAGCGGACGGTGGGCAGGCGATGCGTTCACGGGGCGACTCCTCGGGCGTTGGGCCGCCCAGATAGGCACGGCGCGGCCCCGCTGTTACTGTCCGAAAGGTTGGGCGCCGTTTTCGTCGAGCAGGTTCACTTCGGCCATCGCGTTGTCGGGTTCGTCGACATGCCCGTCCGGATCGACATGGATCAGGATCTCGGTGTCGGGGAAGGCCTCGCCGAGCGCGCCTTCGAGCCGCTCGACCACGTCATGCGCTTCGGCGATCGTCATGCAGGCGCGCATGGCGACGTGGAACTGGACGAAGTCGCGGTTGCCGCTGGTGCGGGTACGCAGGTCGTGCAGGCTCTTGAGCTCGGGATGTTCGCCCGCGATCTCGACGAAGCGGCGGCGCTTCTCCTCCGGCCATTCGCGGTCCATTAGCTGGTCGATGGCGGCGACCGAGGCGCGCCACGCGCCCCAGAGCAGCCAGAAGGCAATGGCGATGCCGAACACCGGATCGGCGCCGGTGAGGCCCAGATAGCTCTCGCACACCAGCGCGCCGATCACGGCGGCGTTGAGGTAGAGGTCCGAGCTGTAATGGATGCTGTCCGTCGTGATCGCGATCGAGCCGGTCTGGCGGATCACCGAGCGCTGATACTGGGTGAGCGCCAGCGTCACGACGATCGCGATCACCGAAACGACAATGCCCGCTTCGGGATCGGCGCTCAGCTGGTTCTGCACCAGCCGCTGCACCGCGCGCAGCAGGATGGCGAAGCCAGAAATGGCGATGATCACCACCTGGAACAGCGCCGCCAGCGCCTCGGCCTTGCCATGGCCGAAGCGGTGTTCGTCGTCCGCCGGCTGCGACGCCCAGTGGACGCCGCCCAGCGTCACCAGCGAGGCGACGAGATCGAGCCCCGAATCGGCGAGGCTGGCGAGCACCGCGACGGACCCCGTCTTCACTGCCGCGTAGGATTTGAGCGCGCCCAGGAAGAGCGCGCTGCACACGCTGGCGATCGCCGCGCGGCGGGCGAGATTGGTCATGGGTAGAGCATGCCTTCGCGCCAGCCATCGCCGGCGCGGGTGAAGACGCGGCGCTCGTGCAGGCGATGCTCGCGGTCCAGCCAGAATTCGATCCGCTCGGGAGTCACGCGGTAGCCACCCCAATGCGGCGGACGCGGCACGGCGCCGCCCTCGAAGCGGGCGCGGACTGCCTCGTAGCGCTCTTCGAAGGTCGCGCGGCTGTCGAGCGGGCGCGACTGGTCCGAAGCCCAGGCGCCGAGCTGCGAATCGCGGCTGCGGCTGGCGAAATAGGCGTCCGACTCCGCGTCGCTGACGAAGGCGATCGGCCCTTCGATGCGGATCTGGCGGCGCAGCGACTTCCAGTGGAAGAGCAGCGCGACATGGGGGTTGGCGGCGAGATCGCCGGCCTTGCGGCTCTCGCGATTGGTGTAGAAGACGAAGCCGCGCTCGTCATACCCCTTCAGCAGCACCATCCGCACCGACGGGCGCCCCTCGGCATCCGCGGTAGCCAGCGCCATCGCGTTGGAATCGTTGAGTTCGGTAGACCGCGCCTCGGTGTACCAGGTTTGGAAAAGCGCGAAGGGATCGGTGCTCATGGGGTCTGCCTCTACAGCCTAAACGCCGCCGTTGCGATGGGCGGAACACCGTGCCCTTTGGGGAATTGAATCGGCGCTGCAACGAGGAGACTTCCGCATGGCCGCGCGCGCCTATTGGCAGGGACAGATCCGGCTGGCCCTCGTTTCGATTCCCGTCGAGATCTACACCGCCACCAAGTCCGGCGCGCAGATCGCGTTCCACCAGATCCACGAACCGAGCGGCCAGCGGATCAAATACGAGAAGGTCGCGCCCGGCGTCGGCGCGGTCGAGCCGGACGAGATCGTCAAGGGCTATGAGGTCGAGAAGGGCGAATATGTCCTGCTCGAGCAGGACGAGATCGACGCGGTGAAGCTCGAATCGCGCAAGACGCTGGAGCTGACCCAGTTCGTCGACGCCGACGAGATCGACGTGCTCTATTACGAACGGCCCTATTTCGTCGTGCCCGCCGACGACCTTGCCGAGGAAGCCTTCATCGTGCTGCGCGAGGCGCTGCGGCGGGCGCGCAAGGTGGGGCTGGGCCAGTTGGCGATGCGCGGCCGCGAATATGTGGTGAGCCTCAAGCCCTGCGGGCGCGGCATGATCCTCGAGACGCTGCGCTATGCCGACGAGGTGCAGAAGGCGCAGGGCTATTTCCGCGAGATCCCGGACAGCGAGCCCGATCCCGAACTGCTCGACCTGGCGCAGACGCTGATCGAGAAGAAGGCCAGCAAGTTCGATCCCAAGGGGTTCCACGACCGCTATGTCGACGCGCTGCGCGAGTTGATCGAGAAGAAGAAAAAGGCCAAGGGCGCCAAGATCCTGGAGGATCCGGACAAGCCCGAGAGCCGCGGATCGAACGTGGTCGACCTGATGGCAGCGCTGAAGAAGTCGCTGAACACCGGCGACGCCAAGCCCCCGGCCAAGGCGCCGGCGAAGAAGGCAGCGCCGAAGAAGCCGGCGGCGAAAAAGCGTGCCTGAGGGCGATCTCCTCGCGCGCTATAACGCCAAACGCGACTTCGCCAAGACGGCGGAACCGGCCGGCACGCTGGCCAAGTCCGGCGGCAACCGCTTCATCGTCCAGAAGCACGACGCGACCCGGCTCCACTGGGACTTCCGGCTGGAAGTGGACGGCGTGCTCAAGAGCTGGGCGGTGACACGCGGCCCCAGCCTCGATCCCGACGAGAAGCGGCTCGCGGTCCGCACCGAGGACCATCCGCTGTCCTATGCCGACTTCGAGGGGACGATCCCCAAGGGCGAATATGGCGGCGGCACGGTGATGCTGTGGGACAGCGGCACCTGGGAACCGGTGCCGGGCAAGAGCGCCAAGGATCTGGCGAAGGGCCATCTCCATTTCGTGCTCCACGGCGAGCGGATGCAGGGCGAATGGCTGCTGATCCGGCTCAAGCCGCGCGGCAAGGAGAAGGCCGAGAACTGGCTGCTCCGCAAGATCGACGACGGGTTTGCGGGTGCGACGGACGAGCTGGTGGAAACCGGGCTCACCAGCGTCACCACCGGCCGCACCATGCAGGAGATTGCAGAGGGGAAGCCACCTGCGCTCCCCTCCCGCTTGCGGGAGGGGTCGGGGGAGGGGCTGAAACCTCGTAGCGCTTCTTCCACGTCAGCCCCTCCCCCAGCCCCTCCAGCAAGCGGGAGGGGAGTGAAAGCGCGGAAGTCCCGGGTAGGATCGAAGCCCCCAGCCTTCCAATCCCCCCAGCTCGCCACGCTGGTCGACACCGTGCCCACCGGCAACCAATGGCTCCACGAGATCAAGTACGATGGCTACCGCGCGCTGATCGCCACCGGCGGCGGCGGGCCGACCATCTACACCCGCTCCGGCCTCGACTGGACCGGGAAATTCCCCGGCATCGCCGAAGCCGCCGCCACCCTGCCGCCCGGCGCGCTGATCGACGGCGAGATCGTCGCGATGAAAGGCGACAAGCCCGATTTCTCCACGCTGCAGGAGGCGATCTCCGCCGGCGGCGAGGGACTGCTCTGCTTCGCCTTCGATCTGCTCGTCGAGGGCGGCGAGGACCTGACCATGCTGCCCCAGATCGAGCGCAAGGAACGGCTGCGCGCGCTGCTGGGCGGCGCCGAAGATCGCATCCGCTTCTCCGAACATATTGTCGGCAATGGCGAGAAGCTGTTCGAGAGCATGTGCCGCGAGGGCTTCGAGGGCGTCGTCTCGAAGCGCGCCGATGCGCCCTATCGCGGCACCCGCAGCAAGGCCTGGCTCAAGATCAAGTGCACGCACCGCCAGGAATTCGTCATCCTCGGCTGGACCGCCTCCAGCGCCAAGGGCCGCGGCTTCAAGTCGCTGTTGCTCGGGCTGAACGGACCGGAGGGGTTGGTCTATGCCGGCAAGGTCGGCACCGGGTTCAATACCGAGACGCTGCTCTCGCTGCGCGAGCGCCTCGACGCGCTTGCCGCCGATAAACCGACAGCCAAGGTCCCCCGCCCGGAGGCACGCGGCGCGCATTGGGTGAAGCCCGAGCTGGTCGCGGAAATCGCATTCGCCGAATTCACCGCCGAGAAAGTGGTCCGCCACGCCAGCTTCCTGGGCCTGCGCGAGGACAAGCCGGCCGATACGGTCGTCGCCGAGGAGTCCGCAGCCCTTCCCGAAGCCGCACCGTCCTCCATCAAGATCAGCAGCCGCGACCGGGTGATCTTCCCCGAATCGAAGCTCACCAAGGGCGACCTTGCCGACTATTACGCCGCCGTCGCCCCCATTGCCCTGCCCTGGCTCGCCGAACGCCCGATCAGCCTGGTCCGCTGCCCGCAGGGCCGCGCCAAGCAATGCTTCTTCCAGAAGCACGATGCGGGCAGCTTCGGCGAGCAGGTCCATCATGTCGACATTCGCAAGAAGGACGGGTCGACCGAACCCTATCTCTACGTATCCGATGCCGACGGCATGCTCGCCTGCGTGCAGATGGGCACGATCGAATTCCATGGCTGGGGGTCGCGCGTCGCCGATGTCGAGAAGCCCGATCGGCTGGTGTTCGACCTCGACCCCGACGAGGGGCTCGATTTCGCTACCGTCAAGAAGGCCGCCGAGCATCTGAAGGAGCAGCTCGCCGAGATCGGCCTCACCAGCTGGCCGATGCTCTCCGGCGGCAAGGGCGTGCACGTCGTGGTGCCGCTGGTGCCGCAGGCCGAGTGGCCGGCAGCAAAGAGCTTCTGCGAGCGCTTCGCCCGCGCGCTCGCCCAGGCCGAGCCCGAACGCTTCACCGCCAACCTCAAAAAGGCCAGCCGGACGGGGCGTATCTTCATCGACTATCTGCGCAACCAGCGCGGCGCGACGGCAGTGCTGCCCTATGTCGCCCGCGCGCGCGCGAATGCGCCGGTCGCCACCCCGGTCACCTGGACCGAGCTGCGCGACATCGACAGCGCCCATGCCTTCACCATTCAGGATGTCGCCACGCTGCTCGAACGGGCGGGCAGCCGGGCGTTGCGCGGCTGGGGAACCGCAGACCAAAGCCTCCCCGATGTGTAGCCACGGGACGGTTGCGCGACCGGGCTGAACCGGATCGCACATCTCCCGTGTTGCATGGCACCATGGTTTCGCCCATCACCCTCGCACGAGAAAGGGACGCAGCTGTGGCCAGCCTAGCCGAGGCGGGATTGTTCGACGCCGGTACGATCGCCGATCGTTGGATCACCGACTATTGCGGCCAGGCACCGGCCGGCGATGTGCTGTGCGCGCGCAAGGACGCGGCGTGGACGGCGCTGTTCGAGGAAGTGGCGGGCCTTGCCGGCGACGGGCTGACGATCGCCCGCGAACGCGCGCATCGCCATGCCGAGGATATCGGCACCGGCTATCGCATCGGCGACGAGGGCGACGAGCGCCCCTGGCCGCTATCCCCGGTACCGCTGCTGATCGACCAGCAGGAATGGCGCGGCATCGAGGCCGGCATCGCCCAGCGCGCCGAGCTGATGGAGCTGCTGCTCCGCGATTGCTATGGCCCGGCACGACTGGTGGCGGACGGCCACCTCCCCGCCGCGCTGCTCACCGGCAGCCCCTTCTTCCTCCGCCCGCTCACCCATCTGACGCCGCCGGGCGACCATCATCTCCATTTCGTCGCGTTCGATCTGTGCCGCAGCCCGGACGGGCATTGGCGCGTGCTCGCCGACCATCTCCGCGCCCCCGCCGGCGCCGGCTATGCGCTGGAAAACCGGCTGGCGATGGCGCGCACGCTGGGGGGGCTGCAGGGGCGGCTCAACATCGAGCGCCACGCACCCTTCTTCGCCGCCTTTCGCGACGGCATCGCCACCGCCTGCCGCCGCGCCGAGCCGCGCATGGCGTTGCTCACGCCGGGCCGGTTCAACGCCAGCTATGCCGAGCAGGCGCATCTTGCCCGCTATCTCGGCTTCCTGCTGGTCGAGGGTGCCGATCTCGCGGTGCTCGACGATCGCGTCTATGTCCGCACCATCGCCGGGCTGAAGCGGATCGATGCGCTCTGGCACCGGTTCGACCCGCGCTACCTCGATCCGCTGGCGCTCGATTCGCATTCGAAGATCGGCGTTGCCGGGCTGATCGACGCAACCGTCGCCGGCAATGTCGTGATCGCCAACGCCCCAGGCGCCGGGCTGCTCGAGGCGCCCGCCTTCGCCGCCTTCCTGCCGCGCCTGAGCGAGATCCTGCTCGGCGAACCGCTGCGCCTGCCCAATATCGCGACCTGGTGGTGCGGCCAGCCGGCCGAGGCGGCGCATGTCGCGGCGAATCTCGACACGATGCTGATCGCCCCCGCCTTCGGCACCCCGCCGCTGGGCCTGCCGGACGGCGCGGCGGTGCTCGGCGCCCATCTCGACGCGACCGCGCGCGCGGCGCTGCGCGACGATCTCACCCGGCGGCCGCAGGATTATGTCGGGCAGGAAGTCGTCTGCCTGTCGACGATGCCGTTCGTCACCGAGGACCGGCTGGCGCCGCGCCCCTTCACGCTCCGCGTCTTCGCCGCGCGCGACGCCGCCGGCCGCTGGACGGTGCTGCCCGGCGGCTTCGCCCGGATCGGCGAGCATCCCGATGCCCGCGCCGCCGTGATGGGCGAGGGCAGCTGGTCGGCCGATGTCTGCATCCATGGCCCCGATCCGGTGGCGCCGGTGTCGCTGCTCCCCTCGGGCGATTCGACCCAGCTGCGCCGCAACCCCGGCACGCTGCCCAGCCGGGTGGCCGACAACATGTTCTGGCTCGGCCGCTATCTCGAGCGCGGCGAGGCGCTGCTCTCGGTGCTGCGCGTGCTGCTCGGCCATTCGATCAGCGCCGATACCGGTGCCGCGCTCGCCGCCGACACGGTCGATCGGCTCGCCCGGCTGGTGGTCGCCGCCCAGGCCGCACCGGCACCGCGCGGGCTGAAGCGGCAGGATCTCACCCAGCTTGCCCGGACCGCGCTCGAATCGGTCGATGGCTGGACCAGCGTGCGCGCGATCAACCGCCAGGCGCGCTCGATCGGCGCAGTGTCACGCGACCGGCTGTCGGCCGACATGATTCGCCTGCTCGACGCGCCTTTCCCCGAGCGCGGCGTGCTGCTCGATCGCGCGGGTTCGCTGCAGCGGCGCTATTCGGCGCTGGCGGGGCAGGCCGGCGAGCATATGGGCCGCACCGATGCGTGGCGCTTCCACGATCTCGGCCGCCGCATCGAGCGCGCGCTGGCGACGATCGGATTCCTGCGCGCGCTCGGCGGGCCCGAGGCGACCGCCGACGATCTCTCGACGCTGCTCGACCTTGCCGACAGCCAGATCAGCTATCGCCAGCGCTATCTGACCGGCATCGCCCGGGTGCCGGTGCTCGACCTGCTGGCGCTCGATCCGGGCAATCCGCGCGGCATCGCCTTCCAGGCGGCGGCGATTTCGGCGCATCTCAATGCGCTGCCGGTGCTGTCCGACGACGGCATCGCCGAAGCGCAGCAGGAACAGGCGCGCGGGCTCGCCGCGATGCTGGTGACCGCGCGCGCGACGGCGATCGACGACGCCTGGTGCGCCGATCTCCAGGCGCGGCTGTGGAGCTTGTCGGACGCGGTCGCCCGCCGCTATTTCCTCCACGGTGCCGAGCCGCTGCGGGCGGCGGGACTCGTCCTCGCATGATGCTCTATCGCATCCGCCATGTGACGCGGTTCGATTATGCCCAGCCGGTCGCGTTCGCCCGGTGCAATTTGCGGCTGAAGCCGATCCTCTGGTCCGGCCAGATGATCGAGGAATATGCGCTGAGCGTGCAGCCCGGCGGGCGCACCTATCCCGCCCGCGCCGAGGCCGGGCTCGCCAATGTCGTGCGGCTGGTGGTGGAGCATGACGCGAACAGCCTGACGATCGAGAGCAGCGCGCGGGTGCGGGTCGATCGCCAGATCCCGATACCGTCGCCGGGTGATCCCACGATCGCCCAGATCGCCGCCTGGGCGCGCGACAGCCGCGATCCCACGCCTGCCGGCCCCGCCGCCTACCTCTTCCCCTCGCCGCTGATCCCGCTGGACCGCGACATCGCCGCCTGGTGCGCCGAGGAACTGCAGCCGGATCGCGGCATCCTCGACGCGGGCATCGCGCTCGCCCGCCGCATCCAGCGCGAATTCGCCTTCGATCCCACCGCGACATTGGTCGACACGCCGCCGCACGAGGCCTTCGCGAAACGAGGGGGCGTCTGCCAGGATTTCGCGCAGATCATGCTCTCGGGCTTGCGCGCCGCCGGGCTGCCGGCCGCCTATGTCTCGGGCTATCTGCGCACGCTGCCGCCGCCGGGACAGCCGCGACTGGTGGGCGCGGATGCCACCCATGCCTGGGTGCTGCTCTGGTGCGGGCCCGATCTCGGCTGGCTCGGGGTCGATCCCACCAACGGCATCTGGATGGCCGAGGACCATATCGTGATGGCGATCGGCCGCGACTATGCCGATATCGCGCCGATCGACGGGATCGTGCTCGGCTCGGGCGCGCAGGCGATGCACGTGTCGGTCGATGTGGAGCCGCTGGCGACCGCTTAAGACTCGACCGGCCCCTTGCTGCCGAAGTTCAGCCGCCGCGTGACATTATAGTCGAGCACCGCCATCACGAAATAGGCACCGAACTGCTTCACCCGAGTCCACCAGCCCGTCCGCGCCTTGTAGAGCTCGGGGGTGATGCGCTCGGACTGCGCCACCTCGCCATCGACATAGGCGCGGACATGCGCGGCGAAGGCCGCGTCCTGCACGCGCAGCATCAGCTCAAGGTTCAGGAACATGCTGCGGATGTCGAAATTGGCCGAGCCGATATGGACGACATCGTCGATCACGTAGAGCTTCGTGTGCAGCTTGGTCGGCTGATATTCGTAGATCTCAACCCGCTTACGCAGCAGCCCGGCATAGGTGAAGCGCGCCGCCCAGATCGCGGCGGTGTGGTCGAGCTTCGACGGCAGCACCAGCCGCACCCGCCCGCGCCGTCCGGCCTTGTCCAGCCGCCGCAGCATCGCCGGGCTCGGCGCGAAATAGGCGGCGATCAGGTCGAGCCGGTCCGCCCGCTCCATGTCGTGCTTCACCACCCGCGCCCAGGGCGACAGCCGCCGCATCGGGCCGCCGAGCAGCCAGCGGGTGTCGCCTTCGGGCTCGCTCCAGGCCTTGAGCGTGCGCCCGAGCGACCGCAGCGTCGCGCGCGGCCGCTTGGCCCAGGCGGCGAGCGAATCGAAATAGCCGGTCAGCCGCTCGGCCGCCGGCCCCTCGACCAGCAACCCCATGTCGCGCCAGGCATGGTCGGCGACGGTGCCGAAATAGCTCGATTCGATGTTGAACCCGCCGACGATCACCCGCGCCTCGTCGGCCAGCGCCAGCTTCTGGTGGTTGCGTAAGAGATAGCGCCGCCCCCAGCGCGGCACGAAGCGGCAGACCTCGACGCCGGCCTCGTGCAGCGGCACGAAGAAGTCGTTGCTCTCGGCATGCTCGCTGCCGAGCCCGTCGACGATCAGGTGGACGCGCACGCCGCGCGCCGCCGCCTCGATCAGCGCCTGGCGCACCGCCGCGCCGGCCGCGTCGTCGAGATAGATATAGTAGAGTACCCGCAGCGTCCGCTCGGCGCCCGCGATCAGCGCAAGCAGCGTGCGCATCCGCTCGGGGCCGTCGGGCAGCAAGGTCAGCCGGTTGCCATCGACGGTGAAACTGGGCTGGGCGAGCGGCGGCATGGCCGCGTCATCGGGCACATCGGCGCCCGCGGCAAGCGGCTCGGCATCGGCATAGGGCGCCATCGGGACTCGGTTCTCCTGCTCGGTTGCGCAGACAACGAGCGAGCGGGCATTGGGTTCGCCCCCCGCGTACGCGCCGCTTTCCTTGACAATTCCGGCGCTGGCCTCTAACTGGCCGGTCTTTCCCGGACACCCCTATCCCAAGGAAGCGTATATGGCGCGCGTCACAGTCGAGGATTGCGTCGACAAGGTTCCCAACCGGTTCGACCTGGTGCTGTTCGCGGCCCAGCGCGCGCGGCAGATCTCGGGCGGTGCCGACCTGACCCTGGATCGCGATCGCGACAAGAACCCGGTCGTCGCACTGCGCGAAATCGCCGAAGAGACCGTGCGCCCGGATCACCTGCAGGAAGCGGTGGTGTCGAGCCTGCAGCGCGTCCGCGTCGACGACGAGGATGCGCCCGACGAGATCGGTTCGATCCAGGCCCAGGCCGAGGCGCTCCGCCTCACCGCCGCAGCCCCGCCGCGCAACCAGAATCTGGGCGGCGACTACGAGGGCTGATCGCCTTCGAAGCGAACCAACGACAAAGGGGCTGGCGGGGACGCCGGCCCTTTTTGTTTATGCGCCGATCCGGGCGCGCAGGGTGGCGTCGTCGAACTGCTCCAGCGTGAGCAGCGCGGCATAGGGGTCGCCGTTCAGCCCCAGCACCTGCGCGAAGGCGGGCTCGGTCTTGGCGCCCGCGTGCCGGCGCGCCATCACGGCAGCGCGCAGCGGTTCGCCGCCCAGCGCGAGCAGGCGCCGCTCGATCGCGAAGTGCCGCCAGCCGAGTTGCTCGGCAACGGGGCGGGCCTGGCCGAACAGCTCGAACAGCCAGCCGGCGCAGCGGAAGCGCGCGACCACGGGCCGGTCGCTGCCCTGCCACTGCCACATCGCGAAGCCTGGCTGGTCGCGATACGCCGCCCACACCGCTGCCGCGAAGGTGTTCGGGTCGGGCGCGTGGCAGAGGATGTCGATGTCGCTGTCGGGCAGGTCGAGGTCCAGCGGCGGCGTACCCGCGACCTGCGGGTCGAAGGCGGCGAGCCGGGTCAGCACGCCGCTATGCGTGAGGGCGTCGGCATAGGCTGGCCTCGTCATGGCGTTCCCTAAGCCGTATACTCCCCCTGCGAGGGGAGGATACGCTATCGTTATTCCTGCTCCGGCTCGCCGGCCGGTTCCGCCCGCCCCTTGAAGCCCTGCGCCACGACATACCATTCCACCGAGCCCTTGCGGCTGGCGGGCGGCTTGGCGTGCTTCACCGTCGCGAAGGCGCGCTTCATCTCCGCAATCAGCGCCGAATCGGCGCCGCCCGCGAAAACCTTGGCGACGAAATCGCCGCCCGGCGCCAGCGTCTTGAGCGCAAAATCGAACGCGGTCTCGACCAGTGCCATGGTACGCAGCGCATCGGTCTGCGGATGGCCGACGGTGTTCGCCGCCATGTCGGAGAGGATCAGGTCGGGCGCGCCGCCCAGTGCCTCGATCAGCCGATCGGGGGCGGCATCGTCCATGAAGTCCATCTGGAGCAGCGTCGCGCCCTCGATCGGGTCGACCGGCAGCAGGTCGATGCCCACCACCGCCGCCTTGGGCAGCACGCGCCGCACCACTTGCGTCCAGCCGCCCGGCGCGACGCCGAGATCGACCACCCGCTTGGCGCCCTTCAGGAAGCCGAACTTCTCGTCCAGTTCGGTCAGCTTGTAGGCCGCGCGGCTGCGATAGCCCTCGGCCTTGGCCCGGCGGACATAGGGGTCGTTCAGCTGGCGCTCCAGCCAGCGCGTCGATTGCGCCGTACGGCCGCGCGCCGTGCGCACGCGGACATGGCCGCGGCCACCGCCCCTGCTCATCGCTTCTTCCTCACAACCTTATAAGGGCGCGCCGCCGATCAGCCGCCGCAAGATGCCTTCGCGAATGCCGCGATCGGCGATGCCTAGCCGCTCGGCGGGCCAGATGTCGAGGATCGTCTCCAGGATCGCGCAGCCGGCCGAGACGAGATCGGCGCGTTCGTTGCCGATGCACGGCACCTGGGCGCGCTCCTTGACGCTCATCGCGGCGATCCGCGCGCTCACCTCGCGCATCGCCGCACTCGGCACGATCAGCCCATCGACCGCCGAGCGATCGTACGAGGCGAGCCCCAGATGCACGCTGGCCAGCGTCGTCACCGTGCCGCTGGTGCCGAGCAGCCGCGGCGTGCCCTTGGGCGGGCGCAGCCGCGCGACGAACGGCGCGAAGCTCTCCCGCACCCGCGCGCGCATGTCCGCATAGGCAGCGGCGCGCGCATCGGCGTCGATCGCCTTGCTCTGCCCGGTCGCCTCGCTCAGCGAAACCACGCCCCAGGGCGCGCTGTGCCAGTCGAGGATGTGCGGGATCGGCGCGTGCGAATCGACCAGCACCAGTTCGGTCGAGCCGCCGCCGATGTCGAACACCAAAGCCGGCCCGTCGCCGGGCTCGAGCAGCGCATGGCAGCCGAGCACCGCCAGCCGCGCCTCTTCCTCGGCGGTGATGATGTCGAGCGCGATGCCGGTCTCGCGATAGGCGCGCTCGATGAACGCGGCACCATTCTCCGCCTGGCGGCAGGCCTGGGTCGCCACCGAGCGGGCGAGCGCCACGTTGCGGCGCTTGAGCTTGTCCGCACAAATCCGCAGTGCGGCGAGCGTCCGCTCGATCGCCGCATCGGACAGGCGACCGGTCGTCGCCAGCCCCTCGCCCAGCCGGACGATTCGCGAGAACGCATCGATGACCGCGAATCCCGCACCCTGCGGGCGCGCGATCAGCAATCGGCAATTATTGGTGCCCAGATCGAGCGCCGCATAGTGGCGCGCCTCGGGCCAGCGCTGCCCCGGCCCCTTCACGGCCGGTGGCGGCGCAGGGCGGGCGGCGGCGACGCGCCTCCCGCGGGGCATTCTGGCGGAGCCATCCCCCATACCATCAACTCGCTTATCTTCTTCCGTCACCGGATCAAAACGATCCGGCCGGTGCTTGGATGCGAGGCTAGACGAGGTCCGGGCCAAGAGCAAGGCGACCGCGCAATTGCAGCGTTGACAGGGCCGCTGCATCCCCCTATCTGGCGCGACCTGTCCGGTGCCCCGTCGTCTAAAGGTAAGACTACGGACTCTGACTCCGTCAATTGAGGTTCGAATCCTCACGGGGCATCCAGACGGCGTTTCTCGACATCGCCATTCGGGGGCCAGGAGCAGCGCCTCCACCCTTGCCGCGAGCGGCGCAAGCTACAGGCTTGCTCTTCACCCACGTTGCTTGGGAACATTCTCTAATTAACCTAATATCTTACTTGGTCCGGCTTAGTTAAACTATGGCCTCTCAAGTGCTGAATCACCCTGAATCCAACTGACTCTTGTGGATTCTACTCGATTCATGGTAGTAGCGTTGACAGGGTGAACAACATCGGCGCATCATCATGCGAGTAACGATCGTAGCGGATGTCACCAGCGAGGAGAAGCAAGCCTTCTCAAATATCCGTAGCGGCATTTGCCAGAGCGTAGAGATTTCGCAGGGAGCACTTGCGGCACTTGCTTTACGGTTATTCATCGAACGATATCGCGACGATCCGATGAAAGCACTCGAGGACGCCAGCATTTCGCTGCCGCAATCAAAAAAGGGCACACTTGGAATCTAATTCCGCTGCTGACCGCTTGAAGTAACTAGGAGAATGCTAGTGAACGCGATTGATGCAGTAATCGACGTGCTTGATGCCGGCGATTTGGGCAAGCTTGCTGAGATGATCGGTTCGACGTTGATCGAGGCCGAAGGCGAGGATGGATGGACGCCGCTATTTTACAGCGTCGCCAATGGTGATATCAGAGCCGTGAAAATTCTTTTAGACGCGGGCGCGGATCGTCAACATCTCGATCATAATGGCTGGTCTGCAGCGATGCTTGCGGCCTTCGAGGGCAAGACACAAATAGCAAGAATGATCGAGGCGGCATGATCATCACGTTAGGGGGACGAAGCTAAATGCCACGATTGATCGGACAGGCGGATGTAAGGGCGATTTTAAATTCCGTAATAAACAGCAAGGTCGATCCCAAAGCGTCGAAGGTCCCACCATTCTTGCTGTTAGTTCAGTCAGAAGAGAGGAAGGGCTCATGGCTTTGCTATGTGCCGGGTGAAAGCGCATTAGTCGCTAGCATCTTCGAGCGCGAAGTTTACCCGAAAAAGCTTGAACTTACTTCCAAAGAGTATTGGCAAGACGTTGAAAGTGGCGCCAAACCATGCACGCTGTTCACGCTGTATAGATTGCGCCAGATGCGGCCAGAGGAACGACATCGCTACGGCTTGCACGATGCAACGAAACGGCTGACACCCTCTCAGAACAAGTCGCGGTTTTGCATCGGCACATCTCCGGACGGCTGCGTATGCAAGATGTTCGAGGGTGCCTGCCAACCGGTGGCGCACGGGGAATCATATTAGTCTCAGGCAATCTTGAGGGGGGGGCAAACCCGGTGGATGCCGTCGCACACTCAAAACTCGCCGCCTTCGAACGCGAGTACGAGCACCTCAAGGCCCGCGCCCGACATTACGTCGAGGATGCCGAGGCTCGTGAGAAGACCAGTCGCAAGGGTGACACGAGATACAAGCTGTGCCTCATTGTGGGAACTGGGATATTGACTATTATCAATATCATAGCCCCCAACCTTCCACCAATGGGCAGCATTCGTTGGAATGTCGTGGCCGCATGTTTGGCGGTGGTGATCAATGTCATTGCCAGCATCGATGCATATAGGGGTCATGGAAGACTTGCGCGTGATCATGGCAACATCAAACGACGCATGCGGCAGGTTCTCTACCGTCAAGAATTGGAATGGAATCTTCGCGTTGTTGCGATCTGCGATGAAGTAGAAAAGGAGGTGAACGCATTATCGATAATACAGAGTTTTTCTAATGATATTCTACAAATAATAGCGTCGTTCGATCCTTATAACGCAAATAAGAAAACTCCTAGCGATTCGGAAACATCTGACAATACACCAAATGTAGCGGCATAGTAAAATCAACCGCCGGCCGTTGGAAAAAATAGATATTACACCCACTTCAAGATGAGGACATTCAGAGAAAACGATTTGCGTTGCAACAAGTCGATGGCGACTGGCGACGTGGAAGTTATTACGCGAAAACACAAGAATCTAGCCGCATCACCGCTGCACCGCCTTCCATGCATAGCCGAGCAGCAATACCAGTGCGCCCGCTGCGACGAGATAGGGCAGCGCCCCCCAGATTTCGTACATTGCCACGCCGATCGACGGGCCCAGCACGAACACCGCCCCGTTGATCGAGGTCACCCGTCCCGCCACCGATCCTTGCGCGTGCGGCCCCACCGCCAGCGAGGCGCCGGCGGTGAAGCCGGGGCGGGCAAAGCCCATGCCGAGCGCGATCGTCGCATAGCCGAGCGCGATGCCGTAGAGCGTCGTTGCGCCGGCCGTCGCGACGCATCCCACCGCCCCCAGGCCTGCCCCGGCCAGGATCAGCGCCCGCGGCTTGAGATCGAGCAGCGGGATCAGCCCCCATTGCACCAGCAGCGAAGCACCGGCGCCGATCATCAGCACCAGACCGGTCGGCTCCAGCGCCGCCGCGGGAGCGAGCGCCAGCCGATCGATGATCAAAAAGCCGATCGCCTGCCCGGTCATCGCCTGGGCATGGCCGGTGACGAGCCCGGCGATCATCCACGGGCGCACGCGCGGATCGAAGGTACGAATATGCTCGGCGCGTTCGGCCGTAGCCGCCGCCACGCTGGCGCCGGTGCCCTGGCCGCCGATCGACGGATAGCTGGCGGCGGCGCCATGCTCCATCGCGCCCGAATCGGCCGGCAGCAGCCGCAGCACCAGCACGAACAGCACCAGCCCGGCCGCGCTCGCGGCGAAGGCGGGGCCGGACAGGCCGATCAGCGGACCGCCGGGCCAGAGATGGCCCATTACCAGATACGGCGCGACCGCGGGCCCCAGGATCGTCCCCAGCCCAAACGCGGAGGCAAGCAGCGTCAGCGTCTTGGTGCGCTCCTCGCGGCTGGTGCGCGCGGCGACGATCGCCTGCACCGCAGGCGGCGCGGCCGATCCGAAGCCGCCATAGAGCATCCGGCCGACGACGAAGGCGGCAAAGGTCGCAACCGGGCCGAGCACACCGTTGATACCGAGCGCCAGGCACAGGCCGCACAGCAGCAGCGAAGCGGTGAAGCCGAGGATGCCGAGCAGCACCATCGCGCGCCGTCCGGCCCGCTCCGATCGATTCGCCCAGAAGGGCGCGGTGAGCATCCAGAGCAGTGCCGAGACCGAGAACACCGCCGCCACCGCGCTATCGGCCGCGTGGAGCGAGCGGCCGAGCGCGGGCAGGATCGATTGCAGCGCGGTATTGCCCGCCGCGATCATCAGCATCACGCCGAACAGCAGCGCGAAATCGCGGTCGATCGTGCGGCTCATTCGCGGCGCCAGCGATAGCCGCGCTCGACCCGGGTGACGATCACTTCATACCATTCGTACCAGCGTTCCCGGCCCTGAGCGCGGATCGCGGCATGGTCGGGATGGTCGCGCCAGGCGGCGGCGCTCGCCTCGTTCGCCCAAAAGCTGATGGTGATGCCCACGCCCGCGGGGCCACGCTGCGATTCGATGCCGCGATAGCCGGGCTGGCGGGCGGCGAGCACGTCCATCGCGGTCGCCGCCTCGGCATAGCCTGCATCGTCATGGGCGGTGCGCTTCGATACGAACAGCACCGCGATCTGGCCGGTACGATCCTCTCCCATGAAAAGAATCGTAGAAGGCGCGCGCGGCTTTGCAATCCATACCGGCCCTGCGAGAGCGGATCCCGATGATCACCGACTGGCATTTCTATGCGCTCGCCGTGCCCGCCGTGCTGCTGCTCGGCCTGTCCAAGGGCGGGTTCGCCGGGATGGGGGCGCTGTCGCTGCCGCTGCTTGCGCTGGCGATCGATCCGGTGCGCGCCGCCGCGATCACGCTGCCGATCCTGATCCTGCAGGACGTGGTCAGCGTGTGGGCGTTCCGCCGCACCGTCGACTGGCGGCTGCTGGCCTGGATGCTGCCGGGATCGATGGCGGGAATCGCGCTCGGCTATGGCTTTGCCGCGAGCGTCTCGCCGGTGCTGGTGCTGGCGGCGGTGGGCGCGATCTCGATTGTGTTCGGGCTGTACCGGCTGTGGGCGAGCGGGCGGGCGACGCCGGCGATGGCGGCGCGCTGGCCCGAATGGGTCGGCAGCCTGTTCGGCGTCGCCTCGGGCTTCACCAGCCAGATCGCGCATGCCGGGCAGCCGCCCTTCCAGCTCTGGGTACTGCCCCGCAACCTGCCGCGCGACCGGCTGGTGGGGACCACCGCGATCTTCTTCGCCGCGACCAACTGGATCAAGGTGCCCGCCTATTGGGCGCTGGGGCAGTTCACGCCCGCAAATTTGATGACGTCGGCGGCGCTGTTCCCGCTGGCGCTGGCGTCGACACTGGCCGGCGTGTGGCTGGTGCGGCGGGTGTCACCGGAGCGGTTCTACACCGCCATCTATGTGCTGATGATCGCGGTGGGCGGCGCGCTGCTCTGGGAAGCGTTGGCGAAGGCACCGTCTTAAGCCCCTCCCCTTCAGGGGAGGGG
>NZ_BCTR01000076.1 GCF_002091475.1 Sphingomonas azotifigens NBRC 15497
GCCATCTCAGCGCGAATGGATCCCGGCTTCCGCCGGGATGACGATTGTTTTGGACGTGCTGTCGTCGCGAGGTTCCAAATGCGATTGCACTGCCGCAAGCGGGAGGGGAATTAGAAGAAGCGAGGGGGATAGGAAGGTAGGGTGGGGCGCCGCTTACTGCTGGCTGCAGCTCGTCAGCTTGGCCGCTTCGGACGACTTGGCGACGGTGTCGCCTTCCTTCACCTGATAGAGCTGCGGCCAGCGCTTGCCGGTGACGAACAGCCGTTTGGTGCTCGCATCATAGGCGATGCCGTTCGCCACATTGTCGGTGCCGCGGTCCTTCGGCCCCAGGTCGCTCACGTCGAGGAAGCCGGTGACCTTGCCGCTGACGGGATCGATCTTGGCGATCAGGTTGGTCTGCCAGATGTTCGCATAGATCTGGCCATCGACCCATTCGAGTTCGTTGAGATTCGCGACCGGGCAGCCATTGGCAGTCACGCGCAGCGTCGAGGTGACCTGCATCGACGCGGGATCGAGGAAGCGCAGCACCGGGGTGCCGTCGCTCATGATGATCGCCTTGTCGTTGCGCGTCAGGCTCCAGCCTTCGCCGGTGTAGGAGAAGGTGCCGCGCGGCTCGAACTTGTCGAGGCCGTAGATGAAGCCGGTCTTGTCCTGCCAGGTGAGCTGGAACAGCTTGTCGCCCCAGGCAACGATGCCCTCCCCGAAATAGGGGGCGGGGAGCGACGTTTCCTGCTGCACCTTGCCGGTGGCGGGATCGACCTTGCGGATGACGGATTCGCCCACCTGCCCGGTGCTTTCGTACATCACGCCGTGATCGAAGAAGAGGCCTTCGGTGAACGCGCCGGTATCGTGCGGCAGCGTTGCCACGGCGACGGCGCGGACCACGGGAATGCCGCCGGGCTTGATCCGGGTAAAGGCGAAGGCGACGCCTCCGACCAGCACGACCGCGGCCAGTACCACCAACAGGATGCGCTTCATCGGAACCTCTTCGCTTCTATGTCGGGTCACCCAAGCCGAAGCCGGGGCGCCGTGTAAACCCCTAGCGCGCCAGATCGCGGCGGACATAGACGAGGAGCTGGCTTTCCTCGCGGGGCCCACGCAGTGCCACCGCATAGTCGCGGGCGAGCAGCGGCGCCATCACCGCCAGGCTTTGCCGGTTCCAGGCGGCGAGCGGCGGATCCATCGTCACCACCACCGGCGGGCGCGTCGCCATGATGCGGCGGACCTCGGCGGCTTCGTCGATCCCGGTTGCCCCCTGTTCGGCCTCGTAGGCGAGCGTGGAGGGGAAGGCATAGGCGGTGGGCACGCAGGTGTGGGCTAGCAGGTACAGTACCGAATCGCCGGCGAAGACAAAGGGACAGCCCTGCCCGGCATGGGCGGCGAGGATCCGTGCCGCGGCCTGGGCAGTGGCGCGATCGTCGGGCTCGATCCGCGCATGCACCGCGAACAGCACCGCCGCGGCGACCGCGCTACCGCCGAGCGCGAGGCGCGAGCGGCCGAGCGCGGGCGCGGCGACGATCGCGAAGGGTACCAGCAGCGGCAGCGCGTAATGATCGAAGAACGCGCCGATCATCGCGAAGCCGACCAGCGCTGCCGCGAGCCAGCCGAGCGCGACGCGCAGCTCGGCGCGGTATGCCGCGGGCTGCCAGCGCCAGCTGAGCGCGGCGCAGACGAGGAACGGCGAGAGCTGTGCGGTGGTGCCTGCCAGCCGCGCGACGATCTTGGCGGCGGGGTAGCTCCGCCGCAGCGCCACCGAGGCGAAGTTGGAGAACCAGAAGCTGGCGAACGCCGCCGGCCCCTGCGCATGATACCAGGCGATCGCGGCGAACGTCGGAGCCAGGCCGAGCAGCGCCCAGCCCAGCCCCGCGCTGCCGAGCAGCGCAGGCCTCGCCCCGGCCCGGTGCAGATACCAGAGGTGCGCGAGCCCGAAGAACGCGCCTTCCACGACCGGCGTATATTTGGTCTGGATGGCGAGGCCGGCGAGCAGGCAGACGGCCGCTCCTTGCAGCAGGATCGCGCGCCGCGCGCGCGACTGGGCCAGCGCCGGCAGTCGCAGCGTCATCCAGCCGGCCGCGGCCATGAACAGATTGTAGAAGACCGGGGACTGGCCGCCGCGCCCGCTCAGATAGCCGAGCCACAGCAGATAGGCGCAGCCCGCCGCCGCGGCGCCGATCGTCCGCGCCCCCAGCCGCCGTGCGGAGAGCGCGATCAGTCCGGCGGTAAGCGCCGCGAACAGGGTGGCGGTCCATTGATAGGCGAGCACGCCGTCGCCGGGCAGCAGCCGCATGCCGGCGAACAGCAGGAACAGGCCCAGCGGCTTGCGATCCCAGAAGTCGACATAGGGGAGCGCACCGTGCAGCATGCGGTCGCCGACCAGCAGATAATATTGCTCGTCGACATGGATGACGGGATTGCCGAAATCATGCGCGCGCAGCGCCACCGCGAGCATCGCGAACAAGAGCAGGCCGCTCGCACCGCGTCGCCACGACCCGCGAGTCGCCGGTGCGGCAACAGGGTTGCTATATTCCACCGTGCCACCGGATAGTCGGCGCTAAGTCCCCAGTCACCAAGCATATTTTTCCGCAAACTGGTGCGGAATCGCGTCGCCGCGTCGTCGCAGGGGCTTCGGTTAACTGCCTCTATATTTTTCTACGTTCGGCAGTGCGGGTCGCTCCTCAATGCGTCGTCTTTGCAACGGGTGGGGAGGAAATGGCGCGCCTGAAATCGGCCGGCGACAATGGCTTAGTCGCCGAACCCTTTCGTGCGACCGTCTCTCGCACCCATCCGAAGTGATGGGATGGTCGCAGCGATGTATCTGGATCTTTCGAAAGACCCCTTTGACGGTGGATCGTCGGGCGCCACGCCCGCCTGGACCGTGCTGATTCCGTTCTTCAACGAACGCGACTATCTGCCCGCGACCATCGAAAGCCTTGCTCGCCAGACGGTGCCGTTCACGCTCATCCTGGTCGACAACGGCTCAACCGACGGCAGCGCCGCGGTTGCCGAGGGATTCTGCCGGGCGCACAAGCTCGACTATCTGCTGATCACCGAACGCACCCCCGGCAAGGTGGCGGCGCTACGCGCGGGCCTCGCCTGGGTGCGGACGCGCTGGGTGGCGACCTGCGATGCGGACACGGTGTATCCGTCGCACTATCTGGCCGCTGCAGAGGCCATCCTGTCGCGTCCTGGGCATGTCGTTGCCGGCGCCTATTTCGTGCCTGCCGAGATCAGCGATGCGGCGCGCATGACCGAGGCGGCGCGGTTCCTCACCGCAGCGCGGCTGCTACCCCACCAGTGCCATGCCGGCGGCGCGGGCCAGGCCTTCTGCACGCGCAGCCTGCGCGCCGCGGGCGGCTTCGATGCGGCACGCTGGAACTTCGTGCTGGAAGACCATGAAGTGATCCACCGCACGATGCGGCGGGGTCGCATGGGCTATTCGACCGAGATGTGGTGCACGCCCTCGCCGCGCGAGCGGGACCGCGACTCGATCCGCTGGACGCTGTTCGAGCGCCTGCTCTATTCGGCGGCGGCCCCGGTGGCGGGAGACTGGTTCTTCTACCGCTTCCTCGCCCGTCGCCTGCAGCACCGCCGCCTGCTCAGCCACCGCATCCGCGAGCGCCAGTACCACCATATCGAAGGACCGGCGCTTGTCCCGTCTCATTCTCTGCTCTGACGATTTCGGCTATTCCTCGCCGATCAGCAAGGCGATCGTCACGCTGGCGCAGGCGGGCAAGATCAACGCGATCAGTTGCATGGCGGTGATGCCGGGCTGGGCCGAGGATGCCCGGATGCTGGCGGACGTTCCGGCGCACGTCCAGATCGGGCTGCACCTGACCTTGACAGGCGAGGTGCCGCGCACGCGCCTACCGCGCTTCGCGCCCGCCGGTCGGCTGCCCGAGATCGACCCGCTGACGCGCGCCGCGGGCCGGTGGCGCGTGCCGCTGGACGAGATCGCGACGGAGCTCTCGGCGCAGTTCGCCGCCTTTTCCGCGGCGATGCGTCGGCCGCCCGATTTCGTCGACGGCCATCAGCATGCGCATGCGCTGCCTGGCATCCGCGATCTGGTACTGGCGGAAACCGCTGCGCGAGCGCCGCGGGCCTGGGTCCGTGACTGCACCGACCGCGCGACCGCGCTCCTGTCCCGGCCCTTCGTCGGCAAGGCGATCGGCAGCGCCTGGCACAGCCGCGGGCTGCGCCGCGCTGCCGCCGCGCTGGGGCTGCGCACCAATACGAGCTTTGCCGGCCATTATGATTTCCGCCGCGACTATGCGGCCTTGTTCGCGCGCTTCCTGCGCCGCCCAGGCGCAATGCATCTGGTGATGTGCCACCCCGGCGCGGGCGAGCGGCCGGGCGATACCATCGCCGCTGCACGCATTCGCGAAGCCAAGGCCTTGCACCGGCTGCCGATCGCCGACATGGCTGCTGCCGAGGGTCTGGTATTTCCCGCCTGATCCTCCACGGGGATCGAACGGCAGTGAGCGATGGCGGGCTGAAGGCGGTGTTTCTGGCACAACGGCCGATGCTGTTGCGCCTGCTCGCTGCACGCCTGGGCAATCGCGACGACGCCGAGGACGCGCTGCAGGACATGTGGCTGCGGATCGACCAGCTTGCCGATCAGCCGATCGCGCAGCCCGCAGCGTTCCTGTACCGCGTCGCCGCCAATCTGGCGACCGATCGGCGGATCGCGGCGGGGCGGCGGGGCAGCCGCGACGCCGGCTGGATGGAAGTCCAGCCGGGTGCCGAGGATGTCCCCGATGCCGAGCGGACGCTGCTCGCCCGCAGCGAGTGGCAGGCGGTCGAGGGGGCGATCGCCGAGATGCCGGAACGCATGGCTACCGCGCTGCGGCTGTTCCGGCTGGAGGAGCGGCCGCAGCGCGCGATCGCCGAGCAATTGGGGATCAGCGTCAGCGGCGTCGAGAAGCTGCTGCAGCGCGCCTATAAGAAAATTCAGGAGCGCCTCGATTCCTCCAGTGTGGATTCGGTCGAGGGGCGTCGTCTCAATAGGGAAAGGGGTTCCGACCGTGCAGGTTGAGACGGCAGACGCGATCGAGACGGCGATTGCCTGGCAGCTGCGGCTGGCGGAGGCGAACGAGGCTGTCTGGGAATCGTTCATCGCCTGGCTGGAGGAAAGTCCCGCGCATGCCGATGCCTATGATCGCGTGGCTGCGGCCGACCGCCTGATCGGCACGGTGCGCTTCCCCGAACCCGCGCCGCTTGTGGGCAACGACAATCTTCCCGCACACCGCCGCTGGTATTGGTGGGCCGGCGGCGCTGCGGCGGCCGCGGCGGTCGCGATGGCCGTGCTGCCTTCGACGCTGCCGCACGCGCAACCCTATCAGGTCGCCACCCGCGACGGCGAACGGCAGACCATCGCCCTCGACGACGGCACTCGGATCGAGCTGAGCGGCGGCACCCGGATGACACTGGACCGCGCCAATCCGCGTGTCGCGAGGCTCGACCAGGGCGAGGCGCTGTTCCATGTCCGCCACGATGCCGCGACGCCTTTCACGCTCAAGGTGGGCGGCGTGGCGGTGCAGGATCTTGGAACGGTATTCAACGTCGCCCATCTCGACGGGCATCTGAATGTCGCCGTTTCGGAGGGATCGGTGGCCTTCCAGCCCCGCGGCGCGGCGGTGACGCTGCGGCCGGGCGATGCCCTTTCCGCGCAGGACGATGGCAGTGCCGTGACCCGCACCCGGGTTGCGCCGGCGCTGGTCGGCGGCTGGCGCAGCGGACGCCTCAGCTTCACGGGGCAACCCTTGGGTGAGGTTGCGGGGTCGCTGAAACGTCTTTACGGCACCCGGATCGCCCTGCAGGGCAGCTTGTCGGAAAGGCCGTTCACCGGCGTCGTCCATTTTACGGGCGCCGCCGACCACGACGTACCGCGCCTGGCCGAATTGATCGGGGCAACGTGGCGACGTGACGGCGGGCAGTGGATTCTGGCGGAGCAGGGGCCGAACACGCCTTAGTCTCGCGCTTGCCCTGCTCCTGCTGCCGGCCGCGCCGGCACATGCACAGCGCAGTCGCATCACGCTTCCCCCCGCCACGCTCGATGTGGCGATCGGCACGCTTGCACGACAGACAGGCATCGACATCGTCAGCACCGATCCCGGCCTCCGCGCGGTCCGGACCCCGGCCGTACGCGGTGCGCGGGACGTCGATGCGGCGCTGAAGCAGCTGCTGCGCGGCACGGCATTCCGGGCGCGGCGCTTGCCCGGCGGCGGCTACCGGATCGAGCGGACCAGGACCCCGGCGGTACGGCGTCCGCCTGCCCCCACCACGCCCGTCGATCCGGCGGCACCGGTGCAGGGCCCCGACATCATCGTGACCGCCAGCAAGCAGCGAATCACGCTGCTGCGCTATCCCGGCAGCCTGACGCTCGTCGGCGGCGGCCCTGCATCGGCGAGCGTGGCGACCGGCACGCTGAGCGACGCGACGCACCAGGTGCCGATCCTGCAGGCGACCCAGCTCGGCTCGGGCCGCAACAAGGTGTTCATCCGCGGGATCGCCGACAGCAGCTTCAACGGCAGCACCCAATCGCCCACCAGCGTCTATCTCGACGACGTGCAGCTCAATTATTCGGGACCCGAGCCGGGCCTGCGCCTCTACGACATGGCCAGCGTCGAGGTGCTCGAAGGCGCCCAGGGAACGCTGTACGGGTCCGGCGCGATCGGCGGGGTGATCCGGCTGACGTCCAACCCGGTGGACCTGCACGGCATCGCCACCGCGGCGACGGCGGGCGTCACGGCAACCGGAGGCGCCGAACCCGGCTATGATCTGGCCGGCATGCTCAACCTGCCGGTGCTGCCCGGCAAGGCCGGGCTGCGGCTGGTCGGCTACCGCATCCGCGACGGCGGCTATCTGCGTGATACCGATCGCAATCTCCGCGATGTGAACCGCAGCAACACCGCCGGTTTTCGGGCGACCCTGCGCGTCGACCCCGGTGATGGCTGGCGGGTGGAGCTTGGCGGCGCCGGGCAATGGATCGACGCGGCCGACGGGCAGTATGCCGAGCGCCTGGAGGGGCCGCTGGCCCGCCGCACCGTGCTGGCGCAGCCCTTCGACAACCGCCTGCTGTTCGGGCGGCTGGTGGTCACTAAGGATTGGGACAGCGGCCTTCGCTTCGTGTCCGCCAGCGGCATCACCGGCTACGACACGCGCGAGACGTTCGATGCCACCGCCCGCAGCGCCCGCGGCGCCGTGCTCAGCCCGCCGACGCTGTACCGTGCCAATCACGAAAAGCAGCTGTTGAGTCAGGAGGTGCGCCTGTCGCGCTCGCTGCCCAGCGGCAACAGCTGGGTCGCTGGCTTTACGGAAATCACCGACACCGATGTGCTCACGCGTAGCGTGGCGCAGCCGGGCCGCGACGCGAGCATCGTTGGCGTCACCAACGTCATCAACGCGGCGTCCGGCTTTGGCGAGGCGACCTTCTCGGTGACGCCGCGCTTTTCGATCACCGCGGGCGCACGCTTTTCGGTGGCGCGCACCGATGGCGATCCTTCGGCCCAGGCGCGCCCCTCGACCTTCGTGAAGGGCCGGATGACCCGGCGTCTCGATCCCACGCTCGCGGCGTCGTGGCGCCTGACGTCCGATCTCGCCTGGTTCTCCCGCTTCCAGACCGGCTATCGCACCGGTGGTATCGCGGTCGCGCCCGGGGTCGGCCGTGTCGCCGATTACCGGCCGGATGCGATCACGGTGGTGGAAACCGGGCTGCGCAAGCTGCGCCACGGCGCCACCGGGCTCGCCGCTTCGGGCAGCGTCTCGATGGCATGGTGGGAAGATGTCCAGGCGGACCTGATCACGCCGCGCGGCCAGCCCTATACCGCCAATATCGGCTCGGCGACGATCCTGGCGGTGGAAGGCAATCTCGACTGGATCCCCGTGCCGGGGCTGCACGCGGATGCCAGTTTCCTGTTTACCGACAATCGGGTGCAAGGTTCGATCGCGGACCTGTCGAAGCGCAACAATCGGCGTTTGCCGGAGACGCCGCCCTTCGCGGCGCATGTCGGCATCTCCTATGCCTGGGAAACGACGCCCGGCCGCCCACATGTCGGTCTTTCAGCCGATTATACCGGCCGCTCGGTGCTGGGCACCGGGGACTTTCTCGACGTCAGCCAGGGGCGCTACTGGACGGCGGACGCGGTGGCCGCGATTCATATCCGGAACGCCGAGCTCAGCCTGACACTGTCGAACCTGACCGATCGACGGGCGAACCAGTTCGCCTTCGGCAATCCGTTCAGCCTCAGCCTGCGCGATCAGCTGACGCCGCTCAGGCCGCGCAACCTTCGGATCGGCATTACGACGGGTTGGTGACGCTGCTGCTATCTGCGGCGAGCGGGAAGCGCAGGGCAACGCAGGTGCCCGCGCCGGGACTGCTCCGCACGGTCACCTCGCCCTGATGGACCTCCATGATGCGGCGGACGATCGACAGGCCTAGCCCAGCCCCGTCCGATCGCTGCTGGTCGGCGCGCCAGTAGCGCTTGGTCGCGTCCTCCGGGTCCGAGGCCGCGATGCCGGGTCCGTTGTCGCGGACGCGCAGCACGCCATCGGGCGTCACCTGCACATCGATGGTGGTGCCTGCCGGGGTGTGCCGGCTGGCGTTGACGATCAGATTGGCGAGCGCCACCCCGGCGAGCACGCGATTGCCGCGCACGAGCAGCGGTGCCGCGGGTGCCTCCAGCGCGATCGTGTCCCCCGCGGCGAGGATCTCCGGCGCGTGCAGGCCGATCGTTTCCTGGGCGAGCAGCTGCGCGTCGAACGGCTCGAACCGGTCCTCGGCCATTACCTCCAGCGTCGCCAGGTCCTGCAGCTGGGCGACGACATGGCCGAGCCGGTCGGTCGATTGGCGCAGCCGTGCGCGCAGTACCGGATCCTCCACCGCCTCCAGCTCGACCCGGTGGACGGCGAGCGGCGTGCGCAGTTCGTGCGCCACATTGGCGACGAATTCGGATTGGTTGCGGAAGCTTGCCTGCAGCCGCATCAACAGATCGTTGGTGGCGCGGGCGAGCGGTGCCACCTCCAGCGGCAGGCCCGACTCCTCCAGCCGCACATCCAGATTGTGCGGCCCGATCGCCTTCGCCTGGTGCGAGGCGGCGCGGACCGCGAACACCAGGCGGGCGATCAGCGCGCTGTTGATCAGCGGCAGCAGCAGCAGGATCGAGACCAGCACCGGATCGTAGCGGCGGATGAAGTCGTGGACCACATCGTCGAGGATCGCGCCCGGCCCGGTGCGATCCTGGGTGACGATCACCCAGGCGGTCTCCGCGCCCCGGTGCACCGGCAGGCTGATGCCGACAAAGCCGTCCTTGCGGAACGAAGCGGCGGCGGGCCCGCGTGGCGCATTGTGCCAGGGCGCGAGGTCGACATAGGGGCTCCCGCCGATCGACCGGCCTGCGCCGTCGATCACGACAAAGGCGCGCCCATCATAGGGCGAGGCGTAGATGCGCGTCAGCGCGGGCGGGAGCTGCACGCGCAGCCCGCCCGGCGCCGGCAGGACGCCTTGCGCAATCGCTTGCGCCTGCTGGCTGAGCGTGCGCTGCTCATAGCGGCTCGCTTCCGCGCGCAGGAAGGAGGTGAGCAGGATCGGCAGCGTGACCGCGGCGATCGCGATCGCCGCCAGCTCGATCAGCAGGATGCGGGCGATCAGCGACCGGGGCCAGAATTTCATGTGCCGGTGCCGGTGGCGACTTCGCGCATCATGTAGCCGACGCCGCGGATCGTTTCGATCCGCACGGTCGCCCCTGCGCCTTCCAGCTTGCGCCGCAGTCGATAGGCCTGCACCTCCAGCGCGTTCGAGCCGACGGGCTCGCTCAGGCCGTAGAGCTGGTCCTCGGCGAACTGCTTGGTGACCACCTGGCCGAAGCGGCGCAGCAGCAGCGCCGCGAACTGGCGTTCGCGGGCGGTGAGCAGGACCGGCACGTCGGCAACCTGCAGATCGCCCGATGCCGTGTCGAAGCGGAGATTGCCGAAGCGCAGTTCGGCACCGGTCAGCGCGCCTTGGCGGCGCAGTACCGCGTGCAGGCGGGCGGTGAGTTCGTCGACGTCGAACGGCTTGATGATATAGTCGTCGGCACCGGCGTTCAGCCCCGCGATCCGCGCATCGAGCGCGCTGCGCGCACTCACCGCGATCACGGGCAGCGGATTGTTCTCGGCGCGCAGGCTGCGCACCAGGCCGAGGCCGTCGCCATCGGGCAGGCCCAGGTCGAGCAGCAGCGCGGCATAGCGCGCCGCCGCGATCATCTGGCGTGCGTCGGCGATATTGCCGGCGACGTCGCTCTGGATGCCGCGACGCTTCAGCGCCTCGGTCAACGCGATCGCCAGCGGCTGGTCGTCCTCGATCATCAGCACGCGCACGATTTCACGATCCCGTAAGCTTCCTGTCAGTCGGGTCCAATAATGGCGCGGTGCAGCATCGACCGCAACGGATGTGTGTCTGCTATATTGCACCCGTAAGGGGAATTATGTGACTGGACATAGTGTGGAAAGCAACAGCCTCCCCGAGGCGCGCCGGTTGTCGCCGCGGTCGCAAGGTCTGTTGGTGGGGGCGATCGTGGTCGCCGTGGTGGCGATCCTCGTCCTGATCCTGTTCGTCCAGGCGATGCTGGCGCCCAAGCCGGTGCAGGAGACGCCGCTGCCGCCGGGCGCCTTCCGCCCGACGCAGCAGCAACTGGCGCAGATGCAGTTCGCCACCGTCCAGGGCGGCGCCAATGTCGAGCTGGTCCGCGCCAGCGGCTCGATCCAGGCCGACGGCGACCATAGCACGCCGATCGTCCTCCCCTTTTCCGGCCAGGTGCTCCAGGTGCTGGTCGAGCCGGGTCAGCGTGTGACGCGCGGCCAGCCGCTCCTCCGAATCGCCTCGCCCGAGCTGATCGACGCGCGCAACGCGCTGCTCAGCGCCAGCGCCCAGCGCGCCAGTGCCGCCGAGGCGCTGCGCATCGCCCAGGGCAACGTCACCCGGCAGAAGGCGATCACCGAAACCGCCGGCGGTGCGATGAAGGACTATCTCCAGGCCCAGGCCGATTTCGTCGCCGCCCAGTCCGCCGCCCGCCAGGCGGAGTCGGCCCAGCGCGCCGCACAGGATCGGCTGGCGCTGTTCGGCAAGACCGAAGGCGTCGGCACCTCGGCCTACACCATCTACCGCGCGCCGGTTTCGGGCATCATCGCCGATCGTAATGTCGCTCCGGGCCAGTTCCTGAGCAGCGGCGGCGCGACGCCGGTGATGACGATCACCGATCCCGCCCGCGTCTGGCTGGTCGCGCAGCTGGCCGAGAGCGAGGCCGCGAGCATCCGTGTCGGCGACCAGGTGATCGTCACCACGCCGGCGTTGCCCGGGCGGGAATTCACCGCGACGGTCGACAATGTCGCCGCCGGCCTCGATCCGACGACGCACCGCCTGCCGGTGCGCGCGACGATCGCCAATCCCGGCGGCGAGCTCAAGCCGCAGATGTTCGCGTCGTTCACGATCCGCCGCCCGGTCGACAACGGCAAGGGCGTGCTCGTCCCCGCCGTCGCCGTGATCCATGAGGGCGATACGACGCGCGTGTGGGTGAAGGCCAAGGACGGCCTGATCTATGGCCGCCCGGTGCAGATCGGCGAAACCGATGGCGGCCTCACCCGTGTGCTCAGCGGCCTCGCTCCGGGTGACAAGATCGTCGCCAAGGGTGCGCTGTTCGTCAACGAGGCGGGTCTCGGCGAATGAACCGCCTCGTCGAAATGGCGCTGCGCCAGCGGATGCTGGTGCTCACCCTGCTGATCGGCATGATCGCGGCGGGCGTGCTCGGCTTTCTCAACCTCAACATCGAGGCCTATCCCGATCCGGTGCCGCCGATGGTGGAACTGGTGACGCAGAGCGACGGCATCTCCGCCGAGGAGATGGAGCGCAACGTCACCACCCCGATCGAGGTGGCGATCGCCGGTCTGCCGCACCTCACTGCGGTGCGCTCGATCTCGCTGTTCGGCCTGTCCGACGTGAAGATCCAGTTCAGCTATGACGTGACGCACGAACAGGCCCAGCAGATGGTGCTCGGCCGCCTGTCGCAGCTGGGCAACCTGCCCAATAACGCGCAGCCGCTGATCTCGCCGACCAGCCCGATCGGCGAAATCTATCGCTACCGGCTGAGCGGCCCCAGCGGCTATTCGGTGATGGACCTCAAGACCATCCAGGACTGGGTGCTCCAGCGCCGCTTCAAGCGCATCCCCGGCGTGATCGACGTGACCGGCTGGGGCGGCAAGCTGCGCTCCTACGAAGTCCAGCTCGACCGCGACAAGCTGACCGCGCACGGCATCACCGTGCCGCAGGTGCTGAGCGCGATCGGCAAGAGCGATTCGAATGTCGGCGGCCAGACCGTCAATTTCGGCGAGCAGGCGGCGATCGTCCGCGGCGTCGGCCTGATCCAGTCGGTCGACGCGATCAACAACGTGCTGGTCGGCACGGCGGGCACCACGCCGGTGCTCTTGCGCGACGTGGGTACCGTGAAGATCGGCAACCTGCCGCGCCTGGGCGTCGCGGGCGAGGGCCAGGACGACGATATCGTTATGGGCATCGTGCTGATGCAGCGGGGCGCCCAGTCGCTGCCGACGATCAACCGGGTGAAGGCCGAGATCGAGGAGATCAACACCAGCGGCGTGCTGCCGCCGGGGGTGAAGATCGAGCGCATCTATGATCGCTCGGACCTGATCGCGGTGACCACCAAGACGGTGATGCACAACCTGTTCGAAGGCGTGCTGCTGATCTTCATCCTGCAGTGGCTGTTCCTCGGCGACCTGCGCAGCGCGCTGATCGTCGCGATCACCATCCCGTTCGCGCTTTCGGTCGCGGTGCTGATCCTGGTCATTCAGGGCGAATCGGCGAACCTGCTGTCGCTCGGCGCGCTCGATTTCGGCCTCGTCGTCGATGCGGCGGTGATCATGGTGGAGGCGATCTTCCGAAGGCTGGCAGATCGGTCGCAGGCGATTTCCGACGGGCGGATCCATGCGAGCCACGCCAACCGCTTCTCGGCGATCCTCCACGCCTCCAGCGACGTCAGCCGCGGCATCTTCTTCGCGGCCGCGATCATCATCGCCAGCTTCCTGCCGCTGTTCACGCTGACCGGGGTGGAAGGCCATATCTTCGGCCCGATGGCCAAGACCTATGCCTATGCCATCGCCGGCGGCCTGCTCGCGGCGTTCACCGTCTCGCCGGTGCTCTCCGCGCTGCTGCTGCCGGACAAGCTGAAGGAAGTGGATACCTGGGTGGTGCGGCAGATCCGCCGCGTGCTGGAGCCGGCGATCGCCTTCGCCATCGCCAATCGCGTGCTGACCTTCGCACTTGCGGGGCTGCTGGTGCTCGGCTCTTTCGCGACGATCCGCGTGCTCGGCGTCGAGTTCCTTCCGCACCTCGAAGAGGGCAACCTCTACATCCGCGCCAGCCTGCCCGCGTCGATCTCGCTGGAGGCGGGCGAGGATGCGGTGAACGGCATCCGCAAGATCATCGCCAGCTATCCCGAGGTCGATCGGGTCGTCTCGACGCATGGGCGCCCGGATGACGGCACCGATCCCACCGGCTTCTTCAACGCGGAGTTCTACACGCCGCTCAAGCCCTTCGACAGCTGGCCGAGCGGGGTGACCAAGGAGAAGCTCACCGCCGAGCTGCAGGCCAAGCTGCAGGCGAAATATCCGGGCGTCGAGTTCGAATTCTCGCAGTACATCCAGGATAACGTCGAAGAGGCGTCGTCGGGGGTGAAGAGCTCCAACTCGCTCAAGATCTATGGCAGCGACCTCGAGACGCTCGAGTCGATCGCCAACCAGATCAAGACGCAGATGGCGCAGACCAAGGGCGTCGCCGATCTCGGCATCTCCGATTCGCTTGGCCAGCCGACCGTCCGCATCGACGTGGATCGCGCCGCCGCCGCCCGCTACGGGCTGACGCCGGATGACATCAATTCCACCGTTGCGGCCGCGGTGGGCGGCCAGTCGAGCGGCGACCTGTACGAGAAGTCGACCGACCGGCACTTCCCGATCGTCGTCCGGCTCGACAAGGCGCAGCGCGACGACATCGAATCGATCCGCCGCATTCAGATCGGCGCGCCGTCGCCGACTGGGAACGGCATCATCCAGGTGCCGCTGTCCGAAGTGGCGACGGTGAAGCTCACCTCGGGCGCGTCGTTCATCTATCGCGAGCACCAGGAACGCTATGTCCCGATCAAGTTCAGCGTCCGCGGACGCGACCTGGGCGGCACGATCGGGGAAGCGCAGGCGCGGATCGCCAAGCATGTGCAGCTGCCGCCGGGCTATCACCTGGAATGGGCGGGCGAGCTCGGCAATCTGACCAACGCCGTCAACCGGCTGGAGATCGTCGTGCCGATCAGCCTGGTGCTGATCCTGGTGCTGCTGTTTGCGAACTTCGGCTCGATCCGCGACACGCTCCTCGCGTTCAGCGTCATCCCGATGGCGATGGTGGGCGGCGTGCTGGCGCTGGCGCTGACGGGGACGGCGTTCAGCATCTCCGCCGCGATCGGCTTCGTCGCCTTGTTCGGCATCGCGGTGATGGACGGCATCCTCGTGGTCAGCACGTTCAACCAGAACGTCAACGAAGACATGGACCACACGACCGCGATGGCGGCGACGGTGAAGCATTCGCTGCGCCCGGTGATCATGACCTGCCTCGCCGCCGCGATCGGCCTGCTGCCCGCTGCGGTGTCCACGGGCATCGGCAGCCAGGTGCAGAAGCCGCTGGCGCTGGTCGTGGTGGGCGGCATGACGCTCGCGCCGCTCCTGATTCTGCTGGTACTGCCGCCGCTGATCCTGAAGTTCTCGCGCCACCAGGGTGCGCATGGCCACACCGTTCGTCGCCACCATGTCGACGGCACCCCGACGGAGCAGGCATGATGCGCCGCACTTCCATGATCCCGCTCGTCCTGCTCGCCGGCTGCACGGTGGGCCCGCACGACCTGACCAACCCCGTCCCGACGCCGCCAGCCCCGGCGCCCGTCACGATCTCCCCGGTCAGCGGCGCGGCGCAGCAACTGGTCGCCGGAGCGGCGGTGGTGCCGAACTGGTGGCAGGGCTTCGGCAGCGCCCGGCTCGACGCGCTGGTCGCGCAGGCGCTGGCGCACAACAACGACCTGGCCGCCGCCGAGGCGAACCTGCGCCAGGCGCAGGAACTGGCCAAGGCCGCGTCGGGCAGCACCGGGCCGCAGGTGGATGCGAGCTACCAGGCGCAGCGTACGCGCATCTCCAAGGCGCTGTCGGGCCCGCTCGCCGATCAGAACGACTATCTCTATACGCTGCACACCGCGCAGCTGACCGTCGCCTATCCGCTCGACCTGTTCGGCGCGGGCCGCAACAAGGTCCGCTCGGCCCGCGCGGCGGCGGACGTGGCGGCGCACCGGCTGCACGCGGCGCAGGCCACGGCGGTTGCCAATCTGGTGCTCGCGGTGATCCAGCATGCGGCGCTGCAGGCGCAGATCGAGGCGACGCAATCCGCGATCCGCGACAATCGCGATCTGGTCGACCTGCTCGAGAAGCGCCGCAAGCTCGGCGATATCGGCGAGGCGGACGTTGGCGCGCAGCAGACCGCGCTCGCCACGATCGAGGCGACGCTGCCGCCGCTGCTCCGCCAGGCGCAGCACCAAGCGGGGCTGATCGCGACGCTGACCGGCCAGGCGCCGGGTACGGTTGCGGATCTGCCGACGCTGGCCGAATTGCAGCTGCCCGCCAGCCTGCCGGTTGCGCTGCCGGCGGACATCGTCGCGGCCCGACCGGACGTGCGTGCGGCCGAGGCGCAGGTACGCGGGGCCGCCGCCGATGTCGGCTCGGCGATCGCGGCGCGGCTGCCCTCGATCACGCTCAGCGGCAACGCCGGCGGCTCGGCGACCAAGTTCCTCGACATGTTCCAGGACGGCAACCCGTTCTTCTCGATCGTCGGCGGCATTACCCAACCGATCTTCCATGCCGGCCAGCTCAAGCACCAGCAGCGGGCGGCGGAAGCCGCGCTGGAGGAGGCCAAGGCGCAATACCGCGCAACTGCGCTCCAGGCGTTCCTCGACGTCGACGATGCGATCGCGGGCCTGCGCACCGATGCCGAGGCGCTGGATGCCGCGTCGCGCGCCGATGCCGCGGCAAGCCGGACGCTGGCGATGACGCGGCGACAGGTGGAGTTGGGCGCGCTCGGCACGCTGCAGCTGCTCAACGCGGCGTCGGCGGCGTCGCAGGCATCGGTGCAACTCGTCCAGGCCAAGGGTGCGAGGCTGGCGGACAGCGTGGCGCTGTACCTCGCCTCGGGCAGCACGCCGGCCGATCTGCGGGCGGCGGGGCGCTAAGGCCTAACCCCCCGGCCGTTATTCCGGCGAAAGCCGGAATCCATTGGGGTCACCGTAGCGCCTCCTGCTGATCGCGAGAGGCGAATGGACCCCTGCTTTCGCCGGGATGACGATTCGCAGGGGGCGCTCCGCGCTACTTCCCCGTCGCCGCGACGGTCGCCGCCTTGACGTTCCACCCCCGCACCGCGAGATGCGCCGGCGCCGCCACGCTTGCGGGATAGCGCACGCTCAGCACGCGGTGCTGGCCCGGTAGGAGCGAGACATAGTTGTCGCTGTAGAAGGCCGGCAGGATGCGCTTGCCCTCGGCATCGACCAGGGTGAGCTTGGCGTTCAGCACCGGGACCGTGCCCTTGTTGGCGACGGTGACCGCGATCACCTTGTCCTCGCCGTCGACCTTGGGCGTGCTCGCCTGCACCTCCAGCGGCACCGTGGCGAGGCTTTCCAGCGCGCGATAGGCGGTGTCGTCGCGGCCGCGCCAGTAGAAGTTGCGCGAGAGCTGGGTGCCCTTGGCGTCGGTCAGCGTCAGCTCGACCAGCAGCATCGGGCTCGCCGCATAGAGCCGGTCGAGCGGCACGTCGTCGAGCGTGGTCGCCCGGTTGGCGCGGGCGTCCACCTTGTCGGTGCGGGCGAACAGCTGGACATTGTCGAGGCTGACGACCCGTGTCTTGGCGGTGAGCCCGCGCAGATCGTCGCGGGTGGTGTTGAGCACCACGAGCTGGTTGTCCGGCAGGTTGAGCTGGATGTGCACCGGCTCGGCCGCGCTCTTGGCGCCGTAATAGGACGCCTGGGTGTCATAGTCCCAGCTATAGATCTGCCAGCTGTTGGACGGCCAGGCGGGGTGCGTCATCCACAGCAGTCGGCCGCTGTTCTTGGTCCAGAGATGGCCCAGGAACCCCTCGTACATCGCCTTGTGCGTCTCGAGGTTCATCATCTGCGCCTTGCGTTCGAAATCCTCAAAGCTGAGCGGCTGGCCGAACAGCGTGGTGAGCGCGGCCATGAAGGTCTTGCTGTCGCCGTTCCCGCTGAAATGCCAGTCGTGATAGGCCAGCGTGTCCGACAGCGGCCAGCGATCCTTGGCGGGCACCGTCGCCGCTACCGATTCGAGCGTGGAGAGCGAGGGCGTACCGGTCTCGACCGAGAAGCCGGTCGCGAGATCGGTGAAATACCCCTCCGGCTTGCGATAATTATACGGCCCCGAGCCCTGCAAATTCACTTCGTTAGAGCTGCCGGTATACCAGCGGGTGCCGTCCAACTCGCGGATCAACTGGTCGAGGCCCTCGTTGAGCGTCGGAGTGGGCACGCCTTCGTTGCGGCCGAACCAGACGACGATCGAGGGATGGTTGCGATAGCGCGCCACCACGTCGCGGGCATTGTCGAGGAACAGCGTCGCATCGTCGGGCTCGACCTGGAAATTCTGGGTCGACTGCCAGAAATCGTTGAGCACCATCATGCCGTTCTCGTCGGCAAGATCGTAGAACTCGTCCTCGTCGTTGTTGCCCATCCAGTTGCGGATGATGTTCATGTGCGCCTCGCGCTGGAGGCGGAAATAGGGGGCGAGGCGCGCGCGGCTGACCTGCTTCATCGCATCGTCCATGCCCCAGTTGCCGCCGCGCGCGGCGATCTTCACGCCGTTGACGCGGAGGACGAGATGCGGCTCGGGCAGCGTCTCATCGGGGATCGCGGTAACCGCCTTCGAGGTCTCGCCGGCGAGGGTGAGCGATTCCGCCCAGCCGGTGGGGCTGCGCTTGAGCGCCTCGTGGCGGACGTCGATCAGCTGCTGGCCGGCCAGGCCGCCATCGGTGGTCTGCACGTTGACGCGGCGTAGCTGGCCGAGATGGTCGAACAGCGAGAGGTCGTAGCTCACCTCGCGGATGCCGAAGCGGAGCGCCTTGGTGTCGCTCGGCTGGCCGTTCGCGGCGGCCTCGATCTTGAGGTCGTGCAGCGCCGGATCGCCATAGCCGTTCGGCCACCAGAGCCTGGGGTTGCGCACGGTAAGCTGGCGGAACTCCGCGGGCGTGAAGCGGACCTCGCCCTTGCCTGGCGCGGCGGTGACGGTTTTCTCCACCGTCACGTCGTCGAACGCCGCGCGGATCGTCACCGGCTGCGTGGTGGCAGCGCGGTTCTCGAACGGCACGGTGATGTAGACATCCGCACTGTCGGTGCGCGGCAGCGGCAGGTCGGTCACGACATGCGGGTCGCCGATTTTCACGTCGCCGGTCGCGACCAGCTCGACCGGGCGCCAGATGCCGGTGTTGCGGTCGCGGATGCCGGGAATCCAGTCCCAGCCCTCGGTCGCGACGAAGGTGGGGCCGTCGATCGCGAGCTGGCCGCCATTCTCGCCGACGCCCGCCTTGATCGACTGTTCGTGCGGGATGCCCGGATGCGGCGGCGGCGATACGCGGACGGCGATGACATTCTCGCCGGCCGCGGGCACGATCTCGAACTGGCCGCGGATGAAGGCGCCGCGGGTACCGCCCTGGCGCTGGCCGTTCACCCACACTTCGGAGGCATAGTTGATGCCGCCGAACACGAGGGTCAGCCGCTTGCCCGCCGCTTCCGCCGGCACGGTGAAGCTGGTGCGGTACCAATAGTCCTGCCGGGCAAGGCTCTCGGGGATCTTGAGGTTGTTCAGCCCGTAATAGGGATCGGGATAGACGCCGCGATCGACGAGCGTTGTCAGCACCGTGCCGGGCACGGTGGCGGCATACCAAGTGCCTTCGGGGTTGCCGGGCCGGGACAGCGCGGCGCCGTCGGCGGAGATGCCGGGGGCGGCGGCGAGCTGCCAGCCGTTGATCTGCCAGCGCGTGGGACCCGTGGGGGCAAGGCTCGGCAGCGCCGGCACCGGCTTGGCGACCGCCGGCGTGTAGGCGGTATCGCTCTGCGGCAGCGTCCAGGGATCCTGCTGGCGCGTCATGCCGATATTGGCGGTCTTCTGCAGGTTCCAGCCGACGCCGACCTGCCACATCTGGACGAGATCGAAGGCAGGCGCGGCGGCGGCCTCGCCCTGCACTTCGGTCGTTCCCAGCGCGACACCGCGCAACTGCGCCTGCACCATCGCGCCGCCGAAATGCGGCTGCCCCGCCACCACCGGCGCCAGCGCGATGCGCGAGGCGACCGCCGAGCCGTTGAGCGCGCCTTCGCCGACCTGCTTGCCGTCGAGGTACAGCCGTACCCGGCCGCCCTCGATCACCGCGGCGACATGGCTCCAGCGGCCCGCAGCAAGCTTGGGGCTGCTGTTCACCGCGGTGCCGCTGCCGAAGAAGTGCAGCGCGCCGTTGCGCAGCCCCAGGCAGCGGCAGTCGCCGGCGGGGTCGCCGAACGCGATCAGCGTCACCACGCCCTGCGGCACCAGATCGGGCTTCACCCAGGCCGACAACGTCACCGGGGCGCCCGAGCGGAGCAGCGCATCGGCGCCGCTCAGCGGCCGGTCGATGCCGATGCCGCCGGCCAGGAAGCTGGCATTATACGGCCCGGCATTGTCGGGCTCGGCGGCGCGGACGGTGGTGAGGGCAAGCAGGGCGGCGCTGGTCAGCATCGCGCGGGTGAAACTGCGCATCGATCTTTCTCCCCCAAGAATTTTTCGGACGCGCTGACCGCGCGCACCGCCGTGCATCGTGCGCCGGAATGGCGACGACCTGTTTTTATTCACCAAGTTTCACAATTCAACCGTCCTGCGCCGCTCGGCGCTTGCACCCTGGCCGCAAATCGACTGATATCCAATCGATATGAGCAGCGGCCGCCCTCCGATCCGCCTTTCTGGTACCAACTTGGAACGTGCCGCGGATCACAACCAACGCGTCACCCTCCATGCGATCCGCGCCAACGGGTCGCTGACTCGCGTCGATCTCGCGCGGATTACCGGCCTTACGGCGGCGGCGATCGCCAACATCACCAAGCGGCTGCTGGCCGACGGGCTGATCCAGGATGCCGGGCGGCGCTTCGGCGGGCGCGGCCAGCCGCCGACCAATCTGATCATCAACCCCAAGGCCTGCTATTCGCTCGGCCTCAACATCGATCGCGACCATGTGACGCTGGTGCTGGTCGACTTTCTCGGTCAGACGGTGGCGCGGGCCTCGCGGGAGATCGATTTCGCACTGCCCGAGCAGGTGGCCGACTTCTACCGTGCCGAGGTGGAAGCGCTGATCGCGTCGGCGGGCGTCGACGCCGCGCGGATCGTCGGCCTCGGCGTTGCCACGCCCGACGATCTCGGCCTGATCGATCTGCCCGGCAAGCCCGAGGCCTATCGTCGCTGGGAACAGACCGACCTTGCCGAGCTGCTCGCCGGCCCGCTCGACGTGCCGGTCTTCGTCGAGAACGATGCCGCCGCCGCTGCGATGGGCGAGCTCCAGCTGGGGCTGGGGCTGCAGCATTCGAGCTTCTTCTACATCCTCATCTCCTCGGCGCTCGGCGGCGGGCTGGTGATCGACAGCAACTATTTCCGCGGCGCGAGCGGGCGCAGCGGCGAGCTCGGCTTCCTGCCCTATCGCGGTCCGGACGGCGTAGCGCGGCAGATCCAGGCGCATGTCTCGCTCTCCGGGCTTGCCGCGCCGCTGGCGGCGGCGGGCTATAGCGTGCAGGACATGCTCGGCGACGATGGCGGCGATCCGGCGCTGGAAGCGGTGGTCGCGGCGTGGATCGAGGAATCGGCGCGGCTGCTCGTGCAGCCGCTGCTGGCGGTCAACTGCCTGATCAATCCCGAGGCAGTGCTGATCGGCGGCCGGCTGCCCCGCCGCCATGTCGACCGGCTTGCGGAGCGGGCCAATGCGCTGCTGGCCGAACAGGGCGGCGACGCCCCCGCGCTCGCGCCGATTGCCCGCGCCCAGCTTTCCGCCGACGCGCCGGCGGTTGGCGCGGCGATCCTGCCGTTCAGCTATTTCCTGCTGCCCAAGAGCAGCGCGCTGTGGAAGGCATCGGCCGACGGCGAAGGCGCCGCCGCGGCCTGAGCCTATCGGCGGATAGAGGCTCGGAAACCGCGCGGCGATCCCCTAAAGGACTGAAAGGAGGCCGATGGTCGCCGCTTGCGTTCTGCTGGTGCATGGACTTGGGCGACGATCCTGCGGTATCGCTACCAGAGAACCAGTTGGGAGAGAGACGATGCCTGCGGGCCTGAAGCTGCTATTGGCCACCACGATCCTCGCCGCCGCGCCCGCTTTTGCGCAGCAAGCGCCGACAGCGTTGTCCTCCACCGCTCATCCGGAAAAATGGCCGACTGCGAAGAGCCAGGGCCTGATCGATCCCGCCACCGAGAAGTTCGTCACCGAGCTGATGGCGAAGCTGACGCTGGAGGAGAAGGTCGGCCAGATGATCCAGGCCGATATCGGCAGCATCAAGCCCGAGGATCTGCTCGTCTATCCGCTCGGCTCGATCCTGGCGGGCGGTAGCTCGCCCCCGCTCGGTGCGCCCGATCGTTCCCCGCGCGGGCCTTGGCTGGCAACGGCGCAGGCCTTCCAGAAGGCCGCGCTCGCCCGCAAGGTGGGGCACACGCCGATTCCGATCATGTTCGGCATCGACGCGGTGCACGGCAACAACAACGTGATCGGCGCGACGCTCTTTCCGCACAATGTCGGCCTGGGCGCGATGCGCGATCCGGCGCTGATGGAGAAGATCGGCCGTGCCACCGCCGAGGAAACGAGTTCCGTCGGCATCGACTGGGCGTTCGGCCCGACGCTCGCCGTGCCGCAGGACGAGCGCTGGGGCCGCGCCTATGAGGGCTATTCGGAGGCGCCCGAGGTCGTCCGCAGCTATGCCGGCGCGATGATCCGCGGCCTTCAGGGCGCGCCGGGCACCAAGGACCGGCTGCAGAAGGGCTATGTCGCCGCCTCGGCCAAGCATTTCCTCGGTGACGGCGGCACCTTTGGCGGGCAGGACCAGGGCGACACGCGTGTCTCCGAAGACGAACTGATCCGCATCCACAATGCCGGCTATCCGGGTGCGATCAACGCCGGCACGATGACGGTGATGGCCTCGTTCAGCAGCTGGAACGGCGCCAAGATGCACGGCAACACGTCGCTGCTCACCGATGTGCTGAAGGGCAAGATGGGCTTTGACGGCTTCGTCGTCGGCGACTGGAACGGCCATGCCCAGATTCCGGGCTGCACGCCCACCGATTGCGCCGCGACTTTCAACGCCGGGCTCGACATGGCGATGGCGCCGGACAGCTGGAAGGGCCTGTACGAATCGACCCTCGCGCATGTGAAGGACGGCACGATCCCGATGGCGCGCATCGACGATGCGGTGCGCCGCATCCTGCGCGTGAAGGTGCAGATGGGCCTGTTCAACGCCGCCCGCCCCTATGAGAGCAAGGCCGAGATGGTCGGCGCCCCCGAACATCGCGCGATCGCCCGCGAGGCGGTGGCCAAGTCGCTGGTGCTGCTCAAGAACAGCGGCGTGCTGCCGGTGAAGGCGAGTGCGAACGTGCTGGTCGCGGGGCCGGGGGCGGATTCGATGGCGCAGCAATCGGGCGGCTGGACGCTCAGCTGGCAGGGCGACGGCAATCCCAACTCGATGTTCCCGAACGGCGAGACGATCTTCGCCGGCATCCAGGCGGCGGTGAAAGCAGGCGGCGGCACCGCGACGCTCTCGGCGGACGGCAGCTTCACGGCCAAGCCCGACGTGGCGATCGTCGTGTTCGGCGAGGAGCCCTATGCCGAGATGCGCGGCGACGTGCGCACGCTGGAATTCCAGCCGGGCGACAAGCAGGCGCTGGCGCTGCTCAAGAAGCTCAAGGCGGCGGGCGTGCCGGTCGTCTCGGTGTTCCTGTCAGGCCGTCCGCTCTGGGTGAACCCGGAGCTCAACGCTTCGGACGCGTTCGTCGCCGCCTGGCTGCCCGGCAGCGAGGGTGCGGGCGTGGCGGACGTGCTGATCGGCGACAAGGCCGGCAAGCCGCGCCGCGACTTCACCGGCACGCTTTCCTTCAGCTGGCCCAAGACCGCCGGGCAGTTCACCCTCAACCGGGGCGAGCCGGGCTATGATCCGCTGTTCGCCTTCGGCTACGGCCTTAGCTATGCCAAGCCGGGCACGGTAGGCGCGCTCAGCGAAGTCGCGGGTGTGGATGCGTCGCTGGCCAACACCAGCACCTTCTTCGCCAAGGGCGTCACGCCGGCGCCCTTCTCGTTCGCGACCGACAGCAAGATCACCCGCAAGACCGTCGATGGCCCGGCGACCCAGGAAGGCGCGCAGCAGCTGACCTGGCCCGCCGGCCCGGCGACGCTGCGCATCGGCGGCAGCGATCTCGACCTCAGCCGCGAGACCAATGGCGACCTGTCGCTGCGGCTCGTCTACCGCGTCGACGCAGCACCGAGCGGTCCGGTGAAGTTGTCGATGGAGGGTGGCAAGAACAGCGGCGCGATCGATGCCACCGGTCTGTTCACCGGCAAGAGCGGCTGGCAGACCGTCAATGTGCTGCTGAAATGCTATCAGAAGAACGGTGTCGACGTGACCAAGGTCAGTGCGCCGATCGTGCTGCAGGCGAGCGGGCCGTTCACCCTGTCGCTGGCCGAGGCCAAGATCGTTTCCGATCCCAATAACTCGGTCTGCCCGGGGCAATGAGCCGGATCGAGGTTGTCGAGATTGCGCGCGGGGCGTTCCGCGCGCAGTTCCTCACCCTGGGCGCGACGCTCCACCGGCTGGAGGTACCCGATCGGCTCGGTCGATCGGACAATGTCGTGCTCGGCTATGCCGACCTCGAGGATTACCGGCGCCAACCGCCGCGCTATTATGGCGCGGTGGCGGGGCGCTATGCCAACCGCATCGCCGGCGGGCGCTTCACGCTCGACGGCGAGACCTTCCAGCTGACCACCAACGAGGGCCGCAACAGCCTGCATTCGGGGCCGGGCGGGTTCGATCAGCAGCTTTGGACGGTGGAAGCGCGGCGTGACGACGCGGTCACCTTTCGGCTGGACAGCCCGCATGGCTGGAACGGCTTCCCCGGCGACTTGGTCGCGCGGGTGGAATATGCGCTGGAGGCGGACGGGCTGGCGGTGCGCTTCACCGCCACGCCCGACCGGGCGACGATCGTCAATCTGACGCAGCACGCCTATTTCAACCTCGCCGGCGAAAGCAGCGGCGTGACGGTGCTCGACCATCTGCTGCAGATCCCGGCGAGCGCGATCACCCCGGTAAACGATGCGCTGATCCCGACGGGAGAATTGGCGCCGGTGGACGGCGGTGCATTCGACTTCCGTACGCCGAAGCTGATCGGTCTCGACATCGATGCGGCGGACCCGCAACTCGCGCTGGGGCAGGGCTACGACCACAACTTTGTGCTGGACGGCCCCGCCGGGTTCGAACGCCGGATCGCGACGCTGTTCGATCCCGTGTCGGGTCGCGTGCTGGAGGTGCATTCCACCGAGCCGGGCGTGCAGTTCTACTCGGGCAACTACCTCGCCGACGGCGCGCCGGGGACCGGCGGCGGGGTGTATCCGAAGCGTGGCGGGCTGTGCCTGGAGCCGCAGAAATTTCCCGACAGCCCGAACCAGCCGGACTTTCCTAGCGCGCGCGCGGAGGCTGGGGAGACGTACCGACACAGCATGGCGTTCCGGTTCCGGACGGCTGCGGGTGCGGACGAGGCGTTCCCTCTCTAAGCCCCTCCTCCTTGGA
>NZ_BCTR01000077.1 GCF_002091475.1 Sphingomonas azotifigens NBRC 15497
ACGCTTGACCGGCACCAAGACCTTCATCGCATCCTTCCTGTCTGCCGGGGCTATCCCCCTGACAATTGGGTTACGTTTACGCGAACGTCAACCGCTCGCAAGCGATTCGGCGTACGCCTGCATCAGCGTGCCGAAGGATTCCGGGGGCGGAAATTTTGGATAGCTGTACGACGCGCCCGTCGCGGCCCAGGGCAGCGCTTCCTCGGTCCAGGTCTCGAGGAAGGGCGGGGCGGACATCGGCGTATCGAGCATCGTCGTGCGAATGTTGACGAAGGCATCGAGACCCTCGGGCCGGGTGAACAGCCAGCTCTTGCAATGGTCGCAGTGGAAATGCCGGGTGGCACCGTGGAGGCCGCCGAGTACCGGTTCGCCTTCCGTCACCGCGAACGCTTCCGCCGGGTAGAGCCCGCTCAGCGAAAAGGCGCTGGCGGTCATGTGCTGGCAGCCGGCGCAGTGGCAGGCCATGGTGACGAGCGCATCGCCCGTCACCCGGAACCGCACGCGGCCGCAGCGGCAGCCGCCCTCGACCGACTTGCCAGTCGGGGCGGCCGCGTCGCTCACGCGACCTTCTTCACCTCCGCCACGATCTTCTGGGCGGCATCGCCCAGATCGTTGGCGGGAACGATGGCGAGGCCCGAATTGGCCAAGATGTCCTTGCCCTGCTGCACGTTGGTGCCTTCGAGGCGGACGACCAGCGGCACCGCGAGGTTCACTTCCTTGGCGGCCGCGACGATGCCTTCCGCGATGATGTCGCAGCGCATGATGCCGCCGAAGATGTTGACCAGGATGCCCTTCACCGCCGGATCGCTCAGGATGATCTTGAACGCCGCGGTGACCTTCTCCTTGTTCGCGCCGCCGCCGACGTCGAGGAAGTTGGCCGGGAACATGCCGTTCAGCTTGATGATGTCCATCGTGGCCATCGCCAGGCCGGCGCCGTTGACCATGCAGCCGATGTCGCCGTCGAGCTTGATGTAGGCGAGGTCGTACTTCGACGCCTCGAGCTCCATCGGATCCTCTTCGGTCTCGTCGCGCAGTTCCATCAGGTCCTTGTGACGGAACATCGAGTTCGAATCGAAGCCGACCTTGGCGTCGAGCACCATCAGCTTGTTGTCTTCGGTGACCGCGAGCGGGTTGATCTCGATCTGCGAGGCGTCGGTGCCGAGGAAGGCGTTGTACACCTTGCCGGCCAGGCTCTGCGCCTGCTTGGCGAGATCGCCCTCGAGGCCGAGCGCCTTGGCGACGGCGCGGCCGTGGTGCGGCATGAAGCCGGTCGCGGGATCGACGTCGAAGGTGTGGATCTTCTCCGGCGTGTCATGCGCGACGGTTTCGATGTCCATGCCGCCTTCGGTCGAGACGACGAACGCGACTCGGCCAGTGGCGCGATCGACCAGCAGCGCGAGGTAGAATTCCTTGGCGATGTCGACGCCGTCGGTGACGTACAGACGGTTGACCTGCTTGCCGGCAGCGCCGGTCTGGATCGTCACCAGCGTGTTGCCGAGCATCTCGGTCGCGGCGTGGCGGACTTCGTCCTCGGTCTTGGCGAGGCGGACGCCGCCCTTGGCTTCGGCCGGCAGTTCCTTGAACTTGCCCTTGCCGCGGCCGCCGGCATGGATCTGCGCCTTCACGACATAGAGCGGCCCAGGCAGCTTCTTCGAGGCTTCGACGGCCTCCTCGACGCTCATCGCGGCAAAGCCGGCCGGCACGGGCACGCCGAATTTCGCGAGCAGTTCCTTGGCCTGATATTCGTGGATGTTCATGGGAGCAGTCCGCCTTTTCAAGGGAACGGGGAAAGGATCGCGCCCGCCTAAGCACAGCGCGCGCGTGAAATCCACCCTTTTAGGGATTATTGCGATTGCGAATGGTTTGCAATATGGGCGTCATCCGGATGGAGCGCGGAGTCCTAGGCGCGGTGAGCTTACCATCTTGTGAAGCGGAGACGGGTGCATTCCCTCGTCACACCATCGTCATTCCCGCGAAGGCGGGAATCCATTTGCCAGGACGCTGGGGACAGGAGCCCATGATTCAGCGCCAATGGATCCCCGCCTTCGCGGCGATGACGGGGAGTGGGGAGGGTGGCGGTACAATCCCCCGCGGGCCTCATCGCGCGACCGCCGCGCCAGCCCCTCCCGCCTCAGCGAAGCGGGAGGGAGAACACGCATCACGCCTCGGTGCGGGCCTTGACGATCTTGCCCGGGTTCGCCGGCGGCTCGCCCTTGGGCAGCGCGTCGACATGCTCCATGCCTTCGACCACTTCGCCCCACACGGTGTACTGGCCGTCGAGGAAGCTCGCATCGTCGAGGCAGATGAAGAACTGCGAGTTGGCGCTGTTCGGGTTCATCGTGCGCGCCATCGAGCAGACGCCGCGGGCGTGGCGCTCCTTGGAGAATTCCTGCGCGAGGTCCGGCTTGTCCGAACCGCCCATACCGGTGCCCGAAGGATCGCCGCCCTGCGCCATGAAGCCGTCGATCACGCGGTGGAACACCACGCCGTCGTAAAAGCCTTCGTCGGCGAGGCCGGCGATGCGCGCGACATGGTTCGGCGCGAGATCGGGGCGGAGGCGGATGCGGACGTCGCCGGTATCGAGCGTGAGTACGAGCGTAGTGGGTTCGGCCATGGGGCACCTCTTCTCTAAAACTGCAGCGAAGCCCTAGGCGGTGCGCTGCCGACTTGCAAATCCGCGCTGGGGATGGCAGCGCCCCCGCCAGGGGCCGCAGCACGGAAGGTCGGACGGTGAGCGAGACCGAACTGCACGAAGAGGCCGCAGCGCCCGAAAGCCAGCTCGACGAGGACGATCGGCTCAAGCCCGAATTCGTCAGCGCGGTGCTCGAGGCGGTGGACGAAGGCGACAACGAGGCGGCGCATGCGCTGGTCGCGCCGCTTCACCCGGCCGACATCGCCGACCTGATCGAGCTGGTCCCCTCCGAACAGCGCGCCGACGTCGTCACCGCCATCTCCGACCTGATCGACGGCGACGTGCTCGCCGAGATGAACGACTGGGTGCGCGAGGCGCTGGTCGATGCGCTCGAGCCGCACCAGGTGGCGGACCTCGCCGCCGAGCTCGATACCGACGACGCCGTCGCGATCATCGAGGACATGGATGTCGAGGACCAGCGCGAGGTGCTCCGCGCGCTCGACCCCGACGACCGCGCGGCGATCGAGGAAGCGCTGTCCTTCCCGGAGGAAACCGCCGGCCGCCTGATGCAGCGCGAGCTGATCGCGGTGCCCGAGCATTGGACCGTCGGCGACGTGCTCGACTATCTGCGCGGCAATGACGAGCTGACCACCGATTTCTGGGAAATCTTCGTCGTCGATCCGTCGCACAAGCCGATCGGCACCTGCGAGCTTTCCTGGATCCTGCGCACGCCGCGCGGCATCACGATCAGCGATGTAATGAAGCGCGAGCAGACGCTGATCCCGGTCGACATGGACCAGGAGGAAGTGGCGCTGCGCTTCCAGAAATATGCGCTGATCTCCGCTGCGGTGGTCGATGCCAGCGGCCGGCTGGTCGGCATGATCACGGTGGACGACGTGGTCCACATCATCTCGCAGGAAGCCGGCGAGGACATTCTCCGCCTGTCGGGTGCCGGCGAGGGCGACATCAACGAGCCGGTGCTGCTCACCGTCAAGACGCGGCTGACCTGGCTGTTCGTCAATCTCGGTACCGCGATACTGGCCGCGTCGGTGGTCGGGCTGTTCCAGGGCGAGATCGCCAAGTTCGCGCTGCTCGCGGTGCTGATGCCAATCGTCTCGGGCATGGGCGGTAATGCCGGCACCCAGACGCTGGCGGTGGTGGTCCGCGCGATCGCGACCAACCAGCTGACCGAATCGAACACGCTGCGGATGATCCTGCGCGAGCTGCGCATCGCCGCCGCCAATGGTGCGTCGCTGGGCGTGGCGATCGGCGCGGGGACCATGCTGATCTATGGCATCCCCTGGCTCGCGGCGGTGATCGCGATGGCGATGGTGATCAACAACCTGATCGCGGGGCTCTCCGGCGTGCTGATCCCGGTGACGCTCGATCGGCTGCGCGTCGATCCCGCCGTCTCCTCGGCGGTGTTCGTCACGATGATGACCGACGTGATGGGCTTCTTCTCGTTCCTCGGCCTCGCGACGCTGGTGGGGCTGGGCGGCTGACTTGATCGCGGGCGCCGGATTGCCCAAATCGGCCGGCGTGCCACTCCATCTCACCAAGGTCGCCTTTGCCTGCGACAGCGTCGATTTCCTGCGATCCCGACTGGAGGCGCGCGCCGCGCTCGGCGGCGTTGCGCTCACCACGCGCTATCTGCCCAAGCGGCATGAAGAGATTGTCGGCGGCTCGCTGTTCTGGATCCTCAAGCACCAGCTGGTCGGGCGCTCGCCGATTCTCGGCTTTGGCGAGGCCGAGGGCGGCCGCACCGCGATTCTGCTCGCGCCGGAGCTGGTGCTGGTCCAGGCGCGGCCCAAGCGTGCGCATCAGGGCTGGCGCTATCTCGAAGCGGCCGATGCACCGCCGGACCTTGGCGATCTGGAGGGCGGCGCGGACGAGCTGCCGCCGTCGCTGATGGGCGAACTGGCCGGGCTGGGGCTGCTCTAGCGTTCGGCGTCCAGCATACGGAACGCGCGGCGATTGGCAATCGCGACGGCGGCGTGGTCGCGCATCAGCTGCTCGGCCTGATCGGCATCGCCGGCGCGGATCGCCGCGAACACCGCGCGATGCTCGTCATGGGCCTTCAGCAGATGGTGATATTCGCCTTCGAGATCGTCCCAGTCGAGCGCCAGCGCCGCCGCCGAGGCGAAGGGCAGATGGTTGTTCCGTCCCAGCGCCAGCGCGATCGAGGGGTTGCCGCTCGCTACGATCAGCAGGTCGTGAAAGGCGATATTGTAGCGGTAGAAGCCATCGAGATCGCTATCGACCAGATGCCCCTTGGCGAACAGCGCGTCCCCTTCGGCCAGGATTGCTTCGAGGTCGGCTGCCTCGGCCAGTGTCAGCCCGCGATCGGCGACGCGCCGCGCCGCCAGCCCCTCCAGCACGCCGCGCACTTCGATCGCGCCGGCGATCGCGGCGGCGTCCATCGTCCGCGGGGTATAGCCGCGCGCGCCGAGCTTCACGACAAGCCCCTCATGCTCCAGGGCGCGCAGCGCCGTGCGCACCGGCATGCGCGAGACGCCCAGCGCCTCCGCGGTGGGAATCTCGGCGATCCGGTCCCCGGGCTTGATCGTGCCGTCGGCGATCATCCGGCGGAGCGCGACCAGCACCTGCTGGCCCGGCTTGGCAGGCTTTTCCATCGCCGGCGCTTAAAGCATCGCGCAGGCATGCCGCCAAGAGGGCAGCAGGTTAGGCGGCGGCGTCGACCGCCGGTGCCTGCTCCGCTGCGATCGCGCGGTCGATCATCAACCGCGAGCGCACGCCGCCGGCATCGATGTTGAGCTTCATCAGCTTGCGCTCCGGATAGCGCAGGAGATTCGCCTGCTGCCGCTCGAGCATCTCCAGATCCTCGCCGAAGATCTTGCCCTGGCCGGTGCGGATCGTGTCGGTGAGCGCTGCATCCGCCACCGCGAAGCGCCGCGCCATGCCCCAGAAATAATGGTGCGAGGTCTCGCTCTCGGGCGTGATGAAGTCGACGACGATGCTGGAGGCCTTCCAGCGATCCTCGGCGTGATAGCCGCCCTTGCCGGAAAGCGCGACGCCCACTTCGATCAGCACATGGCTGGGCAGGGTGAAGCGGCAGATCTGCCAGCGGTCGACCGCCTCGCCGTCCGGCAGACCGGCGCCGCGCAGCGCCATCTTCCAGAAGGGCGGCGCTTCGATCCCGTCCATGAAGCGACGGGTGACGACCTGCTCGCCTTCGATCAGCGTCTCGACCGGCGCCTCGTCGATTTCCTTCTGGCCGATGCTCGTGCTGTGGACATAGGTCTCATGGGTAAGGTCCATGAGGTTGTCGATCATCAGCCGATAGTCGCACCGGATGTGGTAATAGCCACCGCCATAGGCCCACTCGGGGCTCTCCGCCCATTCGAGATGGTGGAGCCCGGCCGGATCGGCGGTCTCGGCCTCGCCGGGCCAGACCCAGAGGAAGCCATAGCGCTCGATCACCGCGAAGCGTCGGATGCCGGTGAAGCGGTCGACCGTCTGCCCCGGCATCGACGTGGCGCGGCCGGCGCAGCCCATCACCAGCCCGTGATAGCCGCACACCAGTTCCCCGTCGCGGACGAAGCCGAGCGACAGCGGTGCGCCGCGGTGCGGGCAGAAATCCTCAAGCGCGACCGCCTGCCCGTCCGAACCGCGGAAGAACACCATGGGCGTCCCGCAGATCGTGCGGCCGAGCGGGCGATCGGCGAGTTCGTCGGCTGCCGCGGCCACGTACCAGGCGTGGAGCGGCCAGGGCGCGGTCTTTGCCTGGCTGTCGTCTAGGGACCGAATCATGCGCCTCTCCATCGGCCGCGCCATGCGGCTCTATTGGATCCAATAGAGCCATGGGTCGCCTCCGATGTCAACCGCGCAGGCGGTCCGGATCAGTCGCCGGGCAGCCCTTCCGCCTTGAGCGGCCGGCTGAGCAAGGCCTCGACCACCGCGCCCACCGGCGCCCCTTCGAGCAGCGCGTTGACTGCCGCGGTCACCGGCATGTCAACGTCGGCTTCCGCTGCCGCCTCGCGCAGCACCGGCGCGGTGAAGGCGCCTTCGGCCACCGTCTTGCGATCGGCCAGCAGCTCGGCGGCGCTGCGGCCCTGGCCGAGCCCGACACCGAGCGAGAAATTGCGCGAATTGGTCGAGGAGCAGGTGAGGACGAGGTCACCCAACCCCGACAAGCCCGTCAGCGTTTCCGCCTGCGCGCCGCGGGCGAGACCGAAGCGGGTCATTTCGGCAAAGCCGCGGGCGATCAGCGCGGCGCGGGCGTTGAGGCCCAGGCCGGCGCCTTCCACCACCCCGCAGGCGATGGCGAGCACGTTCTTCACCGCGCCGCCGATCTCGGCGCCGATCACGTCGGCCGAGGCATAGGGGCGGAAGGCGGGTGCGCCGATCCGGTCGATCAGCCGGGTGCGCAGATCGGCATCCTCGCAGGCGAGCGTGACCGCGGTCGGCTTTCCGGCGGCGACCTCGTGCGCGAAGGTGGGGCCGGAAAGCACTGCGATCGGCGCATGGGGCGCCACACTGCGCGCCACTTCGCCGACGAGCAGCCGCGTGCCGGCCTCTATCCCCTTGGCGCACAGCACCAGCGGCGTGGTGCCCACCGCCGCTTCGGCCAGCACCGCGCGGACATGCTGCGCGGGCGCGACCACCAGCAGCGCGTCGCAGCCGGCAAGATCGCCCAGGCTGCCGGTCGCGCGGATGCTGGCGGAGAGCGGCACGCCGGCGAGGAACTGGCGGTTCTCCTGGACGGCGTTGATGCTTTCCACCACCTCGGGCTCGCGCGCCCAGAGCAGCACCGGCGCGCCGTCGCGGGCCGCTACCTGAGCGAGTGCGGTGCCCCAGGCGCCGCCGCCGATTACGCCGATGTTCATGCCTTCACTCCCGCGCCGCGTACCTTTTCCGCATCGGGGTCGAGCGGCCAGCGGGCACGCGCCGGCGTGTCGAGCGGATCGGTCAGCCCCTGGGCGAAGCGCTCGGCGCCGGCCCAGGCGATCATCGCGGCATTGTCGGTGCACAGCCACAGCGGCGGGGCGACGAAGCGCAGGCCATGCGCGGCCGCGAGCGCCTCCAGCGCCCCGCGCACCGTCCTGTTGGCGGCGACGCCCCCGGCGACAACCAGCGCGGTCGGCTGCACCCCGGCCAGCGCGCGGCGGGTGCGGTCGACCAGGCAGTCGACCACCGCCTGCTGGAACGAGGCAGCGAGGTCCTCGGCGCTATAATCGTTCACCGCGCGGGCGACCGCGCTCTTGAGCCCCGCAAAGGAGAAGTGCGGCTCGCCCGAGCCGACCAGCGGGCGCGGCAGCGGCACCGCCCTGGGGTTCCCCCGCTCGGCTGCCTTCTCGACCGCCGGGCCGCCGGGGAAGCCGAGGCCGAGCAGCTTGGCGGTCTTGTCGAACGCCTCGCCCGCGGCATCGTCGATCGTCGTGGCGAGCCGGCGATAGCGGCTGACCCCTTCCACCAGCAGCAGTTGGCAATGCCCGCCCGAGACGAGCAGCAGCAGATAGGGAAACTCCAGGCTCTGGTCGCCGAGGCGGGGGGACAGCGCATGGCCCTCCAGGTGATTGACCGCGACCAGCGGCTTGTTCGCCGCCAGCGCGAGTGCCTTGCCGGTGACGAGGCCGACCATCACCCCGCCGATCAGCCCGGGCCCGGCCGTGGCGGCGATCGCGTCGACCTGGTCGAGCGTCACCCCGGCCTCCGCCAGCGCAGCCTCGACCAGCGGGCCCAGCATTTCCACATGCGCGCGCGCGGCGATTTCGGGGACGACGCCGCCATAGGGGCGGTGCGCCTCTTCCTGGCGCGCGAGCTTGTGCGCGCGGATCGTGCCGTCGCTTGTCACCAGGGCCGCCGCAGTTTCGTCGCAGCTCGATTCAAGTCCGAGGATGAGTGCCATGACCCTCATCTAAGCCGCTTGGCGGCAGGGTCCAGAGGCGCGCCCGGATTCGCGCGGTCCAAGGCTCCGCAAAGTCACCCATTGCCCTCGCCCATGCGCGACCCTAGCACCTTGGCCCATGACTGCATTCCGGATCGGCACGCGCGGATCGCCGCTCGCCCTCACCCAGGCCCAGATGGTTCGCGATGCGCTGCAGGCGGCGCACGGGATCGAGGGCGAGATCGTCGTCGTCCGCACCACCGGCGACAAGGTGCAGGATCGTCCGCTCGCCGAGATCGGCGGCAAGGCGCTGTGGACCAAGGAGCTGGATCGCGCGCTGCTGGCAGGCGAGATCGACTGCGCGGTGCATTCGATGAAGGATGTCGAGACGATCCGCCCCGAGGCCATTGTCATCGCCGCGATGCTGCCGCGGGCCGATGTGCGCGACCGGCTGGTCGGCGCCGAATCGCTTGCCGCGCTCCGGCCCGGTGCGGTGCTCGGCACCGCCTCGCCGCGCCGCGCCGCCCAGGTGAAGCGGCACCGGCCCGATATCGCCACCGTGCTGTTCCGCGGCAATGTCGACACCCGGCTCGCCAAGCTGGCGGCGGGGGAGGCGGACGCGACCCTGCTCGCGTCGGCGGGGCTCGACCGGCTCGGCCGGCATGATATCGGGCATGTCCTTCCCACCAACGTGATGCTGCCTGCGCCGGCGCAGGGCGCCGTCGGGATCGAGGCGCGCGCCGGCGATACGCGCATGCTGGGACTGCTGGCGGCGATCGACCACCCGAGGACCCGCGCCTGCGTGCTGGCAGAACGCGCGCTGCTCGCCGCGCTGATGGCCGATTGCCACTCGCCGGTCGCGGCGCTCGCGACGATCGAGGGCGCGATCCTGACGATCGAGGCCGAACTCTATGCCGCGGACGGTAGCGCGCATGTCCATGGCATGATCGAAGGCGCGCCCGAGGATGCGATGCTGCCGGCAACGCTCGCCCGCGACCTGCTCGACCGCGCGCCAGAGGCGGTGCGCGCGCTGTTCGCCGGATGAGCCGCCCGATCGCGGTGCTCCGGCCCGAGCCCGGCAACCGCATCACCGCCGCGGCGATCGAAGGTCGCGGCCGGACCGCGATCCGGCTGCCGTTGTTCGCGACGCGGCCGCTCGACTGGACGCTCCCCGATGCAGCCGCGTTCGATGCGCTGATCCTTACCAGCGCCAACGCCGTGCGGCTGGCGGGCGACGGGCTTGCCGCGCTGCGCGGGCTGCCGGTCCATGCCGTTGGCGAGGCGACCGCTTCGGCCGCGCGCCGCGCGCATCTCGACGTGGTCGCGGTGGGCGAGGCGGGGGCGGCGCCGCTCGTCGAGCAAGCGGCCGCGGCGGGGGTGCGGTGCGCCCTGCACCTGGCGGGTCGCGAGCGGACGCTGGAGGCGGGCGGCATCGTCGCTGCGGTTGTGCCCGTTTATGCAAGCGAAGCGCTGCCGGTCTCGGCGACCGAGATCGCCGCGCTGGCGGGGAGCGTCGCTCTCATTCAGTCCGCGCGTGCAGGCGCCCGGCTGGCCGAGCTCGTCGCCGATCCCGGCGCGATGCGCCTTGCCGCGATCAGCGAGGCGGCAGCGGCGGCGGCGGGCAGCGGGTGGCGGGTGACCGCGATCGCGCCTCGCCCCGATACCGAAGCGGTGATCGACACCGCCATCGCGCTCGCCGATTGACCCGCGCGGCCCACGCGGCGAAAAGGGCGCCCATGAGCGACGAGCCCCTGGCGCCCGAGCCGGTCCGAACCCTGAGTCCGCGCCGTACCCGAATGATTCCCGCCGGGCTTGGCTTCCTCGCCGGCATCGCGCTGACGGCGGGGGCGATCGAACTCGCCGGGCCGCATCTGGCGAGCTCCCCGGCCGGCACCGCCAAGCCGTCCGCCGCCCCGACGCCGACCGTCGAACCGCTGAAGATGCCGCCGCCGGTGCTGCCGCCCGCCACCGACGTCGCCACGCTCGACGCCCGCGAGAGCGCGCTCGCCGCCCGGCTCGACGCGCTGGAGGTGCAGCTGCGCGAGGCGGATGCGAGCGCGCGCAATGCGGCGCAATATTCCACCCAGGCCGAGCGGCTGATGGTCGCCGCCGCGGTGCGCCGCGCTGTCGAGCGCGGCCAGCCGCTGGGCAGCCTGGAGCAGCAGCTCCGCGCCCGGTTCGGCGAGCGGCATCCGCAGGCGGTCGGCGCGATCGTCGCCGCGGCTGCTGATCCGCTGACGATCGAGGATCTCCGCATCGCGCTCGACACGATCGCGCCGCGGCTCGGCACCGGACCGGACGACAGCCTGTGGGTGCGCTTCCGCGCCTTTGTCGGCGACCTGTTCGTGCTCCACGAGGCCGGCATGCCCAGCCCGCGTCCGGCCGAGCGCCTGCGCCGCGCCCGCAGCGCGCTGGCCGCCGGCAATGTCGAGACCGCGATCGCCGAAGTGGCGCACATGCCCGGCGCTTCCGTGGCGGAGGGCTGGACCAGCGCCGCCACGCGCTATGTCAACGCGCGCAAGGCTTTGGACGAAATAGAGAAGGCGGCCGCTGCAACGCCGCCCAAACCCCCGGTCGTGGCGCCGGCACCCGCCCCCGCCCCGGCACCGGAGACACCGAGGAACGACTGAAATGGCAGAAATGGGCCGGTTCGACTGGCAGGATCCGTTCGGGCTCGACGGCGAGCTGACCGACGAAGAGCGGATGGTGCGCGACGCCGCACGCGATTACGCGCAGGGCGAGCTGCTCCCGCGCGTCACCTCCGCCTATCTGGAGGAACGCTTCGACCGCGAGATCATGGCCGAGATGGGCACGCTGGGCCTGCTCGGCCCGACGATCCCCGAAACCTATGGCGGCGCCGGGCTCGGCTATGTCGCCTATGGCCTGGTCGCGCGCGAAGTGGAGCGGGTCGATTCGGGCTATCGCTCGGCAATGAGCGTGCAGAGCTCACTCGTCATGCACCCGATCCATGCCTATGGCAGCGAAGAGCAGCGGCGGAAGTACCTGCCCAAGCTGGCGAGCGGCGAATGGGTCGGCTGCTTCGGCCTCACCGAGCCGGATGCGGGCTCCGATCCCGCCGGCATGCGCACGCGCGCCGAGAAGATCGACGGCGGCTACCGGATCACCGGCGCCAAGATGTGGATCACCAATTCGCCGATCGCCGATGTGTTCGTCGTCTGGGCGAAGAGCGACGCGCATGACGGCGCGATCCGCGGCTTCGTGCTGGAGCGGGGCATGAAGGGCCTGACCAGCCCCAAGATCGAGGGCAAGCTGAGCTTGCGCGCCTCGGTGACCGGCGAGATCGTGATGGACGGGGTGGAAGTCGGCGAAGACGCGCTGCTCCCCAACGTCCAGGGGCTGAAGGGCCCGTTCGGCTGCCTCAACCGCGCGCGCTACGGCATCGCCTGGGGCACGATGGGCGCGGCCGAGGCGTGCTTCCATGCCGCGCGGCAATATACGCTGGATCGCCACCAGTTCGGCCGGCCGCTCGCCGCGACGCAGCTGGTGCAGCTCAAGCTCGCCAATATGGAGACCGAGATCGCGCTCGGGCTGCAGGCGGCGCTCCGCTGCGGGCGGATGTTCGATGCCGGCACGCTCAGCCCCGAGGCGATCAGCATCATCAAGCGCAACAATTGCGGCAAGGCGCTGGAAATCGCCCGGATCGCGCGCGACATGCACGGCGGCAACGGCATTTCGGCCGAATTCCATGTGATCCGCCACGCGATCAACCTCGAGACGGTGAACACCTATGAGGGCACGCACGACGTGCACGGGCTGATCCTCGGCCGGGCGATCACCGGCATCGCGGCGTTCTGATGGATCTGCAGCCGGTTCTTCTCGGCACCACGGTCGAGCTGCGGCCGACGGTGCCGGAGGACTGGGAGGCGCTGTACGCAGCCGCGTCCGATCCGCTGATCTGGGAGGTGCATCCGGAGCCGAATCGCTGGCAGGAGGCTGCCTTCCGGACCTATTTCGAGCGGGCGCTCGAAAGCCGCGGCAGCCTCACGATCCGCGATCGCGAGACCCAGGCGGTGATCGGCGCCAGCCGCTACGTATACCCCGACCCGGTGCGCGACGAGATCGAGATCGGCTTCACCTTTCTCGTCCGCAGCCGCTGGGGCGGCGGCTGCAACCGCGAGGTCAAGCAGCTGATGCTCGATCATATCCACCGCTATGTCGGCGCGGCGGTGTTCGCCGTCGGCCGCGACAATGTTCGCTCGCGGCGCGCGATGGAGAAGATCGGCGGGGTGTTGCAGGACGGGCGGCACGAGCGCGGCAACGGCCAGTGGCTTGCCGACCACGTCTTCTACCGGATCGCCCGCCCGTGAAGCCGCTCGCCGGCATCAAGGTCGTCGAGCTTGCCCGCATCCTTGCCGGGCCCTGGTGCGGGCAGCTGCTCGCGGACCTTGGCGCCGAGGTGGTCAAGGTCGAGCGACCAGGGGCGGGGGACGATACTCGCCATTGGGGCCCGCCCTTCCTCCTCGATGCCGAGGGCGCGAACCGCGATGCCGCCTATTTCCACGCCTGCAACCGGGGCAAGACCAGTGTCGGCATCGACATTGCCACGCCCGAGGGCCAGGCGGCGACCAAGGCGCTGATCGCCGGGGCCGATGTGGTGATCGAGAACTACAAGGTCGGCGGGCTGGTGAAATACGGGCTCGACGCCGCCAGCCTGCGTGCTGACAATCCGCGGCTGATCGTCTGCTCGATCACCGGCTTCGGCCAGACCGGGCCCTATGCAGCCCGCGCCGGCTATGACTTCATCATCCAGGGGATGGGCGGCGCGATGAGCCTCACCGGCGAGCCCGACGGCGCGCCGCAAAAGTCGGGGGTCGCCTATGCCGATATCTTCACCGGCGTCTATTCGGCCGTCGCGATCCTCGCCGCGCTGCGTCGACGGGACGTGGAGGGCGTGGGCGCGCATATCGACATGGCGCTGCTCGACACCCAGGTGGCGGTGCTCGCCAACCAGGCGCTCAACTGGATGGCGAGCGGCAGGGTGCCGCACCGTATGGGCAACGGGCATGCGAATCTGGTGCCCTACCAGGCCTTTGCCTGCCGCGACGGCGAGCTGATCGTGGCGGTGGGCAATGATTCGCAGTTCGCGAAGCTGTGCGCGATCCTCGGTCTCGATCTGGCGACGGATGCCCGTTTCGCCACCAACCCGGCGCGGGTGACCAATCGCGATGCGCTGATCCCGCAGCTCGCCCGCGCGATCCTCGATTGGGCCAAGGCGGACCTGTACGAGGCGCTGGAGGCGCAGGGTGTGCCGGCGGGGCCGATCAACCGCGTCGACGAGGTGTTCGCTGATCCGCAGGTGATCGCCCGCGGCATGGCGATCGTGCGCGACGGGCTGCCGGGCCTCGCCAGCCCGATCACGATCGACGGCGAACGCATGGTGGCGGACCGGGCAAGCCCGGCGCGGCCTCAGATCGCCGGGTAGCGCAGGCGGCCAATGAAGCGCGAGAGGCTCGGCCGGTTGGTCGTGCGGCTCACAAACCCGGCCTTGGCCTTTTCGAACCGCATTATGCCCTCGATCCGCCGCGCGAGGAAGGCGCGGGTGTCCGCCCACTCCTCGCTCTCGTCCTGCACGAACACGGCGATGGTCGCGGCATAGACGCTGCCGAGTGTCATCCGCTTGGTGTAATGGTTATAGTCGGTGGCGGTGTCGCCCGCCGCGCGCCACATCGCGTCCGCCGCGCGCCAGCCGAGCTTGCTGGCCCGGCCCAAATTTTGCGGCATGGCAAGGATCGCCAACGCCCGGCGCAGCGCGTCGCGATAGGGGGCGAGCAGTGCCAGACGCGCCTCGACCAGCGCGGTGATGCGCGCGCGGATCTTCATCCCCGCCAGCGTCTCGGGCGAAAGCGCGTCGAGCATCGCCCGGTCGATATGCGCGAACCAGGCGTCGATCATCGCCAGCGGGCCGTCCGAAAAGGCGAGTCGCGCCACATCGCGGTCGACCCCCATGCCGTCGCCGGTGGCGTCGAGCGCGCGCTGGTTCCAGCCGTCAAAGGCGGCGTTGGCGGCAAGCGACGGCGCAAGCGCCGCGCGCAGTTCGTCGAGGGTGGCGTCGGCGAGATCCATGGGCCTGATCTAGGCGCGAAGCCGCGCCCCGGCAACTGCCTACCCCTTGGGCCGTACCGCCCCTTGTCGGACCAGCACCAGCGCGGCGGCGACCAGCACCGCGCCGAACAGGTCGGCGGTGCCGAGCCGCTCGCCGAAGATGATCCAACCGAGCGCCGCGCCCACCGCAGGCTGCACCAGCAGCGCGATGCCGATCACCAGCGGCGAGAGATGGCCGAGCGCATAGATCATGCAGCCCTGCCCGATCAGCTGGCTGACGATGGCGAGCGCCAGCAGCGGCCACCAGAGGTGCGGCACGATCTGCTCGCCCATCGCCAGCGCAATCACCAGCAGCGGCGGGATGGTGGCGAGCGAGGACAGGGCCAGCGCCGGCACCGGGCCGAGCGACGTCCGCACCCGCGCCATCAGGGCGAAATAGACCGCGTAGAACACGCCGGCGGCGAGGCAGAACAGGTCGCCCGCCAGATGCCGTGAGGAAAGCTCGGCCGAGCGCCCGAGCAGCAGCGCGCCGCCGATCGCCGCCAGTAGCAGCGCCGCGCCCTGCATCCTGCTCGGCCAGGCGCGCGCGACGACGAAGCCGTAGATCGGGAAGATCAGCGAGGCCGAATTGCCGAACAGGGTGGAGTTGGCGAGCGTGGTGCGGACGATGCCGACATGCCAGCTGGCGAGGTCCAGCGCGAACACCACGCCGGCGATGCTGAGGATCCACCAGCGCCCGCGGGCCAGCGCGAGTGGCTTTTCGCCCATCGCCGTCGCCGCGGCGAACAGGATCGGCGTCGCGATGATCAGCCGCCAGAACGCCGCCGACACCGGCCCCACATCCGCAATCCGCACGAACAGGGGGCCCGTCGCCAGCGCGGCGTTTGCGACCAGCGCTGCAACGAGCGCGGTCGCAACATGGCTTCGTGCCGGGGAAGATTTTGTTGTCGGTGCGTTGCGCTGCATGGCGCCCTGTAGCGTCCTATCTGTGCGAAGTCACAAGCTGCAAAGGGAATTTCAATGCCCAGCCTGTTCGATCCGATTCAGCTCGGCGCGATCCACGCCGCCAATCGCGTGTGGATGTCGCCGCTCACCCGCGGCCGTTCGACGCGCGGCCATGTGCCGACGCCGGTGATGGTCGACTATTACCGCCAGCGCGCCAGCGCGGGCCTGATCATCACCGAGGCGACCGGCATCAGCCAGCAGGGGCTCGGCTGGGCCTATGCGCCCGGGATCTGGAGCGACGAGCAGGTCGAGGCGTGGAAGCCGGTCACCGCGGCCGTCCACGAAGCCGGCGGCAAGATCGTCTCCCAGCTCTGGCACATGGGCCGGCTGGTCCATTCGGACTTCCTTGGCGGCGAACCGCCGGTTTCCGCCTCGGCGACGACTGCACCCGGCGAGGTGCGCACCTATCCGGCGGAGGAAGCCGGCGAGATCAAGCGCCCTTATACCCAGGCCCGCCCGCTGCGCGTCGACGAGATCCCCGGCATCCTCGACGACTATGCACGCGCGGCCGAAAACGCGATCCGCGCCGGGTTCGACGGGGTGCAGATCCACGCCGCCAATGGCTATCTGATCGACCAGTTCCTGCGCGACAATGCGAACTTCCGCGAGGATGAATATGGCGGGTCGATCGAGAACCGCATCCGCTTGCTCCGCGAGGTGAGCCAGCGCGTCGTCGACACGATCGGCGCCGGTCGCACCGGCGTGCGCCTTTCGCCCAATGGCGAGGTGCAGGGCGTCAACGACAGCAACCCGGCGCCCCTCTTCGAAGCGGCGGCCGCCGCGCTCGACGATATCGGCGTTGCGTTCCTCGAAATGCGCGAGCCGCGTCCGGGCGGCAGCCGAGGCGAGCCTGACCAGCCGCCGGTGCATCCGGTGATGCGGAAAGTGTATCGCGGCGTACTGGCGCTCAATTCGGACTATGATGCGGTGAATGCCCAGGCGGCGCTGGACGCGGGCGAAGCCGATGCGATCGCGTTCGGCCGCACCTTCCTCGCCAATCCGGACCTGCCGCGCCGCCTGCGCGAGGGGCTACCGCTCAATCCGCAGCGCGAGCAGTTCTTCTATATCGGCGGGGCGGAGGGCTATACCGACTATCCGACCGCGGACGAACTGGCGCTTCAGTCGGCCTGATCGAACCCGTCGATCCAGCGGGTGCTGGCCTCGCGGAGACGCGCGCGCGTTTTCGCGGGGGCCAGCACCGCTGCAAGCGTGAAGGGGAACCAGGGCCAGAACAGGAAGCTGCCCGTCACCAGCAGCGCGATCAGGATCGCACCGGCGAAGCGCAGCGTCGCCAGCCGCGAATGGGCGGCATAGTTGAGCTTTATCGTGCGCGGTGCCTTGGCGTCGAACCAGCTGCGCGTGACGAAGCTGTCCGGTGTGGCCTTCGGACGTTGAATTCCGAACCGCCAAGCCTGCCCACCCCTTCCGCTTGCGGGAGGGGATGGGGGAGGGGCTGACCGCAGTCCGCGCCGCTTTGGGCTGCCCTCCCCTCCCGCAAGCGGAAGGGGCGATTTGGTGGGGGACACCTCGCGCCCTGTGGCGCGGTCGACCACGACCAGCCGCCGTCCCCGCTCTTCCACTCGGTAGCGGGACGGCGGCATGTCCATGGGATCAGCCGAACTTGGCCTTGAGCGCCAGCATCGCCAGCGCTGCCTTGGCGGCCTCGCCGCCCTTGTCCTTCTGCGCAGGGTCGGCGCGGACCAGTGCCTGCGCCTCGTTCTCGACCGTCAGGATGCCGTTGCCGATCGCGACCCCGTCCATCGACAGCGCCATCAGCCCGCGCGCGCTTTCGCCCGCGACGATCTCGAAATGATAGGTCTCGCCGCGGATCACCACGCCGATCGCGACGAACGCATCGTAGCGGCCGCTGTCCGCTGCCAGCGCGACCGCGCCCGGAATCTCCAGCGCGCCCGGCACGGTGATCACCTCGGCCTTGTGGCCCGCCGCTTCGATCGCGGCCTTGGCGCCGGCGATCAGCATGTCGTTGAGATGCTCGTAGAAGCGGGCTTCGACGATGAGGATGTTGGCCATTATTGCTCCGGATCGATGGGACGTTCGCCGACGATCGACAGGCCATAGCCGTCGAGCCCGATCAGCGTGTGATGGGTGTTGGAGAGCAGGATCATGTCCTGCACGCCGAGTTCGGTAAGGATGGTCGCGCCGACACCGTAATCGCGCAGCTCGTCCATCGCCTTGGGCGGGATCGCGCCGCTGCGGGTCTGCAGCGCCAGCGTGAAGGCGTCGGGCCGCGGCCGGTTGATCACGACGATCACGCCGGCGCCTTCGGCACCGATGATCTCCATCGAGCGCCGCAGCAGCCGGCCGCGCGTGCCGCCCTCGCCGAACAGATCGGCAAAGGGCGAGAGCGCATGCATCCGCACCAAGGTCGGCTTGCTCGGATCGATCTTGCCCTTGACCAGCGCGATCTGCTCGCTGCCGGTCGCCTTGTTCCAGAAGGTGAGTGCGCGCCACTCGCCGCCCCATTCGCTGGTGAAGCTCGCCTCGGCGCGCTGCTCGACGAGATGGTCGTGGCGCCGGCGATAGGCGATCAGGTCGCGGATCGTGCCGATCTTGAGGTTGTGGAGCTGGGCGAAGCCAACGAGATCGTCGAGCCGCGCCATTGTCCCGTCGTCCTTCATGATCTCGCAGATCACGCCGGCGGGGTTGAGTCCGGCGAGACGGGCGACGTCCACCGCCGCCTCGGTATGGCCGGCGCGGACCAGCACGCCGCCGTCGCGCGCGACCAGGGGGAAGACATGGCCCGGCGTCACGATGTCGGCGCGATCCTTGGTGCCGTCGATCGCCACCGAGATGGTGCGGGCACGATCGGCGGCGGAGATGCCGGTGGTCACGCCTTCCTTCGCCTCGATCGAGACGGTGAAGGCGGTTTCGTGCCGGGTGCCGTTGGCGCGGCTCATCAGCTCGAGCCCGAGCTGGTCGACGCGCGTCTTGGTCATGGCGAGGCAGATCAGGCCGCGGCCATATTTTGCCATGAAGTTGATCGCGTCGGGCGTCGCCATCTGGGCGGGGATGACCAGATCGCCCTCATTCTCGCGATCCTCGTCGTCGACCAGGATGAACATCCGGCCGTTGCGGGCCTCGTCGATCAGTTCCTCGGGCGAGGAGAGGAAGCCGTGCTTGAGCGCGGCGAGTTCAGCCTTTGGCACGCAATGCCTCCATGCGCTGGAGATAGCGCGCCAGCACGTCGATCTCCAGATTGACCGCCTGGCCGGGCTTCAGCGACCCGAAGGTCGTCACCGCGGCGGTGTGGGGAATGATGTTGAGGTGGAATTCGACGCCTTCCGCGGTGTCTTCCACCCCGTTGACGGTCAGCGACACGCCGTCGACGGTGATCGAGCCCTTGGGCGCAACGTACGGGGCGATCTCCGGCCCCGCCGCGATCACGACATGGTGCGAACCGTCGATCGCCTCGACCAGCTTCACCCGGCCGATGCCGTCGACATGGCCCGTGACGATGTGCCCGCCCAGCTCGTCGCCCAGGCGCAGCGCGCGCTCGAGGTTGAGCTTGCGGCCGGCGGTCCACTGGTCGTCGGCGGTGCGCGAGACGGTCTCGCCCGACACGTCGAAGTCGAGCCAGCCGGGGCCCTTGTCGACCACCGTCAGGCACACGCCCGAACAGGCGACCGAGGCGCCAAGGTCGATCTCATGGGTGGGATAGGCCGTCGACACGCGTACGCGCAGGTCGCCCTGGCGCGTTACCGCGTCGATCGTGCCGACATCGCTTACGATTCCGGTGAACATGCGTTTCGCTCGTAGACCTCGAACCGATCGCTGCCAAGCATGCGAGAGTCCAGCAGGCGCCAGCGATCATGCGCCTCGGACAATGCGGCGAGGCCGAATGCCTCGATCGCGGGTTTGCCGCCGCCAAGCAGAATCGGCGCACGGTAGAGCATGAGCCGGTCGACCAGATCGGCGCGGAGGAATGCGGTTGCCGCCTTGGCCCCACCTTCCACGATCAGCGTGTCGATGCCGGTGAGGTGGCGGATATCGGCAATGTCGGCAATCCGCTCCCAGCCCGGCGGGGTGGGGCCGGTGGAGGAAAGCAGGATGCGGCGTGGCGCGCGATCGGCGAGGCCGGGCAGGCGCACGTCGAGCTTCGGTGTGTCGGCAAGGAAGGTGCCGCGGCCGACCAGGATGCCGTCGTGCCGGGCGCGCTCGAGATGTACATGGGCGCGGGCCTGGGGACCGGTGATCCACTTGCTCTCGCCGGTGGAGAGCGCGATTCGTCCGTCGAGCGAGGTCGCGAGCTTGAGGGTGACGTGGGGCCGGCCCCTGGCGAGGCGGGTCAGGAAGCCTGCCATGCTGCGCCGGGCTTCGGTTGCCATCAGGCCGGATTCGACGGCGATGCCGGCCTCCTCCAGCCGGGCAAAGCCGCTGCCGTCGGTGCGCGGATCGGGATCGCGCAGCGCGGCGACGACACGGGCGACGCCAGCCGCGACCAGCAGATCGGCGCAGGCCGGGCCGCGCGGCGAGACATGCGCGCAGGGCTCGAGCGTGACATAGGCCGTGGCACCGCGCGCGGCTTCGCCCGCCTCCGCCAGCGCCATCGCCTCGGCATGCGGACGCCCGCCGGGCTGTGTCCAGCCGCGGCCGATAATGCGGCCTTGGCGGACCAGCACACAGCCGACATTGGGATTGGGGGCCGTCCGCCCCTTTCCGCGCTCGGCGAGGCCGAGCGCTCCCGCCATCCAGCGCGCGTCGTTCAAATCCCGTGCTTCTTCAGCCAGTCGTCGTACTTCTTGAATTCGGCCTGGCGCTTTTTCTGGCGCTCCTGGAAGGCGGCTTCCTCTGCCTGGCGCTTGGCCTCGTCGACCTTCTGCTTCTCGCGGATCTCCGCTTCGGTGCGCGTGATCGGCCAGCTGTCCACATAGATGATGTTCTTCTTGTACGGCACCGGCACGTGCGAATCCTTCACGAACACCACGATGACGCCAAAGGTGACGACCAGCGCGAGGATCATGAACCAGAGTTCGTGCTTCTTGCGCGTCGCCAGATAACCGCGGAGGTCGCGCAGCGCCCTGAGTGGCGAGATGTACTTGAGGAAGGTCATCGGTGGCCGAAGATAGGGACGCGGGGGCTCCAGGGCCAGCCCCCGCGTCCACGCCGCTGCAATCGGAGGGCGATCAGCGGGCGTCTTCGATCCGGAACCGGACAGTCATCGTCTTCCAGCTTTCCTCAGGCACGCCACCGCGCGTCGCGGCACGGAAGCGCCATTTGCCCAGCGCCTGGCGCTTGGTGACCGCGAAGAAGGCGTCGCTGGTCGCGCTCACCGGCTCCACCGCCTTTACCCGACCATCGGTGCCGATCAGCACGCGGATGGTGACGAGCCCGTCGCGCTGGGCGCGGATTTCCTGGGAGGGATATTCGGGCTGGAAATCCTGCGCAAAGCGCGGATCGGTGCTGGCGCCGATCAGGGCCGGGACAGCCCTGGGCGGATCGGCGACCACGGGCGGCCCGGCGTCGACCGGCTTGACGTACGGGAGCGGCGGATCGGCGATGACGGTGGTGGACTCGATCCGGTTGTCAGAGGGATGGGAAATCACGGGGTCCGGGATCGTCGGCAGGGGCTGGGTCGGCGTGACGACCTTTTCCAGCTTCGGCTTCGGCTGATCCTCGGGCGGCGGCGGGGGCACGTCTTTCACGTCGACCGGGTGCATCACGATCGGGTCGTCCCGGAGCACCAGGACATTGGGCGCCATGAAGAGCATCCCTGCGATGATCGCGCCATTGATGGCCAGCGCGGCGCCGAAGCTGACCGAGCGCGGTGCACTGGCATGATAACGACTATCGGCATGCATGACTTGCAATCCTTCTCCAACACCGGTCTATGAACGCCGGATGAAGGTGATGGTACAACGTTACATATGTAGCGTAAAGATGAAACGGCTCAGCCCGTGGCGAGCCGTTCCAGCGCACGATCCTTGCCGATCAGCGGCAGCAGCGCCGCCATGTCCGGGCCATGGTCGCGGCCGGTGAGCGCACGGCGGAGCGGCAGGAACAGCGGCTTGCCCTTGCGCCCGGTGGTGGCCTTCAGCGCGTCGGTGAGCGCGCGCCACGGGTCCCCCGACCAGTCCAGATCCATCGCAAGCGCATGGGCCCGGGCGAGGAAGTCGCGGTCCTCGGCGTCGACCGGCGGGGCGGCGATCGGGCCTTCGACCACTGCCCACCAGTCGCCAGCCTCGGCAATGGTGTTGAGGTTCGGGCGGATCGCCTCCCAGCCGGCCGCGTCGATTCCCGAGGGCAGGCGGTCGGCGACCGCATCATGGTCGAGCTGGTGGACGATGCGCGCGTTGAGCTGGGCCAGCTCTGCCTCGTCGAACCGCGCCGGCGCGCGGCCGAAGCGGCCGAAATCGAACGTCGCGATCAGCGGCGCGGGATCGACAAAGGGCTCGACGGGGTCGCTGGTGCCGAGCCGGGCGAGCAGCGCGATCAGTGCCTGCGGCTCGATGCCGGCCGCACGGAAATGGTCGATGCCCAGCGAGCCGAGCCGCTTCGACAGCTTGCCCTCGGCGCCGGTGAGCAGCGCCTCGTGCGCGAAGCCCGGCACTGCGCCGCCCAGCGCGGTGAACATCTGGATCTGGCTCGCGGTGTTCGAGACATGGTCCTCGCCGCGGACGACATGGGTGACGCCCATGTCGATATCGTCGATCACGCTCGGCAGCAGATAGAGCCAGGAGCCGTCGGCGCGGCGCACCACCGGATCGCTGAGCAGCCTCGCCTCGAAACGCTGCGGCCCGCGCACCAGATCGTCCCAGACGATCGCCTCGTCATGGTCGAGCCGGAAGCGCCAGTGCGGTCGGATGCCCTCCGCCTCCAATTTTGCGCGATCTTCGTCGGTCAGGGCCAGCGCGGCGCGGTCATAGACCGGCGGCAGGCCGCGGCCGAGCAGCACCTTGCGCTTGAGCTCCAGCTCCTGCGCGGTCTCATAGGCGGGATAGACCCGGCCATCGGCGACAAGCTGGGCGAATCGCGCCTCGTAGCGATCGAATCGCGCCGACTGCCGTTCCTCGGCATCGGGGATCAGGCCCATCCAGGCGAGATCGGCGCGGATCGCGTCGACAAATCGTTCTTCGGAGCGAACGGCATCGGTATCGTCGATCCGCAGCAGGAAGGTGCCGCCATGGCGACGCGCGAACAGCCAGTTATGCAGCGCGGTCCGCAGGTTGCCGACATGCAGCGTGCCGGTGGGGCTGGGGGCGAAACGGGTAACGACGGTCATACCCGCGGCCTAGGCTGGCACAGCCAAAGCGGCAATGCCTCTTTGCGTCACGGAAACGTCGCACTAAAGGGCGCGGGCATCGGGATCACGCGAAGCGGCACGGGAGGCCACGCACCTATGAAACTCATGGCCGGCAATTCGAACCTGCCGCTGGCGAGCGCCATCGCCGAATATCTCGAAATTCCGCTGACCAAGGCGAATGTCCGCCGCTTCGCCGACGAGGAAATCTTCGTCGAGATCCTCGAGAATGTCCGCGGCGAGGACGTGTTCGTGCTCCAGTCGACCAGCTATCCGGCGAACGACAACCTCATGGAGCTGCTGATCATGATCGACGCGCTGCGCCGCGCGTCGGCCAAGCGGATCACCGCGGTGCTCCCCTATTTCGGCTATGCCCGCCAGGACCGGAAGCCGGGACCGCGCACGCCGATCTCGGCCAAGCTGGTCGCCAACCTGATCACCACCGCCGGTGCCAACCGCGTGCTTTCGGTCGATCTCCACGCCGGGCAGATCCAGGGTTTCTTCGACATCCCGACCGACAATCTGTTCGCCGCACCGGTGATGTCGGCCGACATCCAGACGCGCTTCATCGACAAGCAGTGGATGGTGGTCTCGCCCGACGTCGGCGGCGTGGTCCGCGCCCGCCAGCTCGCCAAGCGGCTCGACAACGCCCCGCTCGCGATCGTCGACAAGCGCCGCGAGCGTCCGGGTGAGTCGGAAGTGATGAACATCATCGGCGAGGTGAAGGGCCGCTTCTGCATCCTGATCGACGATATCGTCGATTCGGCCGGCACCCTCTGCAACGCCGCCGCCGCGCTCAAGGCGGCGGGGGCCGAGGATGTGGTCGCGTACTGCACCCATGGCGTGCTCTCGGGCGCGGCGATGGCGCGCGTCGCCAAGTCCGAGCTGCGCGAGCTGGTGATCACCGATTCGATCGGCAACCACGACGTGGTCGCCGCCGGCGAGAAGGTCCGCCACCTGACCATCGCGCCGCTGATCGCCGAGGCGATCCGCCGCATCGCCGACGAAAGCTCGGTGTCGAGCCTGTTCGACTGAATCCTTCTTTTTAAGCCCCTCCTCCTTGGA
>NZ_BCTR01000078.1 GCF_002091475.1 Sphingomonas azotifigens NBRC 15497
AGACCAGCGCTTCGGCGCGCGGCTCGACCGCCAGAACCGCGTCGCCGACCGGATGGAGCAGAAGCTCGACTATCTGACCGAAGCCCTCGGGCTCTTCGTCCGTCACCAACTCACCCTTACGGCGCACCAGCCGGCCGTTGATACGGAGACGCAGCGCCTCGGTCGGCTTCGCTACGACGCCTTCGTAGAGCTCGTCGGTCGCGCAATCGCTCGGGGGGACACCAACAACCGCATCGCCAACCGTCAATCCCCAGAAATGGGGAGGGACAGATGAAGGAGCGCGCCATGCGTCCTACGCCGAGCAAGCCGAATGCCGACCTGTCGCCCATCACCCTGCGGATTGCCGATGCCTGCCGCATCACCGGCATCGGCCGGTCCAAGTTCTACGAGCTGATCAAGTCTGGTGAGATCGGGGTGATCAAGGTGGGGGCAATCACCCTTGTGCCGATGACCAGCATCGATGCGTTGCTTCAGCGTGGCCGCCAGATCGCGGGCGATGGCGCCAGGCTTCCCTTAGCCGAGGTCATGCACCCGTTTCTGGCCAACGCCATTTTGACAGCGAGCATTGCCTCGACCCCCGAGGCGATTCGGCGCGACCTTTCGTCGGCGGACGAGGGGAGGCGGGGAAAAGCTGAAGACCTTGTTGTCGAGCGTATGATCTCGGCGCTCTATGGTCGAAACGACCAGCTAGACGTGGTTCGTTGATCCCACCTTATGTCGTTTTGCTGTCCGGGCTTTGGCTCGGGTCTGTGCTTTGGGCCCTTGCTAAAAGTGGCTTCGCGACAGTCTGAATGTGGGACAAAACGGCAGTTGCTGAGTGAACCAGTGAACGTCAGCTTGTGCCGAAATCAACCGTTCCCGGCGTCCCATCGACAGCGATCTGAGTGCGTATAGCCGCCCAATGATGATGCCCGGGCGAGCCTTCAGCGTACCGCCGGCACGGGATGGTCAAACGACAGACCCTTCTGGCACGGATATTGGGGTGGCTGATAGGCATCAGGATGAAGGCCTCGACTCCGACGGCGCTGCGCACCTTTTGATCTGCCGCGCAAGCCGAGCATCTGTGGCATCTGCCATACGTGGACATGTTCAACCGTGTTCACATAGAAATTTTGGTCGTCATCTAACCGAGAGTTGCCAAGTTTGCGCGTTCGACGTGTCTAAGAAATGAAGGCGCTGAGGGCACGTGCTTGCCCACCCTCGATAAGTGACGGAGCACAGGGCTGTATGGCGGAACTCGCCAAACTGGAGGCCGGACAAATGCCTGATACGACTGAAATTGATAATCCAATTTCGCCTAGAGGAAACAGGATAATGTCATCTTCGGTCAAGTTAGCCAAATTCGCCGGGCTGGACATTGCCAAGAGCAACTTCCAGGTACATTGCTTAGACGGTGAGCGAGAACTATTAATTCGACGAAACTTAAAACGCTCACAGGTTGCGCCTTTCTTTGAGAGGCTGCCCAGGCTTAAAGTAGGAGTAGAAGCAGGCGCAGCTGCACATCATTGGGCTCGGCAATTGTCTGCAATAGGTCACGAAGTTGCGATCATTCCCGGTAAGTTTGTATCTGCATTCAGAGTTGGACAGAAAAACGACGCTAACGATGCCGAGGCTATTTGCTTCGCGGTGATGCAACCATCTTCCCCAATCGTGCCAATAAAGGCGATCGATCGCCAGTCAATATTAATGGTTCACCGTTCGCGTGAGCTTTTAAAAAAGCAAAAGATACAACTATTGAACTTTATGAGGAGTTTGCTCGCTGAGTTCGGCGTGATTTTACCGCTTGGTACCGGCCATGTACTAAAGTACGTTTCCGATGCAAATCGGATCGCCGCAGATAAAATCCCGAGTGAGGCTTTTGAGGTATGCAATATGCTACTTGCACAAGCTAAGCGAATTGATCAGAAAATTACGAAACTGGAACGAATTGTATTGCTATGGCATGAGGCGAGCCAAGTTTCAAAACGGCTCGCGACAATTCCGGGGGTGGGCTTGATTACCGCCACCGCGTTGGCTGCAACAGTCGACGACCCGCAGCGATTTCGGACGGCTCGACACTTCGCTTCGTGGCTCGGCCTTTCACCTCGACAGCATTCGACAGGTGGCCGCGCGCGGTTGGGTGCCATCACACGTCGAGGAGACCCTTACCTTCGGCGACTGCTCGTCTCTGGCGCTTTGCCCCTCGTCGCGCGAGCGCGAAAAAAGGCTCTTCCTCAGGATGTCAAATGGAAGTCTATGTTAGAGCGCAAACATCCTCGCATTGTAACCATCGCTATAGCTAATAGGAATGCTCGTATTGCATGGGCTATTATGAGATATAATAGCGAGTATGTTGAACCTAGTCCGTCACTTTGGAGTCAGCGGGGTTGAAGGTGCAGATCATTTCATCTCGCCGCCTGGAATGTGCAGATCTCTCCATGTTTCGTTATTTGATGACGCATGGTGAGCTCCGCAGGCCATGGGGTTGATGGCCGGCAGGCGATAGCCCGCTCAGGCCGGTAGGGAAAATGCGACCAAACGGCGAGTGGTTGAACGGCGCTTCAACGCGGAGGTCGGCTTTAGTAATCTTGGGTCGGCCTCCGCAGCATCAGCGGAAATTTCATCCAAGGCAACATGCCGTCGCCCCAAGCGACGCTGAATACAAGCCGAACCATTTGGCGCCTACCCGGAGAGCTGGCGTGCCGGCACGTTCGCAATTGGCGACCGCCGTCGCTGTCCCCACCAGTAATGACAGGGGCGAACTTCTTGCGCCTTTCCATGCCGGCATTGTAATCACGGTTTGGCTTAGACCCTGACCGTCCTTATTCTGCGCACGTCAGAGCTTGCGCTGACCAAGCATAGCGATAATGGCTCCACTTAATAGTGTTAAAGCGCAGAGAGACGCCGCACTCCACAGGAATGCGCCGCCCATAAGCAGGAATAGCAGTGGGAGAGAGCCGATGAGCGCCAGGAGGCACCCACACGCGGCTTTCCAACGCCGCAGAACTAAGGTCCAGAACAGCGCTCCGAGAAGCAGGAGGTCGAGGGCGAGGATCAGTTCCACCCGCCGCCCTTAGAAAAGCCGGGTCAATGCGTAGAAAAGCGCCCCGACGGCCGCAGTTGCAGGTAACGTGATGACCCAAGCGACGACGACGTCGCTCGCCACGCCCCAACGGACGGCTGATGCGCGCCTAGCAGTTCCCGCGCCGATCACCGCGCCGGTAATAGTGTGCGTGGTGGATACCGGCACTCCCATCCATGACGCCCCTAACAGGACGATAGATCCGCCCAGCGAGGCGCTGAAGCCCTGATGCTGCGACAGTTTGGTGATTCGCGAGCCCATCGTCTCGATGATCTTCCAGCCGCCCGTCATCGTGCCGAGCGCGATCGCCACATAGCAGCTGATCGCCACCCAGTGGGGCACCTCGAACTTCCCGTGCAGGTATCCGGTCGAATAGAGGAGCACGGTAATGATGCCCATCGTCTTCTGCGCATCGTTGAGCCCATGGCTCAGCGAATAGGCACCAGAAGAAAGCAGGTGCAGCATCCGAAAGGATCGCTCCGCGCGGCTCGCGGTTGCCCGCCGGAACAGCCAGCTCGTCACCAGCATGATCAGCATCGCCAAAATCATGCCGAGGGTGGGTGACAGCACGATCGCCAGCAAGGTCTTGTCGAGCCCGCTCCACTGAATGCCCTCGAAACCGGCATGCGCCACGCCAGCACCGATCATCCCGCCCACCAGTGCATGGCTCGACGAAGAAGGAATGCCCTTCAGCCAGGTCACCACGTTCCAGAACATGGCGCCCACCAACGCGCCGAACACCACGCCCGGCGTGATCAGGTCCTTGTCGATCAGCCCCTGGCCGATCGTCTCCGCCACCTTGTGCAGGCTCGGCACCACAATTGTCAGGAAATAGGCGGCGAAGTTGAAGAACGCCGCAAAGGCCACCGCATGCACGGGCTTCAGCAGCCGCGTCGCGACGACGGTGGCGATCGCGTTGGCAGCATCGTGCAGGCCGTTCAGAAAATCGAACGCCAGCGCGACGATAATCAACCCGATGAGCAGCGGCAGGGCAAGGTCGTGCATGGTGGATCAGACGTGATCGATGACGATGCCGTCGATCTCGTTCGCGACATCCTCGAACGCATCGACGATGCGCTCGAGATGCTTGTACAACTCGCGCTGCACGGCGAACTGCAACGGATCCTGCGGCCCCAGCTCCTTGTAGGCGCGCTTGAGGCCGGCGGCATGGATGTCGTCGGCATGGCTTTCCATCCGCACCAGTCGCTCGGTCAGCTCGTGCAGGCGGGCGCCGTTCTTCGCGACGTCGCGCAGCAGCGGCATGGCCTCCAGGGTGAGCCGAGCGGCATCGACGACGATGCCCGCCATGTCCTTCATCTCCCGCTCGAAATGGCGGACCTCGTAGAGGTCGATCGCGCGAACCGTTGCCTGCATCTCGTCGATCGCGTCGTCCATCGATCCGATCAGCGCGGTGATCGCGCCACGATCGAACGGTGTCAGAAACGTGACGCGTACCGTCTGGAGCACCTGGCGGATGATCTCGTCGGCATCGTGCTCGCGCTCGACCACTTCCCGGATATGGTCGGGGCCGCCATCCTGCAGCAGCCGCGCCAGCGCATCGGCACCGGCGACGACCGTTGCGGCATGCGCCTCGAACATCTCGAAGAAATTGCCCGATTTCGGCAACAGGCGTTGGAACCACGCGAACATGCGATTGACCTTTGATTTCTGGACGACGGTGTCGAGCACCCCCATGCGCCGGGTAGCCGCGCGAAACTCCTCGGGGCCGAAGGAGCGGATCAGGTCGCGCAGATCGGGCTCGTCGACGGCGGCGGCCGCTTCCGCCAGACTGAACCAGCGACGCTGCCGCTGGGGCTGTTCCTTCCAGGTCTCGAGCTCGCGGGTGACCGAGAAAGGAAACACTTCCACGTCAACCATCAGCGAGGCGCCATTGCCGCGCTTCTTTCGATAGCGATAGGAACCAAGAGGCGTGGGGCAAATCACCCCTTGCACGCCCGCTTCCTCCTCCGCCTCCAGCACCGCAGCCGCATGACTGCTCAGACCAGAACTCGGATTGCCCTTCGGAATCACCCAGCGCCCTCTGCCGCGTGATGTGACCAGCAGTACCTGCGCGGCCGCGTCGGCTCCTTTACCGCGGGTACGATAGGGCAAGGCGGCGATCTGGCGAATGGGATTCAGCTCCGGTAAGACTCGATCGTGTTGCAAGTTCGTGACGGGATGGCAAGGGTAGAGACCGCTCAGACGTAGCTGGAGCGCTATTGCTCTTACTGCCTCCATTGCGGACCCGGGCGGAGATTGATCACGTTGCTGGGAGGCCTAGGCAAGCAACTTCATCGTGTCGTCGGATGGCAGTTCGCCGCAAAAGCGGCCGTTAGCACTCGATCCGCTGAACGACGCATTCTGGTCGCCACGTGCCGGGAGCGATGCGCCCATGATGGTGGCCGGCGGATATCCCGGAGGGAGGTGGAAAGGTTGAGTCTTGGGTGCGAATCAGACACTCGCCAGAGTCCCGCCAGCTGCGGATATCGACGCCGTGGGCCCCTAGAACAATCCGTGAAAGTCCGCCGATTTCCAGCTACGGTTTTGCAGTAAATTTGCAGTAAATTGCACATTCGTGCAGCCATCCAGCAGGTAAGCCTTTGAAAAGGCTGGTGACCCTACGGGACTCGAACCCGTGTTTTCGCCGTGAGAGCGTTTGGACGGCACATGCTGACAACCGTCCAGAGGAAATCTGCCCAGCGGCTCGCGCCTAATTTCGGACAGGCGCCCTGCGCGCGACCATACGCCAAACTCAGCCGATCGGCTGAGAATAGGACGCGTGTCGGCCGCAAGTCGTGCCAGATCGTACCTGGCAATCTCATCCAAACTGTGGGGGAAAATGTGGGGGCGCTGCGCGGAGCAGCACACATTAAGATGCTAAATCAAAGCTTTGCGGTCATACTCTGGCTTCCTCCCGCTCCGCCACTTACCCATTTCACCAAGCGCCAAACCGACCCGAAAAGGGTCGTTTGGACACGCTTTTATCCTACGCAGTGCAAGCGGCAGCGTCCCGCTCCATCAATTCCCCGATCTCATGTGAGACAATAGAGAAGGCATATCCGCTAGTGCCGTCAAAGCCGCCAAAGACTCTTGACGCTATGCCGAGGGCGATGGACGCGATCTTGCGGTTCATCCCGGCGTACTGACGTGATTCTGGGTGGAACTCCTTCAAGGCGGTCCCGTGCTGGCCCGCTTGATCAACATTGAGTTCGAAGCAATCTCGTTTTCAGGTGCGGGAGCAGCCCTGACGATAGCTCCCGCGAATCGCCGCCCCAACCCCGGACGTGGTCAGCTTTCCCTTCAATCCAGCGGTTCGTCCCCCCAAATCTCGGTATCCACCTGCGCCTGCGCCGCCTTTGCGTAGCGCGCGCCCGCGGCCGCATTCGGCGGGAACAGGGTGTCCACCGCTACCAGGACCTCCGCCGGGAGTGGGTGCGCAAACGTACCGAGCAGATCGTCGAGATGGTCGATCCGGGTGGTGCCCGGGATCGGCACGATGAAGTCCCGCCGCGAAAGCACCCAGGCCATGCAGAGCTGCGCCATGGTGCACCCGGCCCCCTCCGCGATCGCGCGGAAGCGCGCCGCCATTTCCAGATTCCGCGCAAGATTCTCGCCCTGGAAGCGCGGCATGCCACCGCGCAGGTCTCCGTCCGGCACGCCCTCGGGCCCCACGCCCCCCGCCAACAGGCCGCGCGCGACCGGCGAAAAGGCGACGAAGCCCGTGCCCAGTTCCGCGCAGGCATCGAGCACCGCGATTTCCGGATTGCGCGTCCAGGGCGAATATTCGGTCTGCATCGCGGCGATCGGGTGCACCGCGTGCGCGCGCCGCAGCGTCGCCGCCGACATCTCCGACAAGCCGATCGCACCGATCTTGCCCGCCTCCACCGCCCGGGCGAGCGCGCCGACCGAGTCCTCGATCGGCACGTTGGGATCGAGCCGGTGGAGATAATAAAGGTCGATATGCTCGGTGTTCAGCCGGCGGAGCGAGTCCTCCAGCGTGCGGGCGATCGCCTCCGGGCTGCCGTCCAGCCCGCGCTTGCCGTCCGATCCGCCGAGCACGCACTTGCTCGCCAGCGTGAACTCGGCCCGGCGGTGCATCACGGTGCGGCCGAGCAGTCCCTCGTTCGCGCCGAAGCCATAGAGCGCGGCGGTGTCGAGGAAGGTCACCCCCGAATCGAGCGCATGGAGCAGCAGCCGCTCCGCCGCCGCCGCATCGGGGCGCGGCAGATAGGCGTGGCTGAGGTTCATGCAGCCGAGCCCGATCGCCGAGACGGTGAACGGGCCAATCTGGCGGGTGGGCAGCGTCGGCATGGTCAGAGCGGCAATCCTACATAGTTTTCGGCGATCGTCGTCTGGGCCGCGCGCGACGTGGCGATATAGTCCAGGTCGGCCAGCTGCATCCGGCGATCGAACGCATCGCTTTCGGGAAAACGATGCATCAGCCGGGTCAGTTGCCACGAGAAGCGCTCGGATTTCCAGACCCTGGCGAGGGCGCGCTGCGAATAGCCACCGATCGCGTCGTGATCGCCGGCCTTGAAGTGCCGGACCATCGCCTCGGAGAGATAATGCACGTCCGACGCGGCGAGGTTGAGCCCCTTGGCGCCGGTGGGGGGCACGATATGGGCGCTGTCGCCGGCGAGCAGCAGCCGGCCGTGGCGCATCGGCTCGAACACGAAGGAGCGCAGCGGCGCGATCGACTTTTCCAGCGCCGGGCCTCGCGTGAGGTGCGCCGCCGCCTCCGGCCCCAGCCGCACCGCCAGCTCGTCCCACAGCCGGTCGTCGGGCCAGTCGCCGAGATCCTCGTCGAGCGGCACCTGGATGTAGTAGCGGCTGCGCGTCGCCGAGCGCATCGAGGCGAGCGCGAAGCCGCGATCATGGTTGGCGTAGATCAGCTCGTGGTGGCAGGGCGGCACATCGGCGAGGATGCCGAGCCAGCCGAACGGATAGACCTTCTCGAACGCCGTGCCGACGCTGGCCGGGATCGCCTTGCGCGAGGGGCCGTGGAAGCCGTCGCAGCCGCAGAGGAAGTCGGCGTCGATCCGCTCGGCACGACCGTCCTTCGTATAGGTGAGGTAGGGCGCATCGCTGTCGACATCGTGCAGCGCGACGTCGGCGGCTTCGTAGATCACCTGCAGGCCGCGTTCCGGCGCCGCGTCCATCAGGTCGCGGGTCAGCTCGGTCTGGCCATAGACCAGCACATGATGGCCGGTGAGCTCGGTCACCGGAATGCGGATCAGCCGGTCGCCGTCGGCGAGCGCGAAGCCGTCATGCGGCAGGCCCTCGCGGTGCATGCGATCCGCCAGCCCGACGCGCTCCATCAGCATCGTTGCGGTCCGCTCGAGCACGCCGGCGCGGATGCGGCCGAGGACATAGTCGGGTGTCGCCCGCTCGACTACCACCACCTCGATCCCCTCGGCCCGCAACAAATGGCCGAGCAGCAGGCCGGCAGGCCCTGCGCCGATGATCGCAACCTGGGTTCGCATATGCGCCTCTCCTTGTCTCTTGTTGCGCAGCATGGTGCGGCAGGCGGCGGAAGGACGGGAGGGACAGGTCAACCTTTTACTTGGATGATTCGCCCGAACCTGCGACACTTTGGGGATGCGCGAACGCGGTGCCGTCCCCGCCTTTTACCTGTACGGAGAGCCGCAGCGCGGCGTCGCCGAAGGCTTTGTCCATGTCGAAAGCCTCGACGATCGCTCGCGCCCGAGCGAATGGACGATCCGCCCGCACCTGCACCGCGATCTGCACCATGTGATCCTGATCGCCGAGGGCGGCGGCGCGATGACGGCCGAGGCGGAGACGGCGGCGTTCGAGGCGCCGGCGCTGCTGCTGGTGCCGGCGGGCATCGTCCATGGGTTTCAATGGCACCGCGAGTCGCAAGGCTGGGTCTGCACCATCGCAGATGCCTATTTCGCCGAGCTCGCCCGGCGCGATCCGGCGCTGGAGGTACTGTTCCGCGCGCCCCGGGCGCTGTCGCTGCGCACCGACGAGCGCGATGCGGTGGCGACGCTGCTCGGCGCGGTGCAGCAGGAGCTGAACTGGGCGGCACCGGGCCAGCGCGCGGCAGTGGAGTCGGCGCTGCTCGGCATCCTCGTGCGCGGCCTGCGGCAGGCGCGGCCGGCGGGCGGCACCGGCATGGCCGCTCGGCGGGAGGCGGAGATCGTCGCGCGGCTGCGGGCGCGGATCGAGGAGCGGTTCCGCCTTCGCGAGCCGGTGGGCGTGCATGCGCGCGCGCTGGGGGTGAGCATCACCGCGCTGCGGCTCGCCTGTTCGCGGGTCGCCGGCAGCAGCCCGGCGGCGATGCTCGACGCCCGCACGCTGCTCGAGGCGCGGCGGCTGCTGCTCTATTCGAACCTGTCGGTGGGCGAGATCGCCGACGCGGTCGGGTTCGAGGACCCGGCCTATTTCTCGCGCTTCTTCGCACGGCATGTGGGGGTGTCGCCGCGCGGTTTCCGCAAACGCGCGGCGACCAGGGCTCACCCCGCCAGCTGCGCCTCCAGCTCGCCGAGCACGCGGTAGCAGTCGAACACCTTGGCCACCGAGCTGTTCGGCTCCCGCCCCTCACGGATCGCCGCAACGAATTCGCGGTCCTGCAGCTCGATGCCGTTCATCGACACATCGACCTTGCTCACGTCGATCGGCGCTTCCTTGCCGTCCACCAGATCGTCGTAGCGGGCGATATAGGTGCCGTTGTCGCAGATATAGCGGAAGAACGTCCCCAGCGGCCCGTCATTGTTGAAGCTGAGCGACAGGGTGCAGATCGCGCCGCTTTCGCTCTTGAGCTGGATCGACATGTCCATGGCGATGCCGAGTTCGGGATGGATCGGCCCCTGCACCGCATGCGCCTGCACGATCTTGCCCGCCTGATAGGCGAACAGGTCCACCGTGTGCGCGGCGTGGTGCCACAGCAGATGGTCGGTCCAGCTGCGCGGCTGGCCCTTGGCGTTGATGTTCTTGCGACGGAAGAAATAGGTCTGCACGTCCATCTGCTGCACGGCCAGTTCGCCCGCGGTGACGCGGTTGTGCACCCATTGATGGCTGGGATTGAACCGGCGGGTATGGCCGACCATGCACACTAGGCCGGTTTCCTGCTGCTTGGCCAGCACCGCCTGCGAATCCGCCCAGCTGTCCGCCAGCGGGATCTCGACCTGGACGTGCTTGCCTGCGTTCATGCAGGCGATCGCCTGCTGCGCGTGCATCTGGGTGGGCGTGCAGAGGATCACCGCGTCGACATCGTCGCGGGCCAGTGCATCGGCCAGCTCGGTCGAATGATGCTTGGCGCCATATTTCTCGGCGACCGCAGCGGCCTGATCGGCGGTGCGGCTGATGATCGAGGTGATTTCCACGCCGTCGATCAGCTTCAGCCCGTCGAGATGCTTTTCGCCGAACGCGCCGGCGCCGGCCAGGGCAATACGCATGGGTCTCTCCTGTAGGTTCTGGATCAGCGGACGGGTTCGAGCACGAGATGCCCGACCGCGGTGTTGGAAGCAGGCACATGGTAATGGCGATGCAGCGCCCGCACGTCGCGCCCCAGCGCGCCGCGCATGATCAGCCACATCACCATCTCGATCCCTTCGGAGCCGGTCTCGCGCAGATATTCGATATGCGGGATGGCGCGCAGTGCGTCGCCATTGGGGCCGCTCATCAGATCGAGGAAGCGATTGTCCCATGCGGCGTTGATCAGACCGGCGCGCGGGCCCTGGAGCTGGTGGCTCATGCCGCCGGTGCCCCAGACCTGCACGTTGAGGTCCTCGGGATAGCTTTCCACCGCGCGGGCGATCGCCTCGCCGAGCAGCCAGCAGCGATTGCCCGAGGGCGGCGGATAGGTGACGACGTTCACCGCCAGCGGCACGACCTTGACGGGCCATGCCTCGGGCTGGCCGAACAGCAGGCTCATCGGCACGGTGAGGCCGTGATCGACCTGCATCTCGTTGACGATGGTCATGTCGAACTCGTCGAGGATGCAGCTCTGCGCGATGTGCCAGGCAAGATCGGGATGGCCGATCACGTCGGGCACCGGACGCGGACCCCAGCCTTCGTCGCAGATTCCGTAGCGCTCGGCACAACCGATCGCGAAGGTGGGGATCACCCGCATGTCGAACGCCGAGGCATGGTCGTTATACACCAGGATCACGACATCGGGCTTCTCGCCCGCGATCCATTGTTTCGACCAGTCATAGCCGGCGAACACCGGCTGCCAATAAGGCTCGGCGGTCTTGCCGAGGTCGATCGCCGCCCCCACGGCGGGAACGTGGCTGGTCGCCACGCCGGCGGTAATGCGGGCCATCAGCGTTTCTCCCGGATCGAGCGGACGCCCTCCGGCGAACGGCCGCCGGCGATCATCATCGCCTGATAGTCCTGCGGGCTCATCCCCGTCATGGTGCCGACCGCCTGCAGAAAGCTGAGGCCGTCGGTGGAAAAGAGCTTGGCGAGGAAATAGATGTTGCCGCCCAGATCGAGGCAGCGATTGTAATCGCGATTCAGCAGCGCCTGCTTCTGTTCCTCGCTGAGCGGCCAAGCGTCGAGATAGGCGCGCTCGTCGGCCTTGAAGCGCTCGCGGTTTTCGGCCGTCATCAGGCTCATCGCGAACTGGTTCATCCAATAGCCCTGCCGCGCCCGCGCCGCCGTGTAGACGCGGGTGCCGGGAATGTCGTCGAACTCGGCCAGATAGGCGTGGATGTCGGTATGGCCGCTCATAGCCCCCTCGCTTTCAGCTTGGCGTCGAGCCGCGGGAAGACGCGGCGGGCATTGCCCTCGAAGATCGCGTGACGCTCGGCATCGCTGATATCCAGCGCGTCGACATAGCGCTTGGTATCGTCGAAATAATGGCCGGTGGTGGGATCGATGCCGCGTACCGCGCCGACCATCTCGGAGCCGAACAGGATGTTCTTGTTGTCGATTACATCGGCCAGCAGGTCGATGCCCGGCTGGTGATAGACGCAGGTATCGAAGAAGATGTTGTGCATCAGATGCGTGTCGAGCGACGGCTTTTTCAGCATGTCCGCCAGCCCGCGATAGCGCCCCCAATGATAGGGCACCGCGCCGCCGCCATGCGGAATGATGAAGCGCAGCGTCGGGAAATCCTTGAACAGATCGCCTTCGAGCAGCTGCATGAACGCCACCGTGTCGGCGGCGATGTAATAGCCGCCGGTCGCGTGCATCGCCGGGTTACAGCTTCCCGAGACATGGATCATCGCCGGCACGTCCAGCTCGACCATCTTCTCGTAGAAGGGGTACCAGTAGCGGTCGGTGAGCGGCGGATGGGTGAAATGGCCGCCGCCCGGATCGGGATTGAGGTTGCAGCCGATGAAGCCGAGCTCGGTGACGCAGCGTTCCAGCTCCTCGACCGAACCCTGCATATCGGCCTTGGGGCTCTGCGGCAGCATGCACACGCCGACAAAGGTTTCGGGATAGAGGCCGACGACGCGGGCGATCAGGTCGTTGCAGCGCCGCGCCCATTCCTTCGCGACGGTCTCGTCGCCGACATGCGGCGCCATCGCCGAGGCGCGCGGCGAGAAGATGGTGAGGTCGGCGCCGCGCTCCTTGATCAGGCGCAGCTGGTTGGCCTCGATCGTCTCGCGGATCTCGTCGTCGCTGATGTGCGGGTAAGGCGGCGCCGCCTCGCCGGCCTTGAAGGCGGCCTTCTGCGCCTCGCGCCACGCATCATGCCCCTTGGGGAGCACGGTATAGTGGCCGTGGCAATCGATGATCATCGTCATGCGGGTTTCGTCCTCTCCTCGATCGCGGCGAGCTTGGGGGCCAGCCCCTCGGGTGGTGTGCCGAGCCCAAGCGCGCCGATCGCGCGCTGGCAGCGCACGGTGCCGCGGGTCATCTCGGCGCCCGTGCCCAGCGCCTCCAGCGTCTTGACCACTTCCTCCATCTCGGCCGCCCGGCGCAGCCCGTGGATCAGCATGCGGTCGAGATTATAGTCGGCGCGCGCCTCCCAGGGGCGCGGCCGCTCGCTCGCGTCGAGCGAGGCGAGCACCTCGTCGCGCACGCCCGCCGCTTCGGCGGCCAGCACGCATTCGGCAGTCAGCGCCTCGATGCCCTTCACCATTACCGATCGGATCATCTTGATCGACGAGGCGCGACCGACCGCGTCGCCGGCGATGCGGAGGTTCTGGAAGCCGAGCGCGGCCAGCGCTTCCACCGCAGCCACCGCCTGCCCGCCGCTCAGCAGCAGCGGCACGGCGAGCCGGGCGGGATCGACGGGCGCGAGGATGGCAAGGTCGACATAATGTGCGCCCGCTGCCTCCACGGCACGCGCGGCGGCCTGCTTGGTCTGGGGCGCGACGCTGTTGCCGTCGCAATAGAGCGCGTTCGGTGCGAGATGCGGGGCAGCCGCCTCGGCAGCAGCGAGCGCCTGGTCGGCGGTGACGAGCGACAGGACCAGCGGGCGGCCGGCCAGCGCCTCGGCAAGCGTCGCGGCGCCGGTCACGCCCGCCTCGTCATAGCGCGCCTGCATCGCCTTGGCCTCGGCGGTCTCGGTCTTGCGGTCGAACACGCACGCCGCCTCCCAGCCGCCGGCGCGGGCGAAGGTGGAACCAGCCTCTCCAAAGCCGATCAGGGCGATCCTGTCTTGCATGGGACGCGGCATGGCCGAGGCTGCGGGACCCGGCCAATCGAATCCGCCCGGATGCTATAAGATTTTACGTATAGAGCTGCGCTGCCGAGGCGTGCAGTACCGCCAGGAACCCGGCCTGGGCGCGGGTGGGCCGCCAGTCGGTACGGTGGGTGACGCCGATCGTGCGGGTCACCGCGCCGGGTGCCGGGCCGAGATCGATCACCATGCCGGCGGCAAGCTCCACCGCAAGCTGGTCGACCGAGAGCAGGGTCAGCTCGTCGCCCGCCTGGAGCAGTTCGCGGATGGTGATCACCGATCCGCATTCGATCGGCACCGGCGGCAACGGCCCGCCGATCGCATCGAACAGGTTGCGCCACAGGGTGCGCAGCGGCGTCCCCTCCGGCGGGACGATCCAGCCGTAGCGATGGAGCGCCGCCAGCCGGTCCGCCTCGCCCGCCAGCGGATGCCCGGCGCGGCCGAGGATCGTCGGGCGGTCGTCGAACAGCCGCGCCTGCACCAGATCGGCGCCCAGCGTGTCGGGATCGCGCAGCGCGCCGATCATCAGGTCGATCTCGCCATCGCGCAGCGGCCCGACCAGCTCGCCGTGCGCGCCTTCGTGGATCGCGATGTCGATGCCGGGATGCGCGCGACGGAAGGCGTTGATCGCATGGGGCAACAGACGCGCGCGGCACAGCGGCATCGCCCCCACCGAAATGCGCCCGGAGGTGCGCCCGAGCAGTTCGCCGATGTCTTCCACGCCCGCACGCAGCTCGGCCAGCGCCAGCCGCAGCCGTCGCGCCACCTGGGCGCCGTGATGGGTGAGCACCAGCCCGCGTCCGCGTCGGTCGACCAGCCTTTGCCCCAGCGCCAGCCCGAGATCACCGACGGCGCGGTGGAGCGACGACACCGTCACCCCCGCGAATTGCGCCGCCGCCGGATAGCTCCCCTGCTGCGCCAGCGCCACGAAGGCGCGAAGCTGCGCCGCCGTCACCCGGCTGCTGCCGATCAGCCGCAGCGCCGCCTCCACGCGCGGCACCAGCCGCAGCGCGGCTTGCGTGGCTTCCATGCCGCTGGCGCGCCGCTCGAACAGCGCAAGCCCCAGCTGCGCCTCCAGCTTGGCGATGCCCTGGGTGGCGGCGGGCTGGGTGAGATTCACCGCCTCGGCCGCGCGGCTGACGCTGCCCAGCCGCACCACCGCGGCCATGGCGGCGAGGTGGCGGATATTGAGCTGATCGACCTGCACGCACCACGATTAGCAAAAACTAATGGCGCTGCCATCCTTTCGATTGGCCGCGCCGGTCCATCGCGCGCACCTCACCGGCAAAAGTGTAGAGGAGCTGCCATGTCGGGTGTCGTCGTCCAGAATATCGAGCGCGCCGATCCTGCGGTGATCGACGGTCTCGCCCATGCCGGCGTGGCCACGGTCCACGAAGCGCAGGGCCGCACCGGCCTGCTCGCGCCGCACCTGCGCCCCATCTATACCGGCGCCCGCATCGCCGGCAGCGCCGTGACGATCTCCGCGCCGCCGGGCGACAACTGGATGGTCCATGTCGCGATCGAGCAGCTGCGCGACGGCGACATCCTCGTGCTGGCGCCCACCAGCCCCTGCACCGACGGCTATTTCGGCGACCTGCTCGCCACCTCGGCACAGGCGCGCGGCTGTCGCGGGCTGATCATCGACGCCGGCGTGCGCGACGTGCGCGACCTGACCGCGATGGGCTTCCCGGTCTGGTCCAAGGCGGTGCATGCGCAGGGCACGATCAAGGCGACGCTCGGCTCGGTCAACGTGCCGGTGGTCTGCGCCAATGCGCTGGTCAACGCGGGCGACGTGATCGTGGCCGATGACGACGGCGTGTGCGTGGTCCCGCGCGCGGAAGCTGCCGCGGTGCTGGAAAAAGCCCAGGCGCGCGAGGCGCTGGAGGAGGCTAAGCGCCAGCGGCTGGCGGCGGGCGAACTCGGGCTCGACATCTACAACATGCGCCCGCGCCTCGAAGAGATGGGGCTGAAATATGTCTGAGCCACGCGCCAACAGCCGTCATCCCCGCGCAGGCGGGGATCCATTGCCCGTGCCGTCGCGGCGCCTGCCGGAAGCGATTTGCGAATGGATCCCCGCCTCCGCGGGGATGACAGAAGTGGAGTACGCCGCATGACCGCCGCCCGCGTGATGTGGATGCGCGGCGGCACCTCGAAGGGCGCGTTCTTCCTCGCCGCGGACCTGCCCGCCGACACCGCCGCGCGCGACGCCTTCCTGCTGCGCATCATGGGCTCGCCCGATCCGCGCCAGATCGACGGCATGGGCGGCGCCGATCCGCTGACGAGCAAGGTCGCGGTGGTGTCCAAATCGACCCGCGACGGCGCCGATGTCGACTATCTGTTTCTTCAGGTGTTCGTCGATCAGGCGATCGTCTCGGACGCACAGAATTGCGGCAACATCCTCGCCGGCGTCGGCCCGTTCGCGATCGAGCGCGGACTGGTCGACGCGCAGGACGGCGAGACGCACGTCCGCGTCTATCTGGTCAATACCGGCCAACAGGCCGTGGCCACGGTGCAGACGCCCGGCGGCCGCGTCACCTATGCCGGCGACGCCCGGATCGACGGCGTGCCCGGCACCGCCGCGCCGATCCCGCTCGAATTCCGCGACACCGCCGGCTCGTCCTGCGGTGCGCTGCTGCCGAGCGGCAATGTCGTGGACGTGGTGGAAGGCGTCCCCGTCACGCTGATCGACAACGGCATGCCCTGCGTGGTGCTGAAGGCCGAGGATGTCGGCGTCACCGGCTATGAGGATCGCGAAACGCTCGACGCCGACACGGCGCTGAAGGCCCGCATCGAGGCGATCCGGCTGGCGGTGGGCGAACGCATGCACCTCGGCGACGTGCGCGAGAAGTCGGTGCCCAAGATGATGCTCGTCGCCCCGCCCCGCAACGGCGGCGCGGTGACGGTGCGCAGCTTCATCCCCCACCGCGCGCATGCCTCGATCGGCGTGCTCGGTGCGGTGAGCGTCGCCACCGCTTGCCTGCTGGCCGGCTCGCCCGCGGCCGAGGTCGCGGTGATCCCCGAAGGGCGACGCAAGACGCTGTCGGTCGAGCACCCCAGCGGCGAGACCACCTGCGTGATGGAACTGGACGAACAGGGCGCGGTGGTCACCGCGGCGATGCTGCGCACCGCGCGCAAGCTGATGGACGGAGAGGTTTTCGCATGAGCCGCATCACCAGCTGGCACGCCGATCCCAGCGTGCCGCGCTTCACCCCGCCGCCGGGCGCAGTGGACGCGCATTGCCATGTCTTTGGGCCGATGGCCGCGTTCCCGTTCAGCGCCAAGGCCAAGTATCTGCCCGAGGATGCCGGGCCCGAGATGCTGTTCGGCTTACGCGACCGGCTCGGCTTTTCGCGCAACGTGATCGTCCAGGCGAGCTGCCACGGCACCGACAATGCCGCGACGCTCAACGCCATCGCCAAGTCGGAGGGTCGCGCCCGCGGCGTCGCCGTCGTGGATCCCGCGATCAGCGATGCCGAGCTGGAGACACTCCACGCCGGCGGCATTCGCGGCGTGCGCTTCAACTTCCTCAAGCGCCTCGTCGACGACGCGCCCAAGGACAAGTTTCTCGAGGTCGCCCGCCGCATTCAGCCGCTCGGCTGGCACGTGGTGGTCTATTTCGAGGCGGACATCCTCGCCGAGCTGCGGCCGTTCCTCGACGCGATCCCGACATTGCTGGTGATCGACCATATGGGCCGACCGGACGTGGCACAGGGTCCGGAAGGCGCCGACATGCAGGCGTTCCGCGCGCTGCTCGACAGCCGCGACGACATCTGGACCAAGGTCACCTGCCCCGACCGGCTCGATGCCAAGGGCCCGCCCTGGGACGATTTCGCCCGCGCCGTCGCCCCGCTGGTCGCCGACTATCCGGACCGCGTGCTGTGGGGCACCGACTGGCCGCACCCCAACATGCAGGATGCGATTCCCGACGACGGCGCGCTTGTCGACATGATCCCGCGCATCGCCCCGACGCCGGAACTCCAGCACAAGCTGCTCGTCGCCAATCCGATGCGGCTCTACTGGCCCGAGACCTGCTGACGCCAACGTTAACCTTCAATTTTTAGGCTTAAGGCGCAACCGCACGCCCTCCCCCTCGTTCATGGCGAAACCAGAGGGAGGACAGCACATGGCTTCGGCCGTTTTCGGCACCGGATGCGCGCGCGCATGAAGCTTCCCGGTACCGACGATTCTTCGACGCGACTCTATGACCTGCGGGAGGAGACCCGCAGCGTCGGCATCCTCACCTTCCATCGCTGCATCAACTATGGCTCCTATTGGCAGGCGCGCTGCCTGGTGGAGGGGGTACATGCGCGCGGCCACCATGTGATGCTGCTCGACCATGAATCGCCGCGGGTCACCCGCGCCGAATGGCGGGGGGCGCTGCAGCCGACGCTGCCGGTGCGCGCCAGCGCCGAGGATCGGCGGCGCTACGGCGCCAAGCTGCGCAAGTTCCTCTGCGCGTTCGATGCGCTGCCGCTCTCGCCGGGCTTCGACCTGGTCGACCCGATCGAGATGCCGCATGTCGACACCGTGCTGGTCGGCAGCGACGAGGTGTGGAACCTGCGCCATCCCTGGTATGGCGGTGCCTCGATCTTCTTCGGCCAGGGGCTCAACGCCGAATGCGTCGCCGCCTATGCCGCCAGCTTCGGCAGCTATGACGCCGATGCCGGGCTCGATCCCTATTGGCAGGACCAGCTCCGCCGGTTCGACATGATCGCGGTGCGCGACGAGAACAGCCAGCGGCTGGTGCAAGAGGCGATCGGCCGAATTCCGGCGCTGGTGCTCGATCCCTGCCTGCAATTCCCGCCCGCCGCCGATGCGGCGACGCCGGTGCCGGAAGGGCGCTACGGGCTGGTCTACGGCCATGGCCTTCCGCAGGATTTCGCCGAAGCAGCGCGGCGCTGGGCCGCCGCGCGCGGAATCCGCCTGATCAGCATCGGCTATCGCAACGACTGGGCCGACGAACAATGGCTCGACGCGGGCCCGCACGATTTCGCCGCGGCGATGGCCGGCGCGGACGCGGTGCTCACCAACTTCTTCCATGGCTGCGTGTTCGCGCTGGTCAATGGCGTGCCGTTCGCGTGCGCGACCTCCTCCTACCGTATGAACAAGGTCCGCGACCTGACCGCGCTGCTCGGCGCCGAGCGCCATCTGCTCGTCCCCGGCGCGCCGATCAATCTCGGCGCGATCCTCGACGTGCCGCTCGACGACGCCATCGCCGGCCGCATCCTCGCGATGCGTGACCAGTCCAACGCCTATCTGGACAAGGTGCTTGGCTGAGGCGCCCAGCCCGGCCGCCATTGTTCGCTCCGGATTGTGTATCGGCTGCGGCGGCTGCGCGTCGGACGGCGGCGGCGGGCATATGGGCTGGGACGGCTATCGCCAGCTCAAGCCCCAGGGGCCGCCGGGCTGGCGCGAGACGCCGACGCCGCGCTTCGCCGCCACCTGCCCCTTCTCCCCCCGGGCGGCGGACGAGAACGCGATCGCCGAGGATCGCTTCCCCGCCGCGCCGATCGCCGACCAGCGGATCGGTCGCTTCGAAACCGCCTATGTCGGGCATGTCGCGGAAGGGCATTTCCGCGCCGGCGGCAGCTCGGGCGGCATGGTCAGCTGGGTCGCGGCCGAACTGTTGCGGCGGGGGCTGATCGACGGGGTCGCGCATGTCGTGCCGCTGCCCGGCCCCGGTGCGCCGCATTTCGGCTATCGCATCTCGCGCAGCCTCGACCAGATCGCCGAGGGTGCGCGCTCGCGCTACCATCCGGTGCATCTTGCCCATGTGCTCGACGAAATCCGTCGCGTGCCCGGGCGCTATGCGGTCGTAGGCGTGCCCTGCTTCGTCAAGGCGGTGCACCTTGCCCGCGCCGCCGAGCCGATGCTGGCGGAGCGGATCACCACCACGCTCGGCCTGTTCTGCGGGCATATGAAGAGCGGGCGGCTGGTCGACAGCTTCGCCTGGCAGCTGGACGTCGATCCGGGCGCGGTCACCGCCGTGGACTATCGCCGCAAGGACGACGATCGCCCAGCCAACTGGTACACCGCGCACCTGACGCTGACCGACGGCAGCGCCCGCTGGCAGGACTGGTGGCATCTGGCGGACGGCGACTGGGGCGCCGGCTTCTTCCAGAACAGCGCGTGCAACCTGTGCGACGACGTGGTCGCCGAAACCGCCGATATCGCGTTCGGCGATGCCTGGGTGGAGCCCTATGCCTCCGACGGGCGCGGCACCAATGTCGTGATCGTGCGCGCACCCCTGCTGCGCGACATGGTGGCGGCGGCGATCGGCGAGGGGCGGCTGGCGCTCGACGCAGTGGACGCCGACTTCATCGCCGGCACGCAGGATGCCGGGCTGCGCCATCGCCGCGAAGGGCTTGCCTATCGGCTGACCTGGGCACGGCGCGGTATTCGGCCGAGCAAGCGCGTGGCGCCGAACGCTGCAGGGATCGGGTGGCGGCGCAAGCTGGTCTATCGCACCCGCGCCGAGATCGCCGCCTGGAGCCACCGTATCGCCTGGGCAGCGGATCGGCTGGGCATGCCGGGGCTGTATCTCCGCTGGGCCAAAGCCGCGCTCGGCCTCTACCAGGCGCTCACCTATTCGCGCGGCCGGCTCGGCGCCTGGCTCGACAGGCTCGAGCGCCGCTGAACGAGTCCCGGCCGAGCAGTGCCCGGCCGGGAAGCGGAAGCTTCAGGCGTCCACGTCGCTCTTGGTGCGTCCCGCACCCGGCCCGGCGGCAAGATCCGCGCCGGTGGTCGGGTTTGTCGAGGGATCGGACTTGGTCCGCTCGGCCAGCTGGGTCAGCGCGGCGGTATCGGCCGAGCCCAGCGTTACCGTCGGCATGCCGTCGCCCTTGTCGGCCGGCAGCGTCTGCTGGAGATCGTCGACCCGGTCCCATTCCGGCCCGTCGTTCCAAGGGCCCCGCATGTCGCCCTCGCCCTGCGAGGTGTTGACGTACATGCTCGCATATTCCTGCACGCCCGGCAGCTTGCCCGGCGGGAAATTGTCCTCGATCGAATAGAGCGCCTTCTCGAACGATTTCTGGTGCGCCACCTCGCGCGTCATCAGGAACTTGAGCGCGTCCTGGATGCCGGCATCGTCGGTGAGGTTGATCAGCCGCTCATAGACGATCTTGGCGCGGCTCTCGGCGGCGATGTTCGAGCGCAAGTCGCAGGTCGGATCGCCGCGGCTGTCGACATAGGCCGCCGTCCACGGCACGCCCGCCGAGTTGGTCAGCGCGGGGCCGCCGCCATAGAGGATCGCCTGGGTGTGGCTGTTGCCGCCTTGGGTCAGCGACATGTAGAGCTCGGCCTCTTCCATATCGCCTTCGGAGATATGCGCCTTCACGCCTTTGTTGAGCATCGCGACGATCGATCCGATCACCTCGAGATGGCTCAGCTCCTCGGTGGCGATGTCGAGCAGCAGGTCCTTGCGGCCGGGATCGTCCTCTGCAAGGCCTTGGGTGAAGTAGCGCATCGCCGCGGCCAGCTCGCCGTCCGGCCCGCCGAACTGCTCGAGCATCAGCGAGGCGAGCACCGGATTGGGCTCGGCTACGCGCACGGTATATTGCAGCCGCTTGTTGTGCATGAACATGCCGTCTCTCCTTGGGTGGGGTACATCCCAAGAGCGGCTGGATTTACCCGTTGTTTCAATGGCTTCGATACTGATCGATTCTTTTGACGGTTAACCTGGGTGAAAATGGATCCCCTGTCCCGCCGTCGACGCGGCTCGTTCCGGGTTCTTCAACTTAGCTGCTGCGAGAGGCGTGAGCGACGTATCCGATCAAAGGAACGGGCGCGCGCGCCGCTTCGTTGATCCGGAAGAACCCCAGGAAATCAGGAGCTTGGCGAATGAGCGACAAACAGCCGATGCAAGCGAGTGGCGGCGACGCGCGCAAGGGCGCGCCCGACGGCGTCTCGGACGCCGATACCCATGGCCGCAGCGAAGGCGAAAGCGAAGGCGGCGCCTATCCGAACCCCTATCCGGACAAGGCAAAGAAGGAAGGCCCCGGCCATCTGATGGGCCATGGCGGGCAGAGCCATATCAATTATGAGGGCGGGCCGAACCCGAACGCGACGACCAAGGGGGAGTGAGACACCTCCTCCTGCCTTCTTTGTCCCCCTCCCGCTTGCGGGAGGGAGTATCAGGTCGGCCATGCCCCCAGCATGGCCTGAACAGCGCGGGGCGCTGTTCACCTGATACTGGGAGGGTGAGTAAGGGTAGCAGGCGACGCCGGTTCAGAAAGAACCTCCACGTCGCACCCTCCCCCCGCCCCCTTCCCGCAGG
>NZ_BCTR01000079.1 GCF_002091475.1 Sphingomonas azotifigens NBRC 15497
TCTAGATCGAACAGTGATTGCCATCCTCCCCGGCGACGCCGGTGCAAAGTTTTGCCGGGGAAGTTGACGTCTCTCAGCTTGGCCTAGCGACCGGCAAAGATGCAGCCAGTTCAGCTCCAGATCTTCCAAGGCGCGTTACCGGCTGTCCATAAGTTCGTGAGTAGTTCCTTGTCGCGCAGTGTGTCCATCGGCTGGAAGAAGCCGTCATGCTCCCAAGCAGCAAGCTGCCCGCGCTTAGTAAGCTCCTCCAGTGGACCCCGTTCCCAGATCGTGTCGTCCCCTTCGATCAGCTCGATCACGCCAGGATTAAGAACGAAAAAGCCGCCGTTAATGATGCCGCTCGCGGCCTGCGGCTTCTCCTCGAATTCGGTGACGCGCCGATCCTTGATCTCGATGTGACCAAACCGGGCCGGCGGCCGCACGCATGCGACCGTTGCCATCAGGCCGTGCTCCTTGTGAAACGCCACTTCCTTGCCGATATCCACGTTCGACAGGCCATCGCCATAGGTCATGCAAAACGGCTCGTTGGGGTCGAGATAATCCCGAACGCGCCGGAGACGACCACCCGTCATTGATTTTTCGCCCGTGTCGACAAGCGTGAGCTTCCAGTTCTCTGCTCGCTTCTCGTGAAAGTGCATCTCGTTAGAGGAAAGGTCTATCGTTACGTCAGAGTTATGAAGAAAATAGTTGTGAAAGTATTCCTTGATTACATACCCTTTGTAGCCAAGGCACACAATAAATTCTTCAATACCAAACTGTGAATAGTACTTCATGATATGCCAGATAATCGGCCGATCTCCGACATCCACCATTGGTTTCGGCCGCAGGACAGTTTCCTCCGACAGGCGAGTCCCAAGTCCTCCTGCAAGTATGACGCACTTCATTAAAAATCTCCGGTTCAACCACGCTTCTAGAGAATAGAATTCTATACTACACGCATTTTATGATATCGGCTTGACGCCGACCTTTCTGTGCGCCGAGAAGGATAGGTGCAATAGATCTCGGTGATAGTTATCGTCCAGTTCTTTGCCATTCAATTCGAGTACCGAGTAAGCATCTAAACCCACCACCTGCTCGCCATGTCGCCGTTTGAAGCGATCTGAAAGGTCGTCGAGTGACAATCGACTGGGAATATTTATCTCGTCCGAAACTAGGATGACGTCATCCACGGCAATGAGCCGGAAATTTAGGGCACGCGCGCGGAGCGAGAGATCGAATACCGCTTCAAGAAGCAGCATATGTTCATCGAGACCGCCCAAATCGAGAAAAAGATCGCGGCGGATGGCAAAAAAAGCCGAATCCACCAAAGACACTTCTCGAAAGCGCGGCGTTTTGAAATTGTCGTTGGCTTTCGATTCAAGCCTACCCCTCCGCCGCAAAATTCCGGCCGGACCGCAGTCCCAGCTACCGCCCGCCGGTCGCCCGGCTTCAGTACAGACGAGCGGAACTGCGAGTGCAACGTCTTCCCTGGCAGCAAGCGCTACCAATTGCTTCAAATCGACCTGCTTCACCAAGTGCTGCGGGATACCTGTTAGCAGGATGACGTCGCAGGAGAGAGGCAAACGTCGAACCGCACTGTTAATCGCAGCAGTCGGCGAATCTAGGGCCGAAGCGGCTCCCGATAAGGGAGACTTGCCAAATGTTTCAGCGCACGGTCGAACGATATCGCCAGATGTGCTTGTAGCGACGATAGCGGTGCGGACATCTACGTCGCTCGTCCAGATCATCCTTACGCCGCTCGCATCCATTTCGGCCTTCGCGCCCACCTTCGCGGCGAACGCCTCCCAAGCCTTTCGGGACGGGCGATTCGCGGCCACGTCCTCCACCGACCGCCTGCTTAGCAGTAACTGCTGATGTACAATGCTGTGAGAATGGGCCACAAGTTGGAGCAACAGGTCGCCTGTCAGCGGAGCGCACTCGTCGATACCTACAAGATCGAGAAGGTCGCGCCTGACTGCAATCGCACCGCCCATATCTGGATCTGCCACGAAACTATAAGGACTGTACGCCTCGCGCAACTTGGGTGTCGCCACGCCGTCTCCGCGCATTAGCCACTCGTCAGCGTAGACGATATCCGCATGCGTCATCTCAGCAATATGTTCGAGTTGGGCATATCCTTCCAGCGCAAGTCGAACGCCGGCAGCATGGAGGCAAACATAGTTCGGACTGAGAATTCGGACGTAAGGATGCGGCGGGCACAGTGGCATTGGCATCACCTGCTCGACTGGCATCACCTGCTCAGCTGGCTGCAGTTCTGACCGCTGATCGACCACAGCAAGTTGCGAGACGATAGGGCTGCTACGGGCCTGCGTCTCCGCAGCGGGGTGTCCGAACACGCCGCGCCAAAACCGCCTCGTTGCCTGCAGCGCCGCGCGGAGATGGCCTGCCAAGCTGCCGGGAGGTCTGTTCAGTCGAGTTGGAACTTCGAGGTTGCGGCGTGAAAACTCCTCGCCCGCTGCGATGTCTTGAAGAACGGAGATGCGGCTGGCGCCACCATCGAGGCGTGCTAAATAATGCTGGCGGCCGTGCTCGTCCGGAGCTCGAGCCAGCAATACGCCGTATGCGCGATCAAGGAATATATGCTCTTCCGACGCGAGCAGACTATCCACTTGTGCGTCGTCGATCCGTTGGTCGGGTACTTCGAACATTATGAAACCTCTTTCAGACCGGCGCCCAGTCAATGACAGGCACGAAGGCCTGGCCGGATTGGTCGCACCTGCTAGGAACCGGCACGCGCAACAAGCCCCATTCGGAACGCGGGCGCCGCCGCCCCCCGCGCGCGCGGTGCATGGATTGAACGAGCAGGGATTCAAGCGATCGCGCATTCTCCTCCCAACGGAAGGCCTTTACAAACGCCAGCGCGTGATCCCGCATTTCGCTGCGGAGTGCTGCGTTGCTCACAAGGCTTTTCAGCGCGGGGAGAACCTCGTCTGCGTTGGATACCAGAAGTGCACTGCGTCCAGGGGCGGTTACTTCGGCATGGGGGCCAACATTATATGCGACGCACGGAGTACCCTGGAATTGGCTTTCCACCAAGGCAAGGTTGAACCCCTCCCACTGAGAAAGATTGAGCAGCACGTCCGCTGCAGCGTAGGCAGTGCCCATCATGCCAGCAGGGACGTTCGGGAGTACGATAACGCCCATGCGGGCTAATCGCGCAGCGTCCTCCTCCGAAACCTTGCCCAGAAGAGCGATCTTGATATCCTCGCGAAGACGTTTGATGGACGGCAGCATCTCAAGCAGCGACTGAAAGCCCTTGTACGGCTGCTCGTCCAGATCGAACTGCATTCGGCCGACCCACAGGATAAGCACGTCGTCATGGCCTACCCCGTGCTCGAAACGGAACCGTAGGCGCTCGCCCAAGTGCGCCCTCCTGTAATGATCAGCACCATGATGCAGAACTGTCGAATAAGCGCGAACCTCCTCCGGGAGCGTATTCTCGATGTATTTGGAGATAGAAAGTATGGCATCGCCGCTGCGGAGTCGGCCATAATCTTCGGCATGATGTGCATGCATCAGCCTCCAAAGATGATACGCTGTCCCGTTGTCGAATAGGTGTCCGGGCGGCGAACCATGCTCGACGAAGACCACCGGCGCTTCTATATCCGCCACCCACGCGTAAAAGGGGGGCGTGTGGAGTATCCAGATGTCGACATCCGAAGCCAAGCGACTCTTAAGGAAGCTCCGAATAGCCGATCGGCTGGTATAGTCGTAGAATCCCGGCACAACTTCTGAGAGTACATGCAGATCATAGCTGCGCTCCATCCGATGATCGGCCTTGGCCGTGAACACGCGCACATCGTGCCCAAGGCCTTGGAGATGGCGTGCTTGCTCATGCACGACGAGATCGACACCGAAACCGAGCAACATTCGTTCGGTTAAGAATCCTATTTTCACGACTGCATTGCACTCCCGGGAACGGCTGCCGGCGCCGGATTCCAAATTCTAAGGTCCTCGACAAGGTCCCCTTCTCGCCAAGCAAGGTGGAATAGCTGCTGTTTCAACGGCACGGGTGCCGCAGCGAAAAATTCCGTCTGCCCATCTCGCACAAGCAAATTTTCCTGAAGGCCTTGCCGGAACGTCCCACTGGTAGGCCAGAGATAAGGCGGATAGCCGCGGCCATCCTTGCCGACCACCAAGACGAATCTACCGGATGCCAAGCACTGCGCTGTTATGCTACGTTCGCCATGCTCGAGTTCATAGGCATCCATCTTCGTGGCGAGTCTATTTTCTTGGCGAGTCAAGAGGAAATCCCCGCGCGCCATCATGAAAGCATTGGTGCGCACATGCGGATTTGGATATTGCAACTTGCCGCCCACCGCGCCTTCATAGCTTCCGGTGGCCCCCACCAAGGCTACTCCTGGACGACCAAGGTTATACTGGAACTTTGCTAGCCATAGATCTCCATTCAGAACTGCTGAAGTGTTCAGGAAGCACACCTGCCTAGCCTTGGAGCGAATCGCTGCACGATAATAAGCTTCTATATCAAAGCCATCATCCGGCAAGTTGAGCGTTGACAGGTCCAACCCCTCGAATATCGCCAGCCCATTGCGCAATTCAGCTCGATTGTGGAAGCCCTTTAAAAGCAAGATCAGTCGGTGGGGTGCACCGGCAGGATATCGACGATAGGACTCAACGAAGCGTCGAGCTTTGCCAGCGAAATCTTCGTCAGCTCCCCTTGCTAGGTAGAACACATCAACACTATCAATGTCCTTTGCGCCCATCATCGTCTAAATGAACCTCGGGTTGAGTTTGAAGGAGTAATCGGCCGGCGCTAAAGATAGAAAAAACTCGTTATAGAACCTATCGATAGGCGAGCGCCCCCACCTTTTATAAAAGGCATCCCGATCATCAAAATTGTAGGAATTCGTCGCGCTCTTTCCTTCAAAATGATACAATTCCACGTCGGGATCATAGACGACGGTTCGCCCGACATGCCAAATTTTCATGCATAGGTCGATGTCATTAAAGGTTAGAGGCATTCCCTCCTCGTAACCACCGACATCCCGGAAGAGATTAGTTGGAACTAGTGTCATAGCGCCGGTCACTGCTTGGTAATTCCGAACAATCGCGTTGCTGAAATAGCTTCCTAGATCGTTCTGCGACAGTCCTCGACTTACATGGTCTGGATGTCCATGCACTACGACCACGCCCGCATGCTGGATGGTATTATCTGGATACAGCAGTTTGCCACCGACAATGCCCACATGGGGTTTCTCGAAATGCCGTAGCATTTTCTCAATCCAATCAGGCGTGATGACTTCAGTGTCGTCATTAAGCAACAAAAGATAATCGCCGGCAGCAGCGGCTGCCCCAAAATTCATTTTCCGAGAGATATTAACTTCGGGCTGCGAATAAGTGACGTACCGAACGGGAAATGAGTGGGCGCTGGACAGGCGCTTTTGCTCTAGGTCACCATTGTCAACGATTACGAACTCGATGTTTCGATATGTTGACTTCTCCACGATCGAGCGGACGCATTCTCCGATCAGATCCCGCTTGGCCCCATTAATGCTTACGGTCTTTGCAGCTGTCGGTATCACGATCGAAACCAAGGGGTTGCCGCGCACTTTGGACTGGATCCGGTAGGCCGCATGGTTTGGGCGCACAGCGCTAACCAAACCTTCGCGCCCGCTACGCACCAGCCGACGTTGTAGTGCATCAATTTCCTTGTCCAGTACGGAGGCGGGTTGCGCGTCCTCCAACGTATCTGGACGATGCAGGAGTATCTGACGGAGGTGCGTGACCCTCTGCGCCCTCTCGGAGCACTGCAGTAACAGATCGTACTGACACTTGACATCTGCCATGTTTAGCGCAGCAAACTTCAAACTGTAACAAGCCGCTGACCCGATATAATTTGCCGCTTCTAGGAGGTCTGGACTCCAATCGGGCTTCAGGAATGGCCTGCCTCGCTCGCCAGTTGGACTAATGCAATCCTCGTCAAAATAAATGACGTCGACATCGGGCTCCATTATAATACGCCGGGCACACTCATAAAGCGCCCTTTCGTGCAAAAGATGTCCCGCGCGCAGATACAGAAGAAACGATCCGGAACAAGCATCGATATCTTTTAAAGCACTAGCGGGCCGTACCGAAACTGGTGGGAACAGTTGTGCCTCACAACTGCGCACCGTGGCAGCGAACGCAGTATCTTCATCGCCATCGATGAGCACATGGAAGATTGGCGGCTGCGGCATCATGCGGATATGCGTCAAGCGCTCCTGGCGCTGAACTGCATCAGACCAGCGTTCTGCAGCGAGAAACGACGCGTAGCCCTCTTCACCAACCAGTGGGCCCGCGTTGTACGTATCGCCATTCTTCGAATTGCCATTAGCGATCGTCGGTGTCGCTGCATGATCCTTGCTGTCGCGCGCGGGGCTAATTTGTACGGGCTTGACCTCGAAGATGTCCAGAAGGGCTTCAATATGTCGGTCCCAGGTGAATTGTGTGCTTCGCGCCCTGCCGCTCTGCCTAAATCTATCAGACAGAACTTGATTTTCGAGAAGTTGTCGAAGCCCCTCGCTTGCGTCGCGGGGCTTTGTAGGATCCACGAGCAGGCCGCAGTCGCCCACGACCTCGGGCATCGAAGAAATGTTCGACGTTATGACTGGCGTACCACACTTCATCGCCTCAAGCAGTGGCAAGCCAAAGCCTTCATAAAAAGACAAATAGATGAACGCCTCGGCGAAATGATACAGCGAAGGCATCAATTTTTGTGGCACGAAGCCGGTGAAAAAGACTCGGTCTTGCAATTTGTAATCAGCTAGAAACGCAGCAAGCTTTTCATTATTCCATCCCGACGGACCGGCAAGGACCAGCACGATATCGTCATATGCTTTTGTGCGACTTACTAGATCCTCAAAGGCCTGCAGCACGCCAATAATGTTCTTGCGCGGCTCGATCGTCGAGACGCTCAGGAGATATCGCCGATCACGGGGAACACCTATCGAATCCACCAATTCGTCGCGCGAGATGAAGCTGGGCCGATCGTAGATCGCATCCGTGCCCAGGTACAACGTTGCGATCTTGCCGGGATCGATCCCGCAAAACCGCACTATATCTCGCTTTGTGGCATCGGAATTGGCGAGAATATGATCAAAATCGTGGAGCGCCGCGAGCTTTTGGCGCTCTTTTTCGATGTTCAAAGCCTCATGTGTATCAGGGTAGAGCGTCGTCGTGAGGTCATGGACCATGATAACGTTTTTATGCGCCTTTGCGCAGGGATAGTAATAGACATCCGTACAGTGATAGACGTCACACGGGGCCGAATTGCGCGTCGTCGTTCCTGGCAACGGCAACAAGAGCCCAGGATGGGACCAAACTTCGCCTAACAAGCTTCGCTGTCGCGCATCAAAATCGGTCTGCTCTATAAGTCGGTACGGGAGGGATTTTGCAAAAGCTGCCAAATCCTGGTCGGCAAAGCCAAGGTCCTGAAGCAAAATTTCGACATCGCAAAGACCGCTGTCAACAAGTCCCTTTATGACGTTAAATGCATAGTTTACGACCCCCGTCCGGGGAAATCGAAGCACAAAACCATCAATGAGGACTTTGGCCTTTCGGGTCATTCGTTCAACTTCCTTTGGAAACGGCAGCTTGGGAGCATTAGCAATAAGAACTTTTGCTACTCCTAGACCTCCGTTCCGTCTTACGAATTACTTCATGTAGAGACAGGCGGGGCGGAGAGTCTGAATGCGCGGATCGTTAGCTAGAAGGTTTCGTATCTGCAATACACCTGCACGGTTTTCGCGGCGCACGCCTCCCAGCTGTACGTCGCGGCCACGGCCTTTCCAGCTTGCACGGCAGTTTCTCGCCAGCCTTCGTCCTCAAGACCAGTGCCAATTGCATCTTCGAACAGCTCGACATCGCGCGGGTCAATCAGCATCGCTGCACCTTGGGCTGTCTCCGGCAAGCACGACACGTTGGATGTGATGACGGGCGTGCCCATAGCCATGGCTTCAACAATAGGTAGACCGAAGCCCTCATATTGCGAAGGATAAAGTAACAACTTCGCCCCCCTATAGATGATAGGGATATCCAATTCAGCCACATATCCGAGGTGGACAACTATTCCCTGGGCAATTGCGCAGTTAATCTTTTCCACAATCTCCGCATTGTTCCAGCCTGGCGCACCAACAATCACCAGCTTTATGCGCTTTCTTCGCCTCTTGATGTAGGAGGCAACAGCATTAATTGCGTGATCGATGCCCTTTCGAGGTTCGATCGTTGAGACGCACAAACAATACTCAGTGTTGTCGAGGCCGTATCGGCGCAGAACCTCACGGTCACCAACCCGCTGCGGGGCGTTGAGAAAGGCTTCCGAGATGCCGAGGGGAATCGGAGATATCTTCTGTGGTGCCACGCCAGCGAGCTCTGTCAATTCCTTCGCAACGAACTTTGACACCGTGATGACGTGCGATGCGCGTGCGATGGAGTCCATGAGTCCGGACTCGAACTCGCGCACGCGTTGTTTGGGGTGAAGATGCGGGTACCGTATGACCGACAAATCATGCACCGTCACGATACCGCTGTCGCACGCCCGTGGAAGAAAGAAGTTGGGACTGTGGAACAGCACGTTTCCAAATTCCCGCTTCGCCAGAAGCCGGCCTAAGAAGGGCGGCACAAAGCTCCGCGGCGGCTTACGCGTCCGCAAGAACCAGGCGGGATCCTCGAACCAGCGCCCATAGCGATAGAACCGTACACTCTCCAATTCCGGCGCTGGCGGAAGGTGTTTGCAAAGCTCCCAGGTGTATCGCCCGATGCCGGTCAGCTGGGGCGAGAGAGCGTCGATCGCCAGGGCAAGTTTTACCACTTTGCGCCCTCAATTGAATGCAACTCATCATGGCGTATAACGCCCCCATGCTCCCGGTTATCACATGACATCTATGAACTGAACACCGCTCAACTGCACTCCAAGAAGCCTGTTATCCGGGCTCTCTCCAATCGACGCTGGGGAACGAGCGCCGATGAAGTCGAATTCAAACAAATTGGGTGCATCCTCTGACAGTGCGAAGGGTCCAATCCACACCGTAATAGGCTTGCCAACCTCTACAACGATGACATTCGTTTCGCTTGACAAGGAAATCGCCCCGCTCCCGGGACAGAACATAGTTCGACCAAGTCGCTTGCCGTTCAACGTAACCTGCATACCTAAAGGCGCTTCATCGGCTACATAGGGCGCCACATCAAGCCTGAGCATGCGGTCTCCCGAGTGCGCAGGGCGGAAGAGAAGCATTGCCTTGCTTGCATCCGACCAGATGCCGGCTGCTTCGGGGAGAGACCAACCATCGATGAGAAAATCCGGCTTTTGGCCCATCGAAACCGTCACCAGCTTCTCTGGCAATTGCGGGAGAATATCGTGAAACAGGGCAAGGCCCGTCGGATTGACGCCACTGAGGTCGGCGTCGGTCCAGGCATCCTCAATAGCGCCGAGCTCGCGACGGACGCTAAGCCGTTCTTCGTCGGTCAACACCTTCAATGCGCCGCGGTCCGCGACCAACATGCCAGGCGGCGGAGTCCATTCCACGCCGATGTGCGACAACACCAAGCGCAATGCTGCCTCGCTGTCACCGATGAGATCTTCATATTTCAGGAAGAGGACGCGGTCGCCATGCAGCCGCTTCAAGGCGATCAATCCCGCCAGCGTCGACTTGTAATAGGCAATCGCAGCCTCAACGGTCTCGACTCCCCAAAAATCGCAGCCCAGATTTGTCCGATTGCGTCGGTTCATCGAACTGTTGATCTGGTCCAACGGCGAACGAAGCAGGGCAACGTACCGCACGTCGGAGAAAGTCTGGACGAGCGCAGCATCTGTATCTGCGAGCATCGCACCCGGAGTCTTGGACCCGATGAACCGAGCGCTCGGTTTGCCGAGGCTGGCGCCGATGACGCTAGCAACAATTTCAGGGAACTTGGCGACACTGGGATAGCGGAGGGTGGACTGCCGTCCCGGCGTGACAAAGCCAGGATAATGAAGGATAGGCTCTGCCTCTACGGCCTTTTCGACCCGAAGAGATAGGGGGGGCTCGCCTGCTCCGCGTACGGCGGGATCGAAGGTCGACGCAAGCTGCTCGACAACAGCCTCGTACGCGAGAATCGGACGTAAGTGCCGAACAAGATCGACTAATCGATATTCCGCCATGATCGCCATGTCGGCGCACTCATTTAAAACATCCACTAATGCCGTCGTACCAGAGCGCGCGAGGCCGCCGATCAAAACGGCGGTATGGTCTTTCACATTTACCACGTTATAGGTTCACTTATCTAGCCCGAGACATGTTCTCACATGTCTCGCTACATTGTCGAGGTCGCACCGTAGCAGCTCCGTCACTGCCTAATAGGCTGAAGCACAACAAGCAACCCCGACGCGCACGATGTGACGTGTATCACGGTGGGAGGCCTCCATGCCATGATGGCTCCGAAAAGTGGATGCCCCCCCCATCTGATGCGATGGTGGTCTAAAGCGGTTGCGGAAGGGAGCCCGTTCCCAACCGAGGGAACGACTCCGACACGGGGGAGCAAGGGCCCCTTCCGCGTTGGTCACAACCCTGAACGGTTGCTTGGGACTACCGATCCCGCACGACATGGACAGGAGCCATACCATGCCACAAGCCGTCATGGGCTGCGACCTTTCGCGCGCCTTCATCGACATCTGCGAGCTGCCATCGGGAAGGATCGGGGCAGATCGCCAACACACCGGACACCATCACCGCCTGGCTCGACACGCTCGATCATCACGTTCGTCTCGTCTTCGAGGCCACCGGCGGCTGCGATGGCGACCTAATCGCTGCGCTGGCAGCACGCGGACACTCCTTCTCCCGGGTCAATCCGCGTCGGGTCCGCGCGTTTGCCAAAGCCACCGGCACGCTCGCCAAGACCGACCGCGTCGATGCGCGTGTCCTTGCCCGCATGGGCGCGGCCCTCGACCTGCCGGCCACCGTCCCGCTCAGCTTCTCCCGCATGCGCCCCGCCGATTTCCTGCGTCGTCGCAGACAGTTGATCGATATGCGCAAAGCCGAAAGCCTGCATCCTCACAGCGCAGACCAGCCTGAGTGTCCGATCGGAAATTAAGTTGAGTGGTATCAGTAGGTTAGCTTGACGGCTTGGCCTGACGTTGATTCAGGGGTTTCGCCAAAAACTACCGTGGATGCAACGATGTGGACTGACACCACTCGCGCCCTTCATGCGCGAAGCTGGCTAGCTTTGCCAAGTGATATGACCGATGCCGAGTGGGCGGTTTTGGAGCCGCTGCTCCCGCCCCCGTCGCATGTTGGGCGACCTCGTAAATGGTCGCTGCGGCGCATTGTCGAGGCGATCCTGTATCTGCTGCGCGGCGGCTTGCCTTGGCGGATGCTGCCGCCTTGCTTCCCGCCCGTATCGACGGTGCGGCACTGGTTCTACCTTTGGCGCGACAACGGACTGTGGTTGACGATCAATCACACCCTGCTGATGGTAGCGCGTGAGGCGCATGGCCGCGAGGCATCGCCCAGTGCTGGAGTGATCGACAGCCAGAGCGTGAAAACCACCGAAAGCGGCGGCCCTCGTGGCTACGACGCGGGCAAGAAGACCAAGGGGCGCAAGCGGCACATTCTGACCGACACCGAAGGCAATCTCGTCCATGCCGTGATCCACACCGCCGACATCCAGGACCGCGACGGCGCACCGCTGGTACTCGCCGAAATCGTCGGACGATTCCCGTGGCTGCGCCATGTATTCGCGGACGGAGGCTATGCCGGCAACAAACTCAAGGACGCCCTGCGCCGCTTCGGGAAATGGACCATCGCGATCGTCAAGCGCTCCGATGCAGCCAAGGGCTTCGAGGTGCTGCCCCGGCGTTAGGTCGTCGAAAGAACCATCGCCTGGCTCAACCGAAACCGCCGGCTCGCCAAAGACTTCGAGCAGACCATCGCTTCGGCAACTGCATGGCTCTTCATCGCCTCGATACAGCTCTTCACCCGCCGCATCGCAAAATCATGAAATCACGCCGGATAATTTCGAATCAGGCACTGAGATCGCGCAGACGATCGAATCCATGATCACCCTGCTCGGGGAACTCCCCGGACTCGGCGCCCTCTGCCCCCGACGAATCGCTTTCCTCGCCGAACTCCTATCCCGTGCACGCGAAAGCGGATCCAGGCGAGTTGCCCGCCGCATAAGGGGCGGAGGACGCAAGGTCCGCGAGACACGCTACATCGCCGCGTGTCACATTCCCACACTCACCGCAATGCGCGGCAAAGGCAAATCGACCAAGACTATCCTCAATCGTCGTCGCCAGCCAACTTCTCGTCATCCTCAACGCCATGATCCGTAAACGACAGCCTATCGCACCCCCCTGACCATCACAGTTGCCCCCCGCGTACGCGGGCTATCCATGGTAGCCGCCATCCTCGGTGGAGGGAGGTGAGCGGCTGATTGCGTGGGATTGCTGCCTCGGCAAATCTACGGAGATCTGCGCATACGGGCCTGCGGGTGTCAGCTTTCGATATCAGTTGCAAAGCTCCTCGAACTTAAGCAGGGAGCGGGGCGCCGCCAGCATGCGTGCAAGCGGCACCGGAGTGAATGACAGGGTAATTATGTTCGAAGCTTTGAAGTCGATATCGAGAAGGTTCGATCCGCTATTTCTCGCCACTGTTGTCATTCCAACGATCGTCGCCTTGATATATTTTGGTCTGATATCATCGGACGTCTATATATCGGAAGCTAAATTCGTTGTTCGGAGCCCCGACAAGGCACCGTCGACGGGGCTTGGCGTGCTTTTGAAGGGCGCCGGCTTCTCGACCGCGGGTGACGAGATTTATGCCGCTCAAGATTTCGTTCTTTCGCGCGACGCGTTGCGACTTATTAATAAAGATAACTCGTTTTTGCACGCCTACACCAACGCCAACATCTCTGTTTTCGATCGCTTCGACCCGTTCGGCGGCCAGCACAAATTTGAGGATCTATACAAATACTACCAACGCAAGGTCAAAATAGACTACAAGACTAGTTCGTCTATTTCAACACTGACGGTTCGCGCCTATGATCCAGTGTCGGCACAGCGTTTCAGTGAGCAACTGCTCGAGATGGCGGAAGCTACGGTAAACCGGCTTAACACACGGGCCCGACAGGATCTTATCCGCTTTGCGGAGGCCGAGGTGACGGATGCCAAAGACAAGTCGAGGGCTGCGGCGCTAGCACTGTCTCGTTATCGCAACGGCGCCCGGGTCGTCGACCCGGACAAGCAGGCAATGGTGCAGCTGCAGATGATCTCCAAGCTGCAGGACGAGTTGATAGCGTCCCGCACGCAGTTGCTGCAACTTCGGTCCTACGCGCCGAACAATCCTCAGATCCCCGTTCTGGAGACGCAGGTGCGCAGTCTGAATGCGGAGATCGAGGCGCAGGGTGGTAAGGTCGTTGGCGGCGATAAGTCGCTCGCCGGCGCTGCGCCCGACTTCCAACGCCTCGCGCTTGAGAGCCAACTTGCCGACAAAAATCTGGCTGCCGCCATGGCATCGCTGCAAGACGCTATGAACGAGGCACGCCGAAAGCAAGCGTATGTCGAGCGCATCGTCCAGCCGAATTTGCCGGACGAGCCGCTTGAACCTCGACGGTGGCGCGGCATTCTTTCCACGCTTGCCATAGGTCTTGTAGCATGGGGCATCTTGAGCATGCTTATTGCCGGTATTCGTGAGCACAGCGACTAGATTCTGGCAGAGTGGTGATTTGAGTTCGCTATGATTCAGCTCGTCAACGTATCAAAGACCTATCAGACGCGATCTGGCCCTATACAGGTCTTGGACAATATCAACTTTTCGATCGGACGCGGCGAGCATGTGGGCATTCTCGGCCGTAACGGCGCAGGCAAGTCGACCCTAATTCGCCTGATCAGTGGTGCAGAACGTCCGTCGCAGGGCAATATTGCACGCGCTATGTCAGTGTCGTGGCCAATCGCTTTCGGTGGCGCCTTTCAAACAGCACTGACGGGTCTCGACAATCTCCGATTCATTTGCCGTGTCTACAATGTCGATCCCGCAAGCAGGATCGAGCAAGTCGAACAGTTCTCCGAGCTTGGCGTATACTTTCGGGAGCCGGTGCGCACCTATTCTGCCGGCATGCGAGCTCGGTTGGCTTTCGCGATATCCATGGCAGTGGAGTTCGACTGCTTCCTCGTCGATGAAGTGATCGCAGTGGGCGACGACCGGTTCCAGAAGCGCTGCCACCATGAGCTATTCGAAAAGCGTGCCGACCGTGCTCGGATCATCGTGTCACATGACCCAAACATCATCCGACAAAGCTGCACGCGAGCATCCGTGCTCGAGCGCGGCAAGTTGAGTCACTTTGAAGATGTTGACAGCGCCTATGCGTTCTACGCCGAGCGAATGGCGTGAGCCTGCCCGAAAACGGCAGTAGAATGCCGTCCGGTAGCATTTTCCACAGTCCGGGAACGCAGGAAAAACAAGCGTCTCTGAGCCTTTTCGTTGATGTAAGCATCATTAGTGTCGAGGACGCCGGTACCGGCATCCAGCGCGTCGTTCGCGCAGTGGCGACGCGGCTTCAGCCCGCGCTGCGAGATGGGGTTCGCATCGTCCCGGTCGCCTATCGTCCGGGGGCCGGATATAGGACGGCAGCTTGGGGGCCATGGCAGGATCGCACGCCGGGCCAACTGATACAGCCTAGTGAAGGTGACGTATTCCTCGGCCTCGACCTCTCCGTACGAAACTTGCCCACTTGCGATGCGCAATTCGCTGAATGGCGCCAGATGGGCTTGCGCATATACTTGCTGGTCCACGACTTGTTGCCCGCAACAAATCCGCGTTGGTTCAGACCCGCGGCTGTCCGCAGCTTCCGCAGATGGCTGCAATTTCTTTCCCGACACGCCGATGGCGCCCTTTGCGTTTCGCACTCGACAGCCGAGGCACTACACGGATGGCTCACGCGCCATGCCAGCAACGAGCGACGCAAGCCACGCATCGACGTCATCCCACTCAGCGGCGACATGGAAGGTGCGTATCATACTCGCGGTCGGCCGCAAGACGCCGATGCGCTACTTCGCTGGGTCGCGAGCGCGCCTACGATTCTGATGGTCGGTACGGTCGAGCCACGGAAAGGCTATGATATTGCCTTAAAAGCTTTGCGTCGACTCCGCGCCTCCCACCCTCGAGTCACCATCAACTTGCTGATCGTCGGACGACCGGGGTGGAAGAGCCGCCTCCTGCAATGGCAGATCCGCCGAACGGCCTCGACACGTGTCGACGTCCGGTGGCTGCAGGATGCACAGGATGAGCTTGTCTCGGAGCTTTATCGCGCATGCGCGCTCTATCTCAACTGTTCACGCGGCGAAGGTTTTGGGCTGCCGGTGGCCGAAGCGCTGCACAATGGCGCAACAGTGGTCGCCTCCGACCTGCCCGTGTTCCGGGAGTTGTTTGACGGCAAGGTTCGGTTTTTCCGGCGCGACGATCCGGTCGATCTGGCGGTCGCCCTAGCAGACGCGCTTGATCCGGCGCGCGTCCGGTCTCGGCATATGCGCAACGTCCACTTAGATCCGTGCACAGCCACAAACTGGACGACCACTACCGAAGCAATCCTTGAAGCGATTGACAAAGATGGCGGGCAACTTCTGACGAGATCTGTGCTTATTCGGGCGTAATGTCTCGGGAGGTGATCATCATCTGCGACATCGCCACCAGCGTGAGTGCCAGGTTGAAAATCACGAGATACAGCACATCATAATGTGCTCGAATCTGACCTCCGAAATAGCCGTCTCGTAACATCTCAACACCGTTTACCATCGGGATCAGCATCGCATAAGGCTGAACGTCCTGAGGAAGCGCGTCTACGAGGTAGGCGGCACCTGAGAGAGGGAAGATCAGATACGCTGCCGGATGCCAAATTTTCTCGACCATCTCGTATCGCTCCGACGCTGCCCCCACAGCGATCGCAAGAGCGCTGCCGAACCAAGCCAGCAACAACCAGCCACCAATCACGAGCAGTACATCCTCAGGGGGATCAATAAGACCGATCAAGATGTAAATGAGGCTCAGGATGACGAAGGAGATCGTCGCGCCCATTCCTTCAAGAAGCAACCGCGCTGCATAGATATCAATCGGGCGTACGTTGCGATGATACATCAGCGACATATTCGGCAGAATAGCATTGATACATCGGGCAGGCATGTTTCGCCAAAGCAAAACAGTCGAGTATCCAGTGAGTGCAAATGCGGCGATTGGTAGCGTCGAGTTGTGAAATGCGCTCGTCGCATACCAAATACCTGTCACGCCAGTTGTAAACATCATTGGCTCGACAAAAAGCCACAAAAACCCAATGTTATGCCTGCCAAATCGCGTGAGAATTTCTCGCATCAATAATGCAAAAATTATTCGTTTCTGCACCGCCAGAGAATGCCGAAATGGCTTACGTTCATGCATCTTAGTGGACACTCTATAGGTATATATAGCCAATTCATTTGGCTATTCAGCGGGTACAGCAAACTTATCAGAGATTTTACGGCGGAAGAGGCTAATTTTACTTGAAAAGCTTCCTCTTTGCCTTGACGCCATGATAGGGACGGTGTTTAGCATAAGGCTGTCTACAGGCAAGTGCAACGCGGAAGGGCGGCATGGGGTATCAAGGATCCGCCTTCTGGCGGGGGAAGAAAGTGCTCGTTTCGGGCGCAACGGGGTTCAAGGGCGCATGGCTTTGTATGTGGCTTGCGGAGATGGGTGCAGAAGTCAGTGGCTTCAGCCTGCCGCCGACTGCAGAGCCCAATTTGTTCTCGTTGCTACAACCGCTCCAGATTCGACACGCTCACATTGATCTGGCCGATGGAGGGAGGGTCGCGGCTTTCGTAAAGGAAGCCGCTCCTGCGTTCGTTTTCCATCTCGCAGCACAGTCGCTGGTTCGGCCTTCGTATCGCGATCCGCTGTTGACCTATCAGACCAACGTGATGGGGACCGGCAACATGCTTGCCGCACTTCGTGACCTTTCAACGCTGCAGGCGGCGGTGATCATCACGACGGACAAGGTCTATGAGAATGACGGATCTGGACGCGCGTTCCAAGAAGGCGATCGCCTGGGCGGCAAAGATCCCTACAGCAATTCTAAAGCCTGCGCGGAGCTTCTAACGCAGTCCTTCCGTCAGAGCTTCTTCGGAGCGGACGCGCCGATTGCGACGGCGCGCGCCGGGAACGTCGTCGGCGGCGGTGACTGGTCGGAAGACCGGCTGGTCCCAGATTTGGTACGCGCGATGCTGCAAGGCGAACGTCTTTCGCTGCGTTATCCGGAGGCGACACGGCCTTGGCAGCATGTGCTAGAGCCGCTGTCCGGCTATCTGATGCTCGCTGAGAAGCTGGCGGAATCGCCGTCCGACATTTCCAAATCATTCAACTTCGGCCCGGACCACAACTCCACGCTTTCCGTAGCGCGCGTCGTTGAAATCCTGAACCAGGCGCTGGGCTTGGACGAGGGATGGGTGCGACAAGAAGGTGACCACCCGCAGGAGGCGCCTGCCCTTGCACTTGACTCCACGCGGGCTGCTAGCGAGCTGGGCTGGGTACCAAAAATGAAGATGTTGGATACCATTCAATGGACGGCGGAATGGTATCGTCGTTGGAATGCGGGTGAAAATCCCCGCGATATTACGTTGGATCAGATTAAGCGTTACGAAGTGCTTTGATACCATACCCCTGCATCGAAAAGGATTTTTGCGTGGAACACCTAACCTGCCAATTTTGTGGCACGGAACTGAAACTTTCGCTTGTAGATCTTGGCCGAATGCCTCTAGCGAATAGCTATCTTGATCCTAATGGTGATGTTGCATCGGAAAAATCATATCCGCTTCATGTTCGCGTTTGTGGCGAATGCCGTCTAGCGCAAGTTGAGCCAGCGACTGAGCCTTTCGAGATTTTTGGTGACTACGCCTATTTCTCCTCTTACTCCTCTTCTTGGATGCAGCATGCCAGCCGCTTCGCGGATATGGCGATTGCGCGTTGGAGCCTCAACGAGACTAGCAAGGTCGTCGAAGTAGCAAGCAATGATGGCTATCTCCTGCGGAATTTCGTAGCCGCGAATGTGCCGGTGCTCGGCGTTGAGCCCGCTGCCAACGTTGCCGCGGTAGCGGAACAGATCGGCGTTCCCACGGATGTGAGCTTCTTCGGAGTCGATACTGCGGAGCGGCTGCGTGGGGCGGGGCACAGCGCGGATCTAATTGTCGGAAACAACGTGTTCGCGCACGTTCCTGACCTAAATGACTTCGTCGGCGGCCTTGCGATCCTACTCAAAGCAGATGGGGTCATCAGCCTCGAATTTCCACACTTGCTCAAGCTGATCGAGGGCGTTCAGTTTGACACCGTCTATCATGAGCATTTCTCGTATCTCTCACTCTACACGACCGAGCGCGTGCTTGGCCGATACGGCCTGCGCGTGTTCGACGTGGAGGAACTGCCGACTCATGGTGGAAGCTTGCGCATCCTAGCTTGCCATGTAGGAAGTGGGGCGCATCCCACGGGCGAGGGCCTCGAGAAGGTGCGTGCCGACGAAGCTGCAGCGCGGCTGGACGATGATGCGGGCTATGAAGGGTTCGCTCCAAAGGTCGAGAAGGTTCGTTCGGACTTACTTGCCTTCCTCAATCAGGCGAAAAGCGAAGGCCGCACCGTCGTGGGGTATGGAGCTGCGGCGAAGGGCAACACGCTGCTAAACTTCTGCGGCATCGGTGATAGCCTTGTGTCCTACGTTGCCGACCTTAGCCCTCACAAGCAGAACAAAGCGCTGCCCGGTAGCCACATCCCCGTCAAGGCGCCGGATGTAATCGGCCAAAGCAAGCCGGATTATGTTCTGATCCTGCCTTGGAATATCAAGGAAGAAGTAATGGAAAGCATGTCCCATGTTCGGTCCTGGGGCGGGCAGTTCGTCGTTGCGATTCCGCAGCTGACGATTTTCGAATAGGATCTGGGCGTGAAAATCCTCGAGACCCGCATTAGGTCAGTATTGGAAATCCAAATTGATCCTCGAGCAGATGACCGAGGATTTTTTGCTCGTACATTTGATACCCAGATCTTCAAGGACCTGGGTATCAATCACGAGTGGCCACAATGTAATGTGTCCTTCAACGCTCGCAGCGGTACATTGCGGGGCATGCACTTTCAAAATCCGCCCTTTGCCGAGCCAAAACTGGTTCGGTGTACACGCGGCCGTGCCTTCGACGTCGCGATCGACCTTCGGCCGGGATCGGACACCTTGCATCAATGGGCGGCTGTTGAGCTCGATGGGGAGCGCCACAATGCAATCTACATTCCGGCGGGTTTCGCGCACGGTTTCCTCACGCTGACGGACGACACGGAACTGTTTTACCATATGGGTGCCAGTTACGTGCCCGATGCGGCTTCCGGGGTGCGATGGAATGATCCGGCGTTCGCGATCGAATGGCCGTTCCCCCCCGCTCACATGTCCGAACGCGACGCCCACTATCCGGACATCGCCCGTTGAGTCGCGTTCTGGTCACGGGAGCAAGCGGATTCATCGGTCGCCAGATCGTTGCGAAGCTGGCGACGATGGACGTCGAGGTACACGCTGTGGCGCGGACGCCTAGCTTTGCCCAAGATGGCTCCGTTCACTGGCATGCGGTCGATCTGCTCAAACCTAGAGATGCTGCGGACCTCATCCACACCATCCGGCCCACGCATCTCGTCCACGCCGCGTGGATCGCCACGCCGGGCGTGTATTTGCAGTCGCCTGAAAACTTGGCGTGGGTCCAGGCATCGATCGGTCTGGCAACCGCGTTTGGCGAGACAGGAGGGACGAAATTCCTTGGTGTAGGTACATGCGCGGAATATGCCCCATCGGATAAGATTCTGGCAGAAGATTCGGCGGCATTAGCTCCAGCCTCGATCTATGGATCTGCAAAGCTTGCTGCGGCCCACGCGCTTACGGCGGCGGCTGGAATTCATGGTTTCCAGTTCGCTTGGGCAAGGCTCTTCGTGCCGTACGGCACTGGAGATTCTCCTAAGCGGCTTATACCGTCGGTCATCGCTGCCCTTCACCGCGGAGAGGCGATACCGACCACCCATGGTAATCAGGTTCGCGACTTTATCACATCGGTCGACGCCGCGGATCAGATAACGCGACTGTTATGGTCGCCCGCCTCCGGTAGTTTCAACATCGGCAGTGGTCAGGGAACTCCGGTACGTGCGGTGCTTGATCGCATTGGTGCGCACTTTCAGCGCATGGACCTTCTGCAATATGGCGCGCGCTCGCCCGCCCCGGGCGAACCTATGCTGTTGGTGGCGGACATGGAGAAGACCGCCTCCGCGTTGGGCGGCATTACCGCGATCTCGATCGCCGAGGGGGTTGATCAAGCCATTGCAGAGTTTGAAGCGTCGCTTGTCGACGGCTAATCAGAGGCAGGCACAGCAAATCCAACCATGGCTTGCTAGTGTTTGATCCGCAGGCTGCTGGTAGAATTGACCAGCGCGCAGAGCGAGGTGAAGTATGGGCCAGATTCTACACCGCAGCGGCCGGACGACGGAGGCGGTCCGCCGGAGCGGCGAACGAGCAAGGTCGGTTTTTTGGGGTGCGAGTGAGGTGGTCCCGCCTTCTTGGACAGTTTGGCGACTGAGTTAAGCTAATCCCGGTTGTCGTTCATGCCGCCTGTTTGATCATCAGATCATGGGGGCATGTCCCCTATGATCTGATTGCCCCATCCGCTGATAGGCCTCGACCGGGGTTCTCCCGGCCAGTCCCGAGTGCGGACGCTGGGTGTTGCAATAGGTGATCCACCGGCCAAGGCCAGCCCGCAGTTTCGAGCCGGACCCGAAGGCGTGGAGATAGACGCACTCGTACTTCAGGGATCGCCAAAGGTGTTCGATGAAGACGTTGTCCATCCACCGGCCCCGGCCATCCATACTGATGCGGACCTCGGCGTCGCGCAGCACGCTGGTGAAGGCGTAGCTGGTGAACTGGCTGCCCTGGTCCATGTTGAAGATTTCCGGCTTGCCGAACCGGGCCAATGCCTCCTCCAGCGCCGCGACACAGAAGCCGGCATCCATCGTGTTCGACAGCCGCCAGGCAAGCATCTTGCGAGTAGCCCAGTCCATAATCGCCAACAGATAGAGGAAGCCACGGCGCATCGGAATGTACGTCACGTCGGCGCACCACACGTGATTGGGCCGTTCGATCGCCAGCTTGCGCAGTAGATACGGATAGACCCGGTGCTGCGGGTGCGGATCGCTCGTGCGGGGCCGCTGGTAGATCGGCGCCAGCCCCATCTTCGCCATCAGGCGTCGCACCCGACGGCGACCGCCCTCGTGCCCGGCACGCCGCAGGTGCCGCGCCATCTGGCGGCTGCCGTACCACGGGCAGTCCAGGAACGTCGCGTCGATCACTGTCATCAGCGTCAGCGTCTCATCCGTCTCCGGCACCGGGGCATAGTAATAGGACGAGCGGCTGATCGTAAGCGTCCGATGGCGGCCGTCGGGCGAAAAATCGACCGTCGACGCCCGCCCCACTTGCGGACATTCGGCATGCGTGTTTGATGCGCCTGCGCTGAACGCAC
>NZ_BCTR01000080.1 GCF_002091475.1 Sphingomonas azotifigens NBRC 15497
CGGCCTTCTACTCGGCGTCCGGCGCTATCTCGTCGCACGCGACACGGCGAAAAAGGTTGCACGTCTCCAGCACTACCGTGTGGAGGAGATTTATTCAGCCGAAGTGCTTGACGAAAGCTTCGACATCGATCCGGGCTTCAGCCTCCGCGCCCATGCCGAGAAGGGCTTCGGCTCCTACGAGAGCGAAGCCCAGCACGGCGAGGTGGTGTGGCGCTTCTCTCCTGACGCTGCCGACCACGCCCGCCGGTTCGTGTTTCATCCGACCCAAACCGTCGAAGAGGAGAAAGACGGATCCCTGCTCGTGAGGTTCAGGGCTTCGGGGCATCTCGAGATGTGCTGGCACCTCTACACGTGGGGCAAGTCGGTTGAGGTACTGCAGCCAGCCGCGCTGCGAGAGATGGTCAATGGCTATCAGCGCGAGTTCGAGGCGCTTCCGTAAACTCAGTCGTAGACCTCCACGCGCCGCAAACTGTGCCATGCCATGTAGACGGGGCATATCGATGTCGAGCACACAAAGGCTGCCAGTCTGCAATCGTCCCAACTTCTGCCTTTCCCCGTGCGCCTGAACGAGCGTTTGCTTTCGAGAGAGCCATGCAGGCCTTCAAGCGTCGGCAATGTTGGCGTTCGCGACCCAGATGAGCGGCCACTTGCCAACGGCAGGTTTCGGTAGAAGCGGACGCTCAGCGCATCGGCGGTGGATGACCGGTCTGGTCGCCACGTGCCGGGAGCGATGCGCCCATGATGCTGGCCGGCGGATATCCCAAAGGAAGGTGGAAAGGCTGAGTCTGGCATGCGAATCAGACACTCGCCAGCGTTTCGCCAGCTGCGGATATCAACGCAGCGGGGCCCTAGAACAATCCGTGAAAGTCCGCCGATTTCCAGCTACGGTTTTGCAGTAAATTTGCAGTAAGTTGCACGTTAGTGCAGACAGTTAGTAGCTAAGCCTTTGAAAAGGCTGGTGACCCCTACGGGACTCGAACCCGTGTTTTCGCCGTGAGAGAGTGCGTTTTGAAGCCGCAGGGGGCGACCTCTCACCGGCGGCTCGCGACCAACCCCGGTCGCTTAGGTCAACCGCAGGGGTCCGGGCGCGTATATTGACAAGTTTGCTGCTGAGCCAGCTAAGCCATTGAAAATTGGCGCACCCGAGGTGAAAGCGCTGGGCACTCAGATCATTGGGAAATTCGGCTTCGCACGGGTCTGCACCCGCAAAAAGCTTGCCCATTGTCGCAATCTCAAACCCGTGTCAGCCTTCGGTAAGCGATGACCAATCCAGTTCGAAGCGGGCTAGATATTTGCGTAACCGATCGGCATCGTTGGCGGAGGTCCTGCGCATGCGAGATGCAGCGAACAACCTCCGCCCGGCCTCGGAGAGCGAACGGCTGCTGCGGCAGGTGTCCACGACCGCGGCGAGTTGCACCCGGTCGAAGGGATCCATCTCCGCCAGCGCTTCGGGCGCAAGCACGTCCGCCAGAACGTCGCCTGCCTGGTGCCGCTGTCCGGACCACAGTCGTTCCAGCCGGCGGACCTCGGCGTCTACGCAGTCGGCATCGATCCGCCCCTTGTGGCTGAGCGTTGCCATCCGGCTTACGCTTGCGGCGAGGTCGCGGAAGTTGCCCGGCCAGCGCGCCTCCGGGCCGGTGGCGAAGGCAAGATAGCGCTGGCGAGCCTCCTTGTTGAAGCTCACTTGGTCGCCCTCGCGCTCCGCAAAGCGATCGAGCTCGTAGTTCAGATTCGGTTCGATGTCCTCGCGGCGTTCGGCAAGCCCCGGCAGTTGGAAGGTCCACAGGTTGAGCCGGGCGTAGAGATCGTCGCGGAAGCCGCCGGCCGCGACCGCCGCGCCCAGATTGCGGTTGGTGCCGGCGATCAGCTGGAAGTCGGACGCGGCTTCCTTGTCCGAGCCGACGGGGAGGAAGCGCTTGTCCTCGATCGCGCGCAGGATCATCGCCTGTTCGTCGACACCCAGTTCGCCGATTTCGTCGAGGAACAGCATGCCCTTGTCGGCGGTGCGCAGCAGCCCCGGCCGGTCAGATACCGCACCGGTGAAGGCGCCCTTGCGATGCCCGAACAGCGCCGACATCGCACCGTCGCCCTTCAGCGTCGCGCAGTTCACCTCGACGAACGGGCCGGCGATCTGGTGCTTCAGCCGCTTCAGTTCGTAGATGCGCCGCGCCAGCTGGCTCTTGCCCGCGCCAGTGGGGCCAGTGAGCAGGATCGGCGCCTTGGAGCGCGATGCCACCTGCTCGATCTCGTCGATCATCCGGTTGAAGGCGGGATTGCGGGTCTCGATCCCCGATTTGAGGAACGACGTGCTCTCCTGCGCGGCGACGGCGAAGCGCGTGGCGATGCTGTCGTAGCGCGACAGGTCGAGGTCGATCGTGGTCCAGCGCCCCGGCGCGCCGCCATCCTCGCCGTGCCTGGCGGGTTGGGTCTGGAGCAGGCGCGCGGGCAGATAGCGCGCCTCAGTGAGCAGGAAGAGGCAGATCTGCGCGACGTGCGTGCCGGTAGTGATGTGGACCAGATAGTCCGCCGCCTCGGGGTCGAACGGCTCGGCGCGCGCGAAGTCGAGCAGCTTGCCGTACACTTCCTCGAAATCCCACGCGTCGCGGAAATCGAGCACGCGCAGGTCGACCCGCGTCTCGGGCGAGACCGACACCACATCTTCCGCGACATATTCCGCGAGCCGGCGATGCTGCGATCCGTGGATCAGGATCAGCCGGTCGATCCGAAGATCCTCATGCATGGCGAGCGCGACCGTGGGGCGCCATTTGCTCCAGCGCGAGGGGCCGAACTTGCTCGCGTCGAGGGTGGAGCCGAGAAAGCCGATAACGGTGAGCGGTTTCATGCTTATCCTGTAGGATAAAAGGCGATCCAATACGATCTGTTTTTATCGCTCGGCCTCTGCTCGATACACGTGGCTAGTTCAGTGCAATTATTAAAAAGCTTAGCATTCATAACGCGATGCGAGTTTCCTTTGCCTCGCTACCTTTACTTGGCACGCCTTCTGCAAAGTAGCTGGCATCGGATCGGGCGCTTCCTGGATCCGATGGCGCGGAAGAACGGGGCGGCCGGAATGGGCCGGCCGCCCCCGGATCCGCAGGAAGGATGCAAGGCAATGGCAAACAAGGGACTTTTCGCCTCGGCGATCGCGAAGCTGCTTCCGGCAGCCGATACGCGCAACCATGAAGGCGCCCCGGCCTATGCCTATGGCCCGCAGGCGAAGCTCGCCCAGCTCGCCGTTACCGGCACGCTCAGCGAGACCTTCTACGCAACCGCCGAGGCGCAGCTTTCGGACGTGATCGCCGCCGCCCAGGCGTGCGATCCGGGCTTCGTCGCCAAGGCGGCGGTCTATGCCCGCCGCTCGGGCGCGATGAAGGACATGCCGGCGCTGCTCGCGGCCTATCTCACCGTGACCGATCCGGACTTGGCGGTGCGCGTATTCGGGCGCGTGATCGACACCGGCCGGATGCTCCGTAGCTATGTCCAGATCCTGCGCTCCGGCCAGGTCGGGCGGACGTCGCTCGGCTCGCGGCCCAAGCGGCTGGTGCAGGGCTGGCTGGAACGTGCCTCGATCCGCGACCTGATGGCCGCGGCGACGGGCAAGGATCCCAGCCTGGCCGACATCGTCAAGATGGTGCACCCCAAGCCGGTCGATGCCGAGCGGCGCGCCTTTTATGGCTGGCTGATCGGTAAGCCCTATGACGTGGCTGCGCTGCCGGCGGAGATCGCCGCGTTCGAGGCGTGGAAGGCGGACCGTTCGCGGCCGCTGCCGCCGGTGCCGTTTGAATGGCTGACCGCCTTCGCGCTGTCGGCCGAACAGTGGGGCGAACTTGCTGGTTTGATGGGCTGGCAGGCGCTGCGGATGAACCTCAACACGCTGGCGCGCAACGGCGCGTTCGACGTGGAAGGGGTGACGGGGCGCGTGGCCGAGCGGCTGCGCGATCCTGCCGCGATCGCCCGGGTGAAGCCGATGCCGTACCAGCTCCAGATGGCGCTGGCGGCAGCGGATGAGGCCGTGCCGCTCACTGTGCAGGCGGCGCTGGAGGATGCGCTCGAGCAATCGCTGGCCCGCGTGCCGACGGTGATGGGTCGGGTGGTCGTCTGCCCCGACGTCTCGGGGTCGAAGGCCTCGCCGGCCACGGGGGTCCGCAAGGGGGCTTCGTCCAAGGTGCGGTGCATCGATGTCGCGGCGCTGGTCGCGGCGGCGATGCTGCGGACCAACCGCGATGCCCGGGTGCTGCCGTTCGAACAGGGCGTGGTGAAGCTCAAGCTCGATCCCAAGGCGCGCGTCGCGGTGAATGCCGCGAAGCTCGCCGCGGTGGGCGGGGGCGGCACCAATGTCTCGGCACCGCTCGCCCTGCTCAACAAGACGGGGGAGAAGGTCGATCTGGTCGTGATCGTCTCGGACAACGAGTCCTGGGTCGATGCGACGCGCGGCGGTGCCACGGCGACGCTGCGCGAATGGGATCTACTGAAGCGGCGCTGCCCGGCGGCCAAGCTCGTCTGCGTCGACATCGCGCCCTATGGCACGACCCAGGCGCAGAGCCGGGCGGACATCCTCAACATCGGGGGCTTCTCCGATGCGGTGTTCGACGGGATCGCACGCTTCGCCGCCGGCGAGACGCGCGACTGGGTGGGCATCGTCGAGGCAGTGGAGGTGTAACGAACAGGGTCGTGGCGAATGCTGGCGGGACTACATGTCACCAGAGGAGGCCCGACGAGTAAAGCGCCCGCGCAAGCGGGAGATGCGGGTTCGAATCCCGCCGCCGACACGTAGCTTAAGGGCCGCGTCTCGCCGCTCTCGTCGCCACGCCCCCAACCGAACAACACGGCGAATGCCGGGAAGGACTACATTATCCATGCGGGTGTCGCGGGTTCAAACCCCGCCTGTGTCGAAAGACGCAGTAGCTCAGCGGTTAGAGCACCGGCCCTTCGGGGCAGTCTTTTCCAATCTTCGTCGCCGTGACCAGAAACAGGCTGGCAAATGCCGGCGGGACTACATCGGTACAGGAGGTTCGAATCCTCTCCGGAGCACTCTGGACGTCTCGCTAATCCTTGTTGCCAGCACCGAACATAACAGCCGGCGAATGCCGTGGGACTACAGGTAGAGCGCCCGCAGGGATGCGGGAGGTCGGCGGTTCAATTCCGCCTTCGGCAACCGGATAGCTCAGCGAAAACGTCTCGCCACGCCTCGTCGCCGGCACCAGAAGGAACCAAGGAGGTCAACATGACCACGACCTATGACTATCAGCACGTCGAAGGTGGTGTGCCGATCAAGATGTGGACGCGCGGCGTGCCGGTGGAAGACGGTGCGCGCGCCCAGCTCACCCGCGCGGCGCAGATGCCGTTCGTGTTCAAACATGTCGCGGCGATGCCCGACGTGCATGTCGGCATCGGCGCGACCGTCGGCTCGGTGATCCCGACCAAGGGCGCGGTGATCCCGGCGGCGGTGGGCGTCGATATCGGCTGCGGCATGATGGCCGCGCGCACCTCGCTGATGGCGAGCGACCTGCCCGACAATCTGGAGGGCATCCGTTCGGCGATCGAGCAGGCGGTGCCGCACGGCCGGTCGGTCGGGCGGGGGCAGCGCGATCATGGTTCGTGGGGCGCGCCGCCGCCAGCGATCGTCGAGGCCTGGGCGACGCTCGCCGTTCGCTTCCAGCGGATCACCGACAAATATCCGCGGCTGAAGAACACCAACAACCTCAGCCATCTGGGGACGCTGGGCACGGGCAACCACTTCATCGAGCTGTGCCTGGATCAGGAGCAGCGGGTGTGGGTGATGCTCCATTCGGGCTCGCGCGGCGTCGGCAACGCGATCGGGACGTTCTTCATCGAACTGGCGAAGCAGGACATGCGCAAGTGGCACATCAACCTGCCCGATCAGGACCTCGCCTATTTCCCGGAGGGTACCGATCATTTCGACGATTATGTCGAATCGGTCGCCTGGGCACAGGACTATGCCGCCCTCAACCGGCGGATGATGATGACCAATGTCATCGCCGCGCTGCGCGGGCAGATCGCCAAGCCGTTCGACGCCGAGATGGAAGCGGTGAACTGCCACCACAATTATGTGACGCGCGAGAACCATTTCGGCGAGAATGTGCTGGTCACCCGCAAGGGGGCGGTGCGCGCGGCCAAGGGTGTGCTGGGGATCATCCCGGGATCGATGGGCGCCAAGTCGTTCATCGTGCGCGGGCTGGGCAACCCGGAGTCGTTCGACAGCTGCAGCCATGGCGCGGGGCGGGTGATGTCCCGCACCGCGGCCAAGAAGCTGGTGACGCTCGACGAGCATATCGCCGACACGGCGGGCGTCGCCTGCCGCAAGGACGAAGGCGTGATCGACGAGACGCCCAAGGCCTATAAGCCGATCGAAGCCGTGATGGCCGCGCAGGCCGACCTGGTGGAGATCGTCCACACGTTGAAGCAGGTGGTGTGCGTGAAGGGGTGATCCTTCGCGCGTATCCCGCGCCTGAAAATACGGATACGGATCATGACCTTCCAAGGGGCGAGCGCCCCCGACATCCGCCGCGAGATCGACGCGCGGCTGGCCGACATCGAGGCACGCGAGGGCGTGCGCCTGTTGCTCGCGATCGAATCGGGTTCACGCGCCTGGGGATTTCCGTCCCCTGACAGCGACTATGACGTGCGCTTTCTCTATCTGCGGCCGCGCGACTGGTATCTGTCGCTCGCGCCGGGGCGCGACGTGATCGAGCAGCCGATCGTCGACGAGATCGATCTCAACGGCTGGGACATCCGCAAGGCGCTGGGGCTGCTACTCCGGTCCAATGCCACCGTGAGCGAGTGGATGGAGTCGCCGATCCACTATCGGCCCGCCGACCCGTTCATGGCGCAACTGGCGGCGCTGGCGGACGACCTGCTCAACCCGCGCGCGCTCGCGCACCATTATGCGAGCGCCGGGCGCCAGTCGGCCGAGCGCTGGCTGGACGGCGACGAGGCGGTGCCGGTGAAGAAGTACTTCTACGCCCTGCGCCCCGCGCTCACCATCCGCGCGCTTCGGGTGAATCCGGACGCGCGGCCGCCGATGAACCTGCAGGCGCTGGTCGCGGTCAGCGATCTGCCGACGGCGCTTGCGGCGCAGATTGCCGAGTTGGTGGACGCCAAGGCGCGCACCAACGAGCGCGCGAACGGCACCAGGCTCCCCGATCTGGACGCGCTGATCCGCAGCGAACTGGATCGGGCAGGCGAATTGCCGGTCCGCGCCATGCGCGACGATTTCGTCGGCCGCGCGAATGCACTCTTTCTTGAAATGGCAAATGCATGATCATCATCGACGGATCGGAAGGCGAGGGCGGCGGGCAGGTGGTGCGCAATGCCTGCGCGCTGTCGCTCGTCACCCGCCAGCCCTTCCGCATCACCAATGCGCGCGGCAAGCGCGAGAAGCCGGGGTTGATGCGCCAGCATGTCACCGCGATCGAGGCGGCGTGCGCGATCGGCGGCGCGACCTGTGAGGGCGTGGCGGTGGGCGCGGGCGATTTCAGCTTCACGCCCGGCAAGGTCGTGCCCGGCGAATACAGGTTTGCGGTCGGCACCGCCGGCAGCACCGGGCTGGTGCTCCAGACGCTGCTGATGCCGCTGCTGCTGGCGGACGCGCCGTCGCGGCTCGTGCTTGAGGGCGGTACGCACAACATGCTGGCACCGCCGTTCGAGTTCGTCGCCAAGGCGTTCGCGCCGGTGCTCCGCCGGATGGGCGCGCAGATCGAGCTGCGGCTGGTCCGCCATGGCTTCTACCCGCGTGGCGGCGGCCGGATCGAGGTGGATATCGTACCAGGGAAGCTGACGCCGATCGATTGCATCGATCGCGGCGCGCTGCGATCGCTATCCGCTACCGCGCTGTTCGCCGGGCTGCCCTTCGCCATTGCCGAGCGCGAACTCGCGACGGCGCGGCAGTTTCTGCCGCAATGGCCGGAGGATGCCTTCGCCGCGCGCCAGCTTCCCGAGGAGCAGGGGCCGGGCAACGTGTTGCTGCTGGAGGCGGCATTCGACCATGCTACCGAGATCGTCAGCGGCTTCGGGCGGCTGGGCGTCTCGGCGGAATCGCTCGCGAAAACGGCGGCGCACCGCATGGCGGGCTTCCTCGCGTGCGACGCGTTCGCCGGGCCCTATCTCGCGGACCAGCTGCTGCTGCCCTTCGCGCTGGCGGGCGGCGGCAGCTTTACGACGGTGAAGCCCAGCCGGCACGCCCTGACCGCGTGCGACGTCATTGAGCGCTTCACCGGCCAGCGCTGGAGGTTTACCCAGCAGGCCGACGGTTGCCACCTCGCCGCGATGCGTTGAGGGGGCGACGGGCGACTTTCTTGTGTCGCTGTGAGCGCTTCGCCTATAGCATTGCCACGGGGGTGGCAGTGCATGGGCCTGTTCGGGTTTCTGTCGAAGCAGTTCGTCGACGTGATCGACTGGGTCGACGAGCCTGGGACGCTCGCCGCGCGCCATCCGATGCAGGGGCGCGAGATTCAGACCGGCGCGCAACTGACGGTGCGCGACGGGCAGATCGCACTTTTCTATCGCGAGGGGCAGCTCGCCGACGCCTTCCATCCCGGCCTGTACAGGCTGGAGACCGGCAACCTGCCGGTGCTCAGTGCGCTGCTCAACTGGGACAAGGGATTCGCCTCGCCCTTCAAGGCCGATGTGGTGTTCTTCAGCCAGAAGGAGCAGACGGGGCTGAAATGGGGCACGGCGCAGCCGATCACGGTGCGCGATCCCGAATTCGGCCCGGTGCGGGTACGGGCCTTCGGCAGCTACAGCTTCCGCATCGAGCAGGTGCCTGCTTTCGCGGTGAAGCTGATGGGATCGCTCCAGCGCCTGACCGTCGCCGATATCGAGCCGCAGCTGCGCGCGGCGATCGCCACCGCGATTGCCTCCGCGATCGGTTCGGGGGAGGTTGCCTTTGTCGATCTTGCAGGCAACCAGGCGGCCTTGTCCGAGCGGCTCAAGGCGGCGGTGGATCCTGCCTTTGCCCAATGGGGGCTGGCCTGTACCAGCTTCTACATCGAAAGCCTGTCGCTGCCCGAAGCGGTGCAGGCGGCGGTCGACCAGGCCAGCGCGCCGGGCGACGCCAGCGCGCAGATCGAGAAGCTGCACCGTCTCCGCACGATCGAGGCGATCACGCAGGAAGAGTTCGACGCCAAGAAGGCCGAACTGCTCGGCCGGATTCGCTGATCCGTCGATGAGCCTGCATCTGCCTTGCCCCAATTGCGGTGCGGACGTCGTGTTCCGCTCGCCAGCGCTGCCGAGCCGGGTGTGCGACACCTGCCACAGCATGCTGGTGCGCAGTGATGCGGGCGTTACCCAGTTCGGCATCGCCGCCGCGCTGCCGTTCGACGTGAGCCCGGTGCAGATCGGCATGCGCGGCGTCGACGAGGGGCAGGCGTTCGAGGTGATCGGCCGGGTGCGCTGGAGCTGGACCGACGGGGCCTGGAACGAATGGCTGCTGCTGTTCGAGGGCGGCGGCACCGCTTGGCTGGGCGAGGCGATGGGCCAGTTCCTGCTTTTGCGCGAATATCCCTTTGGCGAGGTCCGCTCGAAGACGCTGCGCGCCATCGCCGATGGCGAGCGCGCGCAGATCGGCCAGAAAGTGGAATTGTTCGGCCGCAAGCTCGTCATCGCCGATGCGCGCCAGGCGCTGTGCATCACTGCCGAGGGTGAACTGCCCTTCGTCGCGCCGAGCGGCTGGCAGGCCTACAATGTCGATCTGCGCGGGCCCGACGGCGCGTGCGCCAGCCTGCAGCGCGACGGCAGGACGACGAGCTTCTACCAGGGCCGCTACGTGATGCTCGCTGAGCTCGCGCCGCGCGGCCTGCGTGCGATCGAAGGATGGGCGCTCCCCGATTATGCAGCCTGAAGCGCCCCTCGCCCCGCCGCCCGCACCGGCGGTCCGCGCGCTGTCCTGCCCGAATTGCGGGGGGACGGTGGAGCTGCGCGCGGCGGGCTACACCGTGCATGTCGGGTGCCAATATTGCGGCTCGATCCTCGACACGACCGACGGGCTGGTAAAGCTGGTCACCCAGGCGCATGCCGCGCAGGTGACGCCCGACATCCCGCTCGGCACGCGCGGTGCGCTGTTCGGCGTGGAGTGGGAGGCGATCGGCTATCTCCGGCGGTCGCAGGACTATTACCGCTGGGACGAATATCTGCTGTTCAACCCCTATCACGGCTATCGCTGGCTGGTGAACGCACGCGGCGGCTGGAGCTTCGGCACCATGCTCACCCGCGTCCCGACCTGGCAGACGTTCAGCAGCTACACGCTGGACGGGGCCGCCTATATGCGCTTCTTCGCCGGGACTGCGACCGTCGATCGCGTCGTCGGCGAATTCTACTGGCGCGTCGCGGTAGGCGAGACGGTGAAGACCGGCGACTGGGTTCGCCCCGGCTTCATGCTGTCGCGCGAGACGAGCGAGCGCGAGGAGAGCTGGACGCTCAACCAGTGGGTGCCGGACAGGATGATGGTGCAGGCCTTCGGCGTAGCCCCGGCACGCAGGGTGTGGCCGCCCTTGCCGCACCAGCCTTCGCCGTGGGGCGCATGGCTGGGCAAGGGGGCGCTGATCGGCGGGATCGCGCTGGCCTTCCTGCTGGTCCTGTCGATCGTGCTGGGTGGGACGCGCTGGATCACCTCGCAATCCTTGCCCGTGGCGGTGGACGGACGCGAGCAGAACGCGACCATCGGACCCATTCACCTGAGCGACCGCTACCAGCGGGTGCAGGTGCGCAGCACCGTGCCGCGGCTGGAGAATGGCTGGGTCGATCTCGATTACAGCCTGGTCGATCGGAGGACGCAGCAGGTCTTCGCGGCCTCGGGTGCCGCCGAGCGCTACCAAGGCACGGATTCGGATGGGCCCTGGACCGAGGGGGCGCGCGACTCCGATGTCTCGATCGCGGCCGTCCCGGCGGGCGATTATGATCTCATCGTGGATTACAAGGGCAATCGCTGGAGCGAGAACGGCACCTTCTATCCCGATGGCGGCTGGATGGAGCCGACCAATGCGCCCCAGATCGTCGTCGAGGTCGGCAGCGGCACGCTCTATGGCTCCAACCTGTTCCTCGCCGCGCTGATGATCGCGATGCCCTGGCTGATCGGCCTGCTGCTTCACCTTCGTTTCGAGAAGGCGCGCAAGGGCGAGAGCGATTTCCAGCCGGCACGCAGCGAAGGGAGTGACGACTGATGGACCGACGCAGCTTTCTCTACGCGCTCTGGTCGATCGGCGTCCTCGGGCTTTTCCTCGCCGCGACGAGCTATGGCTGGTCGCCCTTCGCCGATGGCGGCCGCGCCGACACGGCCAGCTATAGCAGCGCCGGCCATGGCGGGGGCCACGCCGTGTTCTACGGCCCGCATCACAAATAGGAGGACGCTTCATGGTCACTACGCTTCCCGCGCTGCTCGCGACCCTGCTCTATGCCGTGGTCGGCATCCTCGTCTTCGTGGTCGGCTTCGTCGTGCTCGACCTGCTGACCCCGGGCAAGCTTTGGGAGGAGATCCGCGACAAGCAGAATGTCGCCGTCGCGATCTTCTCCGGCGCGGTCGCGATCGGCCTCGCGATCATCGTTGCCGCCGCCATTCATGGCTGAAGGCGATCCCGCGCATTCCAAGTCCCGCGCGTCGGCACCTGCCGCCGCGCTGCTTGCCTCTGCCTTCGTCGTCTCCACCTGCGGGCTGATCTACGAGCTGCTCGCCAGCACGCTGGCCAGCTATCTGCTCGGCGACAGCGTAACCCAGTTCTCCACCGTGATCGGCACCTATCTGTTCGCGATGGGGCTGGGCAGCTGGTGCTCGCGCTACGTGACGCGCGACGAGCTGCGGCTGTTCATCCGCGTCGAGCTGCTGATCGCGGTGCTGGGTGGCGCCTCGGCGGCGGCGCTGTTCGAGCTGTTCCCGCTGGTCGAGCATTTCCGGGTGGCGCTGTACGGGCTGGTGCTCGGCATCGGCTTCCTCGTCGGGCTCGAAATTCCGCTGCTGATCCGCATCCTGCGCGGCTTCGATTTCCGCGAGACCGTGTCGAACGTGCTGACCTTCGACTATGTCGGCGCGCTGGTCGCCAGCCTGTTGTTCCCGCTGCTGCTAATGCCGCATCTCGGCATGATCCGTACCGGCTTCCTGTTCGGCATCCTCAACGCCGGCGTGGCGCTGGCGGTGCTGCTCGCGCTGCCGCGGGCGAGCCGCTTTCGTGGCGAGACGGTCTCGGCGGTGATCGTGCTGCTGGCGCTCGCCGCCGGCTTCGCCGCATCGGACCGGCTGCAGCGCTGGGCGGAAGTCGCGAGCTATGGCGAGCCGGTGATCTATGCGGTCAGCACCAAATACCAGCGCATCGTGCTGACCCGCCGCGAGGACGATCTGCGGCTCTATCTCAACGGCAACCTGCAATTCTCCTCGCGCGACGAGTATCGCTATCACGAAGCGCTGGTGCAGCCGGTGCTGGGGCGCGTGGCGAACCCGCGCAACGTGCTGATCCTGGGCGGCGGAGACGGCCTCGCCGCGCGCGAGGTGCTGCGCCATCCCGAGGTCCGGCACCTGACGCTGGTCGATCTCGACGACGAGATGACCGGGCTCTTCTCCAAGACCGCGATGCTGACCGCGCTCAACAAGGGCGCGCTGACCGATCGCCGCATGACCGTGATCAACGCCGACGGCTTTCGCTGGGCGCGCGAGGCGGCGGCGACCCGCGCCGGTTCGTTCGACGCGATCATCGTCGATTTCCCCGATCCCGTCGATTACTCGGTCGGCAAACTCTATACCGAGACCTTCTACCGCGCCGTGCGCCGGCTGATGGCGCCCACCGGCGCGATGGTGGTGCAGAGCACCTCGCCGCTGGTCGCGCCCATGGCCTATTGGACGGTGGCGACCACGCTGGAAGCGGCAGGGCTGCAGACGCGCGGCTACCATGTCTATGTCCCCAGCTTCGGCGAGTGGGGCTTCGTGCTCGCCGCCGCGCACCCGATCCCGATGGCGGCGCGGATTCCGGCGGGCGGGCGGTTCCTGACGCCCGCGGGCGACGCCGCGCTGTTCGACTTTCCGCCCGACATGGCGCGGCGGCCGACGCCGGTGAACCGGTTCGACAACCAGGTGCTGGTCCGCGAGTTCGCCGATGCCTGGAGCCGCTATGAAGGCTGATCGGCGGACGGTGCTGGGACTGGGGGCAGGTGCGGTCGCCCTCGCCGGTGGTGGCCTGGCGGCGGCGCTGGACCATGGCGCGCCGCTGCCGCCGGGCGCGCTGGGCGGCGCCGATCTCGCGCGCGGGCATCGCCTGCGCGACGGTGGCTTCCCGCCACCCAGTCGCTTCGAGGAGGTCGACCTGGTGATCGCGGGGGGCGGCATCGCGGGCTTGTCGGCCGGTTGGCGGCTGCACGATGCCGGGTTTACCCGCTTCCGCCTGCTCGAGCTGGAGGATGCGGTGGGCGGCAACGCGCGGGGCGGCCGCAATGCCGTCTCCGCCTACCCGCTTGGCGCGCATTACCTGCCGGTGCCCAATCGCGAGGCGAAGGCGGTGCGGCATCTGCTCCGCCAGCTGGGCATCCTGGTCGGGGAGCGGGACGGCGTGCCGGTCTATGATCCCGAGCAGCTCTGCGCCGATCTGCAGGAACGGCTGTTCTGGCAGGGACGCTGGCAGGAGGGGCTGGTACCGCACACCGGCCTGACGCCCCAGGATCGCGCCGACCTTGCGGCGTTCGAGAAGACGATGGCCGCCTATTCCGCGCGGATCGGCAGTGACGGCAAACCTGCCTTTGCAGTGCCGAGGGCCTATAGCTCCGGCGACCCCGACCTGATCGCACTGGATGCGCTCGATTTCGCCAGCTGGCTGGACCGGCAGGGATGGCGCTCGCCGGTGCTGAGCGCGCATGTCCGCTATGCGATGCGGGACGATTACGGCACCGAGCCGCACGAAGTCTCGGCCTGGGCAGGCGTGCATTATTTCGCCGGGCGGCGCGGCTGGACCGTGGACGGTGCGGGCGACAACGAGCTCACCTGGCCCGAAGGCAATGCCCGGCTGGCGCGTGGGCTGGCGGGCTTCTTTCCGGACCGCATCGCCCGCGGCCATATCGTTCATCAGGTCGCGCAGGATGGGGAGACGATACTGGTCGACAGCTTCGACGTTGCCGCCGGCACGACGGTGCGGACGCGCGCGCGGGCTACGATCCTCGCCATGCCGCACTTCGTCGCTGCGCGGATTTGCCCTGAGGTAGCAAGCGAGAAGGCGTTCACCTACGCGCCGTGGCTGATCGCGAACGTCACTGTGGATCGCCTGCCGGGCGGACGCGGGGTGCCGCTCGCCTGGGATAACGTGTCGAGCACCAGCGAGTCGCTCGGCTATGTCGTCGCGACGCACCAGGCGCCCGACGTGCATCCCATCGCGACCGTGCTAACCTGGTACCTCCCGCTGTCGAACATGTCGCCGCCCGTGGCGCGGCGCCTGCTGCTCGAACGTCCTGCCGAGGAATGGAAGCAGATGGTCCGCGACGACCTGCTCGCCATGCACCCGGACCTCGACGAGGCGATCCGGCGCATCGATCTATGGCGTTGGGGACATGCGATGATCCGGCCGACCCCGGGCTTTCTGGGTCGTGGCGCTGCCGCGATGCCGAAGCCGCCGCTGTTCCTCGCCCATTCGGACCTGAGCGGGCTCTCGCTGTTCGAGGAGGCGCAGTATCAGGGCGTCTCCGCTGCCGAGGGGGCAATGGCGTTGTTCGGGCATTCCTATGAGAGCCTGCTGTGATCGGGCATCACCTGATCGCCGATCTGACGGACGCGACGCGGCTCGCCGATACCGCCCATATCGAAGCCTGTCTGGTGGCAGCAGCGGCAGGGGCGGGGGCGACGCTGCTCGAAACGCGCCTGCACAGCTTCGGTGTGGGGCAGGGCGTCACTGGCGTGGCGCTGCTGGCGGAGTCGCACATCTCGATACACACGTGGCCCGAATATGGCACCGCCTGCGTGGACATCTTCCTGTGCGCTGCGACGCATGATCTTCAGGCCGGGCTCGACGCGATCGTGCGGCGGCTGGATGCCAGGGTGGCGCGCTGCACGGTGATGGAGCGAACGTTTCAGCGATAAGATGGCTCGCAAGGAAAGCGGATGCCGAGCACATCTCACCGTGGAGGTCCCGCCCTATTCGCACGATGAAGGGGTGAGTACGGGCGCCACGTTATGGTTGCGGCCCCGCCAGGGTAGGCGTCGGGCGCTGGCCACCAGGCTGGTGACCAGTTTGGTGATGCAGTGCTGGCGGAGCAGCTATGCGTATAGATTGTTCAGTGCACATGGTTATTCAGCTGTCTCGCGCTGAAACAACGCAAATCAGCCAGTTTTCCGCTTCTGGCGCACCCGACAGGATTCGAACCTGTGGCCTCTGCCTTCGGAGCGATGTAGCCGGCTCCTCCTCGCGAAAGGCTAGGCGGGTTTCGACCTTCTGGCGTTACCGTTGGCTTTCAGTCGGTCCAGATAATCTGACCAGTACTGCATCATTCGAACGCGCTCGTCCCAATGCTCGCCGCGAAGATAGGCGCGGCGGACGTCATTGTTCTCGACATGCGCGAGCTGCCGCTCGATCGCGTCGGGGTGCCACTTCCTGCTCTCATTGAGGAGGCTGCTGGCCATCGCGCGGAAGCCGTGGCCCGTCATCTGCGTCTTGTCGTACCCCAGCCGGCGTAGGGCGGCATTGATGGTGTTGTCGGAGATGGGGCGAGCGTCTGACCGGACGCTTGGGAACAGAAGGTTCGACCTGCCGCTCATCCCTCGAAGCTCCGCTAGAAGCGAAAGCACCTGATTGGAAAGGGGGACCCGATGCGGGCGGCCCATCTTCATTTTCTCGCCGGGAATGGTCCAGACCTTCGATGAAAGGTCGAACTCTGCCCACTCAGCGGCGCGCAGTTCGCCCGGACGCACGAAGACATGTGGGGCGATTCGAAGCGCCAAGGCAACCGATGGCTGGCCCTCGTAGCCGTCTATGGCACGCAGTAGCGCGCCGACCTTGTCGGGCTCAATGATCGCTGCATGGTGCTTGACCTTGGGCGTGATCAGGGCGCCCTGGAGATCGACGGTCACGTCTCGCTGGGCCCGCCCGGTGGCGATCGCGTAGCGAATGACGCTGCTGCAGGTGCTACGGAGGCGTCGTGCCGTCTCATAGCGGCCTCGGACCTCTACGGTCCTCAATACGGTGAGCAATTCGGGCGCGCTGATATGCCCGATCGGTCGAGTGCCGATCAGCGGGATGGCGAAACCGATCAGCCACCGCAGCTTCTCGAGGGTCTTTGCCGCTCGCCCCTCGGCCTCGATCTTTCTCAGCCATTCGTCGGCGACGGTAGCGAATGTATCTCCGGCCGAAATGCTGCCGACGCCGCGGGTCAGCTTGCCGTAGGAGGAGGGGTTGATGCCCTTCTCGAGCAGTTTCCGGGCATTCTCTCGGCGCTCACGCGCCTCCTTGAGGGATACGTCCGGGTAGACGCCCAGGGCGACGGTGCCGCGTTTGCCGTCATGTCGATAGTCCCACCGCCAGTACCGACCACCGCCAGGCTGAACGAGGAGATACATGCCGTGCATGTCCTGAGTCTTGAACGCCTTGTCTCGAGGCTTGATTCGACGGACGGCTGCATCGGTGAGCATGACGGTATCTCCTCCGCTGGCGCAGTGCTGATACCGTCAAATATACCGTCAGGTGCCGCGGGTTCCAATGGATCGACCCGGATTTGGGTGGATCAGATACCGTCAAAACCCACGCAAAACTGGGGATTTTTGTACGTTCTTGGATCTGTGCGGAAAGGTGGATGGTGCCCGGGGACGGAGTCGAACCGCCGACACTGCGATTTTCAGTCGCATGCTCTACCAACTGAGCTACCCGGGCACACCGGCGGAGCCGCCGGGGAGCGCGCCTGTTAGTCGGGGAATTCGTGGCTGTCCAGCCCCGATTGCACATTTGTTTGCGCCGGCTCGCCGGGGACGCGATAGCCCTCGCCCAGCCATTGCAGCAGGTCGCGATCCTTGCAGCCGCGGCTGCAGAAGGGCTTGAAGTCGGCGGCGGTGGGCTTGCCGCAGATCGGGCAGGCGTCGCGGGGCATGGGGATCACTCCTTGGGGGTCACGAACTGGACCGCGCCGCCCATGCGACGGGCGAGCATCTCGGTCCAGTCGGGCTCGCGCGCCAGGCGGCGGGCGATTCGGCTATCCACCATATGGGTGGCCGGCACCGGCGGGGGAAGGCGTTCCAGCCGGCGCAGTTCGGCGCGGGTGGCGGCGCCGACCGGATCGGCGTGGAGCAACTCGGGCAGCGAGGGCCGGGTGCGGCGGCGGACGATCTGGAGGAAGCCGAAGCCGTTGACCGCGGTGCGCTCGAAAGGCTGGGGCAGGGCGGCGTCGATCGCCTCGGCGACCGCATTGCGGGCGGCCTTGCTGCTCAGCGTCGGGAAGTCGATGCCAATCGAGCCGCCGATGCCGAATCGCTCGATCGCGCGCGCTACGGCGTGGGCGGCGGCGATCGACAGCGGTTCGAGCGGGCCCGAACCATCGACGTCGAACAGCGTCATGGCCGGAGTGGGGGACATGCGCAGCGCGCCGCCGGGAAAGGTGATCTCGCCGGTATAGGCTTCGTCGAGAAGTTCGGACCAGCCGGCCTCTTCCAGCGCATCCGCCTCGTGCGGCCGCAGCATGCGGACGGGATGGTCGCTGGCGGTGATGCGGGCGAGCAGGTCCGGCCCGTCGCCCAAGGGCGCCTCAGCGGGCGCGGGGACGGCCTTGGGGAGCTTGGCGCGGCCGGGTTCGGGGATTGCCTCGCGGACGATCTTCACGCGCAGCGCGGCGCCTTGGGTGATGCCCTTGGGCAGCGGGTCGCACAGCGCCTCGCCGCCCTGGTCGAGGGTCACTTTGCCGGTGGACTTGTCCGCGAGCCGTGCCGCGCAGATCGCGCCGACCTGGGGCCTAGTGCCCGCCAGTTCGATCCGCGCCTGCCAGATAACCCCACGCGAAACGAGGGCGGCGCGGCTCTCGCCGATTCCCGCTTCGTACAGCCACTCAGCCAAGGGGATAGCCGGCACCGGCCAGCAGCGCGCGCGCCTCGAACACCGGCAGGCCCACCACGCCCGAATGGCTGCCGGAGAGGAAGCGCACGAACGCCTCGGCCTTGCCTTGGATGGCATAGCCGCCCGCCTTGCCCATGCCTTCGCCGCTGGCGACATACCAGTCGATATCGGCGTCGCTGAGGCGCTTGAAGGCGACGACGGTGTCGGCAACGCGGGTGCGCGCCTTGCCGTCGGGGCCGATCACGCAGATCGCGGAGAGACAATGGTGGCGGCGGCCGGAGAGCAGCGTCAGCATCCGGCGCAGATCGGCTTCGTCCGCGGGCTTGCCGAGGATGCGGCGGCCGACGGCGATGGTGGTGTCGCCGGCGAGGACGATCTCGTCCTCGGCACGGTCGACCGCATGCGCCTTGGCGGTGGCGACGCGCAGCACATAGGGTCGCGGCAGCTCGCCGGGGCGGACATCCTCGTCCACGTCCGGGGCGGCAACGCGATCGGGCGCGGCGCCGATCCGGGTGAGCAGATCGAGCCGTCGCGGCGAAGTGGAAGCGAGCACGAGCCGCATGGGCCGCGCCTGCTTACTTGAAGCGGTAGGTGATGCGGCCCTTGGTCAGGTCGTAGGGCGTCAGCTCGACGAGCACCTCGTCGCCCACCAGCACGCGGATGCGGTTCTTGCGCATCTTGCCGGCGGTGTGGCCGAGAATCTCATGGTCGTTCTCGAGCCGGACGCGGAACATGGCGTTGGGGAGAAGCTCCACAACCTGTCCACGCATTTCAAGCAGTTCTTCTTTGGCCAAAAAATGCCTCTCAGGGATTAGCGCGCGTAAAAGTGCGTCGCCCTTACAGCGCTGGAAGGAAAAAGGGAAGGCGGCGCGGCACGGGCGCGCGTCTTCGTGTGGGATGTGGGGATTTAGCGTCGAGCATGCAAGATCCTCCCCGGTACGGGGAGGGGGACCATCGCCGCAGGCGGTGACTCCTGTGAGGGCGGTATATTCCGCGCCTCGCGGCGCGGCCCCTCCACCATTCGCTAGCGCGAATGGGTCCCCCTCCCCTAGCAAGCTGGGGGAGGATTTGCGTTCTTAATGCGTGCCGCCGGCGGCGAGCGCCGCGAGCAGCAGCAGCGCCACGATGTTGGTGATCTTGATCATCGGGTTCACCGCCGGACCCGCCGTGTCCTTGTACGGATCGCCTACCGTGTCGCCGGTCACCGCGGCCTTGTGGGCGTCGCTGCCCTTGCCGCCGTAATTGCCGTCCTCGATGTACTTCTTGGCATTGTCCCAGGCGCCGCCGCCGCTGGTCATCGAGATGGCGACGAACAGGCCGGAGACGATCACCCCGAGCAGCATCGCGCCCACCGTGGCAAAGCCCTGTTCCTTGCCCGCCACCGCGGCGATCAGGAAATAGACGAGGATCGGGCTCAGCACCGGCAGCAGCGAGGGCACGATCATCTCGCGGATCGCCGCCTTGGTGACGATGTCGACGGTGCGGGCATAATTGGGCCGGCTGGTGCCCGCCATGATGCCCGGATTGTCGCGGAACTGGGCGCGGACATCCTCCACCACCGATCCGGCGGCGCGGCCGACCGCGGTCATCCCGAACGCGCCGAACAGATAGGGGAGCAGCGCGCCGAGCAGCAGGCCGACGATGATGTACGGGTTGGAGAGCGAGAAGTTGACCGGCCCGGTGAGTCCCAGCGCATTGCGATAATGGTCGAGATCGGTGGTATAGGCGCCGAACAGCACCAGCGCCGCCAGCGCCGCCGAGCCGATCGCATAGCCCTTGGTCACCGCCTTGGTGGTGTTGCCCACCGCGTCGAGCGCATCGGTCTTGTGGCGGACCTCGTCTTCGAGACCGGCCATCTCGGCGATGCCGCCGGCATTGTCGGTCACCGGGCCATAGGCGTCGAGCGCGACCACCATGCCGGCCAGCGCGAGCAGCGAGGTCGCGGCGAAGGCCACGCCGAGAATGCCCGCGATCTGGTAGGTCGCGATCACCGCGACGACGATCACCAGCGTCGGCAGCGCGGTCGATTCGAGGCTGATCGCGAGGCCCTGGATGACGTTGGTGCCGTGGCCGGTCACCGAGGCCTTGGCGATCGACTTGACCGGGCGGAAATTGGTGCCGGTGTAATATTCGGTGATCCACACGAGCAGGCCGGTGACGGCAAGGCCGATCATCATGCACCAGAACAGGCCCATGCCGGTAACGGTGGGCATTGCCGCCGCAGCCGCCACGGCATCGGCCGAGAGCGTGTTGCCGTCGAGCAGCGCCGAAGGCTCGCCGAGCGAGGCGATCGAGTCCTGCATCCTGCCGCCGAGGGTGTAGTAAGTGACGCCGTAGATGGCGGGTACCGCGAGGATCACGGTGGTCCAGAAGCCCTTGTAGAGCGCGCCCATGATCGACTGGTTGGCGCCCAGGCGCACCATATAGGTGCCGAGAATCGAGGTGATGATGCACACGCCGCCGACCAGCAGCGGCAGCGCCATCAACTTGGTGAGCAGCGCCGCATCTACGCCGCGCAGCAGCAGTGCGATCGTCACCATGGTGAGGCCGAGCGTCACCACGTACGTCTCGAACAGATCGGCGGCCATCCCGGCGCAGTCGCCGACATTGTCGCCGACATTGTCGGCGATCACGGCCGGGTTGCGGGGGTCGTCCTCGGGGATACCGGCTTCCACCTTGCCGACGAGATCGGCGCCGACATCCGCCGCCTTGGTAAAGATGCCGCCGCCCAGCCGCGCGAAGATCGAGATCAGCGAGGCGCCGAAGGCGAGGGTCGAAAGGGTGAGCACGACGATGCGATCGCCCGGCGCATGGTGCGCCACCTCCACCAGATACCAGAACAGCACCGCGATCGAGAGCAGGCCAAGGCCCGCCACCAGCATGCCGGTGATCGCGCCGGAGCGGAAGGCGAGGGTGAGCCCGCCCTGCAGGCTGCCGCGCGCCGCCTCCGCCGTGCGGACGTTCGCGCGCACGGAGATGTTCATGCCGACAAAACCGGCGACGCCGGACAGGATCGCGCCGATCAGGAAGCCGATCGTGGGAATCGCCCCCAATGTGAGGAACAGCACGACACCCACCACGACGCCGACCACGGCGATGGCGGTATATTGCCGCGTCAGATAGGCCTTGGCGCCTTCCTGGATGGCGGCGGCGATATCCTGCATCTTGGCATTGCCGGCGGGCGCACGCAGCACCTGCTGGCTGGTGATGAAGCCATAGGCGACGGCGATCAGGCCGCAGACGATGGCGAAATAGACGATCGTCATAGAGTGACATCCTCCCCTGCAATTGCGGGTCGCGGCGCACGCCGGGTGTGTCCGGTCTCGTCCGCGATTGTGGAGGGTATAGCAATAAGGGAGTGGCGCAAGGCGGTTGGGGCTAACGTGCATCCTCCTCCTTGAAGGCAGCGCTATCGCCTTTGAGCGCCAT
>NZ_BCTR01000081.1 GCF_002091475.1 Sphingomonas azotifigens NBRC 15497
GGGAAGGGGCCCGCCGCCGTAGGCGGTGGGAAGGGTGAGGGGGAAGGGGGCAAATCCAGCCCGCCCCTCCCCGAGCTTCGCCCGGGGAGGAATAGCCTCACTCCGCCCCGCCCGCCGCGCAGTGATAGACCAGCTTCTCGTTATAGGTCGGCGGCAGCGCCGCGCGCATCAGCTGCTGCAGGCTCGCCAGGCTCGCGCGCTTGGCCTGATCGGCGGTGCACTGGTTCACCGGCGTCGCGGGCTTCACGTCGCGCACCTTCTGCATGTCGGCGGCGGAGAGTAAATAGCGCGTGTCGGTCAGCGTCTGGCTGTCGGGATCGAACTCGCGCACCGTCACCGTCTGGTCGTCGGCGGGGACTAGCACGCGCTGCCAGCGGCGGCCGGATTCGGCATATTGGGTGCCGCCGTCGATGCAGCCGTCGGGCCCGACACTCAGCCGCACCGCCTCGCCGGCGGAAACGGTGATGCGGCTGCGATCGGGCTGGAGCGTGCAGACCAGCGGCCCCTGCGCCGCATCGGCCGGCAGCTTGGCTTCGGCGGTGTCGTTGCCCGTCCCCGGTGCGGCGATGCTGGCCTCGTCGAAGCTCGGCCGCAGCACGAACAGCGCGACCGCGCCGAGCAGCAGCGCGCCGCCGCCCACCGCGGTCCACACGCCGGGGCGCTGCTTGTCGCGCGAGAGCAGCAGGCCCGCCGCGCCCAGCGCCAGCGCACCGAACACCAGCAGCACCGCCGCGCCCGCCATATAGGTTTCGCGCAGCGATTCATTGGCGGCACGCGCCTTGTCGATCGCGGCTTCGCGGGTGCGCGCGGCAGCGGATTCGGCCTGGGCGACGCGATTGGCGGCGTCGGCCCGGTCCTTTTCCTCGGCGGCCTTGTCGAGCGCCATCCGCTGCTCGACGCTGATGCACGGCGCCGCCACCGTCACCACCGGCTGCTTGGCCTGGGTGAGGAAGGCGGTCAGCTCGGGATAGGAAATCGCGAAGGCGAAGGTGGCGTCGCCTTCCTCGCTGTTGGTGATCGCCGAGTTCACCCCCAGCACGCGGCCGCACGCATCGAGCAGCGGCCCGCCCGAATTGCCCCGCGCGATGTTCGCGGTGTGGAGCAGCACCGAAATGCCCTCCAACGTGCGCGTGCCGGCAAAGCCGCCCTGCGAGCGCACCGGCGATTGCGGGGTGATGAAGTCCGCCGCCGAGCGCGCCGTGGCGATATCGACATTGCCGGGATAGCCGAGCGCGATCAGCGTCTCGCCATCGGTCACCGCGCCGCCGAACAATGCGAGCGGCGGCAGCTTGGCGCCGGTGAACTCGATCAGTGCAAGGTCGCGCTTGGTGTCGATCGCGATCAGCTTGCCCTGGAACGACTTGCTGCCTTCGGACGGCACCACGCCGATCACGACGTTGCCGGGGTAGCGCGAGGCGAGCTCGACGACATGGGCATTGGTGACGATGCGGTTGGGCGCGACCGCGAAGCCGCTGCCATGGCCGAAGCCGACCACTTCATCCTCGGCCACGGCGATGGTGACGATCCGCACCACCCCGCGCCCGGCTGCCGAGATGTCGTCGGCGCGCGCGGGGGCCGCCCAGGCAAGCAGCATCGCCACCAGCACGAAGATCTGCCGCATGCGCCAAAACACCCCGGTTGAAGTCATGCCCCGCGCTTTCGGCGAAAAGCGGCGGCGGTTCAAGCGGCCATGCTCACACGAAGCTGTAGGGATCGACGTCCACCGCCACCCGCACCCGCGCGCTCCAGGCGAGCGCGCCCAGCCAGTCGCGGATCGCGTCCTGCACCGCGAAGCCGCGCTTGGCATGGACGAGCAGCCGGAAGCGGTGGCGCCCGCGCAGCATCGCCAGCGGTGCGGGGGCGGGGCCGTACACGTGCATCTCGGCCGTGTCCGGCGCGGCACGACCGATCATCCGCGCGGTCTCCTCGGCGGCCGCCTTGTCCTCCGAGGAGACGATGATCGCGGCATAGCGGCCGAAGGGCGGCGCGTCGGCGTGGCGGCGCGCCTCGGTCTCGGCGGCGTAGAAGGCCTCGGCATCGCCCGAGACCAGCGCCTGCATCACCTGCGCTTCGGGGGCATGCGTCTGGATAAACACCGTGCCCGGCTTTTCGCCCCGGCCGGCGCGCCCCGAGACCTGCATGATCTGCTGGAAGGTGCGCTCAGACGCACGCAGGTCGCCGCCGTCGAGTCCGAGATCGGCATCGACCACGCCGACCAGGGTAAGGTTGGGGAAGTGATAGCCCTTGGTGACGAGCTGGGTGCCGACGACGATGTCGATCGCGCCATGCTCCATCCGCGACACGAATTCCGCCGCCTTGGCGGGGGACCACAACGTGTCCGAAGTGACGATGGCGGTGCGCGCCTCGGGCCATAGCGCGGTTACCTCGTCGGCGATCCGCTCGACGCCCGGGCCGCAGGCGACCAGCGTGTCGTCGGACTTGCACTCGGGGCACATGCTCGGGGTCGGCATGGTGTGGCCGCAATGGTGGCAGGAGAGGCGGTGGAGCAACCGGTGCTCGACCATCCACGCCGTGCAGTTCGGGCACTGGAAACGGTGGCCGCAGTGGCGGCACAGGGTGAGCGGCGCATAGCCGCGGCGGTTGAGGAACAAGAGCGACTGTTCGCCGCGCTTCAAGGTCTCTTCGATCGCCGCGACCAGCCGGGGGGCGAGCCAGCGGCCGCGCTCCGGCGGCTCGCGGATCAGGTCGATCGCCTCGATCTTCGGCAGCTCGGCGGCGCCGTAGCGGCCCGGCAGCTTGAGCTCGGCATAGCGGCCGACCTCCACCTGGTGGCGCGTCTCGATCGCCGGGGTGGCGGAGGCGAGCACCACCGGGCAGCGCTCGAACATGCCGCGCATCACCGCCACGTCGCGGGCATGATAGTGCACGCCCTCTTCCTGCTTGAAGCTGGTCTCGTGCGCCTCGTCGACCACGATCAGGCCGAGCTTGGGATAGGGCAGGAACAGCGCCGAGCGCGCGCCCACCGTCACCAGCGCCTCGCCGCCGGCGATCGCCCGCCACGCCCGGCGGCGCTCCGAGCTGCGCAGGCCCGAATGCCAGGCGACGGGCTCGCAGCCGAAGCGGCCGGCGAAGCGGGTGAGGAAGGGCTCGGTCAGCGCGATTTCGGGGAGCAGCACCAGGGTCTGCCTGCCGGCCGCGATCGCGGCGGCGACCGCCTCGAAATAGACTTCGGTCTTGCCCGATCCGGTGACGCCGTCGAGCAGGAAGGGCTGGAAGGCGCCTTCTTCCACGGCGGTGCGCAGCGCGCTCGCCACCGCCGCCTGCGCGGGGTTCAGGTGCGGCGGCGCGAAGCTCGGGTCGGGCAGCGGGTAGGGTGCCTGGGTGTCGACCGTCACCGCCTCGATCGCGCCGGTCTTCACCAGGCCGCGGATCACCGCGTCGGACACCTCGGCGATCGCGGCGAGCTCGCGGACCAGCCCCTGGCGCTCGCCGATCCGCTCCAGCGCCTGGGCGCGCTGCGGGGTGAGGCGGTCGGGGATCTGCCCGGTCGCGCGATATTCGGTGATCGTGGGCGCCGCCTCGAACGCGGCCGAGGTGCGCAGGGTCATCGCCAGCACCGAGGAGGGGGGGGCGAGATAGTAATCCGCGGTCCACTCGATCAGGCGCCGGACCGGGGCGGGGATCGGGGGGGCATCGGCGACGGCGAGGATGGCGCGCAGCCGATTGTCGCCGATCTCCTCGGTCGGCAGCCGCTCGGGTTCCCAAACCACCCCGGCGAACTGGCGCGGGCCGATCGGCACGATCACGATGCTGCCGGGCGCGACCGTCATGCCATGCGGCACGCGATAGTCGAGCGGCCCCAGAGCCGGATGGAGGACGAGAATGCGCGCGCGGGACATGATCGGCCCCTCATATGGGCATTTTCGACGGAACGGGAATCCCGTATCGCCGGTTCGTCGTCTCAGGAGACCCGCCGATGCTGTTGCTCGCCTTGCTGCTCGCCCAGACTGCGCCCGCCCAGGCGACCACCGCGTGCAAGGCGCCGGACGCCAGCCTGCCGGTCGCGCTCGCCGGCTGGAGCACCCCCGGCGACGAACTGGTGACGGACAAGGCGGTGTCGCTGGCAACCGTCGACGCGTCGACGCTCAAGGGCCTGCCCAAGGGCGCCAAGCCGGGGCGCGCGGCGACGATCGCGTTCCGCATCGTCAAGGCGGGCACCTATGGCATCGCGCTCGACCAGCCGGGCTGGATCGACGTGTTGCCCGGTGCCGAAGGCGGCGCGCCGCTCGCCTCGGTCGCGCATGGCCATGGCCCGGACTGTTCGACGATTCGCAAGATCGTGCGATTCGAGCTGACGCCGGGGACGTACCGGGTGTTCGCCAGCGGCCTCGCCCAGACCAAGGCCAAGCTGATGCTGGTGCCGAACTGACGGCGCTTGTTTTGTGGCCGGAACGAATGTAGAACGCCGACTCGCTGAACAGGGGAGTCGGCGATGCTCATACTGATAGCTGGACTGGCCATGACGGTGCCGCAATGCACCGATCTTCCGCGATCCTTGTCGGGCTGGGAACGCAGTGCCGACGGGCTCGATACCCGCCATGCGACCACTCTGCCCGCGAAGAACGGCGCGGCGGAAACGCAGGTGACGATCCGCAAGGCCGGCACCTTCGGCATCGCGGCGGACCAGCCCGGCTGGATCGACGTGGCGAAGGGCAGCGGCCGGCCCCTGCGCATGGCCTCCCGCGCGCCGGGTGTCACCTGCGCGAAGATCGAAAAGATCGTGTACTACAAGCTCGAACCCGGCACCTACCGCGTCACCGTCGGCAAGCTGCAGAAGCCGCAGGTGAAGCTGATGCTGGTCTATGGCAACCCTTCGCAGGGGTTTGCCCGGCGCGGCCGCGTCGGCTAGGCGGGCGGCAACACTCCACTGGAAGGTTTGCAGCCATGAAGTTCTTCGCCGACACCGCCATCATCGACGATATCCGCGACCTGGCCGATGCCGGGCTGCTCGACGGCGTCACCACCAACCCGTCGCTGATCGCCAAGTCCGGCCGCAACTTCCTCGAAGTGGTGGCGGAAATCTGCGAGATCGTCGAAGGCCCGGTCTCGGCCGAGGTCGTCGCGCTCGATTTCGAGGGCATGATGCGCGAGGCGGAAATCGTCCGCAAGATTGCCGACAATGTCGCGGTCAAGCTGCCGCTGACGATCGACGGCCTCAAGGCGTGCAAGGCGCTCACCGACGACGGCACGATGGTCAACGTCACGCTCTGCTTCTCGGCCAACCAGGCGCTGCTCGCCGCCAAGGCGGGCGCGACCTTCATCTCGCCGTTCGTCGGACGCCACGACGATATCGGCTTCGACGGCATGGACCTGATCGAAGACATCCGCCTGATCTACGACAATTACGACTTCGCCACCGAGATCCTGGTCGCCAGCGTCCGCCACCCGATCCACGTGCTGCAGGCCGCCAAGATCGGCGCCGACGTGATGACCGCGCCGCCGGCGGTGATCAAGCAGCTGGTCAAGCACCCGCTGACCGACAAGGGCATCGAGTCGTTCATGGCCGACTGGGCCAAGACCGGCCAGACGATCGCCTGAGGATTGCGGCACGGTTCCCCTCCCGCTTGCGGGAGGGGTTAGGGGAGGGGATGACGTGGAGGTAGAGGTGCCGCGGGTTCAATCCATCCCCTCCCCCGTCCCCTCCCGCAAGCGGAAGGGGTGCGCAGGGGGAGCCCGCCGGGCAGCACCATGACCGACCTTCCCCTCCCGCGCCGCTTCGCCGAGCATCTCGGCCGCGACCGACGGCGCTCGGCGCATACGATCCGCGCCTATGAGGCGACCGCGGTTCGCCTGCTCGGCTTCCTTCAGCGCCATTGGGGCGGTCCGGTAGCGCAGGACGCGCTCGCCAACGTCGGCGCTGCCGATCTCCGCGCCTACCTCGCCCATCGCCGCGACGAAGGGCTGTCGAACACCTCTGCCGCGCGCGAGCTTTCCGCCGTCCGCGCCTTCCTGAAATTTGCCGGCGGCAACGGTGCCCAGCTGCCCCGCCTGCGCGGCCCCAAGGTCAAGAAGACCCTGCCGCGCCCGATCGCGCCGCACGAGGCGGTGGCGCTCGCCGAATGGGCATCCGATGAGGCAAGCGAACCCTGGATCGCCGCGCGCGACTGGGCGGTGCTGCTGCTGCTCTATGGCGCGGGCCTGCGCATCGGCGAGGCGGTGGCGCTTACCGGCGCGGCGCTGCCGCTGGGTGCGACACTGCGGGTCACCGGCAAGCGCGACAAGACCCGCGACGTGCCGCTGCTGCCCGAGGTACGCGCCGCGATCGACGCCTATGTCGCCGCCTGTCCCTGGGGCACCGCGCGCGACCTGCCGCTGTTCCGCGGTGCCAAGGGCGGGCCGCTGCCGCCCGGCGCGATCCGCAAGGCGGTGCGTTCGGCGCGCACCAGCCTGGGGCTGTCGGACCGGACCACCCCGCATGCGCTGCGGCACAGCTTTGCCACCCATCTGCTGGGGCGCGGCGCCGACCTGCGCGCGCTGCAGGAACTGCTCGGCCATGCGAGCCTCAGTTCCACCCAGGTCTATACCGCCGTCGACGCAGCGCATCTGCTGGACGTGTACCGCGCCGCGCATCCGCGCGCATGAGTCACGCCGCGCGCGGCTTCCAGGTGAGCACGCGCCACACATAGAAGATCAGCATCGCGACCACGCCGATCACGATCGCCGGCGTGACGAAACGGTCGATCTCGGCGATCGCGGCGCCCAGGCCATAGCCGACGCCCACCAGCGCCGCATTCCAGATCGCGCTGCCCGCTGCCGTATAGGCGCAGAACCGCCAGAACGGCATGTGCATCAGCCCGGCCGGTAGCGAGATGATCGTGCGGCCGAAGGGCATGAACCGGAACACGAAGATCGTCGGGCCACCCCAGCGATCGAAATAGCCCTTGAACCGCTCGACATCGTGCCACTCGACGGTCAGCCAGCGGCCCCAGCGCGCCACGAAGGGCTGCAGCCGCGCATAGCCGAGCCGCCGCCCGATCTCCCACCAGAACAGGTTGCCGGCCACCGTGCCGAGCGTGCCGACCGCCACCAACAGCACGGGATCGAAATGCCCCCGCGCGGCGCCGATGCCGGCCATGCCCATGATCGCCTCGGACGGGACCGGGGGAATGACGTTCTCGAGCACCATCAGCAGGAAGATGCCCCAATAGCCCCAGCCGAGGATCATGCCCATCGCGTCAGCACCCGGTCAGCCGCGCGCGGCGACCTTGCGCTCGATCGCATCCCAGATCATGCCGGCGGTGTCCGATCCGTTGAACCGGTCGATCGCGACGATGCCCGTGGGCGAGGTGACGTTGATTTCGGTCAGCCATTGCCCGCCGATAACGTCGATACCGACGAAAAGGAGCCCACGCTTCTTGAGTTCGGGCCCGAGCACGGCGCAGATTTCCTGCTCACGCTCGGTAAGCTCGGTCTTCGCCGCCGATCCGCCGACCGCGAGGTTGGAGCGGATCTCGCCCTCGCCGGGCAGCCGGTTGATCGCGCCCGCCACCTCGCCGTCGACCAGCACGATGCGCTTGTCGCCCTTGACGATGTCGGGAAGGAACGCCTGCACCATGTGCGGCTCGCGATAGGCGGTGTTGAACACCTCGATCAGCGAGGAGAGGTTGGCGCCGTCGCGGCCGATCTTGAAGATCGCCTTGCCGCCATTGCCGTGCAGCGGCTTCACCACGATCTCGCCATGCTCGGCGAGGAAGGCCTTGGCCTCGTCGACCGAGCGGGTGACGAGCGTCGGCGGCATGAACTGCGCGAAATCGAGCACCCACACCTTTTCCGGCGCGTTGCGGACGTTCGCCGGGTCGTTCACCACCAGCGTGCGGTCGGCGATGCGCTCGAGCAGGTGTGTGGCGGTGATATAGCCGAGGTCGAAGGGCGGGTCCTGCCGCATCAGCACCACATCGGCCTCGTCGCCAAGATCGAGCTTTACGGGCTCGCCGAAGGTGAAGTGGTCGCCCGCGACGCGCTGCACCGTCACCGGATGCGCCTTGGTCCAGACGCGACCGGCGCTGTAGTTGAGGTCCTCGGGCGCATAGTGGAACAGCCGGTGCCCGCGCGCCTGCGCCGAGAGCATCAGCGCGAAGGTCGAATCGCCGGCGATATTGATCGAATCGAGCGGGTCCATCTGCACGGCGACGGTAAGCATGCGGCCTCCTTGGGTGTCTTGCCGGGCTAGGTCACCCGATCCAGGCGTTCTCGATATGGCGAGGCAGCGTGCGCGGGGCAATGAGGATCACGTCGACGCGGATATCGTCGCCCGGTCCCGCATAGCGCGGCATCAGCAGTTCGGCCGCGGCGGCGACCCGGGCGAGGCGACGCGCGTCGATCGCGAAATCGAGTTCGGCGGCGGTCTTGCGGGTCTTCACCTCGACGAAGGCGACGAGGCTGCCGCGTCGGGCGACGATGTCAACTTCACCTGCGGGCGTGCGCACCCGCTGGTCGAGGATCCGCCAGCCGCGCAGCCACAGCCACCAGGCAGCGCGGCGCTCGCCGTCGCGGCCGCGCAGTTCCGCGGCTTGACGCTTCGGGCTTTTCATCTGCTCCCGCACGTCGCCGCAAAACCCCCCGTCCTTCCCGCGAAGGCGGGAATCCATTCGCCGTGACGCTGGGGGAAGGAGCCGCGCCGGCGACCCCAATGGATCCCCGCCTTCGCGGGGATGACGATGGAGAGGGGAGGGCGGCGGTCCCTCACCCCTTCAATTCCATCGCGCGGGCGTAGAGCGCCTTGCGGTCCAGGCCAAGCTTCTTGGCGACTTCGCCCGCGGCCTTGGAGGCGGGCAGGCGGGTGAGCGCCTCGACCAGGGCTGCCTCGCCATCCTCCAGCGTCGCGGGCGGTGCCTCGCCCGGCGGGCCGACGATGATGACGATCTCACCCTTGGGCGACGCCTCGGCATAGCGCGCGGCGAGGGTGGAGAGGGTGCCGGTCACGCACTCCTCGAACTTCTTGGTGATCTCGCGCGCCACCCCCGCCTCGCGGTCCCCCAGCCCTTCGGCGAGTGCCGATAGGCAGGCGGCAAGGCGCGGGCCGGATTCGTACAGCACCAGCGTTGCCTTGATCGCCGCCACTTCCGCGATCGCCTCCGCCCGCGCGTGCGCCTTGCTGGGCAGGAAGCCGAGGAAGAAGAAGCGGTCGGTCGGTAGCCCGGCCAGCGTCAGCGCGGCGATCGCGGCGCAGGGGCCGGGGATCGTCACCACGGTGTGGCCTGCCGCGCGGGCGTCGCGGACCAGTTTGTAGCCGGGATCGGAGATCAGCGGCGTGCCTGCGTCGGACACCAGCGCCACCGCCTCGCTGCCCATCCGCGCGATCAGCCCGGGCCGCACCGCATCGGCATTATGGTCGTGATAGGGCTGCATCGGCCGCTTCACGCCGATGTGGCGGAGCAGCCCGGCGGTCACCCGGCTGTCTTCCACTGCAACCACATCGGCTTGAGAGAGTATCATGCTGGCGCGCGGCGACAGGTCACCGAGATTGCCGATCGGAGTGGCGACGATATAGAGGCCGGGCGCAAGCGTGTTTTCCATCGGGGAGTGTCATGGCAGAGGGCAGCGGCAAATCGCAACCGGGACGCAGTGCGTCCCTTCGTTTGGCCGTGACCGGTCTGGCGCTTCTGGCAAGTGCCTGCGTCGCGCCGCGCGGCGGTCCGCCGACCGCGCCGACCGCGCCCGCAGAGCGTCCGGCCGAGCGCCCCAGCACACCGATCCAGCAGGGGCTGCCGCAGGACGTCGCGCGCCACCGGGTGGCCCTGCTGGTGCCGCTGACCGGCACCAATGCCGGGCTCGGCCGCTCGCTGCAGAACGCGACGCAGCTGGCGATCCTCGACACCAACACCGATGCGATCCGCATCACCAGCTATGACACCGCCGGTCCCGGCGGGGCGGTCGCCGCCGCCGAACGCGCGGTAGCGGAAGGCAACAAGCTGATCCTCGGGCCGCTGCTCGGCGAGGATGCCCGCGCGGTTGCGCCGATCGCGCGCAAGGCGCGGGTGCCGGTGCTCAGCTTCTCCAACGATGCCAGTGCCGCGGGGAACGGCGTCTACCTGCTCGGCTATTCGCCCAGCCAGTCGATCGAGCGCGTGGTCGACTATGCCAAGGGCAACGGCATCACCCAGTTCGCCGGCCTGATCCCCTCGGGCGTCTATGGCCAGCGCAGCTCGACGGCGTTCCTGCGCGCGGTGGAGAGCGCCGGCGGCAAGGTGCTGGCGATGCAGAATTACGATGCGCGGCCGGGTTCGATGAACGCTGCGATCGCCAAGCTGTCGGGCGTGCCCTATCAGGCGATCCTGATCGCGGGCAGCGCCGGATCGGCGACGCTGGCGGTGCCGGCGCTCCGCCGCTCGGGCGCGGGCAAGGCGGCGCGGGTGCTCGGCACCGAGCTGTGGAACACCGATTCGGCGATCGCCAGCCGGCCGGTGCTCAACGGCTCCTGGTTCGCCAGCGTGCCCGACGGCGTGTACCGGCAATATGCGGTGAAATACCGCAACCGCTTCGGCGCGGCGCCGTATCGCCTCTCGGCGCTCGGCTATGACGCGGTCCTGCTGACCGTGCGGATCGCGCGCGACTGGAAAAACAACACCGATTTCCCGGCGTCGATGCTGGTCGACCATGATTTCGGCGGCGTCGACGGCGCCTTCCGCTTCGGTCGCGACGGCATCGCCGCGCGCGCGCTGGAGGTGCAGGAGGTGCGCGACGGCTCGATCGTCACCGTGTCGGCGGCGCCCGCCAGCGCGCAGTAAGAAGGGACTAACGTCCAACGTCGTCATCCCGGCGAAAGCCGGGATCCATTCGCCACTCCCTATCGGCAAGAGCCCCGACGGTGACCCCAATGGATCCCGGCTTTCGCCGGGACGACGGTTTTGCGGTTCAGGCGACGAGCTCGCGCAGGATCGCTTCGAGCACCGGCATGCCGGCCTCGGTGATCCGCAACTGGCTCCCCTCGCGGGCCGCCAGCCCCTGCTGCACGATACGATCGAGCGCCGGCATATCGATCGGCGGCGCGCCATCGGCCAGCACGGCGATGCGATCGAGGTCCACGCCCTCGCCGATCCGCAGCCCCATCAGCAGCGCCTCGATCGCCCGGTCGGCGGGATCGAGTCGATCTTCACGCTCCATGCCATGGCCGTTGCGGTCCAGCGCTGCCAGCCAGTTCTCGGGCTTCTTGTGGCGCAGTGTCGCGAGGCCGCCGCGCCGGCCGTGTGCGCCCGGCCCGACGCCGGCATAGTCGCGGTAGCGCCAATAGGTGAGGTTGTGCCGGCTCTCCGCGCCGGGCCGGGCATGGTTGGAGATTTCGTAGGCCGGCAGGCCCGCCCCAGCGGTGATCGCGCGGGTCATCTCGAACAGATCCGCGCCCATATCGGCGTCGGGGATGGTCAGCTGACCCTTTGCCGCGAGCGTCGCGAAGCGCGTGCCCGGCTCGATGGTCAGCTGGTAGAGCGAGAGATGCTCGGTACCGAAGCCGATCGCCCGGCGCAGTTCCGCCTCCCACGCATCCAGCGCCTGGCCGGGACGGGCATAGATCAGGTCGAAGCTCACCCGGGCGAACGCCGCCTGCGCCGTCGCCAGCGCCGCCAGTCCCTCATCCACGCCATGTGCGCGGCCGAGGAACTGGAGTGCTTCACCGTCGAGCGCCTGCAGCCCCAGCGACACGCGGTTCACGCCGGCCTTGGCGATATCGGCAAAACGCGCGGCTTCGACCGAGGAGGGGTTTGCTTCCAGCGTGATCTCGATCCCGTCCTCGAAGCTCCAGGCCCTGGCCGCGGCGTCGATGATCGCGGCGACCGTCTCCGGCGGCATCAGCGAGGGCGTGCCGCCGCCGAAGAAGATCGACCCCAGCCGCCGCCCCGGCAGCATCGCCCTTTCATGGGCGAGGTCCGCCAGCAGCGCATCCCGCCACCGCGTCTGGTCGACGCTCTCGCGGACATGGCTGTTGAAGTCGCAATAGGGGCATTTGGACACGCAGAACGGCCAGTGCACATAGAGTGCGAGCGGGGCGGAGTGGTCTGTCATGGGGCGTAAAAAGGAGGTAGCGGGAATCGAACGACTTTCAAAACTGGTTGCTAATCAAATTCTTACCGCAGTGCAGCAAAAATTGGGCCCCACCGATCAGGCCCCAGTCCCTTTTTGTGAATGGGGTTCGAAGCACAAACAGGGAATGGTTGGAGGCAAAGCATCTCTCATGTCCTGCATTTTTGAACAGCCGCTTCTGGGGCGACTGGCGCACTGTTCAGCAAGCGCAGGCAGGAGCCAGTACCTCCATCTCTTCATTGACGCCTACGATCATGATCGACGGTAGAAGACGCTCCGCAGTCTGACTCCCAACGAATACGTCGCCCGCGTCTGGACAGAAGAATCAACTCGATTCAATACCGACCCGTATCGCCATGCCTGAGGACTCAACACCTAGCGAAGAAGATTCACGCTCTGGAGCGTTGCGATCGGGTAAACTATCTGAGAAACAGCCTGAAGAAATTTCGAAAAATCTGCAAGCGGTGCGTTGGATACGTAAATAACATCCTTATCTTCTATGAAGAAATTCTGTGCAACAAACAATGTCTTCGGATCTCTAAGGTCCACCCGATATATGACGGGAATTTTATTAGTCGGCGGCGTCTTCGAACTAGAGTTATCGTCAAACATTTCGGGGTTTTCGAATCGGAAGATAAACACCCCCTTGGGATTGGCACGTTGATCTTCCAGTCCGCCCATGCGACCAAAGGCCTGCGACAAGGTTACGCCGGTGCCCTCGAATGGAATTTCCTGATTGGACCGCGCCGCACCTAGTACCGTGAAACTGTACGGCTGGAACAGCAAGGTCACGACATCACCGGCCTGCAAGCGGATGTTCTGCCGCGGATCCTTGATGACGGCGCCCAGCGCCATCGCTTCCACACGCCCTCCGCGCGTGACCTGAATGCTCATCTTGCCCACCGGCTGCCGTACGCCACCAGCAGTAGCGAGCGCGTCAAGAAGTCGTTCACCCTTCGACGTAAGGGGCATACGAAGACTGTTACTAACCTCGCCGACAACGGTAACGTCAGAGGTTGCGTTGCGGGAAATCCGGACAATGACTTGGGGATCATGTGCCTTACCAACCAATCGACCACGGATATCTGCCGCGATCTGATTTGGTGTTCTGCCCGCTGCATTGATGTTACCAGCGAAAGGTACCCGAATAAGGCCAGCCCGATCGACCATCTGCTCTGGCAAACCGGCCTGCCGCGAGACACCCATCGGCTCCAGCGCCGACGAGCGTCCGAGCGCACTGCCGAACAGAACGGCGGGCGGCGCCTCCCAGATCGCTATATCTAGAACGTCTCCCGACTGCACCAAGCCTTCGCTGGGCACCACCTCTCCGAAATTGTCAGCAAAGGTCCGAATACGCGAATGTGCTAACATGCGCGCTGCAGTACTATCGTCCAGGTCAACGATCTTTATCGGCGCCGCTCCGACCGCGGTGTTGGAACTGGACAGTACCGCCTTCGTCGACGGGCCCGCTGCGGGAAGGGTGGCGCACCCTTGGAGTGCCAAGGCCGCCAGTACGGTCGTCCCCGCAACCAGCCACGCCGCCTGTCGCCGCGAACTTGGAAAGTCTACATTTACCATATGAAATCAGACACCAATTTATTCATGCCATTCGAGCCCGCCGGACTTATCGACCCCTTCGTTCACACGAGAACTCCGGCAGCGCGGCTTCTATAGATGGTCCGTGCTCCTGTCCAATCCCTGCAACGCCGTCCGCCGAATGAACTGAACCCATTTCGACCTGAGGTGGTGCCGGTTTTCTGGACAGGGCGTTAAGCTACTCCCGACCTGATGGATTGGTACGGGAATGAAGACGACGAGGAAGCGCTACAGCGCCGATTTTAAGGCCAAGGCCGCGCTGGAAGCGATCCGGGGCGATCTGACGCTGGCGGAATTGGCAGCCAATCATAGCTGCACCACACGATGATCGCGTCCTGGAAGCGGCAGGCCATCGACGGGATGGTAGGCACGTTCTGCGGGGCTGGCGATGTGGCTAAGGCCGTCAGTGAGGACCAGGTCGAAAGGCTGCACGCCAAGATCGGGCAATTGGTCGTCGAGGGGGATTTTTTAGCGAAAGCGTTGGGTCGATGAGCGTGTATCGGAGGCGGGCGATGGTCGAAGCTGCTCACCACCGCCTGTCGAGCACGGCACAGTGCCGCCTGCTGCGGATCAGCCGTAAGCGTCCGATCTGACCCGTATTGCGTGGCAACTTGTGCTGCGCGAGGCGGGGAGCACTCAGGAGTGTCCTTTCGCACTCCTTAAGGAGAGTGCGGATGTCCCGAATGGAGGTCATCACCCGAGCGGAGCGCCGGCGACGCTATTCAGACGCGGAGCGCGCCGCGGTGTTGGCACAATGCGATGTACCGGGGGCTACCATCGTTGGCGTTGCTCGGCAGCTGGGGATGTCGCCCAGCCTGATCCATGGCTGGCGAAAGCGGCAGCGCGAAATGGCGCTGTTGAGGGGCGAGCCGCTCCAGTTTGTGCCCTATGGCGAAGTGGCGAGCGGATCTGCTGCGGAGCCCGCCGTGGTTCTTCGGGGCACCGAGGTTGCTGCCTCATCCCGCGCCGCGGCGCGCGAGCCAGGGCTGACGCAGGAGGAACTGATACGGCCAGGCCCCGGTTTGCGACCCGGCGGCATCGACATTGAACTGCCCGGTGGGGTGCGTCTGTCGGTCGACACCTACGTCAACGAGAAAGCGCTGGCCCGCGTGCTGCGGGCGCTGCGGGAAACGGCGTGATCTCGCTCCCACCCGGCACCAAGGTGTACCTGGCAAGCAAGCCGGTGAGCATGCGGCTCGGCTTCGATGGTCTGGCGGCACTGGTGCGTCCGTTGTTCGACCAGGAGCCCTATGGCGGGCATGTCTTCCTCTTCCGCAGCCGGAAGGGCAGCTATCTCAAGGCGCTCTATTGGGACGGCACCGGCCTCTGCCTGTTCTCCAAACGCCTTGAGCGTCATCGTTTTGTTTGGCCGCCGCTGGTGAATGGTGGCGTGGTCCTGAGCGCAGCGCAGTTCGCCCTGCTGATCGAGGCGATGGACTGGCGCCGCACGGTGGCACCGGAAGCACCTCGATTGCCCGTTCAGATGTAGCGGAAAGCTGCAGAAAACCGCGCATTCTGCTTGGGCGAGAGTCGCTGTTCTGGTATGGAAAACCATGTCTTCCGATGCGCTGGACATCCCCGACAATCCTGACGCGGTGAAGGCGCTTTTGGCGGCAATGCAGGCTAAGCTCGCCGCCTCCGAGCAGGCGCTGGCGGCCGAGCGATGTGCGCATCAGGACACCCGGCAGCAGCTCGCCGCGGCCGAGAATGCCATCAAGCTGACCACGCTGCAGATCGAGAAGCTGAAGGTCCAGCTTGCCCGCCTTCGGCGGATGAAGTTCGGCCAGTCCTCGGAGCGGCTGTTGCTGCTGGCGGACCAGCTGGAGTTGTCACTGGAGGATCTGGAGGCCGCGCAGGCGCATGCCACCTGCGTCATCGCCGGCAGGACGGTCGAGCAACCGGTCTCAGAAAGCAACCAGCCTCGCCGTCAGCCGCTGCCTGCGCATCTCCGCCGCGAAGAGGTGCTGCACCCGGCGCCGGCAGCGGACGGTTGCACCAACTGCGGCGGCGCCATGGCTCGCTTGGGCGAGGACGTGGCCGAGGTGCTGGAATATGTGCCGGGACGCTTCCACGTCGTGCGGCATGTACGGCCGAAGCTGGCCTGCAAGCGCTGTGACGCCATCAGTCAGGCACCGGCGCCCTCGCTGCCGGTGCCCCGCAGCCGAGCCGGTCCTGGCCTGCTGGCGCACGTGGTGATCTCGAAATTCGCGGACCATTTGCCGCTCTACCGCCAATCGCAGATCTTCGCGCGGGAGGGCGTCGAGATCAGCCGATCGACGCTGGCAGACTGGATGGGCCAGGTCAGCTGGCTTCTCCAGCCAATGGTCGACCGTATCGCCGAGCATGTGATGGCCAGCCCCAAGGTCCACGCCGACGACACGCCGGTTCCGGTGCTGTCGCCAGGTAGCGGCAAGACGGCGACGGGGCGGCTGTGGGTATATGTGCGCGACAATCGACGATGGCGCCCCAGCGACAAACCCGCCGCGCTCTACCGATACAGCCCGGACCGCAAGGGAGAACGCCCGCGCGAGCACCTCAAGACGTTCGCCGGCTTCCTGCAGGCCGACGCTTATGCCGGGTTCGACAAGCTCTACGCGGCCGATCGACAGCCGGGGCCGATTACGCCGGTTGCTTGTTGGGCCCATGTGCGCCGCAAGCTGCACGATGTGCTCGACGCCGACGCCCGCTCGATCGCCCGTGAGGGGCTGGTGCTGATCGGCGACCTCTACGAGGTGGAGCGGCAGATCACCCGGGATCCGCACGATGATCGCCGGAAGGCACGCAAATACTCCAAGCTGAAGGCGCTCGACTTCTTCCAATGGGCAGACGGCGTGCTCGCCCAGGTGTCGGCGCGGGCACCGCTGGCGGAGGCGCTCCGCTATGCCGTTCGTCTGAAACCCGCGCTCCTTGCTTACACGGAAAATGGCCGGCTAGAGATCGACAACAACCTGGCGGAGAACGCCTTGCGCGGCATCGCCGTGGGCCGGAAGAACTGGTTGTTCGCGGGAGCTGACTGCGGTGGCGAGCGGGCAGCAGCGATCTACAGCCTGATCGAGACGGCGAAGCTGAACGGCATCAACCCACAGGCCTGGCTCGCCGACGTCCTCGATCGAATTGGCCGAGGTCACCCCATCAATCGGATGGACGAGCTGCTGCCTTGGAATTGGGTCGACCCAGAAGCCTCTTCGTCCGAAAATGCGTGAAATGCGGACCGGCAGCTCGCGCCCAGTTGCAGACATTCGATTCAGGCTGCACCATCTCGCTATGAACGCGTCCGACTACTTCCTGCCGCAAGCCGCCGACGAGACCGACCTGTCGCCATGGTCTTCGATTTTGCCGTCACCGGTCCGCGTTCTTCGCACTAACCTGTTCGGCGACTCCTTCCTCGTTGGCGCCGCTGGAATGGTTCACCTCCTTGACCGAGGTGGCTGCTCAACCGAGTGCATCGCCGCTTCTGAACGGGAGTTTTGGCAGGAAATCGAAGAAGATCGCGAGGGCTGGCAGCTACGTGCCTTGGCGGACGAGTGCCGAAGCGCGGGTAAGTTGCTGGCAGATGGCCAATGCTACGCGTTCACCACGCCCCCCGTGCTTGGGGGAGGATATGCGGTCGAGAATGTGTGGATTGCCCCGTGGCGGGAGTGGTTCTCATTGACTGCCGATCTGTTTCGACAAATCGAGGCTGTACCCGACGGCGCAATCATTTCGCTGAAGGTGGTGGAGTAGCGAACGGCAGCTAACCACCCACCTTCGGCCGTTCATTCGATCGGTCACGCCGAGAGCCGCCATTCCAGTGGATCGAGGAGGCTTCCTCCAACGTATGACCGAAGGTAGGTGGAAAGCGGACTGGCCGCTTATGCCGAGAAGTTGGTAAAGCCGACCCAGGGAGGCGAACGTGCAACGCGAAAAGTGGTTCGAGAAAGTAGCTTGGAGCTACGTGCCCTGCCACTGGAAGGGCTTTGCGATTATGTTTGCCGTCATCCTCCCGACGCTTACGGCGATATTCACCGCGGAGGCTGTCCTGGGCCAGTTTCGCTACGGTGCTGCGGACTGGCTTCCGTTCCTTGTCTTTTTTCCACCCGCATGGGTCGTCATGCTCGGGATCGCGAAGCGGCATAGCTAATCTTGCGAAGCTGTGACGGCGCGTGGGTGGGAAGCGGATGTTGCCGGACCGCGATCTTTAGAACCACGAACTGGCAATGGCTGCCGATAAGAACAGGGCTAGCGCGACCATCAGGCCGAACGAAAGCCAGCTCAGGATCATTCCTCCTCGGAAAAGACGGGGCGTGCGATCACGGCGGACGCTAAAGGGGACCCCGAGAATTACCCCACTCCGCTCGTAATGGCGATTTATCTTCCAGATGCCGACAATCATGGCCGCCATGAACAGGATGGCGAAAAGCTGATCCCAATGCATGCCATCGCTCCGTGCGTTC
>NZ_BCTR01000082.1 GCF_002091475.1 Sphingomonas azotifigens NBRC 15497
GCCTTGCGGGGGAGGGAGGGGCCCATCGCGCCCCTCTCCAAGCTTCGCTAGGCAGCAAGCTGCCAAGCTACGCTATCCTCCCCCGCAAGCGGGAGGATTGAGGCGGGGGGGGGCTTAAAGCACGCGCTCGGCGGCCAGCTTCTTCACTTCGGCGATCGCCTTGGCCGGGCTCAGGCCCTTCGGGCAGGCATTCGCGCAGTTCATGATCGTGTGGCAGCGATACAGGCGGAACGGATCCTCGAGCTGGTCGAGCCGCTCGCCGGTCATCTCGTCGCGCGAATCGGCGAGCCAGCGATAGGCCTGGAGCAGGATCGCCGGGCCGAGGAACTTGTCGCTGTTCCACCAGTAGCTCGGGCACGAGGTCGAGCAGCAGGCGCACAGGATGCACTCGTACAGGCCGTCCAGCTTCTCGCGGTCCTTGGGGCTCTGCAGCCGCTCCTTGCCCGAGGGCGTGGTGGTGACGGTCTGCAGCCACGGCTTGATCGAGGCGTACTGCGCGTAGAAGTGGGTGAAGTCGGGGACCAGGTCCTTGATCACGTCCATGTGCGGCAGCGGGGTGATCTGCACCTCGCCCTTGATATCCTCGATCGCGGTGGTGCAGGCGAGGCCGTTCTTGCCGCCGATGTTCATCGAGCAGGAGCCGCAAATGCCCTCGCGGCACGAGCGGCGGAAGGTCAGCGACGAATCCTGCTCGCCCTTGATCTTGATCAGCGCGTCGAGAACCATCGGACCGCAATCGTCGAGATCGACCTCGAACGTGTCGTAGCGGGGGTTCTCGCCCGAATCGGGATCGTAGCGGTAGATCTTGAACTTCTTGACCCGCGTGGCCTCGGGGCTCGCCTTGTGCTCCTGGCCCTTGGTGATGCGGCTGTTCTTGGGCAGGCGGAATTCGGCCATTCCTGAAACTTCCTCTTTCGCTTCGGCGCGACGCGTCTTTGCCGGGCGAGCTATGCCTTTCGCATCCGCAGCGCAAGTGTCCTTTGGATCGCGGCCGTCAGATCACGTCGAGCACCAGCCCCAGATCGCGGGCCTCTTCGGCCTCGATATACCAGTTATAGGGGGCGCGGCGGCGTAGTTCCTCGAAATCGACGCGCGAACCGGTGACCAGCGCCCGGAAACCCTCTTCCTCGATCGCGATCGAATGCTCGATCTCGGCGAGCTTGGCCTTGAGCACGGCCGGCAGCGCCCGGAGGGGCCCCGACAATTGCAGCGTCGACTGCATCTGCCGCTCGTGCAGCATCAGCCGGGTGCCGCGGGTGAGGAAGCGCTTGTCGACCGGGAAGCCGGACATGAAGGTGGCGCCCGCCGAATAGACCGCGACCTTGCCGAGGAACAGCAGCTCGCGTCCCGTCCCCTCCCGAAGAAGCCGCAGCTCGTCGGCCATCAGCCGCGCGACTTCGGGATCGCCGCCCAGCGTCGACAGCGTGACCACCAGCGGCCCGTCCGCGGGGGCGGCGAGCAGTTGTTCGCGGAAGCGCTGGTACAGTGTGTCGTCGACGGTGCCTTGCAGCCGCACATGCGGGGTGGCGAGCAGCGGGTAGCGCTGGAGCGGGCTCTGGGTATCGGACATGCGCCGCCAACCGGCGAAGGCGGGTTGGGTTCCGCTCTTCCTAAATCCCCCTCCCGCTTGCGGGAGGGGCTAGGGGAGGGTGAGTGAGGCGAGCGGGCGACGGTGGTGCAGAAAGAGCCTCCACGTCGCACCCTCCCCCATCCCCTCCCGCAAGCGGGAGGGGGGATAAGGTTCAAGGCTTCAGCGCGTCCGTCGCCGGCGCGCCTACCGGCGCGGTGGCGGTCTGCGGCATCCGCCGTTCCAGCGGCGCCAGCCACGTCGCCACGGCGTCGCCGATCGTCACCTGCGGCATCGAGGGATCGAGCCGTCCGGCACGCTCCCAGCCGATGATCGTCTTGCGCGCCTCGGCGGCGGCGTCGGCGAGCGGCTGCGCTTTCCGCAGCGCATGGTTGACCAGCGCGTCGCCGAAGAAGGTCCAGTCATTCTCCGCCCGGCAGCCGAACGAGGATCGCGTGGCCGAGGCGGCGGTGAGGATCGCGGTGGTGTCGCTCATCAGCCGCTTGACGAACGCGCCCGAATAGCAGGCGGAGAGCAGCAGCAGTCGGTTGCGAATGCCCAGTCCGTCGAGCAGCGCTGCCAGTCGCGCGGGCGGCACCACGCCGAAGCCCTGGTCGCCGTCATGATAGGCCAGGCCGATATCGGGGGCACCGTGGCTGGTGACGTACAGGACCAGCACGTCCTGGTTGCGGTCCATCACCTCGGCGATTCGGGCGAGGGCGAGCGTCAGCGACGTGACGCTGCCGGCGGGCAGCGCGGGTGCACCGCGCCCATCGGGTCCGGCGAGCACCAGCGTGCGTCCCTCGGCATCATAGCGGCGGGCAAGCACGCGGCCGCTTTCGCGCGCCTCGCGGGCGAACACCGGATCGCTGTCCAGCGCGACGCTGAGCACATAGGCGTCAACGACACCCTTGCGCTCGGGCTGGAGCGCGGCGAGCGCGCCTGCCAGCCGGCGCTGGTCCGCCAGCATCGCTCGCGGATCGCGGCCCCGCTGCAGTTCGGGGCCGCCTTCCAGCCCGTCGATGCCGTCGTCCCCGGAAACCAGGCCGGGCCATTCGGTGCGATGTTCGGGCGGCTGCTGCTGCGCGGAGGCGGGGAAGGCGCCGGACAAGGCCAGCACCACGGCAGACGCACGCAACCAGAACCGCATTCGGGCCGATCCCCCCGGAACAGGTGAGCCGACACTCTTGCCTGCGGGCGCGCGAAGTCAAGCGATGCCCACAGAATCGCATTGGATTCGATCGCGCTGCCCCCTATCGCTGGCGCCATGCTCAAGCGCCTTCTGATCGCCCTCGTCCTCCTCGTCGTCGCCGGCGGTGCCGCCTGGTACTGGCTCAGCCGACCGGACATCGCCACGCTGAACGAGATGGCCGTTACCGGCCGCGCGCCGGAGATCAGCGAGCCGCGCTATCAGACGGTGCCGACGATCGGCGTCGCCAAGGCGGTCGGCTGGCCGGCGGGCGCCGGCCCCAAGGCCGCGGCCGGGCTGAAGGTGCAGAAATTCGCCGACAAGCTCGATCACCCGCGCTGGCTGTACCAGCTGCCCAATGGCGACATCCTGGTGGCGGAGAGCAACTCGCCGCCGCGCGAGGGCGGCGGCATCACCGGCTGGGTGATGGGCATGCTGATGGAAAAGGCGGGCGCGGGCGGCGCTTCGGCCAACCGCATCACCCTGCTGCGCGACAGCGACGGCGACGGTGTGGCCGATATGCGCACGGTGTTCCTGACCGGGCTCCATTCGCCGAGCGGGATGGCGCTGGTGAACGGCTCGCTCTACGTCGCCAACACCGATTCGCTGGTCCGCTATCCCTATCTCGAGGGCCAGACCAAGATCACCGCCGCGCCGCAGAAGATCCTGTCGCTGCCGGGCGGCGGCAACCACTGGGCGCGCAACGTCGTTGCCTCGCTGGACGGCAAGAGCCTGTTCGTCAGCATCGGCTCGGCCTCGAACATCGCCGAGGACGGGCTGGAGGAAGAAGGCCCGATCTACACCGCGGACAGCCCGGGCCAGATGGCGGCGGCGGCGGCCAAGCCGACCAACCGCGCGGTGATCCTTGAGGTCGATCCCGAGCGCAAGACCAGCCGCATTTTCGCCTGGGGCATTCGCAATGCAAACGGTATGGCCTTCGAGCCCAAGACCCAGGCGCTGTGGGCGGTGGTGAACGAGCGCGACATGCTCGGCTCGGACATGCCGCCCGACTATATGAGCCGGGTCGATCTCGGCGCATTCTTCGGCTGGCCCTGGCAATATTGGGGCGGATACGAGGACAAGCGCGTCGAGCCGGGGCGCCCGGATCTGCGCGAATATGTGCGCCGTCCGGACTTCGCGCTGGGCGCCCACACCGCGCCGCTGGGCCTGACCTTTGCCGATGGCGCGCGGCTGGGCGATGCCTATGCCAACGGCGCGTTCATCGGCCTGCACGGCTCGTGGAACCGCCAGCCGCTCTCGGGCTACAAGGTCGTGTTCGTGCCGTTCGGCGACAACGGCTTCCCCAAGAAAGACGCCAGGCCGCAGGACGTGCTCACCGGATTCCTCAATGCCAAGGGCGAGGCGCAGGGGCGGCCGGTGGGCGTGATCACCGGCGCGGGCGGCGCGCTGCTGGTGGCCGACGATGTCGGCAATGCGGTGTGGCGGGTCAGCCCGCGCTGACCGCCAAGGCCCTTAGCCGAGCAGCCGCGGGCCTTCCTTCGCCAGCAGTTCGCGGACCTTGCCGGCGAACAGCGCGAGCATGCCCGGCAGCGCGATCTCGGCATGGACATGGGCTTCCGCCACGTCCAGCCGGCTCGCCACCGTTTGCCCCATGGCGACCACGGTAAAGTGGCAGCTGTCGCCTTCCCAGCGATGCTCGACGGTGGCGCCGCCGGGGATCTTGTCCGCCAGCCGGCCGATCTTGGACTCGATCCGCGCGCGCGCGCCTTCGCGGCCCAGCTGGTGCGGCAGGTCGACGCTGATCGTCTGCGAGATCATTTGGCAAACAGCATGGCGTCGTCGGCGAACGCCTTGAATTCGAGGGCGTTCCCGCTGGGATCGCGGAAGAACATCGTCGCCTGCTCGCCTACCTGGCCCTGGAAGCGGAGATGCGGCGCGATGCCGAACGCGATGCCGGCGGCTTCGAGCCTGGCGGCAAGCGCGCGCCAATCGTCCATCGTCAGCACCACGCCGAAATGCGGCACGGGCACATCGTGGCCGTCGACCGGATTGGTGGTCGACACCGGCTTTGCGGCGGGATCGAGATGGGCGACGATCTGGTGGCCAAACAGATCGAAGTCGATCCACTGTGCGGAGGCGCGGCCTTCGGGGCAGCCGAGCACGCCGCCGTAAAAGGCACGCGCGGCGGCGAGATCATGGACCGGAAAGGCAAGATGGAAAGGGCGTGGCATGGTGCTACGCCTATCGCAATCGGGGCTCGCGAGTAAGCCTGCGCCGTGCCTAAGAGGGATTCGGCGTGCGGCAGTGCAGCGAGAATTTTCTTGCGTCCCCAGCGCCAATATATTCTCAGAGCGGCAGGCGCCGCCGGCCGGGCGCCGCAGGGATCTTGCGATGCAGCGACGTGGAAGCCACCTCAAGTCTCTCACGAGCCTGCGTTTTTTTGCGGGCGCGGCGGTGCTCTTGAAGCATGGCGCGGTGATGCTGGCGCCGGCCCAGATCTGGAGCACGGTGTTCCAGCTCGGCTATGTCGGCGTGTCGTTCTTCTTCGTGCTGTCCGGCTTCGTGCTGGCCTGGTCCTACAACCCCAACCTGGCCGTGCCGCATTTCTATGGCCGCCGCGTCGCCCGCATCTATCCGCTGCATCTCGCCACCGCCGCCGTCGCGGCGGCGCTGCTGGTGTACAGCGGCGATGCTGTTGCCCTGCTGCCGGCAATGGCGAACCTGGTGCTGCTCCAGGCCTGGATTCCCGCTCAACCCTATGGCGAGGCGCTCAATGCGGTGAGCTGGTCGCTTTCCTGCGAAGCCTTTTTCTACGCCATGTTCCCGCTGGTCATCGGGCCGCTGGCGGCGGCGCGGCACCCGGTGCGCATCGGCGTGGCTGTGGTCATCGCGACGATCCTGGCGATGCTGCTCGCGCACGCCACGCTGCCGCCGCTCGTCGCCGGACAAATCGTCTACCAGAATCCGCTGATCCGGTTCGGCGAGTTCGTCATCGGGATCCTGCTCGCCGCCAATGTGCGGCGGCTGCCGCGGGTCAACAGCATCCCGTTGGCGGCGGCGGTGTTCGCGGCCTCGCTGCTGCTGACCTTCGTGGTCTCCTGGTTGCTTTCCAAGACCGCGACGCCGGTTGGCCCCGATTTCGCCGACATGCTGATGCTGCCGGCAACGATCTTGCTGATCGTCGCCGCGGCGAACAGCGATCTCAGCGAGAAGACAAGCTTCCTGCAGTCGCGAAGGATGGTACTGCTCGGCAAGGCATCCTTCGCGCTGTACATGATCCACCAGCTGATGCTGCACTTCGTCGTCCTCACCTTCGGCAGGAGCTATGCCGCCTGGGTGCTGACCTCGCTGGGAGCGATCGGGGTGAGCATCGTGGTGTTCAAATGGTTCGAGGAACCGATAGAATCGTGGCTGCGCGTGCGGATCGGCATGCCGCGCCAGCGCCGGCTCGCTGCCTAGCGACCGTCGGCGGCCAGCTCGCCACGCTGCCAGCGCCGCAGATTGGCTCGCGCCTCCTGCACGAACGCGGAGCGGCGGACGACGCCGAGCAGCGTCTCGGCGATCCAGCGGCCGGGATTGCGCAAGGGACGGCGGAACTGGATCAGCAGGACGATGCGGGTATGGGCGCTGTCGTTCCACACCTCGTGATCATAGGTGTCGTCGAACACCAGGGTCTCGCCCTCGGCCCAGCGGACCACCCGGCTGCCGAGTCGCATCCGCACGTCGCCGTCGCGCGGCACCACCAGCCCCAGATGGCAGGTCACCAGCCCCTTGGTCACGCCGCGATGGGCCGGGATGTGGGTGCCCGGCGCCAGGATCGAGAACATCGCGCTGTTGAGGCCCGGGACCTGCTCGATCAGCCGCGAAGTGTGCGGGCAGCGGGCCAGATTCTCGTCGATCCGGTAGCCATAGCCCCACAGGAACAGGCTGCGCCACTTGCCGAGCGGTGCGATCGCCCGATGGTCCGGCGAGATCGCCGCCAGCGAAGGGGCGCCCGGCTGCGCGTCGATCGCCGCCAGCGCCTCGTCGCGGATCGCCTGCCAATCGGCGCGGAGCGTCGCGGTCCAGCCAAAGGCGCGCATGTCGAGTACCGGGGTGTTGGGCACCAGCGAGGAAGCGGCGATCAGACGATCGAAGGTGCCGCGCAGATGCTTGCCCCACCGCAACAGCAGCGGGCGGGGGCGGGAACACGGATCGGCATCGGCGATCGTGTCCGCCGTCGTCCCGATCGGTACCTCGCTGCTGGCAATGCTCACGCGCAACTTCCCCGAACCTTCGGCGTTGTGCCCGCACTTCGGTGCTGCAACGCAACAATCCCTAGGTCCGGTCTAGGCCGCCACTTGGGTCCAAAACATGGCGCCGCCATGGATTCTTGTGGCGTACATCCGGCAGAAAGGTTGCCGGTGGCATGGCCGCCAACTCCCCTCTAGAAAGGGCTGCATGTTCTCTTTTCTGCGCACGCCGCGCTTCGCCCTGCTTCTCCTCGCGCTCGCTGCCCCCACGCTGTCCGCCCCGGTGCTGGCACAAGGCCGGCCCGAGGGCGTCCAGACCGCCGAGGATCCCTGGCTCTACAAGGGCAGCGACCTCGTCCATGACGACAAGTGGAAGTTCGGCCGGCTGTCGAACGGCGTGCGCTACGCGGTGCGCAAGAACGGCGTGCCGCCGGGGCAGATCTCGATCCGGGTGCGCATCGACGCCGGCTCGCTGATGGAACGCGATTCGGAGCGCGGCTTCGCCCATCTGCTCGAACATCTCAGCTTTCGCGGCTCGACCTATGTGCCCGACGGCGATTCGAAGCGGATCTGGCAGCGCCTCGGCGTGACCTTCGGCTCGGACAGCAACGCCGCGACGACCTTCACCAGCACCACGTACAAGCTCGACCTGCCCAACGCGACGCCCGAGGGGCTGGACGAGAGCTTCAAGATCCTGTCCGGCATGATGGCGGCGCCCGCGATCACCCAGGCGTCGCTCACCGCCGAACGGCCGGTCGTGCTGGCCGAGGGCCGCGAGCAGCCGGCGCCGCAGAAGCGGATGCAGGACGCGCTCTACCAGCTGATCTTCGCCGGCCAGCCGCTCGCCGATCGCGAGCCGATCGGCACGGTCGAGGCGCTCAACGCCGCGACGCCCGCCAGCGTGCAGGCCTTCCATGATCGCTGGTATCGCCCCGAACGCGCGACGGTGATCGCGATCGGCGATGTCGATCCGGCCATCCTCGAGGCGATGATCAACAAGTATTTCTCGAGCTGGCAGGGCAAGGGCGAGGCGCCCAAGACGCCCGATTTCGGCAAGCCCGAGGCCGATCACCCGATCGCCGCCAGCATCGTCGAGCCCGCGCTCCAGCCGGTGGCGCTGATGGCGATCGTGCGGCCCTGGACGGTCTATGCCGACACGGTGATCTTCAACCAGAAGCGCATGATCGACATGGTGGCGATCCGCATCCTCAACCGCCGTCTCGAATCGCGCGCGCGCTCGGGGGCGTCGTTCATCGCGGCGGGCGCGGACCTGGACGACATCGCGCGCTCGGCCAATGTGACGACGCTCACCGTGCTGCCGACCGGCGACGACTGGGAAAGCGCGCTGCGCGACGTGCGCGCCACCGCCGCCGAGCTGATGGCGGCGCCGCCGACCCAGGCCGAGATCGAGCGCGAGCTCGGCGAGATCGATTCGGTGATGCGCAACCGCATCTCCACCGCACCGGTGGAATCGGCGGTTTCACTCGCGGATGACCTGGTGCAGGCGGTCGACATCAACGAGACGGTGACGACGCCCGAGGCCTCCTACGCGATCTTCAAGGGCGCGATCGCGGCGCACATGTTCACGCCGGCCGCCGTCCAGGCCTCGGCCAAGAAGGTGTTCGAAGGGACCGCGACGCGCGCGCTGGTCAACACCCATGCGCCCGATCCCGACGTGGTCCGCAAGGTAACGACCGCGCTTCAGGCCGATGTGAAGGCGGCGGCAATGAAGCGCCGCTCACTCAACGTGAAGTTCAGCCAGCTCCCGCGCATCGGTGCCCCGGGCAAGGTGGTGTCGCGCACGCGGGTCGACCCGGACATCGCGATCGACGAGGTCACCTATGCGAACGGCGTGAAGCTGCTGATGCGCGAGGACCAGTCCGAAACCGGCAAGGTCTGGGTCAATATCCGCTTCGGCCGCGGCCTGCGCGCGCTGCCGGGCGACAAGCGCGTGCCGGCCTGGGCGGGCAAGACCGCGCTGATGGCCAGCGGTATCGGCAAGTTCGGCCAGGAGGAGCTCGACGCGCTGACCGGCAACCGCCAGATCGGCCTCGGCTTCGACATCGAGGAGGACGCCTTCGTCTTCCAGGCGCAGACCAACAAGCAGGACCTGGCCGACCAGCTCCGCCTGTTCGCCACCAAGCTGGCGGCACCCGGCTGGGATCCCAACCCGATCACCCGCGCCAAGGCGGCGACGCTCGCTTCCTATGCGGGCCTCTCGGCGTCGCCCGATGCCGTGCTTGGCCGCGACCTCGACGTGCTGCTCCACGATGGCGATCCCCGCTGGGGCGTGCCGAGCCGCGAGGAAGTGACCGCGCTCACCCCGCAGGCCTTCCGCGCCTTCTGGGAGCCGCTGCTTCAGACCGGCCCGATCGAGGTCGAGATCTTCGGCGACATGAATGCCGATGCGACGGTGCAGGCGGTGGCGGCGAGCTTCGGTGCGCTCAAGCCCCGCACCCCGGGCACCGAAAGCGGCGCGCCGGTGCGCTTCCCCGCGCATGTCGCAACGCCGGTGGTGCGCACCCATACCGGCGCGGTCGACCAGGCCGCGGCCGTGATCGCCTGGCCCACCGGGGGCGGCAGCGCCGGCCTTGCCGAGAGCCGCAAGCTCGAGATCCTCACCGCGGTGTTCCGCGACCGGCTGATCGAGCAGCTGCGCATCCAGGCGGGCGTCAGCTATTCGCCCAACGTGATGAGCGACTGGCCGCTGGGCCTGCCGGCGGGCGGCAAGATCGCCGCGTTCGGCATGGTGCCGCCGGACAAGACCGACTTCTTCTTCAAGCTGGCCCGCGGCATCGCGGCGGACCTGGTGGCGAAGCCGATCGACGCCGACGAGCTCAACCGCGCGCTCCTGCCGCTCAAGCAGCAGCTGCTGCGCATGTCGAGCGGCAACATGTTCTGGATGAACCTGGTGGAAGGCGGCACCCAGGATCCCGCGCGGATCGCCGGCATGCGCACGCTCGCCAGGGACTATGCCGCCACCACGCCGGAGGAGCTGCAGGCGCTGGCCGCCAAGTATCTGCGGCCGGACAAGGACTGGACCCTGGTGGTGGTACCGGAGAAGGCGGCGAAGTAGATCTTCCCCGGCGCCCTTTTCTCCCCTCCCGCTTGCGGGAGGGGCCGGGGGAGGGTGAGTGCTGGACGCGAATGCCACGATGGAGAGGGCTGAAGCGTCGTAGCGACCCTTCGTCGCGCCGCCCGTTACCCTCTCACACCCTCCCCTAACCCCTTCCGCAAGCGGGAGGGGGAAATAAAGTCAGTACAAACCGTCCAGCCGCTGCCCGTACACCCCCTTCAGCACGTGCCGCCGGATCTTCATGCTCGGCGTGAGCTGCTCGTTCTCGATGGTGAAGGCCTCGTCGGCGAGGATGAACTTGCGCACGCGCTCGATCACCGAGAGGTCGCGGTTCACCCGCTCCACCGCTGCGCCGATCGTTGCCTTGAAGTCGGCGTCGCGCGAGAGGTTGCGGAACTTGCAGGGCGTCGCCGTCTTGGCGCAGAATTCCTGCACCCATTCGGGGTCGGGAACGATCACCGCGGTCATATAGGGCCGCTTGTCGCCATAGATCATCGCCTGCAGGATCTCGGGCTGCAGCGTCAGCATGCCCTCGACCTTCTGAGGCGAGACATTGTCGCCCTTGTCGTTGACGATGATGTCCTTCTTGCGATCGGTGATCTGGATGCGGCCCTTGGCGTCGATCACGCCGATGTCACCGGTGTGGAGCCAGCCGTCCTTCAGCACGCGCTCGGTCTCGGCCTCGTTGCGCCAATAGCCGTGCATCACCAGTTCGCCGCGCACCAGAATTTCGCCATCCTCGGCGATCTTCACCTCGACGCCCTCCAGCGGCGGGCCGACCGTATCCATCTTGAGGCCGACCTTGGGGCGGTTGCACGAGATCACCGGGGCAGCCTCGGTCTGGCCATAGCCTTGCAGGAAGGTGAGACCGAGGGATTCGAAGAAGATGCCGACCTCGGGGTTGAGCGGCGCACCGCCCGAGACCAGCGCCTTGATCCGCCCGCCGAAGCGCTTGGCGAGCTTCGGCCGCAGCGTCGCGCCCAGCAGCAGGTTCATCGGCATGTCGGCGATGCCGGACTTGCCCGCCGCCTTGCGGCCACCAATCGCCACCGCCTTTTCGAGCAGATAGGCGGCGACGCTGCCCTGCTTCTCGACCTGCTTGGTGATACGCGTCCGCAGCACCTCGAACAGGCGGGGGACGACGACCATGATGGTGGGCCGCACTTCCTCGATGTTCGAGGCGAGCTTTTCCAGCCCCTCGGCATAATAGATCTGCCCGCCGAGCGCGATCGGGAAGAACTGGCCGCCGGTATGTTCATAGGCATGGGAGAGCGGCAGGAACGACAGGAAAATCTCGTCGTCCCAGCCGAAATCCTCGGCGATGAGGCTGGTGCAGCCCTGGCAATTGTGCAGGATCGCGCCGTGATGCTGCATCACCCCGCGCGGCGATCCGCCGGTGCCGCTGGTGTAGATGATGCAGGCGAGGTCGCCGCGCTGGAACGTCGCCGCCGCGGCCGTGACGGCGGGGTCGGTGGCATGCGCCGCGATCAGGGCGCGAAAGTCGTGGACCTCCAGCGTGCCGAGCTGGCCGAGGCGGACCTCATCGATGCCGATCACGATCCGGCCGGCCGAGGAGCGCAGCATCGCCGGCAGCAGCGTCTTGGCCAGCTTGGTGTTCGACACGATCACCGCGCAGGCGCCCGAATTCTCGAGGATGTGCTGGTGATCGCGCTCGGTGTTGGTGGTGTAGGTCGGCACCGTCACGCAGCCCGCCGCCATGATCGCGAGATCGCTGATGCAGAATTCCGGGCGGTTCTCCGAGACCAGCATCACCCGGTCGCCGGGTCTCAGTCCCAGCGCCTTGAGCGCGGTGGCGAGGCTCGCCACCTGGGCGGCGGCCTCGGCCCAGCTGGTCGGGTGCCAGGTGCCGCCTGCCTTGTGCCACAGGAACGGCGCGTCGCGCTTCGCTGCGGCTCGGGCGAAGAACATCGCCACCAGATTGTCGAAATGTTCGAGCTTGCGCATTCTCTCTCCCCTGCGGGCGCCGCTTTCGTCTCTAGCGGCGTCCCGTGTCATTCCGAGGGGCGATTGGGGGTATCGAGCACCCGCCGGATCACCACCACTGTGCCGTCCTGGCCCATCGCCACGCCTTCGCTGCGCGGATCGGCACCGCCGACCCAGCGACCCCGCACCCGCTCGATGGCGTTCGCCTTGAGCCCGAGCGCGGCGGGGCGCACGTCCTCGCCCAGCGCGCGCAGCGCCGGTACCATCACTTCGAGGTCGGTGCCCTTTTCGGCGATCGCCGTCTTGCCCGGCGCATAAAGCAGGCCGAGGCCGATCGCGTCCTGTGCGGAGAGCTTCCAGTCGATCACGCCGATGATGGCCTTGGCGACCTGGGCGATGATCGTCGATCCGCCGGCCGCGCCCACTGCAAGGCGCACCTTGCCGTCGGGGCCGAACACGATCGTGGGCGCCATCGAGCTGCGCGGCCGCTTGCCGCCCTCGACGCGATTGGCGACCAGATAGCCGTCCTTCGCCGGCACGATGTCGAAATCGGTGAGCTGATTGTTGAGGATGATGCCGTCCATCGTCAGGCCGGAGCCGAACGGCCCCTCCACCGTGGTGGTGACCTGCGCGACATTGCCGGCAGCGTCGCCCGCCGCCAGGTCGGTGGTGCCGGCAACCTCCTGCACCGTCGCGGGAACGCGCTTCGGCGCGCCCGCCGGCATGCCCGCATCGACATTGGCCATGGTCTTGTCGGGGGCGATCAGCGCCGAGCGCCCGGCGAGATAGCCGCGGTCGAGCAGGCCCTTCAGTGGGACCGTCACGAAATCGGGATCACCCAGATAGCGGTCGCGATCGGCATAAGCGAGGCGCGAGCTCTCGGCGAACAGGTGCCAGGCGACCGGCGAGTCCTTGCCGAGCCTGGCCATGTCGAAGCGTTCGAGCTGGCCGAGGATCATCAGCACGGTCGCGCCGCCGGAAGAGGGCGGCCCCATCGAGCAGATCCTGTAGCCGCGATACCGGCCGCACAGCGGCGGCCGCTCCTTCGCGTCATAGGCGGCGAGATCGCCGACGGTCATTTTCGAGGGGTTGCGGGCGGCGCCATTCACCGTCGCGACCAGCTTCGCGGCCTCGGGCCCGACATAGAAGCTGTCCGGGCCGCGCGCGGCGATCCGCTCCAGCAGTGCCGCCTGCTCTGGGTTGCGGACACGCGTGCCCGGCGGCAGCGGCTTGCCGTCGGCGCCGAAGAACCGCGCGCGATAGGCCGGATCGACATGGTCGGTATATTTGGACAGCGAGTTGTAGAGCCGCGGGCTGATCGAGAAGCCGTCGCGGGCGATGCGGATGGCAGGCGCGAACAGCGCCGCCCAGGGCAGCTTGCCGGCCTTGCGGTGCGCCAGCGCCATCGCGCGCAACGCGCCCGGCACGCCGACGCTGCGGCCGCCCGGCACCGCGGCGAAGTGGCTCAGCGGCTTGCCGGCGGCATCGTAGAACCAGCGATCGGTGGCTGCCATCGGCGCGGTCTCGCGGCCGTCCACCGTGGTGGTCTTGCCGGTCTTCGCATCGTACAGCACCAGGAAGCTGCCGCCGCCCAGCCCCGAGCTTTGCGGCTCGACCACGCCCAGCGCCAGCATGGTCGCGATCGCCGCATCGGTGGCGGTGCCGCCCTGCCGCAGCATCGCGACCCCGGCCTCCGTCGCGCGGAGATCGGCCGCGCTTACCATCCCCTGGGCATGGGCCAGCAGCGGAGCAAACAGCAGGAGGAGCAGCGCGACCGTTTTTTTCATGTCGCTAGGGGTAACGCGCTTTGCTCCAGAGGCAAGCCGTCAGGCGAGCGCGCGCGCGATGGATCGTACCAGCGCGGGGCCGTGATAGACGAGCGCCGAATAGACCTGCACCAGCACCGCGCCGGCATCGATGCGGCGCTTCGCCTCGTCCGGGCTGTCGATCCCGCCGGCGGAGATCAGCGGCAGCTGCCCGCCGGCGATCTCGCGTGCCTCGATCAGCTTGGCGCGGGCCAGCGCCTGCAGCGGCTTGCCCGAGAGGCCGCCGGCCTCGCCGGCTTGGGCGGCGGCGAGCGGCGGGCGCGAGATGGTGGTGTTGGAAACGATCAGCGCATCGATGTGATGGTCGATCGCGGCGCGGATGGCGCCTTCGAGCCCGGCGCGGTCCAGGTCGGGCGCGACCTTGAGGAACAGCGGCGTCGTGCCCCGCGCGGCATCGGCGGCGGCGAGCAGTTCGTCGAGCGCCGGCCGCGACTGGAGATCGCGCAGGCCCGGCGTGTTCGGCGAGCTGACATTGATGGTGATGTAGTCGGCATGGGGCGCGGCCCTGGTCACCCCGAGCGCATAATCGGCGACGCGGTCGGTCGAATCCTTGTTCGCGCCGACGTTGATGCCCAGCACGCCGGGCCGCCGCTTCAGCCGAGCGATTCGGGCGAGCGCCGCATCGATGCCGCCATTGTTGAAGCCCATGCGGTTGATCACCGCCTCGTCCTCGACCAGACGAAATAGCCGCGGCCGCGGATTGCCCGGCTGGGGCCGCGGGGTGAGCGTGCCCACCTCGACCGCGCCGAAGCCCAGCGCGAACAGCCCGGCGATCGCCTCGGCATCCTTGTCGAGTCCGGCGGCGAGGCCGATCCGGTTGGGAAAGGTCAGCCCCGCGAGCGTCACCGGCGTCGCGGCTTCGGGGCCGCCGCCGAACGGCGCCCCGGCGCTGCCCCAGAGCGCGAGCGATCGAATCGCGGCACGATGCGCCTGCTCCGGATCGAGTCCGAACACGGCCTTGCGAAGAATCTTGCCCATGCACCCGCTCATGCATCGCATTGCAAACGTCGTCAAAGCTCCGGATGTCGATTCCGTACAATACCGGGGCTCCCGAATCGGGTAGAGCATCCCTGCGACCCGAGGGGTTCCGCTTAACGGGGGGAACCCTTTCCTTAGGGCCCGGCCGGGCAACCGGCCGGGCCTCTTTTCCGTTGCGCTTTGCGCGCGGACATGCTCCAGCTGTGCGACGAACCGAAGCACAGGGGAACAGCTTCGCATGCGTGGCGCCGCAGAGGGCCAGGTGGCAGTCGCGGCGCACGGGCGCGCCGGGGAACGCCGACCTTTCGAGATTCAGTTTCAGCCGTCCACCGGGCGGCTGATCCCGCATGTCGAGAGCTTTTACCTCGCCCATATCGCGGCGCCGAGCATCGAGGGCGTCGAGCGCGTCGATCTCGGCCAATGGCGATTCTGCCTCGACGGCACCGGCCAGGTTACCTTCCCCGATGGCACCAGCGAGGCGACACTGCCCGTCATGGTCAACGGGCCCGGCACGGCGCACTGGACCTACCGGTTGCAGGGGCCGTTTCGCTGCTTCGGTCTGTCGCTGCGCGGCATCGGCTGGCGTGCGCTGATCGGCTTGCCAGCGGACCAGGTTGCCGACCGGCTCGTGGATGGCGCCGAAATTTTCGGGCCGGAGGTGCTCGAGCTCCATCGCGACCTCTGCCAGCTGGAGACGCTGGAAGAGATGGTCGCGGCGGTCGAGCCGCTGCTGATGCGGCGACTGGAGGTCGCCCGGCGGATTCCCCCTGCGCACATCGCCTTCCTTCGCATCGTGCGCGAATGGGCCGCGTCCGGCGACCCGACGATCGATTCGCTGTACGAGGCGATGGCGGCGGAGACCGGCATGGGGCAGCGCCAGGTGCAGCGGCTGTGCAAGGAATATTTCGCCGGGCCGCCCAACCACCTTCGGCGCAAGTTCCGCGCGATCGGGGCGGCGATGCGGATCTATCAAGGCGCCTCGCTGGCCGAGGTGGTGGTCCCGTTCGCCGACCAGTCGCACATGATCAACGAGATCAAGCATTTCACCGGCCAGACGCCGGGGTCACTGCGCGACGGGATCGATCCCGTGCTGGCCGCCACGCTGGAAAACGAGAAGTTCCACTTTCTCCCCGATGTGATCCCCGAGACAGTTGACCTCGGCGGCCGCTAGGCCCACATGCCCAATCGGATCAACTTTGTCCGATTGGGAGTCGATGCGTCTTTCGAGCCTTGCCGATTATGCCGTGGTGATGCTGGCTGCCGCCGCGCGCCAGTGCGGCGCGTCGTGCCGGCTCAACGCGACGCTGCTTGCCAATGAGACCGGGCTGCCGCTGCCGACCGTGCAGAAGCTGGTGAGCAAGCTCTCCGCCGCGGGCCTGATCGAAAGCGCGCGCGGTACCGGCGGCGGCTTCCGCCTTGCCCGCCCGCCGGCGGCGATCAGCCTGGCCGATATCGTCGAGGCAATTGAAGGTCCGATCGCGCTGACCGTCTGCGTCGATTCGGCCCGGCACGATTGCGCCGTGGAAGGCAATTGCCGGGTGAAGCCGCATTGGGGCGTGGTGAGCGATGCGGTGCGTTCGGCGCTGGCGCAGGTCAGCCTTGCCAGCCTTAGCACGCCCCCTGCGCTTGCGACCGTGACGCCGGCGGTGCATGGGCTCGCGCCTTCCACTTCCGACCTTTCTTCTCCTTCTCCGGTGCTCGCCGGGGAAAGCCAGGTATCTGTCTGATGGCCACCAAGAATGCCGAGGCGCTCGCCGCCGCGAACAAGAAGTACGAATGGGGCTTCGCCTCCGACGTCGAACAGGAGTTCGCGCCCAAGGGGCTGAGCGAGGATACCGTCCGCTACATCTCGGCCAAGAAGAACGAGCCCGAATGGATGCTCGACTGGCGCTTAAAAGCGTTTCGCCTGTGGCAGACGCTGGAGGCGCCGGACTGGGCCAAGCTCGACGTGCCGCCGATCGACTATCAGGACGCGTATTATTACGCCGAGCCGAAGCAGAAGAAGACGATCACCAGCCTGGACGAGCTCGATCCGGAAATCCGCCGGACCTATGAGAAGCTGGGTATCCCGATCGAGGAGCAGAAGGTGCTCGCCGGGGTCGAGGGCGCGCGGAAGATCGCGGTGGACGCGGTGTTCGACTCGGTTTCGGTGGCGACGACTTTCCGTGCCGAGCTGAAGGCGGCGGGCGTCATCTTCCTGTCGATCAGCGAGGCGATCCGCGAATATCCCGAGCTCGTCCAGAAGTGGCTGGGCAAGGTGGTGCCGCAGCGCGACAATTATTTCGCGACGCTCAACAGCGCGGTCTTCTCCGACGGCACCTTCGTCTATGTGCCGGAGGGCGTGCGCTGCCCGATGGAGCTTTCCACCTATTTCCGCATCAACGCGGAGAATACCGGCCAGTTCGAGCGCACGCTGATCGTCGCCGACAAGGGCGCGTACGTTTCCTATCTCGAAGGCTGCACCGCGCCGATGCGCGACGAGAACCAGCTGCACGCCGCCGTGGTGGAACTGGTCGCGCTCGATGATGCCGAGATCAAATATTCGACCGTCCAGAACTGGTATCCGGGCGACGAGAACGGCAAGGGCGGCATCTACAATTTCGTCACCAAGCGCGCGCTGTGCCAGGGCCGCAACGCCAAGGTGAGCTGGACCCAGGTGGAGACCGGGTCGGCGATCACCTGGAAGTACCCCAGCTGCGTGCTCGCGGGCGAGAACAGCGTCGGCGAATTCTATTCGGTGGCGGTGACCAACAACCGCCAGCAGGCCGATACCGGCACCAAGATGATCCATCTGGGCAAGGGCAGCCGCTCGACCATCGTCTCGAAGGGCATTTCGGCCGGGCGCAGCGACAACACCTATCGCGGGCTGGTCCGGGTGGCGGCGAGCGCGGAGAATGTCCGCAACTTCACCCAGTGCGATTCGCTGCTGCTCGGCGACCAGTGCGGCGCGCACACCGTGCCGTACATCGAGGTAAAGAACCCGAGCGCGCAGATCGAGCATGAGGCCACCACCAGCAAGATCAGCGACGACCAGCTGTTCTACGCGCTCCAGCGCGGGCTGGACCAGGAAGCCGCGGTGGCGCTGATCGTCAACGGCTTCGCGCGCGAAGTGCTGCAGCAGCTGCCGATGGAGTTCGCGGTCGAGGCGCAGAAGCTGCTCGGCATTTCGCTCGAAGGCTCGGTGGGATGATTGGTTTGGTCATGTCTCTCAGCGATCGCGAAGGCGGTGCAGCCGGTGCTCCCCTCCCGCTTGCGGGAGGGGTCGGG
>NZ_BCTR01000083.1 GCF_002091475.1 Sphingomonas azotifigens NBRC 15497
AGCAATCCGGCGAAGCTCGCCGGATTGATCACGGTGGTGGCGCCGGCCTGCACGGCCAGGGGTTCATTGTCTTCCGATCGGATGACGACGCTGATCGGAAGCGTCGGGGCCAGGCGCCGCGCGGTCAGCACGATCAGGATGGACGTGTCGTCGCGCCCCGCCGCCACGATCATGGCGCTCGCCTTTGCCACCTTCACGGCGTCGAGCGTGGCGTTGCGGCTGGCATCGCCTTCCAGCACCATCACGCCTTCGGCTTCCGCGCGGGCCACCGCATCCGCGTGCGGGTCGATCACCACGATGGCATCGTGCGGCTTGCCCCGGCGGAGCAGTTCGGCCACCGCCTCCGTGCCGCTCGTTCCATGGCCGGCGACGATGACATGGCCATTCAGATCGCGCTGCAGGTTTCGCATCCGCCACTTCTCCCAGACCCCGCGCAGCACGAAATCATAGGCCGTGCCGAGAAAAATCAGCCAGACGAACAGCCGCACGGGGGTGACGACGAACGTATCGAACATCCGCGCCCGGTCCGTCACCGGCACGATGTCGCCATAGCCCACCGTCGTCACGGTGATCATCGTGAAATAGACGACGTCCACGAAACTGACCTTGCCGTCGGTGTTGTCGCGCAGCCCGTCCCGATCCAACCAGTGGCCGGCAAGTGCGACCCCGATCAGCGCAAGTGCCAGTGCCATCCGCCAGCCCAGCGACACCCAGGCGGGCGTACGCCCACGATGGCGCAGGACGGGCGCTTCTCCGATCCATCGACGAGGATTGCGCCGGGCCATCGGTCGGGGGGTTAGCGTGATGCCGGACGCGGAAGCAACCGCAGCGCTGCGGTGCTTTTTCGACTGTTACGGAACATTGCTGCCGAGGAATCGCTTGGGGTCTGAACCTGTTGCCTTCGCAGGCCGAACGGTTGTGCCGCTGCCGTTCCGCGCTCTCGGGAGAGCCCTTGATGTCCGACGCCCGCACCATCACTCGCGCCATTTTCAGCGATCCGTCGCATCTGAGTTGGACCGGACGGGTAGTGGGTGCGGTGGTGGCGTTGATCGGGCTGGTGCTAGCGATCGGCGGCGCCTGGCTGGCGGTGCTCGGCGGCTCGCTCTACTACCTCGTCACCGGCGTCGCGATGGTGGGGGCGGGGGTGCTGCTGGTGCGCGGGCGGACGCTTGGCGGCTGGCTCTATCTCGCGATCGTCGTCCTCACTTTCCTCTGGGCCTGGTGGGAAGTCGGCGCCAATGCCTGGGCGCAGGTGCCGCGGATCATCGCGCCGGTCGTGCTGCTGGTGGCGGTGCTCGCGGCGATGGCAACGATGAGCGTCCGACGTGAGCGGTGGCGGTTCGCGTTGGCCGGCGTGCTGGCCGCGGTGGCGATCACCGGCGTGGACCTTGCTGTGGCCGCGGCCGGTCAGCCCGACTGGGTGCAGGGTGCGCTGCCCGCGCCGGGTACCCAGGGCATGGCCGATCCGTCGGGCCAGCAGACCGGCGCCGACTGGCCGAGCTATGGCGGTACGGGTAGCGCCCGGCGCTATTCCCCGCTCGCGCAAATCAACGCGTCCAACGTCGGCAGCCTCAAGCGCGCTTGGCTGATCCACACCGGCGACATGCCGAGCTCGCCCAGGATCGCCAAGACCTATGGAGCCGAGAACACGCCGCTCAAGATCGGCGATAGCCTCTACCTCTGCACCCCGAAGAACATCCTGATCGCGCTCAATGCCGCCACGGGCGAGCAGCGCTGGCGCTACGACCCCAACGTGCCCGACAAAGCGATTCCCTACACTGCTGCGTGCCGCGGGGTCGTCTACTATGCCGTGCCCGGCATGGCGGCGAACCAGCCCTGCGCGACGCGCGTGATCGAAGGCACGCTCGACGCGCGGCTGATCGCGGTGGATGCGCGCAGCGGCCGTCCGTGCTCGGATTTCGGCACCAACGGCCAGGCCGATATCAAGCAGGGCATGGGGCAGGTACCGGCGGGCTATGTCTCGATCAATTCGCCGCCGACCTTGGTGCGCGGCATCCTCGTCGTCGACCACCAGGTGCTCGACGGGCAGGACCGCTGGGCGCCCTCGGGCGTGATCCAGGGCTTCGACGCGCGCACCGGCAAGCTGCGCTGGGCGTGGGACATGATGCACCCGGAGTGGAACGGCTATCCGCCCGCGGGGCAGGAATGGGCACGCGGCACGCCGAACATGTGGACCATGGCCAGCGGCGACGAGCAGCTCGGTCTGGTCTACCTGCCGATGGGCAATGCGGCGGCGGACTATTATTCGAGCCTGCGTCGCCCGGAGGAGAACCAGTTCGCCACCTCGCTGGTCGCGCTGGACGTGACCACCGGCAAGCCGCGGTGGCGCTTCCAGGCGGTGCGCAAGGACGTATGGGACTATGATTTCGGCGCGCAGGCGACCTTGGTCGATTACAAGGGCGTCCCGGCGATGGTGCTGCCGTCAAAACAGGGCGACATCTACATCCTCGACCGCCGCACCGGTCGTCCGCTGACGCCCGTCGGCGAGATCAAGGCAGCGCAGATCGGCGTCGAGCCGCAGCAGCGCGCCGCCACCCAGCCGGTGTCGCTGTGGCACACGTTGCGCAAGCGTGACCTGACCGAGCGCGACATGTGGGGCATGTCGCCGATCGACCAGATGGTGTGCCGCATTCAGTTCCGCGAGGCGAGCTACAAGGGCTTCTTCACCCCGCCCGAGGCCGACCGGCACTCGATCGAATATCCCGGGTACAATGGCGGCACCGACTGGGGCGGCATCGCGGTGGATCCGCAACGCGGCGTGATCGTCGCCAACTATAACGACATGCCCAACTATGTCCGGCTGGTGCCGCGCGCCGAGGCGAACAAGCGGGGATGGCAACCGCGCGATCAGGCCCGCGGCAAGATCGGCGGAGCGGAAGGCGCAGGCGATCCCCAGGCGCACACCCCCTATGCGATCGACGTCAATGCAGGCTGGCAGCTGCCGTTCACCGGCATGCTCTGCAAGCAGCCCCCCTATGGCGGCATTCGCGCGATCGACATGGCGACCGGCAAGACGATCTGGGACCGCCCGCTGGGCGAGGCGCGCACCAACGGCCCGTTCGGTATTCCCTCGATGCTGCCGATCACCATCGGCACGCCCAATAATGGGGGATCGGTAGTGACCGCGGGCGGGCTGATCTTCGTCGCGGCCGCCACCGACAACCTGATCCGCGCGATCGATCTGCGCACCGGCAAGACGCTGTGGAAGGACGTGCTGCCGGCCGGCGGCCAGGCGACGCCGATCACCTACGAGATCGGCGGCACGCAGTATCTGGTGATCTATGCGGGCGGCCATCATTTCATGAAGACGCCGATCGGCGATGAAGTGGTGGCCTATGCGCTGCCGTCCTAGGTGTTTGGTCCCAGCATGTGATGGTGTAGATTTATCGCCATCGCAGCGGAGGGAGCTATGGGCCAGATTCTTCACGGCAGCGCCAAGACCACGCACGCCATTCGAGGCGAGCTACAGCGATCGCAAGCTTCGGTCGCGAGCCTCGCGAAGCGGTACGGGATTAACGAGAAAACAGTCCTGAAGTGGCGGCATCGACGGTCTGTGGAAGATATGCCGATGGGGCCGAAGGAACGCCGCAGCACGGTGCTCTCGCCGATGGAAGAAGCCGCCATCGTGGCGCTGCGCGTGCAGGCCCGGCTGCCACTGGATGACGTCTTCGTCGCGCTGAAGGATGTGATCCCGCAGTTGACGCGTTCGTCCCTACACCGCTGTCTGCAGCGTCACGGCATCAGCCGCCTGCCCAAGGCCGACCGCGAGAAGCCCAAGAAGTTCAAAGGCTACGAGATCGGGTATTTCCACATCGACATCGCCGAGCTGCGATATGAGGGCGGGAAAGGCTTCCTCTTCGTTGCGGTCGACCGAACCTCGAAGCTGGTCTTCGCCCGTATCTATCGCCGAGCGACCAAGCTGGCGGCTGCCGCGTTCCTCAAGGTGCTCATCAAGGCAGTGCCCTATCCGATCCACACCGTCCTGACCGACAACGGTGTGCAGTTCGTCGATCGGTACCAAGGCGTGTCGCACACGTGGATTGGCCACATTTTCGGTCGCACCTGCCAAGACAACGGCATCGAGCATCGCCTTACCAAGCCGTATCACCCATGGACCAACGGCCAGGCCGAACGGATGGTCAGGACAATCAAGGAAGCGACCACCAAGTCCTTCCATTACGCATCGATCCAGGAACTGCGACGACACGTCGCCGACTGGCTGATTGCCTACAACTTCGCCAAGCAGTTCAAGGCTTTGAAGTTCAGGACGCCCTATGACGCCATCAACGCGCTATGGAAATCAAAGCCCGATGCCTTTATCGTCAAACCCAGCCATCACATGCTGGGACCAAACATCTAGGGCGTTGATGGAGACCTGTACCGCCTTCAGGGAAGCGCACCCCCGATTGTTCTTACTGCAATGGTACCAAGGGGTTGCTGGGCGTATCCTTTGTTTAGCCCGACGAGAGAAGAGCGTGCCTTTCACGAGCGACGGGCTTCACGATCATTCACGGCATAGAACCGGGAAGAGCCATGGCAGAGGAATCAAGGACCGAATTGCACCATTCGCTCAATCTGGCGGGCTTCCGCGCGCTGGCGACCGCCGCCGGCCTGTTGCAGCTTTGCCGGGAGCTCGAAGCGGCGAAGCTTCTATCTCCTGCTGCGATCGATCGCGTGCGCGACTCCATGTTCAACGAGTTGATGGAGCAGGCCGCCCCTGCGCGCCGGCACGACGCGGCCTTCGCAGCGCATCTCCGGCGCAGGCTCGAAGGCCTGTTTTCGGGCGCGGAGCGGCTCGGCGACACGCCCATTTTGCCGTCCTGACGCCGCGCGCCCCAAGCGGAGGATCGCTATGCTACCCCATTGCCGGCAGGCCGTATGGGAAGGCTGCGGCATGACAACGGGTCTTTCTGCCTCCGGCGCCGGTTCCCATCATTCGGAGGGGATGGGGATGCTCACCGTCGCCGTCAGCGGCTCGCCGCATTCCGAATGGCTTGTACAGCAGGCACGATCGCTTGCGGCGCGGCTCGGCGTTCCCTGGGAAGCGCTGCATGTCGAGACGCCTGCCGCCGACCGCGATTCGCCTCGCGGGCTTCGGGCCGCGGCGGCGCTCGCCACGGCGGCAAGGCTGGGAGCCACCATCGCGCGGGTGCCCGCCGCATCGGCCGCGGACGGAATCCAGGCGCATCTTCGAAACATGCCGGTCCGACATCTCGTATTGGGCCACACCGCGGAAGGTCGCTGCAGATGGTTCCGCAGCCCCGGCATCGCCGACCGCCTTCTCGCGGACGAACAGCGCCTGGCGGTCCATCGCTTCCCCCATGCCCGCGGGGAGGATCGCGGCCGGTGGAACCGCGCCGCGCGGCCGGCCGCTTCGATACCCTTCCACCATTATCTGCTTTCGGCTGGCGCTGTAGCGCTTACCCTGGTGGTAGCGGGTCTGCTGCAGGCCCTTGTCGGGCTTCGCACGCTCGATCTGCTTTTCCTTTTCCCGGTGATCGCTGTCGCTGCGCGACTGGGGCTTGGCCCGGCCCTGCTCGCCGTGGCGCTCGCGGTGCTAGGCTATAACTATTTCCTCATGCGCCCGCTCAACGCGTTCAACCTGCACGCCCCGCTCAACCTGGTGATGGGCGGCGTCCTCGGGGCAGTGGCGGTCTATACGAGCATTATTACCGCACGGCTGCGCGGCCGGCTGGTGCTCAGCGACCGCAGCGCGCAGGAGAATGCGAGCATCGCCGCGCTCGCGCAGAAGCTGACGCGGGACGCCGATTGGGAGACGACTGCGCGGACGGTTTGCGAGCACGTCCATCGCCTGTTCGACGTGCAGGCGACGATGTACCGCGAAGTCGACGGTGCGATTTGCCACGTGGCGTCGATCCCCAGCCAGATCCGGCTCGGCCCGGTCAACCAGGCCGCGCTCGACTGGGCCTGGGCGAATGGGGAGGCGGCCGGTGTCGGAACCGCCGTGCTGGGCGCAGCGGACTGGCAGTTCCATCCATTGAAAACCTCACTTGGCATGCTCGCCGTGCTCGGCATCGCGCGCGACGACGGACGGGATCCGGTGAATGCGGTGCAGAAACTGCTGTTGCACACGCTGATCGCGCAGGCTGCCTTGGCGCATGAGCGGCTGCGGCTTGAAGACAGGATGCGCGAAACGTCACGGGCATAAGCGAGCAGCCACGGCGCCTTCCGGCTGGTCGATGCGTTGGAATGCGGAAGGAGAAACAGGCATGGTGTTCGCCACGACGGCGCTTGCTCGAGAGCTGGCATGAAAGCTGTGATGGTCCGCCTCGCCGATCAGCTCCGCCAGAGCTACTGGTTCATCCCCACGGTAATGACGCTGGCGGCGGTACTGCTGGCCGGCGGCATGGTGTGGCTGGACGGGCAGGACGGATCGGGCTGGATGGACCGCTTTGCCTGGCTGCATGCCTCGCGACCCAGCGGCGCGCGGCAACTGCTCTCCGCGATCGGCGGATCGATGATCACCGTGGCCGGCACCGTCTTCTCGGTGACGATTGCCGCGGTCGTCTATGCCTCGGGCGAATACGGGCCGCGACTGCTCAGCAATTTCATGCGCGATCGGGGCAACCAGATCACGCTTGGCACCTTTATCGCCACCTTCCTCTACTGTATCATCGTGCTGCGGACGGTGCGGTCCCCGGAGGAGTCCGGTGCCGCCGCGTTCGTGCCCAATCTCGCGGTGCTGGTGGCGTTGCTGCTTGCGGTCTGTTCCGTGGGCGTGCTGATCTTCTTCATCCACCACGTGCCGCAGCGCATCCACATCAACAGCGTGATCGAGGATATCGGTCGCCGCCTGCTGCACGAAGTGGACCGCCGCTTCCCGAGCGTGATCGGTACCGCCGACCCCGATGCCGCCGAAACGGAAGCGAAAGATCGCCTGGAGCCGGACGGCAGCCCGCGCGCGGTCGGGGCGCGGGGCACCGGCTATATCCAGCTGATCGACGAGGATCTGCTGATGCGGACCGCTACGGATTCCGATCTGGTGTGCCGCATCCGCTACCGGCCGGGCGATTTTGTGCATGAAGGTCGAGCGCTGCTGGAACTGTGGCCGGCCGAGCGGTGCGACGACGCGTGCATAGGCCAACTGCAAGGCGCGTTCGCGCTCGGCGCCCAGCGTACCGCGTTGCAGGACCTGCGCTTTCTGATCGACGAACTTGTCGAAATTGCCGACCGGGCGCTCTCTCCCGGCATCAATGATCCCTTCACTGCGGTCACTTGCATGGACTGGCTCGGGGCGGCGCTCTCGGATCTCGGTCGCAGAGAGCTGCCGGAGCCGCTGCGTCGGGACGAGGCGGGCATGGTGCGGGTGATCGCGCATCCGCTCGATTTCCCGGCGCTGCTGGAACGTTCGTTCGGCGCACTGCTGCAGCATGCGGGGACCAGCACGATCGCAGCGCTCCATTACCTGCACACGCTGGGGGAGATTGCCGCGGACTGCGACAATGCCGATCGCCGCGCGCTTCTCGCGCGGTGGGTGGACCGGATCGAGTTCAAGGCGAACGAGGCTCTCCTGGGCCATGATGCGCGACGTGTCGTCGCGGCAGCGCGCGCGGTGCGGGCAACGATCCTCGTTGGCGACGAATGACCACTGCTCGGCGACGAACCGAGGCAGCGCGCCCTGCATTCCTGAGCTTCCGACGGTAAGCCGTTTGGAAAGGAGGGCTATTTGCCACGTATCGATACTGTCGTCCGCTTCGGCGCGCACGTTGCGCCGGCTATCCTGCTCGCCGCCTGTGTACCCGCTGCACCTCCTGTCGCTGTAAAGGCACCACCGCCGCCGTCTATTGCACGCCCGACGCTGGTCGCGCCGCCGATCGACGCGACCTCCGCGACGCCAAGGCCCAGGCGGTCCGATGAGCCGCCCGCAGCCTTGCTCAACGCGGTGCAGGCCCTCGGCGCCGGGTTCCAGGGGCAGGTTGCGATCTCGGTACGGGATGTCGATCGTGGCTGGATGGTCGCATGGAACGGTGACCGACCGAATCCGCAGCAGAGCGTCAGCAAGCTGTGGGTGGCGATCGCCGTGTTCGACGCGATCGATCACACTCGGATGTCGCTTGCCACGCCGGTGACGGTAACCCGCAGCGACCTTACCGTCTTCCATCAGCCGATCCGCCCGCTGGTTGGTCCGAGCGGCTATCGCACCACGGTCGGCGCACTGCTCGAATGCGCGCTGACCCGCAGCGACAACACCTGCAACGACGTGCTGCTGTGGAAGGTCGGCGGTCCTGCCGCCATCCGCCGCATGCTGAAGGAGAAGGGCATCGACGGCGTCGGCTTCGGCCCCGGCGAGCGCGAGCTCCAGGCGAAGACCGCCGGCCTGGTCTGGCGCAAGGAATGGGCTGGAGGCTGGGGCTTTCTCCAGGCCCGTGCGGCCATGCCCGCGGCCGAACGCCGCAAGGCACTCGATCGCTATCTGGCCGCACCCTATGATGGCGCGACCGCCAACGGCGTGACGCTGGGCCTGTCGCTGCTCGCACAGGGCAAGTTGATCGGCCACGCCTCCACCGATCGGCTGTTTCGGATCATGCTCGCGAGCAAGACGGGACCCTTGCGGCTGAAGTCCGGGCTGCAGCCCGGCTGGAAGATGGCGCACAAGACCGGCACCGGGCAGGAACTGGGCAATCTCGCCACCGGCTATAACGATGTCGGCCTGCTCACCGCGCCCAACGGGCACCGCTACGCGGTGGCGGTGATGATCGCCAGCACGCGCCAGTCGATCCCGGTGCGAATGCGGCTGATGGGTGACGTCACCCGCGCGGTGATCCGCACGGCGGAATGAGGCGCGTCTTCGCTTTCCGGGTGGAAATCGCCTAACCTGCGTTCAACGAACAGAAAAAGGGACGAGGATCGCCTTGGAGGACGCCATCGAAGCAACGGATCGTCGTGCCCGCATGCGCGAGCGCCTGTTGCATCTGGCCCTGTACCGCTGGTGGCGCCAGTCGGTGGTAGCGCCGATCGACCACGAGGCGGTGGTCGCCCGGATCGTGGAGGACAGCGGCTGGTCGGGGCGCTTCGCCTTCATGACGATAATGTCTGCAGGCATCGCGGTGCTGGGGCTGCTGCTGTCGTCGCCGGCGGTGGTGATCGGCGCGATGCTGATCTCGCCCTTGATGAACCCCATCCTCGGCTTCGGCTTCAGCCTCGCGCTGTTCGATTTCGTCGAGCTGCGAAGGTCGCTCAAGGCGCTGGCGATCGGCGCCTTTGCCGCCGTCGCATTCACGGCGCTGATCGTTACCATTTCCCCGCTGCAGGCGCCGACCTCGGAGATCGTGGCGCGCACCCGGCCCAATCTGTTCGACTTGGCAGTTGCGCTGTTCGCGGCGCTGGCGGGCACCTATGCGATCATTCGCGGGCGCGGCGAGACGATCGTCGGCGTGGCCATCGCCACCGCGCTGATGCCGCCGCTGGCGGTGGTCGGCTATGGCATCGCCACCTGGAATGCGCCGGTGGGAATGGGTGCGCTGGCGCTGTTCGTGACCAACTTCATCACCATTGCGCTCTCCGCCACGGCGATGGCGCGCTTCTACGGCTTCGGCCATCATCTCTCGAGCCGCCAGACCTGGACCCAGACGGCGATCCTGATCCTCGTCTTCGTCGCGATGGCGATCCCGCTCGGCATCGCGCTCAACCGCATCGGTCGCGAGGCGGTGGCGGTCACCCAGGCGCGATCGCTGCTGGCGGAGCGGTTCGGCGCCAAGGCGCGGGTCACCCAGCTCGACGTCGACTTCACCCGCGAGCCGCTGGTCGTACGCGCCGTGGTGATCACTCCGCAGGATGCGATGCAGAAGACCGCGACCATCCAGAAGGCGCTGGCGGCGCAGCTCGGCCGTCCGGTCCGCCTCAATCTCGACCAGGTGCTGCTCGGCGCAGGCGCCGACGCACTGGCGGCACAGCGCGAGGAACTGCGGCGGGCAGGGGAGGCGTCGAACCAGGAGACGCAGCGCGCGACCGAAATCGCGCAGATGGTGGCGCTGATCGCCGGCCTGAAGCCCGACGACGTTACCGTCGACCGCGACCATCACCGCGCCACCGCTGCCGCGACGCCGCTGCCCGGGGCGGGGATCGAAGCCTATCGCATGCTCGAGGCGCGGGCGGCGCAGCGCGCGGGCGACTGGACGGTGGCGATCGTCCCGCCCCAGGGGCCGCTGCCGGAGATCGACTTCGCGGACAATGTCGATACCCTCGACGCGCGGGCGACCGAGGCTGTCGCTGCGTCGATCTGGGCAGCGAGGCGCTGGAATATCGCAGCCCTCGGCGTGCCGGGTCTGCCCGCGGGTACCACGCCAGCGAAACCTAGCCTCACGCAGCGACGCGCCCTCGCCATTGCCGAGCAATTGCGCCGTGCGGGCCTCGCCGCAAGCGCGGCCCCGCCCGCCGGGCAGCGCTTTGCGCTCGTGCCCGCACCGGTTCTGCCCTAGGGATTTTCTCCCGCCCAGCCGCAACAGGAGTGCCCGCGTTGAACGAAATCGGTCTTCCCGAACTCGGCACGCTGCTGATCGTCGCCTCGCTGGTGGCGATGATCTCGCGGCGGATCGGGCTGCCCTATACGGCCGGGCTGGTGCTGGCCGGAATCGCGCTCGCGTTCCTGCCGGTGGGCGCCAACCTGCCGCTGTCGCGCGAGCTGATCTTCAACATATTCCTGCCGCCGCTGATCTTCGAGGCGGCGTTGCAGCTGCGTTGGCAGCGGTTCCGGGAGGAGCTGCCGCTCACCGTCGTACTGGCGTTCCTTGGCGTCGCTATTTCCGCGCTGCTGGTTACGGCGGGCATGCACTGGCTGCTGGGCTGGAGCTGGCTGGGCGCGGCCTTCTTCGGCGTGCTGATCGCGGCGACCGATCCCGTCTCGGTGATCGCCGCCTTCAAGGAGATGAAGGCCGAAGCGCGACTGAGCATGGTGGTGGAATCGGAAAGCCTGCTCAACGACGGCGTTGCCGCGGTGGGCTTCGCAATTTTGATCGCGGTTGCTGACGGCGGCGGGCTCAGCGTCGGCGGCGTCGCGACATCGCTGCTCTGGACGGTGCTGGGCGGGGTGGCGATCGGCGGCGCGATCGCTTTCGTGGTGCTTACGGTGGCCGGGCGAACCGAGGACCACCTCGTCGAGGTGACGCTGACCACCGTGATCGCCTGGGCGAGCTTCCTGCTGGCCGAGCATGTCCATGCCTCGGGCGTGTTCGCCGCGCTCGCGGCTGGGATCATCGTCGGCGCGATCGGCCCGCGGGGCTCGATCTCGGTTGCCGGGCGCCAGCATGTCCAGGATTTCTGGGCCTATGCCGCCTTCCTCGCCAATTCCTGCCTGTTCCTGCTGATCGGCAGCCACGAGGCGCACCAGCCCATCGCGCTGGTGAGCAGCGCGCTGATCGCGGGGATCCTGCTGACGCTGCTCGGCCGCGCGGCGGCTGTCTATCCGCTGGCGGCGCTGTTCGCGCGCACGGGGCTGAGGCTGCCGGCAACCTATCAGCATGTGCTCGTCTGGGGCGGGCTGCGCGGGGCGGTGGGGCTGGCGCTGGCGCTGGCGGTGCCGGAGAACGTCGCTGAGCGCGGCGCGATCGTCGTGGTCACCTTCGGTGTCGTCGCCTTCTCGATCTTCGCCCAGGGCCTCACGATGCCGCCGCTGCTCCGTCGCTGGAAGCTGACTGGCGCGGCGGACGCCGAGCATTAAGTCAGGGGCCGATGTCGATGGCGTCGGCCTGCGTTCTGGTGTGCGCACCGTCGTCGAAGCCGAGCGCCCGCGCGATCGGGCCGTTCCAGTCATACGGATCGGTGCGGACCGTTACCCGGCCGATATCGTCGACAAAGGCGTTCTGGTAGAGCAGCCGCACCGGAATGCGTGCCGGCAGGGCGACGAAGGTCTGGTCACCGCCTATGCTGGCTGCCTGCCAGCGATCGGCCACCCCTTCGTCCTCGGCGAGCAGTTGCGCGAAGCCCAGCGCGTCCTCCACCCGCACGCAGCCATGGCTGAGATGCCGCTGGCTGCGCTCGAACAGGCCCGGCGCGCTGGTATCATGGAGGTAGATCGCCTGGTCGTTGACCATGTCGAACTTGACCATTCCCAGGGCATTGTCCGGCCCCGGCTGCTGGACGATATAGCCGCCCCGGCGCACCATGTTGTGGCTGGCAAGATAGTCCGGGCCGACATGCGCCAGCTCGGTATTCTCGATCGACTTGGGGATCGTCCAGGTCGGGTTGGCGACCAGGCGATAGATGGGCGACGACAGAAGCGGCGTTTCCCGGTCCGGCTTTCCGACGATGACCTTGCGGGTGTCGACCGGCACGCCGTCGCGATAGTAAGTGAGGCGCGCGGCGGCGATGTTGACGTCGATGCGCGTCGCCGGTGGATTGCGGGCCAGCCACCGCAGCCGCTCGAGCGCTACGGCGAGCGCCCGGGCGCGGTCGACGGGGCTCAGGGTGAGCACTTCGATCGTGCGCGGACCGACGACCCCGTCCTCGGCAAGGCCATAGTCGCGCTGCAGCGCCCGCACCGCATCGACGATGTCGCTGGTATAGAGGCGCGACGGGGCGGGGGCTGGAGCCGAAGTCGTACCGAGGTCTAGCAGATAGCCTTCCGCTGCGAGTTGCTTGACGATCGCCGCAACGCGATCGTCGCGATCGCCGGGGCGGATCAAGCCTTCCGCTGCTATTTGGGGGGCGGAGTCGTTGCCGAGGCGCTGCTCGGCCACCGCGGCACGATAAGCTTCGGAGAGGCGGCGATAGTCCGCGTCCTGTGGGGCGAGGCCGGCAAGCCAGGCGGGCAGATCGCCCCGCTCGAGCGCGGTGGCAAGCCCCCCTGCGATGTCGACGTCGGGGCGGGGCAGGGTGTAGACGGCGTGCAGCGTTGCCGGATCCACTACGCCCATGGCCAGCGCGCGGGCATAGCGGAGCGCGGCGCGCGTGCGTGCGACATCCAGCGCCTCGGGGCTTGCGGCAGGCTCGACGGAAGACGGGAAGGACAGCCGATCCAGCCCATGATCGGCACGGTGCGCGATCGCCGCTTCGAGGGCGCGCGCGGCCGCGTCGGTCCAAACGAGGCGCCACTGTGCCCGATCGTAGAAGCGCTGAAGCTCGGGCTCGGTTGCGAGCGACCGGAGCGCAGCCTGCGCCTGCCCCGCGGACATGAGAACAGCGGCACCCTGGCGAACGGCAGCGGCGGCAGCGGGAGGTGCAACGGACAGGAGAAGGGGGGCTGCAACCATGCAGCGAAACCGAAGGTTTGAAACAGTCATGTCCTTGCAAACGCACCCGCGCCTCCGATCGGTCCATCGTGCCCGTGCCCCGCTTTGGCGGGCGGGTCGCGGATGACCTCGGCGATCCTCAGTGGCGCCGTCTTGCTGGGCGCGCTGGTGTTGTTCGTATCCGAGCGCGTCCGGCACGATCTGGTGGCGCTGCTGGCCTGCGTGCTGCTCGGCCTTACGCCACCGGGAGACCCGACGCCGCGCTATTGGCGGTGCTGATAGGCACCTCGGCAGATTTTCTCACACCCATCGGCCACCAGAACAACCTGCTCGTGATGGGGCCGGGCGGGTATCGTTTCACGGATTATGCGCGCATGAGCGCCGTCCTCATCGTGCCGGTCGTCGGCACGGCGGCGATGGTCCTTGCCCTCCCATAGCGGGGCGCAACCCGCCGGGGGACCATCCGTTTCCCATGGATGGAGCCAGCTACCTTCTCTCCGTCACGGCCATGGTTTTCCGCGACCGCGACTTGGGTGGACGCGATCATGTCCCGGGTTTCATTGCGGTCGAGCGTGGCGTTGTCTGCCATGGAATGATCTGCGGCTTCCACGATCCTTGTGCGAAGCGCGCCTTTCATCGCTCCGGCGCGCTGAGGACCTCCCCGGTGATCTACCGAGTGGAGAGCCCGGCGAGGTCGCGCGACTTGGTAGGCGGAAGCGTTTCGACGGCATGATGGATGCCACAGGTCAGTCTGCCGGTCATGAACGGGCTCCTTCCAGTTCCGAAATGCGGGCGCGCAGTCGCGCGAGTTCGTCGATGAGGGGTTGATGCGCCGCGGCAATCTCCGCCTCGGTGAAGCGAGGGATGATATGCTGCGGACAGTTCCAGTCGAAGCCGACAATATCGATCAGGAAAACGCGCTCCGGTACTGCGTCATATCCCGAAGGTATCAGCGCAGCGATTTCCGTCGGATCGCCGCTTGCCCGCGCACGACCGATCAATTTGAGGCGCCGCCGTGCAGGATAGTCCATCAGGAACAGGGACACGCGATCGTCCGCAGCCAGGTTCGCCGTCGAAAGATACTGGCGATTGCCTCGATAGTCGACAAAGCCGAGCCTGTTATCGGCGATGTGACGCAGAAACCCGGCGGCGCCGCCGCGGTGCTGAACATAGGGCCAGCCACCTTCGGTCACGCTCGCGATATAGAAGCTGTCGCGTGCCGCGATGAAATCGAGTTCTCTTGCCGTCAGCGCGTCGAACGCGCCGGCCTGGCTTTCCATGCGTGCGTAGACAGTGCGTGATCCGGCTGCCGCCTGCAGTGCACGGGCGCCGGGGCCGAACATCAGATGGAGATAGGTCTGGGCCATAACATACACTCAGGTTGCTGCCGGAGTCGCCTCGTCTCCGGCAGTCAGGAGGTTGCGTAACCGCGGATCGCGGCGAGTAAAGTGGCACGCTGGCGTTCGACGATACGGTTGAAGGCGTCCGCTTCGCCCAGCGCACGCGCCAGGACGATGGCGCCCTGGATCCCGGACACCGCCTCCTCGGCCAGATGCGCGGCCGACGTGGCAGGGACCGTCGCGACTTCGAGACAATGGGCAAGGGCTTCTATCCAGCGGCTGAAATAGCCGTTGATCGTCGTCGCGAACGCTTCGCCGCCGGCATTGAGGCCGAGCGCGCCGACGAGGCAGACCCTGCGCCCGGAGCGGAAATACGCCGTTACCGCTTCGATCATCCCCGTGATCGCTGCCGCCGGATCCTCGGCCTGCTCGAGCGGTGCGAAAATGGTCGCTGCGAACCAGCGATCGACATCGGCAAGGACCGCCTCCATCATCTCTTCCTTGCCCCCGGGGAAGAAATTGTAGAGGCTGCCCTTGCCGAGGCCCGTTGCCTTCGACAGCACCGCCAGGCTTGCGCCCTCGAAACCATGTTCGCGAAACGCTTCCGCCAGCGCGGGCACCGCGTTCTCGCGGGTGGTGAGGACGCGCTTGCCGGTCATAGGCCGAGGTCGCTGAGCGACGGATGATCGTCCGGACGGCGGCCGAGCGGCCAATGGAACTTGCGATCCGATTCCGCGATCGGCATCTCGTTGATGCAGGCATAGCGGTTCGACATCAGGCCATCCTCGGCGAACAACCAGTTCTCGTTGCCATAGGCGCGGAACCATTGGCCGTTATCGTCGTGATATTCATAGGCATAGCGCACCGCGATACGATTGCCGGTGAACGCCCAGAGTTCCTTGATGAGCCGGTATTCGTGTTCCTTGTTCCACTTGCGCGTCAGGAATGCCTCGGCTTCCTCGCGATTGTTGGCAAACTCGACCCGGTTCCGCCAGCGGGTGTCGAGCGTGTACGCCAGCGCGACCTTCGCAGCATCGCGCGTGTTCCAGCCGTCTTCGGCCAAGCGAACTTTTTCAACCGCGGTTTCGTGGGTGAAGGGGGGCATGGGAGGACGAGACATCGGACTTCCTTTCTTGATCGGAGAAGCCTTCGCAAGCGCCGGAGGCGCGAGAAGTAAGGCTGCAGACGTGGCGACAAGAACGTGTCGGCGCGACCGGCTTCATTTCCGGCCATCGAGTTGTACCGACCGGTACAACTTACGCCAGGCACCGTCAAGCGTTGTTCCGATGACGCGGGATCCGGCTGGTGCCTCGTCTCGCGCGGCGGCAAGATTCCAGGCGAGGCTCGCGTATCTGCGATGCCCGAGGGTCTGCCGCCGCTGAAAGCTGTTGACGAAAGTGGGACCGGAGTAGTCGCTTCGTCCGGGGAGCGGGCGGCGAGACGAGCCCCGATAGCAAGCGGCAGCCGGTGCTTTCGATACGTTCATGCTTGCTGCGTTGGCGATCCTATGCCCGGGGCATGGGCGTCGTCGAGCGGAGTATCGACGTGGCGACCCGCACCTTGCTCTCAACCCTTTGCCGCAGCCAGGATGGGCCCGCCGCGGCCCGCCTGCAGCAATATTGCCGCGTGCAGACCGGGGATCGTTGCGTTGGGCACCGGCACGGATAGGGCCATACCGCGCCAGTGCCCGATGGAGCGGACTTCGCGAACGATATTGCGGTGAGGGACAGTCCTTCCGCCATTCTCGCCGGCGCGAATGGCGACCGGGATCGTTCTTGGATCGTAGCGCACCAGCAATATCTCAGCGCCACCACGCGGCGCTGCGCCGCTAGCGATCCTCACGACACCGCCGGAGATTTCAACCGCTGGTCCCGGGGGTGCCGGTTGCGAGACCAACTGTGCGACGCGCGCAGCACTCGCACCGAACACCGTCTGGCGGCCGTTGATCCAATATTGCGGTGTCGCGACACCGACATCGTGGTTGCGCGCCGAATAGTCCCTTTGTCGCTGCGTAAACTGCGGAGACGCAAAGCTGTCTCTCCAGCCCAGATAGTCCCAGTAGGTGACGCCGAAGGAGAGAGCGAGCAGGTCTGGACGATCGGCTAGTCGGTTGAGGTTGATCTGGGCTGGCGGGCAATCAGAGCAGCCCTGGCTTTGAAACAACTCAACGACAATAAGCGGCTTGGCCGACGTCGCGCCAACAGGTGCAGGCCCTAACAGCATCGCTGCGCCTAGCAATCCAGCCCAACCAGGTGAGCGTCGACCCTTTTTCATATCCTGATCCTTCCCCAGCGCGCCGGTGAGCTGCGGCCCACGACCAACGGCGGGCACGTTTGCCTGTACGGCTCGGCGTCTCGTCAAGTTACTCGGCGCCCCGCCCACGTGACGCCGCCAGATTGTAACGCCGCACAGTCTCGCCCCGTACCACAAGGCAGGTGCGCGGTCCCGAGCACCACCTCCAGGAGTCCGTTATGTCGTCGCATGCGCCGCATGATCCAATGCCACCTTCTACCCCGGCGCCGCTCCGGTGAGCGCGCTCAATCCCGCGCTTGGCTATGCCGCCGGTGCGCTTACGATCCTGTCGCCCTGCGTGCTGCCACTGGTGCCAATCGTGCTCAGTGGCGCTGCGCAGCAGCATCGCCACGGCCCATTGGCGCTGGCGGCTGGGCTGGTGCTCTCCTTCACGCTGACCTGCTTCGCGGTGGCGATGCTTGGGGCTTCGCTGGGGTTGAATGGAGAGGGGTTGCGCTGGGCCAGCGCGCTCCTGCTGATGGCGATTGGCGTGCTGCTACTCCTGCCCCGTCTGCAACATGGGTTTGAGCGTCTCGCCGCGCCGCTGGCGAGCTGGGCGGGCGCCCGTCAGCAGCGGCTGGCGCAGTCCGGCCTTCTCGGCCAGTTCGCCATCGGAGCATTGCTCGGGCTTGTTTGGAGCCCCTGCGTCGGTCCGACACTGGGCGCCGCGACTCTTCTTGCTGCCCAAGGGAAGGATCTGGGCGCGGCAGCCATGGTAATCGTAGCGTTCGGACTTGGGATCTCCAGCGTTCTCGTCGCCATTGCCTTCGTCGCTCGCTCGGCACTGGCGAAATGGCGTGGTCGCCTGCTCGGTGCCGGGCAAGGCGGCAAGCGCGTGTTGGGCACGCTCCTCGCCGGCACGGCCGCATTGATCCTCACCGGCGGCGATCGCGCTTTCGAAGCGCTGGTGCTTAACCACGCACCCGTTTGGCTCACCAGCCTGACGACTTCGGTCTGAGTTACGCTAAATCCTATTAAATTCTGGAGGTTTTCATGTTCAAGCAGCTTCTGACGATCGCCGTTGCTCTCACCGTCGCTGCTCCGGCAGTAGCGCAACA
>NZ_BCTR01000084.1 GCF_002091475.1 Sphingomonas azotifigens NBRC 15497
CCAACCCCTCCCGCAAGCGGGAGGGGAGCGACAGCGACGAGCGGCTGGCTTCCGTTCAGGCGCTCGCCGCTGCCGAGCAGGAGGCTGCCTGTTCCGTCCAGCGTGGCGGCGGCTGGCGGCCGGGCGCGCGCTGGGCTCGGGCCGCGCGCGATGCTGCCATCGCAGCCCTTCCGCCGCACCAGCGGCCGCCGATGCGCGAGCTCGGCCGGCGCAGCGAAGCGGCGGACCATGTATTCAAGCGGATGCGGCCGGACGAGGGCGGCGCGATGGCGGGCGGGGTGGTGCGGCTGCCGCTGGCGGCGCGTGCGGCTGCGCCGTCCTTTACTGCGCCTGTGCCGCACCAACAACCGTCATCCCGGCGAAAGCCGGGATCCATTGCCTTCTCCGTCGAAGAAGGAGCCGAAACCGCCAGGCGAATGGATCCCGGCTTTCGCCGGGATGACGAAGGCCGGGATGATGAAGGGGGCGTGGAGCGTTCCCGCATCCTCTCGCGCCGCACCGGCAGCCGCAGCGAGGTCGCAGCGGCATGTCCGGCGGCCCTGACTGCCGGCATCCGCATCGGCATGGCGCTCACCCAGGCCCGCGCGCTGGTACCCGCGCTCCGCATCGACCCCGCCGACCCGGACGGCGACCGCGCCGATCTCGAGCGGCTGGCCCACAGCCTTGCCCGCCGCTGGTCGCCCAGCGTCACCCTCGCCGGCGACGACCTACTGTTCCTCGACCTGACCGGCGTCGCCCATCTCCATGGCGGCGAGGCCAGGATGCTGCGCCGCCTGCACGCGTTGCTCACCCGGCTGGGCTTCGCCGCTAGGATCGCCGTCGCCGACACCCCCGGCGCCGCCTGGGCCTTTGCGCGTTTTCGCCCCGAGACCCTGCTCCTATGCCCCGCCGGTGAGCACACCGCCTGGCTCGCCCCGCTACCCGTCGAGGCGCTGCGGCTGGAGAGCGATGCGCTCGACCTGCTCCACCGGCTTGGGATCGACAGTATCGGCGAGCTCGCCGCGCTCCCCCGCGCACCGCTGGTCCGCCGCTTCGGCACCACGATCGCCGCGCGGCTCGACCAGGCGCTGGGTCGCATTCCCGAGCCGGTCACCCCGGTCACCCCGCCCGAGCCGATCGCGGTCACCCAGCGTTTCGCCGAGCCGATCGCCACCCCCGAGGCGATCGCCCACTGGCTGGGCGATCTCGTCCACCGCCTCGCCGAAGCGCTGGCCGAAGCCGGGCAGGGCGCGCGCCGGATCGGGCTGGTCGCCGACCGGGTCGACGGCGTGCCGCAGCGGATCGGCATCGGTCTTGCCCGCGCCAGCCGCGATCCGGCGCACCTGCTCCGCCTGCTCGCGCGCCGCATCGACCAGATCGAGCCCGGCTATGGTCTCGACGCGATGACGCTGCATTTGCTGCGCAGCGAACCGCTTGGGAGCCTGCCGGTCGACGAACGGCTCGATGCCGAGACGGTGCCCGATCTCGCGCCGCTGATCGACACGCTGGCGACGCGGATCGGCATGGCGCGGCTGTGGCGGATGCGGCCGGTGGAAAGCGACGTGCCCGAACGCTCGGCCGCAGCACTTCCGCCGCTCGACCCGCCCGAGCGCGAGGCGCCGCCGATGAAGGCCGACGATGTCCGCCAGCTCGATCGCAATGCCCCGCTGTCGCCCTGGCATCCGGACTGGCCGCGCCCGATCCGCCTGCTCCGCCGGCCCGAGCGGCTGGACTTCGTGGTCGCCGAACTGCCCGACCAGCCGCCGCGCCGCTTTACCTGGCGCGGCGAGCGGCACGAGGTGGTCCATGCCGACGGGCCCGAGCGCATCCATGGCGAATGGTGGAAGCGCGCGGCGGAGACGCATGCCACGCGCGACTATTTCCGCGTCGAGGACGAGCGCGGCCGCCGCTACTGGCTGTTCCGCCAGGGCGATGGCGAGCGCCAGGTGACCGGCGATCTCAGCTGGTACCTGCACGGCCTGTTCGGGTGAGCGGCATGTACAGCGAGCTCCAGGTCACCAGCCATTATTCCTTCCTGCGCGGCGCCTCCGCGCCTTCCGAGCTGTTCGAGGCGGCGGCAGCCTATGGCATGCCCGCGCTCGGCATCACCGACCACAACAGCGTCGGCGGGATCGTGCGCGGGCTGGTCGCGGCGGAGGCGACCGGCGTGCGGCTGGTCACCGGCTGCCGGCTGGACCTGACCGACGGCAGCGGGGTGCTGGTCTGGCCCGAGGATCTCGCCGCCTGGTCGCGGCTCACCCGGCTGCTCAGCATCGGCAAGGCGCGGGCGGATGCGCAGCATGGCGAGAAGGGGCAGTGCTTCCTCCATTGGGAGGATGTCGCGGGGCATGGCGACGGCCTCGTCGCCGCGCTGGTGCCCGGCATGGCGGACAATGGCGACCCGGCGGCGCTGCGCTGGATGGCGGATCTGTTCGGGGCGCGTGGCCATGTGACGCTAACCCGCCATCGCCGGCCGCAGGAGGCGGTGCGGTTGCATGGGCTGGCAGAGGCAGCCACCGCGCATGGCCTCACCCCGCTTGCCACCGGCGACGTGCTCTACCATCATCCCGACCGGCGGATGCTGCACGACGTGATGACCGCGATCCGCCACACCACGACGGTCGACGATCTCGGCTTCCGCCGGGCCCGCAGCGCCGATCGCCACCTCAAGCCCCCGCACGAAATGGCACGCCGCTTCGCCGCCTGGCCCGAGGCGCTGCAGGCCGTGGAGGCCGTGGTCGAGCGCTGCGCCTTCAACCCCCGCGAACTCGGCAAGCTCTATCGCTACCCGGACGAAGTGGTGATGTCCGGCCGCAGCCCGCAGGAAGCGCTGGCCAAGCTCGCCCGCGATGCGCTCGCCGCGAAATTCCCGGAAGGGCCGCCACCCGCCTATGCCGAGCTGCTGGAGAAGGAGCTGCGGCTGGTCGAAAAGTTCGGCTACGCGCCCTATTTCCTCACCGTCCATTCGATCGTCCGCTTCGCCCGCGCGCAGGAGATTTTGTGCCAGGGGCGGGGGAGCGCGGCCAATTCGCTGATCTGCTTCCTGCTTGGCGTCACTTCGATCGACCCGGTCTATCACAAGCTGCTGTTCGAACGCTTCCTTTCCGCAGACCGCAACGAGCCCCCCGATATCGATGTCGATTTCGAGCATGAGCGGCGCGAGGAAGTGATCCAGTGGATCTACGAGACCTATGGCGCGCGCCACGCCGCACTCACCGCGGTGGTCAGCCGCTACCGCACGCGCGGCGCAGTGCGCGAGGTGGGCAAGGCGCTGGGGCTGCCCGAGGACGTGACTGCCGGGCTGGCGGGGCAGGTCTGGGGCTGGTCCAACGAAGGGGTGAGCGAGGCCGATGCCGCCGCGCTCAACCTCGATGCCAGCGAACCGCGGCTCGCGCTGACGCTCGACCTCGCCCGCCAGCTGATCGGCACCCCGCGCCACCGTTCGCAGCATCCCGGGGGCTTCGTGCTAGCGCAGGCCAATCTCGACGAGATTGTGCCGATCGAACCGGCGGCGATGGTCGACCGGCGGGTGATCGAATGGGAGAAGGACGATATCGAGACGCTCGGCCTGATGAAGGTCGACATTCTCGGGCTCGGCATGCTCGGCTGCATGCGGCGGGCGTTCGATCTGCTCGAGCAGCACAAGGGCGTGAAGCTCACGCTCGCCTCGGACTCGATGCAGGAGGATGATCCCGCGACCTTCGCAATGATCCAGAAGGCCGACACGCTCGGCACCTTCCAGATCGAGAGCCGCGCGCAGATGTCGATGCTGCCGCGGCTGCGCCCGCGCAAATTCTACGACCTCGTCATCCAGGTGGCGATCGTGCGGCCGGGGCCGATCCAGGGCGACATGGTCCACCCCTATCTGCGCCGGCGCGAGGGCAAGGAGGAGGTCGAGTATCCGAGCGAGGAATTGCGCGACGTGCTGGAGAAGACCTTCGGCGTGCCGCTGTTCCAGGAACAGGCGATGAAGGTCGCGATCGTCGGTGCTGGGTTCGAGCCCGCCGAGGCCGATGCGCTGCGCCGGGCGATGGCGACGTTCAAGTCGACCGGCGGGGTCACGCACTTCAAGGAGAAGATGATCAGCGGGATGCTGAAGAAGGGCTACACCCAGGACTTCGCCGAGCGGACCTTCAAGCAGATCGAGGGCTTCGGCAGCTACGGCTTTCCCGAGAGCCACGCGGCCAGCTTCGCCAAGATCGCCTATGCGTCGAGCTGGATGAAGTGCCACCATCCCGACATCTTCTGCGCGGCGCTGCTCAACGCCCAGCCGATGGGGTTCTATGCGCCGGCGCAGATCGTCCGCGACGCGCGCGAGCACGGGGTGGAGGTGCGCGCGGTGTGCGTCAACGACAGCGAGTGGGATACGCGGGTGCTGGCCGCTGAAATTCCTCCCCGGGCGCAGCTCGGGGAGGGGGACCATGTGCGTCAGCACATGGTGGAGGGGCCGCCGCGCCAGCGGCGGTGGTACGGCGAGGTCAGCAAGACCCGCGCCTTCGGCGCGGCCCCTCCACCCCTCGGCTCCGCCGAGCGGTCCCCCTCCCCCAGCAAGCTGGGGGAGGATCTTGGGTTGCTTCCCCTCCGTCTCGGCATGCGGGTGGTGCAGGGGCTCTCCGCGCGCGATGCCGAGGCGATCCTCGCCGCCCGCGCCGAACGCCCCTTCACCTCGATTGAGGATGTATGGCGCCGCGCCCGCGTTTCCCCGGCGGCGCTGGAGAAGCTCGCGCGGGCCGATGGCTTCCGCGCGTTCGGGCAGGACCGGCGCCAGGCGCTGTGGGCGATCAAGGCGCTCGACCAGGCGCCGCTGCCGCTGTTCGCCGGGATCGAGGGGCCGATCCAGGCCGCCGAGCCGGCGGTGAGGCTCACCCCGCTCACCGCCGGTCGCGAAGTGGTCGAGGATTACCGCGCCACCCAGCTGAGTCTCCGCGCGCACCCGCTCCATTTCCTGCGCGGGACGCTGGCGGCGCGGCGGATCCGGCCGTGCGGCGACCTCAAGACGCTCAAGGACGGCGCGCGGGCGGAGGTGGCGGGGATCGTGCTCGTCCGCCAGAAGCCGGGCAGCGCCAAGAGCATCTTCCTGACGCTGGAGGACGAGACCGGCATCGCCAACGCGATCGTCTGGCCGGCGCGCTTCGCGCTCTACCGCCCGATCATCCTCGCCGCGCCGATGATATCGGTGCGCGGACGCCTCCAGCGCGAGGGCGAGGTGTTGCACCTGATCGCCGAGACGATCACCGACCTGACCGACCTGCTGCGCAGCGTCGGCGCGCTCGACCTGCCGCGGATGACGATGCCCGGCGACGGCGCGACCCATGGCGGCACGATCGATTCGCGCGATCGCAAGGTCACCCGGGCGAGCGATCCTGCCCATGCCTATCCGAAGCAGCGCACGCCCGAGAGCTGGCCGTCGCGACGCGAGGATATCATCCCGATCAAGTCGCACGATTTCCACTGATGGCATGCATCGTACATCGGCTGTTCTTCGCCTTCCGCGTCGCGGATTGCGCGAGACGTCGCGTCGCTGGTCATCGGGACGATCAAGGATGTGCTTCGAGCATTGTGTCCGATGATCGCCTCCACATGACGCTGGCGATCACCAAGGATTATCCGCAACTGCCGCTCGCCGCTGTCGACGGGATGCTATCGATCGGGTCGAGCCTGGCAGCATCCCCGGTCCCGCTCCGTCTCGACCAGCTTTCTGGTGGCCGTGGTTCCGTCGCGCTTCGGCCCATCCGGCGCATCAAGACACTGACCGAACTCACCGCCACCTTGGGTCGCCGCGTCGCCGCTGCCGGACTGCTGCGAAGCGCATGGCGCTGCAACCCGCACGTTACCCTGCTATACCGCCCAGGGGAGGCTTTCACGCGAGCCATCGATCCGATCTGCTGGACGGCCACCGACATTGTGCTGATCCACAGCATCGTTGGCGCGCATCAGCATATCGAGCTGGGTCGCTGGCCGCTTGTCGAACGCCAGGGCAGCTTCGATTTCTGAAGTCGCCCTGGCGCCGTGCCTTCACCCCGCCACCACCGTCTGCTCGATCGTCCCGAAGATCGGGTGGTGCTTGTCGTCCTCCGCCCAGATGCGGATCGTGTCGCCGGCCTTGAGGAACGGGGTCTCCGCCGCCCCGCGCAGGATCGTCTCGACGGTGCGGACCTCGGCGAGGCAGCAATAGCCCTTGCCCCCCTCGCCGATCGGCTTGCCCGGGCCGCCATCGGCATCGCGGTTGGAGACGGTGCCCGATCCGAGGATCGTGCCCGCACCCAGCGCCCGCGTCTTTGCCGCATGCGCGATCAGCGTGCCGAAATCGAAGGTCATGTCCTCGCCCGCATCCACCCGGCCGAAGGGCTTGCCGTTGAGGTCGACCATCAGCGTGCGGTGGAGCTTGCCGCCCTGCCACCAGTCGCCCAGCGCGTCGGGCGTCACGAACACCGGCGAGAAGGCGCTGGCTGGCTTGGACTGGAAGAAGCCGAAGCCCTTGGCGAGTTCGCCCGGGATCAGGTTGCGCAAGCTCACGTCGTTGGTGAGCCCCACCAGCCGCACCGCCGCCAGCGCCTCTTCGCGCGAGGCACCCAGCGGCACGTCGCCGGTGACGACCACCACTTCGGCTTCGAGGTCGCAGCCCCAGCTCTCGTCCCTGAGCGGGATCGAGTCGCGCGGGCCCAGAAAACCGTCGGAGCCGCCCTGGTACATCAGCGGATCCTGCCAGAAGCTCTCGGGCAGTTCGGCGCCGCGCGCCTGCCGCACCAGCGCGACATGGTTCACATAGGCCGAGCCGTCCGCCCATTGATAGGCGCGGGGAAGTGGCGCCGCCGCCTGGCGCTCGTGGAAGCGCATCATCGGGATGGTCTCATGCTCGAGATCGGTGGCGAGGTTGCGCAGATCGCCCTCGACCCGCTCCCAATCGTCGAGCGCCGCCTGCAGCGTCGGCGCGATATGGCGGGCATCGGCGCACCAGGCGAGATCGTTGGAAACGACGACGAGCGTGCCGTCGCGGCCCTGCTTGAGGCTGGCTAGTTTCATTTGACACCATCTCCTTCGGCGGTCGCCTTACTGCAACTTCGCACGCGACGGAACCGTAGCCCCTTGGTACGTATTTTGCCCAGTCGCATTGACTTCGGGTTGGGCCATGATCAACGAATTGCATATGGCCGCTCCGCTTCGCTTTCTGGACCATGGCGGCGAAATGGCCGGGCTACTCCAGACGTTTGACTGGACGGCGCATCCCTTCGGTCCGCCCGAGCGCTGGTGCGAGCCGCTGCGCCTGACCGTCGACATGATGCTGGCCTCACGCTTTCCCAAGGCGCTGTACTGGGGGCCGGAATACCGCCTGCTCTACAACGATGCCTGGGCGCCGATTCCGGGCGAGCGGCATCCCTGGGCGCTCGGCCGGCCTGGTCGCGAGGTCTGGGCGGAGATCTGGGACGTGGTGGGTCCGCAGATGGACGAGGTGGTGGCCACCGGTCGCGGCTTCGTCGTCTATGACCAGTTGCTGCGGATCGCCCGCAACGGCGTGCCGCGCGACAGCTGGTGGAACTACAGCTTCACGCCGGTCCGCGATGCCGATGGGCGGGTGCTCGGCATCCTCAACCAGGGCCATGAAACCACGCGGACCGTGCTCGCCGAACGTGCCCAGCGGGCGGAGCTGGACCGGCTGCGCGATTATTTCGAGCAGGCGCCCAGTGCGGTCGCGCTGCTGGAAGGGCCCGAGCATCGCTTCGTGCTCGCCAACCCCGCCTATCTCGAACTGGTCGGCCGCGACGAGGTGGTCGGGCAAAGCGTTGCCGAGGCGCTGCCGGAGATCATCGAGCAGGGCTATGTCACCGTGCTCGACCAGGTCTATCGCAGCGGCGAGGCCTATCGCGCACTCAACCGCGACGTGATGTTGCGCCGGCGGCCTGACGCGCCGCCGGAGCGCCGCGTGCTCGATTTCGCCTTCCAGCCGATCAAGGACGCGCTCGGGGCGCCTTCGGGGATCTTCGTCTCCGCCAGCGACATCACCGAACGGGCGCTGGCCGAGGAAGCGCTGCGCCGCAGCGAAGAGCGACTGCAGCTCGCGCTCAACGCCTCTACGGGCATCGGCACCTGGGACTGGACGGCGGAAAGCGGTCGGGTTTCCGGCGACGAACGCTTTGCGGCCCTGTTCGGCATCGATGCGGCGCGCGTCACCCATGGCGGCGCGTTCGAGGCGGTGCTGAACTTCATCCATCCGGACGACCGCGCCCGCATCGCCATGGAGGTGCGCCAGGCGATTGACGCTCGCGCGCCGCTCAAGCTGGAGTTCCGTGTGGTGCGGGCCGATGGCGAGGTGCGCTGGTTGCTCACCCAGGGGCGGTGCATCTTCGACGCGGACGGCCGGCCGATCCGTTTCCCGGGCGTCAGCTTCGACATCACCGATCGCAAGTTGGCGGAGGAAGCGGCGCAGGAGGCGGCCGAGGATCTGCGTACCGCCACCGAGGGACAGTCGTTCCTGCACGCGCTGGCCGAGCGGCAGCGCGGGCTGGAGACGCCCGATGCGATCATGGAGATGACCGCCGCGGAGCTGGGCACGAAGCTGGGGCTGGCCCGGGTCGGTTTCTATCGCGTCGCGGGCGAGCGGATTCTGCTCGGGCCGTGCTGGACCAATGGCGAATTGCCGAAGTTGCAGGGCGAATGGGTGCTCGATGCGGTTGCGCCGCTGATCGACCGCTATCGCCAGGGCCGCACCGCCGTGTTCCGCGACAGCAGCGCCGAGTTCCCCGGCAGCCAGCTGAGCCGCATCTCGCCCTCGGCGATCGGCGTGCCGTTGCTGCGCGGCGGCCAGTGGGTGGCGACCTTCTACGCCAACCATGCCGGCGCGCGCGACTGGCAGCCGGAGGAAATCGCCTTTGTCGAGACGGTGGTGGAGACCACCTGGGATTCGGTGGAGCGCGCCGATGCGGTGCTGGCGCTGCGCAAGAGCGAGGCGCAGTTCCGCGCGATCACCAATTCGATCGACCATATGGTGTGGTCGGCCGATGCGCAGGGTGCCGTCGATTACTATAATGATCGCTGGTACGAATATACCGGTGCCGCCCATGGCAGCACCGACGGCGATGCCTGGACCAAGGTCCTCCATCCCGACGACCAGGCCCGCGCCGCAGCGGCGTGGCAACATTGCGTCCGCACCGGCGAGCTGTACCGCATCGAATATCGCATGCGGAACCATCGCGGCAGCTATCGCTGGGCACTGGGCCGCGCCCAGCCGCTGCGCGACGAAGCGGGGCGAATCGTCCGCTGGTTCGGCACCTCGACGGACATTCAGGACATCGTCGATGCACGCGAGGTGCTCGCCCGCTCGCGCGAGGAACTGGAAGCGGCGGTGCGCGAGCGGACCGAACGGCTGATGGCCGCGGAGGCACAGCTTCGCCAGGCGCAGAAGATGGAGGCGGTGGGCCAGCTTACCGGCGGCATCGCGCACGACTTCAATAACATGCTCGCGGTCGTCATCGGCGCGCTCGACCTGATGGAGCGCCGCGTGGCGCAGGGGCGCACCGACATCGATCGCTACCTGATCGCGGCGCGCGACGGCGCAAGCCGCGCCGCGGCGCTCACCCAGCGGCTGCTCGCCTTCTCGCGCCGCCAGCCGCTGGCGCCGACCGCGCTCGACGTGAACGACATGCTGAGCGGGATGATCGAGCTGCTCGTCCGCACGCTCGGCGAACGCGTGGTGATCGAAACCCGGTTCGCCCGCCGGCTCGATCCGGTCGTCGCCGATCGCAACCAGCTCGAAAACGTCGTGCTCAATCTGGCGGTGAACGGCCGCGACGCGATGCCCAATGGCGGCACGCTGACGATCGAGACCGAACCGCGCGAACTGGATGCCGAACAGGCCGCCGCGCACGAGATCGACGCCGGCAGCTATGTCGAGATCCGCATCCGCGACACCGGCACCGGCATGCCGGCGGATGTCGCGGCGCGCGCCTTCGATCCCTTCTTCACCACCAAGGGCGTTGGCAAGGGCACCGGCCTCGGGCTCAGCCAGGTGTTCGGGTTCGTGCGGCAATCCGGCGGCCATGTCACGATCGAGAGCGAACCCGATCACGGGACCTGCGTGCGCGTGCTGTTGCCGGCGCGGCCCGAAGCGGTGCCCAGCCCGGCGGCGACCGCCACCGCCCGCGACCTGCCGCGCGGCCGCGCAAGCGAAGTGATCCTGGTCGTCGAGGACGAGGACCGGGTGCGGACCTATTCGGTCGAGGCGCTGCGCGAACTCGGCTATGGCGTGGTGTTCGCCCGCGACGGGATCGAGGCGCTGCGGCTGCTCGAGCGCGGCCAGAAGGTCTCGCTGCTGTTCAGCGACGTGGTGATGCCGGAGATGAGCGGGCGCGACTTGGCGGCGCGGGTGCGCGCGCGGATGCCGGACCTGAAGGTGCTGCTCACCAGCGGCTATGCGCCGGATGCGCCGATCGAAGGGCCGGACGAGAATATCCTTGCCAAGCCGTTCGACATCGCCACGCTGGCGATTGCGATCCGCGCCGCATTGGACGCCTGACGGCCAAGAAAGGCTTGACCTGGCGGTCGCGGTTCGCCATTCGCGCCGCGGCTTCGGGCGACGCGTCCGGTTGACCAGTCCCTGCCGCCGAGTCCTGTCGAAGGGCGGCCAGGGTCCGCCCGGCAGGCGGAGGACGTGTATCCATGGCAAATGTGGCAGTGATCGGCGCCCAATGGGGTGACGAAGGCAAGGGCAAGATCGTCGACTGGCTCGCCGAGCGCGCCGATGTGGTGGTCCGCTTCCAGGGCGGGCACAATGCCGGCCACACGCTGGTGATCGGCGAAAAGGTCTACAAGCTCTCGCTGCTTCCCTCGGGCATCGTCCGCGGCACGCCGAGCGTGATCGGCAATGGCGTGGTGCTCGATCCCTGGGCGCTCAAGGCCGAAGTCGAGAAGCTGCGCGATCAGGGCGTCGACGTGACCCCGGACACGCTCAAGATCGCCGATACCTGCCCGCTGATCCTGCCCTTCCACCGCGATCTCGACGCGCTGCGCGAGGATGCCAGCGGCGCCGGCAAGATCGGCACCACCCGCCGCGGCATCGGCCCGGCCTATGAGGACAAGGTCGGCCGCCGCGCCATTCGGGTGTGCGACCTCGCCAATCTCGACGCGATCGGGCCGCAGGTCGATCGCCTCGCTGCGCACCATGATGCGCTCCGCGCCGGCTTCGGCCAGCCGCCGATCGACCGCGAGGGGCTGCTGAACGAGCTGCGCGACATCGCGGGCTTCGTGCTGCCCTTCGTCCAGCCGGTGTGGAAGATGCTCAACGAGGCGCGGTCGCGCGGCCGTCGCATCCTGTTCGAGGGCGCGCAGGGCGTGCTGCTCGACATCGATCATGGCACCTATCCGTTCGTCACCTCGTCCAACACCGTGTCGGGCACCGCGGCGAGCGGCAGCGGCATGGGCCCCGGCGCGGTGGGCTTCGTGCTCGGCATCGCCAAGGCCTATACCACCCGCGTCGGATCGGGCCCGTTCCCGAGCGAGCAGGAGAACGAGGTCGGCGAGCGGCTCGGCACGCGGGGGCATGAGTTCGGCACCGTTACCGGGCGCAAGCGCCGCTGCGGCTGGCTCGACGCGGTGCTGCTGCGCCAGTCGGTCGCGGTCTCGGGCATCACCGGCATCGCGCTGACCAAGCTCGACGTGCTCGACGGGTTTGACGAGATCCAGGTCTGCACCGGCTACCGCCTGAACGGCGAAGTGCTCGACTATTACCCCGCCAGCGCGCCCGACCAGGCGGCGGTGGAGCCGATCTACGAGACGATGGAAGGCTGGTCCGAATCGACCTTCGGCGCGCGCAGCTGGGCCGAGCTGCCGGCGCAGGCGATCAAGTATATCCGCCGGGTGGAAGAGCTGATCCAGTGCCCGGTGGCGCTGGTCTCCACCAGCCCCGAGCGCGAGGACACCATCCTCGTCCGCGACCCCTTCGCCGACTGATACGAAAACCGCCCGGCCCTCGGGGAGGGCCGGGCGGCTCACGGTTCGAGGCGAGGACCGAAAGGGGGAAAGGTTCCTCGGCCTCGATCAGCGCTTAGCGGGGACGCTTGCGCTTGGGCTTGTCGCCGGTCTGGTCACCCGTGGTGGTACCCGTCGTGCTCGCGCTCGGATCGGCCGGCGACGTCGTCGTCGTCGTGGACGAATCCGGCGTGTTCGTGGTGCCGGCACCGGTGGTGCCGCCCGGCGTTGTGGTGGTCGACGGATTCATCGACGGATCGGTCGGCGAGGTGGTCTGGCCTGGGCTGGTCTGGCCCGGGGTGCCCTGATCCATCGTGGAGGAACCGCCCGGGCTCGTCTGGCCCGGCGTGGTCTGCTGTGCAAATGCGGCCGGGGCAGCGATCAGCGTGGCGGCAGCGAGAATCGTCTTGATATACATTACTCGGCATCCTTCTGTTGATCATGCCAACGGAAGATTAACCATCAAGCCGACAAGAAGTCTCACCAACTGATTTCGATTAGACGATAAAAGCGAACGCTTCAGGGGCGAGTCGAGCGCAAGTTCAGCCGACCTGTGCCCGGTGCAGCAATTTCTGATCGGCGAGCACCAGCGCCACCATTGCTTCCACCACCGGCACGCCGCGAATGCCCACGCAGGGGTCATGGCGGCCCTTGGTGCGGATTTCGCTGGCTTCGCCGTCGCGCGTCACGGTTTCGACGGGGATCAGGATCGAGCTGGTCGGCTTGAACGCCACGCGCATCCGCACCGGCTGGCCGGTCGCGATGCCGCCGGCGATGCCGCCCGCGTGGTTGGCGAGGAAGGCAACGCCGCCGTCATTGCCCGGCCGCATCGCATCGGCATTCTCCTCGCCGCGCAAAGCCGCCGCCGCGAAACCGTCGCCGATCTCGAAGCCTTTCACCGCGTTGATCGACATGCAGGCTGCCGCAAGTTCGCTGTCGAGCTTGGCGTAGAGCGGCGCCCCCCAGCCGGCAGGCACACCGGTCGCCTCGCAGGCGACGACGGCGCCGAGCGACGAGCCATCCTTTCGCGCCGCATCGACCAGTGCTTCCCAGCGGGCGGCCGCGTCCGGATCGGGACAGAAGAAGGGGTTGTTGCCGATCTCGGCGGCGTCGAACCTGGCATAGTCGATCGCGTCGCCGCCGATCGCCTCGACCCAGGCGGTGATCGTCACCTCCGGGATCACCAGCCGCGCGACGGCGCCAGCTGCTACCCGCGCCGCGGTCTCGCGCGCCGAGGAACGGCCGCCGCCGCGATAGTCGCGGAAGCCGTATTTCTGGTCGTACGCATAGTCGGCATGGCCGGGGCGATACGCCTTGGCGACGTCCGAATAGTCCTTCGAGCGCTGGTCGACATTGTCGATGTGCAGCGCGATCGGGGTGCCGGTGGTGCGGCCCTCGAACACGCCGGAGAGGATGCGGACCTGGTCCGGCTCCTGCCGCTGGGTGGTGAAGCGCGACTGGCCGGGGCGGCGGCGATCGAGATAGGGCTGGATATCGGCTTCGCTCAGCGACAGTCCCGGCGGGCAGCCGTCGACCACCGCGCCGAGCGCGGGGCCATGGCTCTCGCCCCAGGTGGTGAAGCGGAACACGCGACCGAAGCTGTTGAACGACATCGGCGCACGCCCTCCGTCTGGGTTGAAACCGCCGGCCGTTTCGCAGGTGTCGCGCGCGGCTGCAACCCGTTCGGCCGAAGCTGGCGGAACGGCGCGGGCTTTTGAACCTGCGGTATGGGCGTGCTAGTCGCGGAACTGGGGGCTGCGCTTCTGCAGGTTGGCGGTCACCGCCTCGATCTGGTTGGGCGTGCGGAGCAATGCCGCCTGCTCGATGCTTTCCGCCAGCAATATCGCGGCGGCGTCGCCTTCGTGGTTGGCGAGGCGTTTGGCGGCACGGATCGCGTCTGGGTTGCGACCCGCGATCGCGTGCGCGAGCGTCAAGGCTTCGGCATGCGGGTCGTCGGCCAGTCGGGTAACGAAGCCGAAGGTCTGCGCCTCCGCCGCGTTGAACTCGCGCGCGGTGTAGGTGAGTTCGCGCAGCACGTCGTCGCGCACCGCGCCGCGCCAGAGCACGAAGCCGGCCATGTCGGGCACGATGCCCCATTTCAGCTCCATCACCGACAGGCGGGTGTCGGGCGCGGCGATCCGGATGTCGGCGCCGCTTGCGATCTGCAGCCCGCCGCCGAACGCGACGCCGTGCACGGCGGAGATCACCGGCACCGGCAGCGTCCGCCAACCCCAGGCAACCTGCTGATAGCTGTTGGCCAGGCCGTGCGTCCGCGCCGCGATGTCGACGCCCGCGCCGATACCCGCCATGCTCGCCATGTCGAGCCCGGCGCAGAAGGCGCGGCCTTCGCCGGAGAGTACCACCGCGCGCAGGCCCGTGGCCCGGCCCAGCGTGTCAATCGTGGCGAGCAGCCTCTCGATCATTGCCGGATCGAGCGCGTTCATCTTGTCCGGCCGGTTCAGCCGCACATCGGCCACGCCGCCCTCGATGGTCCAGGTTACCCGCTCTTGCATTCCGGCATCCTCTCTCGTTTCCGAACAATGTGCGGCGAAGCATTTGCGCGGGCAAGACGGTGGCGCTAGAAAAGTGGGTATGTCCCAGTCCAGCGATCCCGCGGCGCCGCCCCGGTTCGATCCCCGCGCATTTTTTGCGCTCCGCTTTCCAAACCATGGCAACCGTCTGGGCGTGGCGTACCGCGACCATGGCGAAGACTGGTCCGAGCTCGAACAGCCCTGGCGCGCAGAGCTTGTCGGGCAGGAGGAGGCGGGCGTGCTCGCCTCGGGACCGATCCTGGCGCTGATGGACATGGCGAGCAGCGTTGCAGTGTGGCTCAAGGTGGGCAGGTTCTTACCGCATGCGACACTCGACCTGCGGATCGATTATCTCCGCCCGGCGCGGACCGGGCAGACGGTGATCGGGCGGGCCGAATGCTATCGGCTTACACGCTCGATCGCCTTTGTGCGCGGTCAGGCTCATGACGGTGATCCGGCCGACCCGTTGGCGCATGTCGCGGGGACGTTCATGGCAGCGGAGGCCTATTGGTGAAGCTTCCTCCCTATGCCGTGCTGCTGGGGCTTACCGTCGAGCCGGGGGCGGATGCGCCGGTGCTGGTGATGCCGTTTTCGGGCGATGTGGTCGGTCGACCGGGGTTCCTGCATGGCGGCGCGATCGGCGGGCTGCTCGAGATGGCGGCGGTCGGCGCGCTGCTCCAGGCGCTGGAGGCCGAAGGCGGGGCGAAGGTGAAGCCGGTCAACGTCACCGTCGATTATATGCGCGGCGGGCGCGAGAAGGCGACGCGGGCCAAGGGCACGGTCACCCGGCTTGGCAACCGGGTGGCGAATGTCAGTGCGGTGGCGTGGCAGGACGAGGAAGACCGGCCGATCGCGGCGGCGCGGATGAATTTTCTGATCGTTCGGTGATGGTTCCCCTCCCGCTTGCGGGAGGGGCTAGGGGAGGGGATGGCGGCAGCGTAGTCCGCCCTCTCCTTGTCAGCCCCCCCCCCCCCCCCCCCCCCCCCCC
>NZ_BCTR01000085.1 GCF_002091475.1 Sphingomonas azotifigens NBRC 15497
GGGAGGGAGCCGCGAAGCGGCGGAAGGGTGAGGGGGACTCGTGGTCCCTCAGATATGGATCGGCTTCCCCAGCACGCCCATCGCCGCTTCCTTGATCGCCTCGGAATGCGTCGGGTGGGCATGGCAGGTATAGGCGATGTCTTCCGACGTCGCGCCGAACTCCATCGCCTGCGCGACCTGGGCGATCATCGTGCCGGCCGGCGCGGTGATGATCCAGGCGCCGAGCACGCGATCGGTCTTGGCGTCGGCGATCACCTTCACCCAGCCGGTGGTGTCGTCGATCGCCTTGGCGCGGCTATTGCCCGCCATCGGGAACTTGCCGACCTTCACCTCGCCCTTTTCGCGCGCCTGCTCCTCGGTGAGGCCGACGCCGGCGATTTCGGGGTGGGTGTAGACGACGCTCGGGATCACCGCATGGTTCACGATGCCGGTCAGCCCTGCAATGTTCTCGGCCACCGCGATGCCCTCGTCCTCGGCCTTGTGCGCAAGCATCGGGCCCGGGATCACGTCGCCGATCGCCCACACGCCGTCGACGGCGGTGCGGAAGCTGTGGTCGGTCTCGATCTGGCCGCGCTGGTTGGTGGCGAGGCCGATCTTGTCGAGGCCCAGGCCCTCGGTGTTCGGACGGCGGCCGATCGCGACGAGCACGGCATCGGCTTCGAGCGTCTCGGCAGCGCCGCCGGCGGCGGGCTCGACGGTGACGGTTGCCTTGTCGCCATTGACGACGACGCCGGTTACCTTGGTGGAGAGCTTGATCTCCATGCCCTGCTTCTTGAAGATCTTGGCGGCTTCCTTGCGGACCTCACCGTCCATGCCGGGGAGCAGCTGGTCGAGATACTCGACCACGGTCACCTTGGCGCCGAGACGCTGCCAGACCGAGCCGAGCTCGAGCCCGATCACGCCGCCGCCGATCACGACCATGTTCGCCGGCACCTTCTCCAGCGCGATCGCGCCGGTGGAGTCGACGACGACCTTCTGGTCGATCGTCACGCCCGGCAGCGGGGTGACCGACGAGCCGGTGGCGATGACGATATTCTTGGCGGTGACGGTGCGCTCGCCCACCTGTACGGTGTGCGCGTCGATGAAGGTGCCGAGGCCCTTCACCCACTCGACCTTGTTCTTCTTGAACAGGAATTCGATGCCGCCGGTCAGGCCCTTCACGGCCTTGTCCTTGTCGGCCATCATCGCCGGCAGGTCGAGCTCGACATTGCCCAGTTTGACGCCGTGCTTGGCGAGCGCGCCCGAAGCGGCTTCGTAGAACAGCTCGGAAGCGTTCAGCAGCGCCTTGGAGGGGATGCAGCCGACGTTGAGGCAGGTGCCGCCCAGCGTCTCGCGGCTCTCGACGCAGCCGGTCTTGAGGCCCAGCTGCGCCGCGCGGATCGCCGCGACATAGCCGCCGGGGCCGGAACCGATGATCAGGACGTCGAAATCATATTCAGCCATTTTCCGCTCCATGCGTGCGCGTGCGGGCGCTTAAACTATCGGCCGTGTCGCCCGGGGCTCTGGGCCCCTGCTTTCGCAGGGGAACGGGCGGGTCCAGCCATAACAGTGCTCCTGCGAACGCAGGAGCCCAGGGTTGCGAGGGACGTTCGTCGATCCGGCGCCATCGCGCGGCTCAGCCGAAGAGCGTCCCGTACAAATCCTTCCACTGCGGGTTGTCGCGTTCGATCAGCTCGATCTTCCACGCCCGCTTCCACTTCTTCATCTGGCGTTCGCGAAGCCGCGCCCCGTCCAGATCCTCATGCGCCTCGTACCAGACGAGGAGCCTGCAGCCCTTGTCCGTGGTGAAGCCCTCGATCATGCCGGTGCGATGCTGGTACGCCCGGCCGGGCAAGTCGCTGGTCGACCCCACATAGATGGTGCCGTTGCGCTTGTTGGCCATGATGTACACGCAGCCGGATTTCGTCGGGCTTCTCCTTGGTTCCGTGCTCCTGCGGAAGCAGGAGCCCAGGGCCACACGCGATGTACTTTCCTACCCTGTGCCCCCGCTTTCGCGGGGGCACAAAGTGTATCAGAGGTCGATCAGCAGCCGCGTCGGATCCTCGATAGCATTCTTGATCGCGACGAGGAATGTCACCGCCTCGCGGCCGTCGACCAGACGGTGATCGTAGCTGAGTGCCAGATACATCATCGGGCGGACGACGACCTGGCCGTTACGGACGACCGGACGATCCTCGATGCGGTGCAGGCCGAGCACCGCCGACTGCGGCGGGTTGATGATCGGGGTCGACATCAGCGAACCGAACACGCCGCCGTTGGAGATGGTGAAGGTACCGCCCTTCATCTCGTCCATCTTCAGCGTGCCGTCCTTGGCGCGCTTGCCGAAGTCGCCGATGGTGCGCTCGATGCCGGCGACCGACAGGTCCTGTGCGTCGCGGATCACCGGCACGACCAGGCCCTGCGGGGCCGAGACCGCGACCGAGATGTCGCAATAATCGTGATAGACGATTTCGTCGCCCTCGATCGAGCCGTTGACGCCGGGGATGTCCTTCAGCGCCATGCACGCGGCCTTCACGAAGAAGCCCATGAAGCCGAGGCGGACGCCGTGCTTCTTCTCGAACAGGTCCTTGTACTTGGCGCGCGCCTCGATCACCGCGGTCATGTCCACGTCGTTGAACGTGGTAAGCATGGCGGCGGTGTTCTGCGCTTCCTTGAGGCGCTTGGCGACGGTCTGGCGCAGGCGGGTCATCCGCACGCGCTCTTCCTTGCGACCGCCGGTCGCTGCCGGGGCAGCGGCGGGAGCAGGCGCAGCGGCTGCCGGCGCAGCGGGCTTGCTGCTGGCGGCGGCGATCACGTCGTCCTTGGTCAGGCGGCCGTCCTTGCCGGTGCCTTGCACGGTCGAGGGATCGACGCCCGTCTCGAGCACCGCACGGCGCACCGACGGCGACAGTGCGGCGGCATCGGCCGACGGAGCCGGAGCAGCGGCGGGGGCCGGGGCGGGCGTCGGAGCCGGAGCGGCGGGAGCCGCAGCCGGAGCGGCCGCGGCACCTTCACCCGCGATGATCGCGATCACCGCGCCCACTTCGACGGTATCGCCGACCTTGACGATCTGCTCGCCCATCACGCCGGCAACCGGCGAGGGGACTTCGACCGAGACCTTGTCGGTCTCGAGGCTGGCGATCGGCTCGTCGACGCGGACGGGATCGCCCGGATTCTTCAGCCATTCACCGACGGTGGCTTCGGTGATCGATTCGCCCAGTACAGGGACTTTGACTTCGGTGGCCATTCTCAACCTTTCCGGGTGCGGCGGATTTCTTCGCGGACATTATGGCCGAGCGCGTCGGCAACGAGCGCGCCCTGCTCTGCGGTGTGGCGCTTCATCAGGCCGGTGGCGGGCGAGGCCGCCGCCGAGCGACCCGCATAGCGCGGACGCTGTACCTTCGTGCCGGCGTCGATCAGGCACTGTTCGATCAGCGGCTCGACGAAGAACCAATAGCCGTTGTTCTTCGGCTCTTCCTGGGCCCACACCACCTCTTCGAGGTTGGTCATGCGCTTCAGCCGCTCGGTCAGCGGCTCGCCCGGGAACGGGTAGAGCTGCTCGATGCGGACGATCGCGGTGTTCTGGTCGCCCGCCGCGTCGCGCGCTTCCATCAGGTCGTACGCCACCTTGCCGGTGCAGAGCACGAGGCGCTTCACCTCGGTATCCGCCGGTGCCTTGGGGTCCGACAGGATGCGCTTGAAGTGGCTGTCGCCCAGGAACTCCTCGGCGCTCGACACCGCCATCTTGTGGCGGAGCAGCGACTTGGGCGTCATCTGGATCAGCGGCTTGCGGAAGTTGCGGTGCATCTGCCGGCGCAGCAGGTGGAAATAATTGGCCGGCGTGGTGATGTTCACCACCTGCATATTGTCCTGCGCGCAGAGCTGGAGGAAGCGTTCCGGACGTGCCGAGCTGTGCTCGGGGCCCTGGCCTTCATAGCCGTGCGGCAGCAGCATCACCAGGCCGTTGGCGCGGAGCCACTTGGACTCTCCCGACGCGATGAACTGGTCGATCATGATCTGCGCGCCGTTCACGAAGTCGCCGAACTGCGCTTCCCACAGCACCAGCGCCTTCGGATCCGCCAGCGCATAGCCGTACTCGAAGCCGAGCACGCCATATTCGCTGAGCGGCGAGTCCAGCACTTCGAAGCTGCCATGCGGCACCGTTGTCAGCGGCACGTACTTGGCCTCGGTCTTCTGGTCGACCCAGACGGCGTGGCGCTGCGAGAAGGTGCCGCGGCCCGAATCCTGGCCCGACAGGCGGACCGCATAGCCTTCCGAGAGCAGCGAGCCGAAGGCCAGTGCCTCGCCGGTCGCCCAATCGAAATTGGTGCCGGACTTGAACATCTCGCGTTTGGCATCGAGCACGCGGCCGAGGGTCTTGTGGATCTCGAGATCCTCGGGGACCGTGGTCAGCGTGCGGCCGAGGCTGTCGAACAGCTTCTTCTCGATGCCGGTCTCGACGTTGCGGCGGGCGGATTCCGCATCGCCCGGCGCGCCCAGGCCCGACCAGCGGCCGGCGAACCAATCCGCCTTGTTCGGGAGATAGGTCTTGCCCGCCTCGAACTCGCCTTCGAGCAGCGTGGTGAACTGGTTGGTCTTCTCGTCGATGAAGCCCTGGTCGACCACGCCCTCGGCGATCAGCTTCTGGCCGTAGATGTTGCTCACACCGGGGTGCTGGCGGATCTTCTGGTACATCAGCGGCTGGGTGAAGCCGGGCTCGTCGCCTTCATTGTGGCCGAAGCGGCGGTAGCACCACATGTCGATCACGATGTCGCGGTGGAACGCCTGGCGGAACTCGATCGCCACCTTGCACGCGAAGGTCACGGCTTCGGGATCGTCGCCGTTGACGTGGAGGATCGGCGCCTGGACGCCCTTGGCGACATCCGACGGATAGGGCGAGGACCGCGCGAACTGCGGGCTCGTCGTGAAGCCGACCTGGTTGTTGATGACGAAGTGGATGCAGCCGCCGGTATTGTAGCCGCGGATGCCGGAGAAGCCGAGCGTCTCCCACACGATGCCCTGGCCGGCGAACGCCGCGTCACCGTGGATCAGCACCGGCAGCACCTGCTCGTGCTTTTCCAGATCGCCGCGGATCGTCTGCAGCGCGCGCGCCTTGCCGAGCACGACCGGATCGGCCGCCTCGAGGTGCGACGGGTTGGCGACCAGCGACATGTGGACGCTGATGCCGTCGAACTGGCGATCGGTGGAGGTGCCGAGGTGATACTTCACGTCGCCCGAGCCGGCGACGTCGTCCGGGTTGGCCGAACCGCCGCCGAACTCATGGAAGATCACCCGGAACGGCTTTTCCATGACGTTGGCGAGCATGTTCAGGCGGCCGCGATGGGCCATGCCGTACACGATCTCGCGGACGCCCTGCTGGCCGCCGTACTTGATGATCGCTTCCATCGCCGGGATCATCGATTCGCCGCCGTCGAGGCCGAACCGCTTGGTGCCGACATATTTCTTGCCGAGGAACTTTTCCCACTGCTCGGCTTCGATCACCTTGGACAGGATCGCCTTCTTGCCATCGGGCGTGAAGGTGATCGCCTTGTCCTTGCCTTCCATCCGGTCCTGGAGGAAGCGGCGCTCCTCCACGTCCGCGATGTGCATATATTCGAGGCCGACATTGCCGCAGTAATTGGCCTGGAGGATCGCGACGATCTCGCGCACCGTCGCGTGCTGCAGCCCCAGCGCGCCGCCGAGATAGATCGGGCGATCGAGATCGGCGCCCGAGAAGCCGTGATATTCCGGCGTCAGGTCGGCGGGCAGGTTCTGGCGGGCAAGGCCCAGCGGATCGAGATTGGCGGCGAGATGGCCACGCACCCGATAGGTGCGGATCAGCATCATCGCGCGGATCGAATCGTCCGCGGCCTTGGTGACGTCCGCCGTCGAGGCGGCGGGGGCGGCCGGCTTGGCCGGGGCGCCGCCCTTGGCGGGCTTCGGCGCGGGCTCCATCTGGGTGGGGTCGAGCCCGGCCGTCAGCGCGTCGGTTTCGGTCAGCGGCCAGTTGGTCCGCTGCCAGCTGGGACCCGAGGCGGTCGATTCGAGACCCTCGAACCAGGTCCGCCAGCTGGGTTCCACCGAAGCCGGATCGCTCTTGTAGCGCCGGTACAGGGTCTCGACGAAGCCGGGGCTCACGCCGCCGGCGATGTCGTCGAAGTCGAGGCCTTCATAGCCCATGATCATGCTTCCGTTCGTGTTAGCGCTCCCATCCCCACCTATATAGGAGCGCTACCGTTGCAGTTTAGCCCTTGAGCGCTTCCAGCAGCGTCTCGCCGAGCAGCGAGGGGCTGGGGGAGACGCGGATGCCGGCGGCTTCCATCGCCGCGATCTTGTCCTCGGCGCCGCCCTGGCCGCCCGAGACGATCGCGCCGGCATGGCCCATGCGGCGGCCCGGCGGCGCGGTGCGGCCCGCGATGAAGCCGGCCATCGGCTTCTTGCGGCCACGCTTGGCCTCGTCGATCAGGAACTGGGCCGCTTCTTCTTCCGCCGAGCCGCCGATCTCGCCGATCATGATGATCGACTGGGTGGCTTCGTCGGCGAGGAACAGTTCGAGCACGTCGATGAAGTTGGTGCCGTTGACCGGGTCACCGCCGATACCCACCGCGGTGGTCTGGCCCAGGCCGGCATTGGTGGTCTGGAACACCGCCTCATAGGTGAGGGTGCCCGAGCGCGACACGACGCCCACCGAGCCCTTGGAGAAGATCGAGCCCGGCATGATGCCGATCTTGCACTCGCCCGGCGTCAGCACGCCCGGGCAGTTCGGGCCGATCAGGCGCGACTTGGAGCCCGAGAGCGCGCGCTTCACCTTGACCATGTCGAGCACCGGAATGCCTTCGGTGATCGCGACGATCAGCGGGATCTCGGCGTCGATCGCCTCGAGGATCGAGTCCGCCGCGAAGGGGGGCGGCACGTAGATCACGCTGGCGTCGGCGCCGGTCTTGTCCTTGGCTTCGGCGACCGTGTCATACACGGGCAGGCCGATATGCGTGCTGCCGCCCTTGCCGGGGGTGACGCCACCGACCATCTGCGTGCCATAGGCAAGCGCCTGCTCGGTGTGGAACGTGCCGGTGGCACCGGTCATCCCCTGGACGATGACCTTGGTGTTCTTGTCGACGAGGATGCTCATTCAGTTCGCCTTTTCCGGGTCGCTGGGAGGAGGGGTGTAGGAGCGCAGCGCAATCCAGCCGCCGAACGTGGCGAGCGCATATTGCGTCGTGCCGAACGATGCGGCGGTGAAGGTCGCGCGGTCGGGCTTGGATTCGGGGCGCACGTACAGCGGCACCTTGTCCTCGCTCGGCAGCACGATCTTGCGGGCCGCGAGATAATCGTCACCGTTGCCGATCCACAGGACCAGGCAGGATTCGGCGAGCGTGCCGGTCGCGGTGCCGGCCTTGGGTACGAACAGATAGGTGTTGCCGCCGGCAATGCGGTAGATGCTGTTGGGCACCTCGGCCGCCGCGGGGGCCGGCGTCTTGAGCGCATCGGCCGCGGTGGCGGTCGATGCGGTGCTGATGCCGATCGCGCGCTGCGCGGGCAGCGGCAGCATCGCGAAGGTCGCCGGTTCGGCCATGCCGCGCGTCAGCCGGGCAGTGCCGCCCATGCACACGGCACGGAACAGCTCCACCGGCTCGGTCGGCGCCGTGGCGATCGCTTCCTGTGCGGAAGCGACGCCCGGCACCGCCGCGAGCGCGAGCAGGATCAGGCGAGCGAGGAGTCGATCGACTTGCATGCCGCGACCAGTTCCTTGACCGCGTCGACCGAGACGTCGAAATTCTGCTTCGCCGTCGGGTTCAGCTCGATCTCGACGATGCGCTCGACGCCGTCCTTGCCGATCACGATCGGCACGCCGACATACAGGTCATCGACGCCGTACTGGCCGGTGAGGTGCGCGGCGCAGGGCAGCAGGCGCTTCTTGTCCTTCAGATAGCTCTCGGCCATCGCGATCGCGCTGGTGGCGGGGGCATAGAAGGCCGAGCCGGTCTTGAGCAGCGCGACGATCTCGCCGCCGCCCGAGCGGGTGCGCGCGACGATCGCGTCGATGCGCTCCTGGGTGGACCAGCCCATCTTGATCAGGTCGGGCACCGGGATGCCGGCGACGGTCGAATATTCGATCACCGGAACCATGGTGTCGCCATGGCCGCCGAGCACGAAGGCGGTGACGTCCTCGACCGAGACGTTGAACTCCTCGGCGAGGAAGTGGCGGAAGCGCGCCGAGTCGAGCACGCCGGCCATGCCGACGACCTTCTGGTGCGGCAGGCCCGAGAACTCGCGGAGCGCCCACACCATCGCGTCGAGCGGGTTGGTGATGCAGATCACGAAGGCGTCGGGCGCGTGCGCGGCGATGCCTTCGCCCACGGCCTTCATCACGCCCAGGTTGGTCTTGAGAAGATCGTCGCGGCTCATGCCCGGCTTGCGCGGGATGCCGGCAGTGACGATGCAGACGTCGGCGCCTGCAATGTCCTCATAGCTGTTCGCGCCCTTGAGGGTGACGTCGAAGCCTTCGACCGGACCGGACTGCGCGAGGTCGAGCGCCTTGCCCTGCGGGGTACCCTCGGCAATGTCGAAGAGGACGATGTCGCCCAGTTCCTTGATGGCGGCGAGGTGCGCGAGCGTACCACCGATCATGCCGGAGCCGATCAGTGCGATCTTCTTGCGGGCCATGGAATCTCCTTGGTTGGTTCCAAGCAAAGCGGTCGCGTGAACGTGCGCCGCGAAAGCGAGGGCGGGATAGGCCTATAATAGCGAGGCTGCAACCCGGGATTCGGTATAGCTGCAGGATTATCTTTGCAATTCGTTCGCAGGAGCAATAACGGGCGAACGGCGCGGATTTGCGTGGGGAAGCGCGCTCTTGCCGGAAATCCTCCCGTGGATGGGGAGCGGTATCGCATTTGGCGCCTCGGAATTGGGGCGCACGCAAAAATGACCGTCATCCCGGCGAAAGCCGGGATCCATTCGCGCCGAATTGGCGGTTCTTTCCTCCAGCGTAGAGGGCAATGGATCCCGGCTTTCGCCGGGATGACGACATACCTCGACCAAAATGCGATAGCCCTGCCCCTCCGGGGGAGGATGTAGGTCGTCCTACTTCTTCGCCGCGTCCGCTGCCTCGCGCTTGGCATAGTCGCCGGCGAGCACGTCGAACGCGAGCTTGTGCTGGCCGGTCTCGGAGATCAGCCCCTTGCGGTTCCAGCCCTGCTGGTAGATCGGGTGCTGGCGCCGCGGCGAGCGGAAGTCCTTGAGGATCCAGGGGCTCATGCCGCGGAGGAACGGCACCTTGGCGGCCATGGCCAGCGTCGCGCGGTAATAGTCCGCCTGATATTCCTCGCTGAACTTGTGGGGGCTCGCCACCGGATCGTGATAGCCGGCGCGCGCATCCGCCCCGAATTCGGAGAAGATCAGCGGCTTGTTCGCCGGGCCGCGCCATTCCTGGCTGGCCAAATCCTCCAGCGCATCGTCGGTGTACCAGCCGTTATAGGTGTTGATCGCCATCACGTCGAGGTCGTTGGCGAGCGGATCGTCGATCTTCATGATCTTGTTGCCCTCGCGCCCGCTCAGCAACGCGGCGGTGACCAGCCGGCTGGGGTCGAGCGCGCGGACATCGGCGATCATCGTGCGCAGGAAGGCATTGCGCGCATCGTTCGTCGGCGTCTCGTTGGCGACGCTCCACAGCACGATCGAAGAACGGTTGCGATCGCGGTGGATGTTTTCGGCGAGGATGCGGCGGGCGTCGGCCAGCGTGTCCGGGTTGTTCCAATTGACCAGCCAGTAGAGCGGGATCTCGCTCCACACGAGCAGGCCCATCTCGTCGGCGAGGCGGGTGGTCAGTTCGCTGTGCGGATAGTGGGCCAGTCGCACGAAATTGCCGTGCAGGCCGTATTTGATCTCGCCGAGCAGCGCGCGGGCGGCGGCGGGCGTCATCGCGCGCACCGGATCGGCGCCCAGCTCTTCCTCGTGCATCGAGATGCCGCGCAGGAAGATCGGCTTGCCGTTGAGCAGGATATCGGTGCCCTTCACCGCAATGGTGCGGAAGCCCAGGCGATCGGCGAAATGGTCGGCACCGGCATCGATGGCGATGTCGTAGAGCTTGGGATTCTCGGGCGACCAGCGGATCAGCGTGCGCGGCACCGGCAGCGTCGCTTCCCACTTGCCCGCGCCGTCGGTCTTGCCGTCGAGCGTCGCGCCGAGCGTCGGGATACGGAACTTGACGGCGGTATCGGCCGCCTTCGGCCCCTCGAGCTTGACCGAGACGGCGACGTGCGTGCCGTCCGGCGTCAGGCGAACGAAGGCGTCGTCGACATAGGTGTCCGGCACGGTGACGAGGGTGACGCTGCGGGTGATGCCGCCATAGGTCTCCCAGTCGGTCACCGGCGGCGGCACGTCATTGGCGGTGCGCACCGAGTCGACGCCGATCGTCACCTGGTTGCGGCCGGGCCGCAACAGCTTGGTCACCTCGAAGGCGAAGGGGGTGTAGCCCCCGCGATGTTCGCCCAGCGGCTTTCCGTTCAGATAGACATAAGAGCGATATTCTGCGGCGCCCACGCGCAGGAACACGCGGTTGCCCGGCTTGGGCGCAGTGGCGGTGAAGTCGCGCTGGTACCACACCAGCCCCTGGTACAGCCGCATCTCCGGCGAATGGCCGATCCACGACCCTGGCAGGCTGACCACCGGCGATTGCTGCATGTCGAATTCGAAAAAGGTGCGCGGCTTGGCCGCCATCACCTCGGCCTGGACGATGTCGGCGGCGCGCTGGGTCCGCTGGTTCGGCGGCTCGCCATGGAAGCCGGCAAGCCCGTCGCGATAGGGATCGATCGACCAGTGCCACGGTCCATCGAGGCTCTGCTGCTGGCGGAGATCGGCCGCCACGAGAACCGGCTGTGCCCAGGCCGGGGATACTCCAAGCGCTGCGAGCCCCATGGCCGCAAGAAGGCGTAGCCGCCGCATCATCTTCTCCCTGTTCCTCCGGGGAAGCCCGGAGCCTATGTCATTGTAGAACAGAGAATGGACTTACAACTTGGCCTGATCAATCCTGTCCATGACCCTTGGCGAGATATTCGTCGGACTGCATTTCCAGCAGGCGGGACACGGTGCGCTCGAACTCGAACCGGCCGTCGCCGCTCTCGTAGAGATGCTCGGGTTCGGCATCGGCGGCGGCGAGCAGCTTCACCTTGTGCTCGTACAGCGCATCGACCAGCGTGACGAAGCGCGCGGCCTCGTTGCGGTTCTCCGGCCCCAGCTTGGGGATGCCGACCAGGATGACGGTGTGGAAGCGTCGTGCCACGGCGAGATAGTCGGGTGCGCCGCGCGCCTCGCCGCACAGCCGCTTGAACGAGAAGACCGCGACGCCCTTCACGCATTTCGGCACATGGATCTGCCGGCCGCCGGGGATCGGCACCTCGCAGGTGGGAACGCGGGTACGATCCTCGACCGGATAGTCGGTCAGGCGGAAAAAGGCAGCGGACAGCGTGGCGGTCGCCTCCGGCCCGTTCGGCACCAGCCACGTTTCGACGCTGCCGAGCCGGTCGCGCCGGTAATCGACGGGGCCGTTCAGTGCGAGCACGTCCATCTTCTCGCCGATCAGGTCGATGAACGGCAGGAACAGCTGGCGGTTGAGCCCGTCTTTGTACAGGTCCTTGGGCGGCCGGTTCGAGGTGGCGACCACGGTCAGGCCATGCGCCATCATCGCCGTGAACAGGCGCGAGAGGATCATCGCGTCGGGCGGGTTGTTCACCACCAGCTCGTCGAACGCGAGCAGCCGCGTGTCGCTGGCCAGCGCATCGGCGACCGCGACCACCGGATCGGCGGTATCCTTCTGCCGCTCGACGTTCAGCCGCTCGTGCACCTCCAGCATGAACTCGTGGAAGTGGACGCGGCGTTTCCTGCGGATGTCGAGGCTGTCGAAGAACAGGTCCATCAGCATCGACTTGCCGCGGCCGACATCGCCCCAGACATAGAGCCCGCGCGGCACCGCCGGCTTGCGGCCGGCAAGCTTCCATAGCACGCTGCCCTTGCGCGGCGCGGCCTGAAGCTCCTGCGCCAGGGCATCGAGACGGGCGGCGGCGGCTTCCTGCTCGCGATCGGGGCGAAGCTCGCCGGCGGAGACGAGGGCGCGGTAACGATCGAGGACGCGGGTCATGCCGGGCAATGGGTTCCGTGCTGCGTCGACGGATGCCGACGAGAGGCGATCGGTTCCACCCGAGCCGGGCGGCCGGTCATCGTTTGCGCATAGCGACCCCAGTCCCGGATGGGAAGCTTGGTAAGCGTCCCTAGTTACAGCCCATCGCCATGCTGATACCGCAGGCGCGGGAAAGCCGGGGACGAACATGCGGTTCAGGCGCATCTATCTGCTGTTGCCGCTGGCGCTCGCAGGGGCGGGCGCCGGAATCTATTGGTTCGCGCAGCCTTTGCCGGTGACCGGCACGCCGGTGCGCCTCGGCCCCGCTGCCGATGTGGTCTACGCGACCGGCTTCGTCGAGGCGCGCGAGCCGGTCGACGTCGCCGCGCGGGTGACCGCGCCGATCAGCGATGTGCTGGTGGAAGAGGGCGCGCAGGTGGTGCGCGGCCAGCCGCTCGCCCGGCTGGAGAGCACCGAGCAGCGCCAGTCGATCGCCCAGCTTGCGGCGCAGACCCAGGCCGCCGCGCTCGACGAACGCCGCACCGTGGAGATCTTCCGCCGCGGCTTCGCCACCGCCGCCGCGCGCGACCGCGCGGTGACCAGCGCGCAGGCGGCGCGCGCGGCCGAGGCGGCGGCGCGGGCGCGGCTCGACCAATATGTCGTGCGCGCCGGGATCAGCGGCGTGGTGCTGCGGCGCGACGCCTATCCGGGCGCCCTCGCGACCCCAACCAAGACCCTGTTCACGCTCGGCGATCCGCGGCTGGTGCGGGTGACCGCCACTGTCGACGAACGCGACATCCCGCGCGTCGTGCCCGGCCAGCGCGTGGCGATGACCTCGGACGCCTATAAGGGCCATGTCTATCGCGGCCGCGTCTACGAGATCACCCCCGCCGGCGACCCGACCCAGCGCGCCTTCCGGGTGCGGGTGGCACCCGACACGCCCGACTTGCCGATGGGGCTGACGCTCGAACTGAATATCGAGACCGCGGTGCACCCCCAGGCGCTGCTGATCCCGGCCAAGGCAGTGCGCGACGGCAAGGTTTGGGTGGCGCAGGGCGGGCGAGCGGCGCGGGTGGCGGTGCAGACCGGCATCGAAGGCGGCGAGTCGGTGGAAATCCGCCAGGGCCTAGCGCGCGGTGCCTGCGTGCTCGTCGATCCGCCCGCGGACCTCACCGAGCGCACGCGGTTGCGCGTCACCGGCTGCTGAGCGATGCGCCGGCTGGGCCTGCTGCTGTCGATCGCGTTCCAGCACCTCGCCAAGCGCCGGCGCCAGACGATCGTTGCGGTGGCGGGCGTCGGCGTGGGTGTCGGCTTCTTCCTCGCCGTCTCGGCGCTGATGGTCGGCAGCCAGGACGATTTCGTGAAGAAGCTGATCGACGCGGCGCCGCACATTATCGTCTCGGACGAGGTGCGCAGCCCCTCGCCGCAGCCGGCGGTGCAGGCCTATCCGGGCGGTGCGGTGGCCGTCCACGGCTACAAGCCGCGCACCGAGACGCGCGGGATCAAGGGCTGGCAGCAGATCGTGCAGGCGGTAAACGCCATGCCGGGCGCGGTCGCCTCGCCCTCGCTCTCCGGCGCGGTGACGCTGCGGGTGGGCGGGCATGAGGAGGCGCTGGCGGTGATCGGCGTCGACCCGGCGGTCGAGGCGCATGTCAGCAATATCGAGCAGAATCTGAAGGCGGGCAGCCTGCACGCGCTGGAGACCAACCAGGGCGGGTTGATCGTCGCCGAGGAGCTGGCGCGGCGGCTGGGGGTGAACATGGGCGACGTGGTCGGTGCCACCTCGGCGCGCGGCGGCACCCGCTCGCTGCGGATCGTCGGGCTGTTCGCGCGCGGAAGGAGCCCCGGCGGCAGCAGCTCGACCGGCTATGTGCTGCTGCGCGAGGCGCAGTCGCTCACCGGCCAGCCCTTCATCATCAACCGGGTGGGGGTGAAGATCGCCGATCCCTATCAGGCCGAGACGGTCGCCAAGGGGCTGGAGGACCGTTTCAGCTACAAGGCGGAGAGCTGGCAGGAGCGCTCGGCCGATTTTCTGACGCTGCTGCTCACGCGCAACATCATCATGTACACGGTGGTCTCGGCGATCCTGCTGGTGGCGAGCTTCGGCATCTACACGGTGGTGTCGAACGCGGTGGCGGACAAGAAGCGCGACATCGCCATCCTCCGCTCGATCGGCTTTTCGCAAGGGGACCTGCAGGGCATCTTCATCGCCGAGGGGCTGGTGCTCGCGCTGATCGGCGTGGTGCTCGGCTTCGGCCTGGGCCTGGCGCTGATGCAGATTCTCGGCAGCATCCAGTTTCCGGTGAGCGGGCGGGTGGAATATATCCCGCTCGACCGCAGCCCGCGCCAGTTCCTCCTCGCCGGCGGCGCCTCGCTGGCCTGCGCGGTGTTCGCGGCGTGGCTGCCCGCGCGCAAGGCGGCGCGGGTCGATCCGGTGGATATTCTGCGGGGAGCGGCATGAGCGCGCTGATCGAGGCGCGGGGACTCACCCGCGTGCTTCCGGGCGATCCGCCGGTGGCGCTGGTGCATGGGCTCGATCTGGCGGTGGAGCCGGGCACGTTCGTCGCGGTGATCGGGCCCTCCGGATGCGGCAAGTCGTCTTTGCTCTATTTGCTCGGGCTGCTCGACCGTCCGACCGGCGGCAGCCTGGTGTTCGACGGGATCGACACCGTGCCGATGAGCGGCGATGCCCGCGCGGCGCTGCGGCTGGCGCGGTTCGGCTTCGTCTTCCAGTTTCACTTCCTGCTGCCGGAGTTCACCGCGCTGGAGAATGTGCTGATTCCGATCCGGCGGCTGGGGCGGCTCTCCGGCGCGGCCGCGCGGAGCCGGGCGATGGACCTGCTTGGCGCGATGGGGCTGGAGGAACAGGCCGACAAGACGCCCGATCGCATGTCCGGCGGGCAGCGCCAGCGGGTGGCGATCGCGCGCGCGCTGGCCAATGATCCGTCGCTGGTGCTGGGGGACGAGCCGACCGGCAACCTCGACAGCGTCAATTCGAAGCGGGTGGTGGAAATCTTCCAGGCGCTGGCGCACGACCAGGGGCGGGCGGTGATTTGCGTGACGCACGATCCCGATGTGGCGGCGGCGGCCGACCGGCGCATTCACATGCGTGATGGGGGAATCGAGAAGGTGGATTGAGTCCCTTTTCACCCTCCCCCCCTTGCGGCGC
>NZ_BCTR01000086.1 GCF_002091475.1 Sphingomonas azotifigens NBRC 15497
CCCAACTCAAGCCATTCACGGCCCGAGCTTGAATAGCCGCTTAGGCCGGAACCTGCCGTTTGCGTTTCATTGAGCGATCCGGCGAGAGTGCGCCAAATCCGGTCGTTCTATCGTGCAAATATCTTTCCTGAACCTGACGGACACTGGACCCAAGCTGCGCTTTGTTCGAATGATCGGTATCGAGAATGATATGAAGGTCGGGTTAATATTAGTGTAGTAGCGGTAATATGTAATAGAGTTTTTCTATTTATGTATTTTTGGCGTCGCCCGGGCAAAAATGAAACACGAGCGACGCTTGTTGATATACCAGATTAATCCTTTGCTTCGAGTATATTGATTCTATTTTCGTGATTGCCGAAGGCGTTGTCGGCCTTGCTCACGATCCTGTCGATTCTGGCCTCGATTTGCTGGATTTTCTCGAGCAGAAACTTGTTAGTGTCGGCAAGCGCTTCCGTCCGCTGTTCGACCGTCATAGCATTCCATTGATCCCGTGTTGAAACCATTTTTATCGCTCCATTTTGATTGCGGCGCCGCCAGGCAAAATTTTGAAATTCGCTTCTTGTCTATTCCGGTGCCATTGCGCCCATAGCACATTGATGATTTCTTGATCGACCGGCTCGAGCATGGCCACCGCACCATAAGATGAAATTCGCTCAATGCCCCTTGCACGCCAGTGCGCCGACGACAGTTTTGCTCATTCCTGCGTCCAAAACCTGCCGTTCCGCAAATGGCCATGATGCTATGCCCGAGCCCGCGATCCCGCGCTGTAGGAATGTCCGGTGTCGGCTACGAAGCCGCTGTTCGCGGAGGCACTGCGAACAGCGGATTTGTCCCACGTCCAGTCGAACGTTGACACATCGCTCCGAAGGCAGAGGCCGCAGGTTCAAATCCTGTCGGGTGCACGATCTTTTCAATGACTAAGCGAAGCATCGCGATGGCCGTACGGAAAATGTACGGAAAACATCGTCGGACGAAATGCGCTCAAATGAACCCTCGGCAAGACGATTCGGGCGACGCTTCTGTGCGCGCCGCGCTAATCGCACAACCTCCTCCACCGATCAGGCGAGGGTTAGCGGGAGGAAGCCTGAGGCTGATATTAAATCATTAATTTTATGTTCAATATATAAAGTCGCAAAAGGTGCCCCCACATTTTTCCCCACACTTTCTGTGAGATTGCCAGGTACGATCTGGTACGGCTGCCGACCGCTACGCGCCCTAATCTCAGCCGTTCAGCCTGACTTTGCCCGGTCCTGAAACCTGCCATTTGTCCAGCCGGCTCCGGGCGGCAGCCTAGATGCCCCTCATGGGTGGCAAAGCCGTCGCTCGCGATGTGGCGGGGGATGCCGGCTTCCGGCCGGAGCGGACATGTGAGGCTCACAGCAACTGCGACAGTGCTGAAAGCATTTAGAGCGATCATAGGTGGTCGAAGACTGAGCCCATCCGGGGGCTAAATAGCCGTTCGTAGGTCTTCAACAAATAGGAATCCGTCATGCCTGCGATATGGTCGCATATAACTCGTATGTCGCCGCCGTCGCGTTCGAACAGAGCGAAGGTGCCGCGTGGGAGAAAGGCCTCTGGTTCGGATGCGAACGCCTCGAACACGGCGACGACCATTTGCTGGCCCTTGAACTCGAGATGCTGGACCGCCGGACTGCGAATAACGCGCTTGTAGACTAGCTTCTTCAGCGCCTTCAGCAGAACGGCGGCGCTCGGGTTGATGGCGGCGCGGTAGCGGATGAGAGGCTCTTCGAAATCGCTCTCGTCTTCTAGCACGCAGTGTTGGACGAAATAGCCGACCAGCCTGCTGATCGCGTGTTTCCGCGGCGCCGCGCTACCGTACAACATGGCGACAAGATCGCCATAGGCGTCGTTGCCGGAGGTGCTCCGCTTTCTGGAGTTTACGAAGTCCAGGAAGTGCCCGCAGGCATCCGGCGGAACATATAGCTCGAAGTCCTCGCGAGTGATGAAGGCGAGCGCGAGCGCATCCTCGAGGTCGTGGACGCCGAACGCGATGTCATCCGAGACGTCCATGATGCTGCAGTCCAGCGATTTATGGCGCGTCCGGTGGTGCTCGGGAAGGCCTTGGGCAGCAGGTTCGCTGGTATCGAAGCGCGTGAACAGGTCACGGTCGCTCTCTGACAGGGTCTCCAATATCCACATGACGGCGGCATGTTCGGAGTCCATGTAGCATTTGGGCGGCTTCGCAGACTCGCGATCAATGAGGCTCAGCACGGATGTCCCGGCGCGCAGAGCCGGCGTGCGTTCAGGATGCGCCACTGCGCGATAGGAAACCGGATATTTGAGAGTCCCAAGGAGAGTGCGTCTCGCCAGATCGGCACCGTCGCTATCCGAATATTTCTCGAGCCGCGTGAGAATGCGAATGGTCTGACCGTTCCCCTCGAAACCGCCAGATGAGGCCATGCAATAGTTGAGTGCGGCCTCTCCGCCGTGGCCGAAGGGCGGGTGGCCGAGATCATGGGTCGCGCCGATCGCCTGGATTTGGGCCAGCGTCGGCAGATGCTCCGCCGCGGGCTGCCCGGCAAAGTCCTCCCGCAGCTGCCGCGTGACGCTACCGGCGATCTGGGCGACCTCGAGCGAATGCGTCAGGCGGGTCCGGTAGAAATCGCTGTCGCCGAGATTGAGGATCTGGGTCTTGCCCTGGAGGCGGCGAAACGAGGCCGAGTGGATGATCCGGCCATAGTCGATATCGGCGTCGCTGCGGGCATCGCCGGCATGTTTGCGCCAGCCACTTCGACGGTCACTCCACGGCATTCCGAGCTGTTCCTAACATCATTCCGGCATGCAGATATCACCCTTTCCCGAGCGGTGATATCGCTGCCCGCCGATGGCGTGCCCACGGGCCCTGAATGCGGCGAAGATGTGCGGCAGAACTTGCGCTCCGTTAGCCTGGCGCGCGATCGGCGGATACGCCAGCTTGTTGACTATCGGCGAACTGCTTCGCCCAGCACAGACCGTCCACCAGCTCCATTTGCGCGATCGTCGAGCAGGAAATCTCGAGAAGCCTGGGGTTGGCGAAAATCACGGCGAGGCAGCGCGCTCGGCTGATGGCGACGTTCAACCGGTTGCGGCTGTAGAGGAATTCGATGTTCCGCGGCAGGTCGTCACCCGAGGAGGTCGCCATGGAGATGAGCACCACCGGTGCCTCCTGGCCCTGGAACTTGTCCACCGTGCCCACTCGGGCACCCTCGGGGAGCATTCGCCGCAGCAGCTCCACCTGCATGTTGTAGGGGGACACGACGAGGATGTCGTCGGTTCCGATGCGATGCTGGATGCCTTGCCGGTCGGTCCAGGAAGAGCCGAGCAGGGCGTGGTAGGTGATAGCGAGCCGCTCGGCTTCCTCCTGTGACCGCTGGGTGCAACCCAGATGATCCACGTTCACGAACCGGAGGCCGGTGGCGGCGAGCGCTGCCGGATCGCGCGCAGGATCGAGTTCGAGCCGCTGCCGCGCGGTCGTCGCTTCGGCGTCGAGGCGGCTGTCGTAGACGGCGTCGGAGATGAATCGGCAGAGATCCGGGTGCATCCGGCGCGACAAGGGCAGGAAGACCCCCTGGTCGGCCGGAACCGTGGCATGCCCCTCCAGCAGATGCTCGAGCGCCGACCGGCCGCTGCCCCCCGGGTGCGTCCCCTTGATCGGCTGCGAGAGCTGCATCTGGTCGCCCACCAGGACGATATTGCGCGCGGAGGTTCCCATGGCGATCACGTTGGCGAGGCTGACCTGGCCCGCCTCGTCGACGAACAGATAATCGAATGTCGCGTCCAGCTCCTCGCGGGCGAACAGCCAGGCCGTGCCGGCGACGAGCTGGTGGTGCGGCGACACCCCGCTGCCGTTGCCGCCGACGACGTCTTCGATCCAGCTCCCAGTGCCGAGCATCTGATCCTCGCGCGACGATTTCTTCATGCCGCGGCAATGGAGGCCCTGCGCGGACGCCATGGTCTCGACGTCCTTCAGCAGGTTGTTGATCGCCTTATGCGAATTGGAAGCCACCCCGATCCGCTTGCCAGCGGCGAGAAGCGCGACGATCGCCTGCGCCGAGGTATAGGTCTTACCCGTACCCGGAGGACCCTGGAGGAGCAGATAGCTGTCGTCGAGCACGCGGAGCGCGTCGATCGAGCCGCTCGTCGCGTCGGCACCGCTGGGAACGATCGGCTGCCCGGACGCGCGGCCGGCCAGCTTGGGGCGATCGCGCCGGAGAATGGCGGTGACCGCGCCGTATTTCTGCGCGCCTGCCGCGATGCTCTGTGCATAGCGATGCACTGCGGCGCGAAGCACCTTGTCCCCGATCGGGCCTTCCGGGATCAGCCCGCAGCCGGGCTCGATACGCGAGCGGCTCGGGCCGAGCTTCAGCTCGACGACGCGCTCGTCCTCGTCGAGCGAGACGATCTCGCCGGCCGGCTCGAGCGTGCCCGAGCGTAGCGGCTTGTCGCCGACGCGCATCTTGAAGTCCTGTGGCGGGAAGGTGAACGGATAGACGACCGACTTCTTATCCGCCCATGGGCGACGCATAGGGTGTGGCTGCAGATCGGCGATGCACTCGGCGTCATCGAGCAGCGCGTCCATGTCCATGTCCTGCCGCGCGAACATCGCCCACCAGCCGGGCTTGGCTTCGCGACGGTGGAACTCGAGCAGATCCGCGAGCAGTCGGCGCCACGGGACATCCCCGCCCGCGATCAAGGCTTCGGCGAGCTGGCGGGTCCGCTCGTCCGCCTCCTCCCGCGCGGCGACCTTCGCGGGGTCGGCTGGCTCGAGTGCACGGCCGGTGAACCACGGGGTTTCCGGCAGCCGCAACGACACGAGCCAGTCGCGGCACATGCGCGTCGAACGGCAGTCCAGCTCGTTATATTCTGCGATCTCCTGCAGAAGCTGGTCGCCGCCGATGTGGCGCCAGCGCTCATAGATCACGATGCTGTCACCGGCAGTCTTCACCGCGCCCTGACGGCCGCCGGGAAGATAGAAGGCTTCCATGTTCTTGATCGAGTAGCGCGGCTCCGACGTCCGGATCGACTCCGCCACCACCTTATAGAGATCGACGAGCCGGTCGCCGCGCAGCAAGTCGTCGACCTCGCGCTCACGGGTCCCGTGATACATCGCCAGCCGCTTCAGCGCCGTCTCCTCATAGGATGCGTAATGGTAGATATGCGCCTGGGGGTGGCACGCCAGGCGCGCGGTCATGAAATCGATGGCCTGCTCGAACGCGATCTTCTCGCTCTCGCGGTCATGGGCCCAGAAGGCATGAAAGCGGTCCTCACCATCCACGAGGCCGAACAGATATTCGAGGCCGTCCTCGAACAACGGGTCCCCTTCCATGTCGAAGAACAGGTCGCCCGCGTCCGGACGGGCTAGGCGCGCGAAACCACGTCCAGGCACGGGCGGGAGGAGTTCGACCCGTCGCTCGCCGGTTTGCCGCTGATGAGCCTGCAGGCGGGCCTGCGCCGACAATTTGGCCAGCGTGCCCGGTTGCATGCCGGCAATCCTGGCGCCGTCCGGCAAGGCTGCAAGGCTGCCGATGTCGTCGATGCCGGCCTGCCGCAGCGCCGTCCTCTGGCCGCGCCCCATGCCGGCCACGATCGAGAGATGATCGGCCGCCTCCCATTCGTCATCGCAACGCTGCGACCAGCGGCAGAAGGTGCAATGGTCGCAGGGGTCCCCCATGGACGCGCTCGGCACGCTGTCCGCGAAGCGCTCGAAGCGATCGCGCGCGATCGAGAAATAATGAATCAGCGCTGCGGTGCGCAGCGTCACGATATCGCCGGTGCCGAGCACGACATGCATCGACGGTGGTGCGGTGCCCTGCACCTCCCGCAGCATGTCGGCATAGACGCATAGCTGCAGCACGTGCTTCGGCTTGGCAGAGCGGGCGAGTTTGGTGTCGGCTACGTCATAGGCGAAATCGCCGAGCGCAGAGGGTATCCCGTGGCGTTTCAGCAGGAAGTCGGAATAGCCGTGCCACCGCCCGGCCAGGAAGGCACCCTGGTAGATGACGTCGTGCCCTGCCTCCATGGCGCGGCGGGTCGCCTCTGCCCGCTCTTCCAAGCTACCGTCGCCAGGAATCTCCGCGACCGAGCCTCGCTCCTGGCGCAGCCGCTCGAGATACGCCCGCTCATGCTCGATCCCCTTCTCCTGCAAGAGGACGGCGCTTTCGTCATCGGGTGGAAAGCTGGTCGGAGTGACGAGGTTGCGCAGGTCGAGCACGGTCGCGTGCGCGCACCCCATGAAGTTGACGAGATCGCTCGCGGAGAAGAGCGTCTGCGCGCCGTGCTTCAGCATTGGTGATCCTCCCGTTGCGGAGCATGATCCGCTCGACTCATCTTGGCAGATGGGCATGATAGTAGGACACGACAGAAGTTGTCGCTTCCGAGGGGGAGGTTCGAATTTCTTACCGCAATGCAATCGACTTGCTGACGATCGCGGCGCGCGCGGCATCGATGCGCGGCGTCAGCCTGGCGGAAATCGAAGAGATCCTCGAGCGCGACTACCGGACCGCACAACGCGTGATCGCGGCACTGGGGCAGTGTTTCCCAGAACTCGAGAAGATGAAGGACGAGGAGTCGGGCAAGGCCAGATGGAGGCTGCCGTACAAGTCCTTGGCCCCGTTGCTCGCGCCGACCGCGGAGGAACTGGCAGCCCTCTCGTTGGCGCTGGAGGTGCTCGGCAAAGGAGCCGGCACGGACCAGGTCGAGGCGCTTCGCTGCCTCCACGCCAAGATCCTGGCGCTTATCCCCGGTGAACGCAGCCGGCGGCTCGAGGCCGATGAGGAAGCACTTCTCATGGCCTTGGGCCACGCCGCGCGCCCGGGTCCGCGGCAGGTGGGCAACGAGGCGGTGGATGTGGCGATCTCCACGGCGCTCAAGGGCACGTCCCAGCTGCGCATTCTCTATCGCGGCTGGAAGGACACGGCAGCGCGCGAGCGTATCGTAGCCCCGCATGGACTATTGCTCGGGGCCCGGCGTTATCTCGTCGCCGTCGATCTCGGCAAGGTGGGGGGCGGCATCCAGCATTTTCGCGTCGACGCCATCGAAGCGGCCACCGTTCTCCCCAAGACCTTCGTCCGCAAGGAGGGCTTCGATCTCAACGAACATGCGGAGCGCTGCTTCGGTTCCTATCAGCACGAGGGCGGCATCCATGATGTCGCCTGGCGATTCGCCCCCAAGGCGGTTCGATGGGCCGAGAGCTTCCTGTTCCATCCGGCCCAGACCGTCGAGCACGAGGCGGACGGTTCGCTGGTCGTACGGTTCCGAGCCGCGGGGCTGCTCGAGATGTGCTGGCATCTCTATATGTGGGGAGATGCAGTCGAAGTGATATCGCCACCCGAGCTCGCGCAGATGGTCGCGGGCCACCGCCGCTCCGACTTTCCGGCGATGCCGTGACAGGAGAAGAGCCGGAGCGCTGCTCCGGCTCCCGATCCGGTTGATCAGCAGTCGGGCAAGTCGTCTAGATTGTTGCGCGACGTGGTGTCGCGATCGGTCCGGAGGTACTTGCCGGTCGGGCCGCTGACGACGCGGATCTTGGTCTCCGGGGCGTTTGCCCAGTTGACCCAATATTCGTGCAGATTCTGCTCGATGTCGTTGATCGCATCGGCCTTGCTGCGCGGGGACCAGAACTCGCCGGCGTTGCACAGCCGGGTGATGTCGCCCTGGGTGTTCTTGCCGGTGGCACGCACATAACGCTTTGCCATGATCAGCTCTCCTTGACGGTGGTGTGGGGGCTGGCCTTCCCGTGCGCGGTGGTCACGTACCGCCCCGAGATGGCGCTCCGGTAGTGGCTGCCCGAGCTCCCGCTCCGGCCGACGCTTTCGCGGACGGTGGTGCGGGGGCTGGCCTTGCCATGCTTGGCGGTGACGTACCGCCCACTGATCGCGCTGCGGTAGCTCCCGCCGCCTCGACCTCTGCTCATATTGGTTCTCCATCGTTGATGCGACTCGTGTTCATCGCGAGTCGCAACGTGGAGCATCGAAGCGACAGATCGTGTCGCATCGGTTGGATGGTCGAGTTGTTCGCCGCTTCCCGAAGGACGAAGCGGCATAAACCCCAGCAATTCGGCTGCTAGCGTCTCGTTCTGTTGGCGGAGGCCGCGTGACCTACAGCAAGGGCCCGCCATCTAGCGGAGGCAGCTTTCAGCGATCCCACATTGAAAGCTGACCGGCAGAAAACGGCCCAGAAGCGGCCCCACCCGCATCAATCGCTCTTTGCTTGGTGGATCTCGATGGAACACTTTATCGGTTCACTGAGCTGCTCTGCACGTTTACGGCATCCTGCGAGCACATCCGCATTGTCCTTCGCGAGCCGGGCGGCGTCGGCCAGTGCCCGCGCCTGCTGCGGATCGGCAACCTGCATAAGCCGCACGCCCGCGTCCCAAGGTGTTCGCCTGAGGATCGCCGCAGCCCGTTCCTCTGGCCAATGCCAGCTCTCGGGCGCGAGCTGAGCGATAACCGTTGGGGCGGCAGTGCCGGACGCGAAGCCTACCAGTAATGCCAAAGCGGCCGCCCCCGCGATCCACAGCTGCTGGGTCTCCGCGGAGTGGGCCGACACGACCATCCCCTTCAGTTCCTGGATTGTGCCGGCAAGGGCACGGCTGGTGTCGCTCCATGCGCGATGATCGTCCGCGCGACCCTGCGTGCCAGCCACCTCAATCTGCTTGGCGACATCCTGCGGCGTCAACGTCATCGCCGGGCGCTTGGCGAGGATATTGATCGCACCGCATACCTTCTCATAGCCGTCGCGGATCTTCTCCAAGTCCGGTCCATAGTCGCGCGCATGCAATTCCTGCTGCCGCGCGGCGAAGCCGTCGACCGCAGCGGTCAGCCCAGCAAGCTTGCGCGACATGTCGTTGAACGCCTGGACGGTCTGGTCCGCTTCTACGGGAGGTTCGTGGATACCCATGGCTACATTCCAATCCCAAGACCCCGATCGCGATCGATCGAAAAGGTGAGCTGACGAATGATCGAGCGCGTGCGGGCGTCATCGCCGAGCGCCCGGCTAACACCACCGTCGCGGCTGCCCGGCGTCCATTCCGGCGACCACTGCCGCCCGAACAGTTGACTGCCACGGCGGCTGAGCGCTGCGCCTAGCGCGGGATCTTTCTCCAGCCCCTTCGCCATTGAGCGCATGGTGTTTTCGACACCGGCGCGCTTGTCTTCATTTTCCCATCCGCTCAGCTTGCCCCGCCGGGCCTGAAGCTGCTGCCAGGCCTGGACAAACCGGTCAGCGCGCAACTCGGGATTGGTGCGCACCTCCGCTTCCAGCTGCATCTGGCGAATGGCGTTGGCGGTCCGGCCATTGGCGGCTTCGCTTATCAGCCCCGGTGTCCGCCCGAACGCCATGTCGAGATCGTGGGCGCCGTGGGGATGCAGCGCGTTGACCACCTCGGCGGTGCGTGCAAGCGCCGACTTTTGGTATTCGAGCAGCGTGTGGCCCTGCCCCTTCATGCGGCCGGCATCCTGGACGGCACGGGCATAGCCTTCGACCGCCCGCTCCAGCTTCTGGGCTGCGGATGCCCCGGGCGCAGCCGCCGGCGCCGAGAGTTTGAGCCCGTCGAAGCGCAGCTTTGTGGGCGCCCGCTCGGGCTCGGGGATGGACAGCCGCAACCCGTCGAACATGCCCCGCCGCCGTGCTGGTGCAGGAGCGCTGCGCTCGGATTCGACCAATGGCTCTTTGGCAAGCGTATCGAGAACGCGCGACCGTTCAACACCGCGCCGCGCGGCGAAGCGCTCGGCAGCGGCATCATAGTCGAGCGCGTTGTCCTTCGAGCGATCGCGCGACAGCGTGCGGGCCAGTTTGCCCTGGTCGGCGAAGTCGTCTCGACCATAATGGAGCTGGACCGCGTCGCGGTGGCGCGACAGCGCGACATAGGCAGCGTGGCTATCAAGCCCCGGCGTCGCCAGCACGTGCACACGGTCGACGGTGACACCCTGCGCTTTGTGGATCGTAGCGGCATAGCCATGGGCAACGTCGGCGTAGGTCTTGTGGTCGAAGGCGACTTGGCGGCCATCGTCGAGCCGCACCGCCATGCGGGCATGATCGACCTGTTCGATGGTGCCGAGACTGCCATTCTTCACACCGAGGCTGCGTTCGTTGCGCAGGAACATGACCCTGTCGCCGGCCCCGAACAAGCGTTCTCCGCGCGTGGTTTCGACAGCAATATCAGCATCTAAGGATCCATTGCGTTTCATCGCATCCCGGGCCAGCGCATTCAGTTCATCGCATTCTTGGTTGGTGTGCGTCAGAATCATGCGCGACGCACCCGGATCGGCGATCCGCTCGCGATCCCAACGATCAATCAGCGCCGATCGCGCCTCGACTCGGGTCTCCGAGTCGATGACCATTCTGGCCTCCGCATAGGCCTCCAGCGCCTCGGCGGTGCGGCCGGTCGCAAGCTGGCGCGTCGCCAGCCGCTGCCAGTCTTCGCGCTGCCGGCGAATGTCGGTGATCTCGATGGCACCATGCCGTTCGGCGACCGATCGAAACGCCGCGCCCGCTTCGATCGCCTGGAGCTGCTCGGGGTCGCCGACCAGCACGACCTTGGCGTGGCGCTTCTCGGCCTCCGCTATCACCCGTTCCATCTGGCGGGTGCCAATCATGCCGGCTTCGTCGATCACGAGGATCGACTTGTCGGTCAGCAGTTCGCGCCCCTGCGCCCATTGATGCTCGATGCTGGCGATAGTGCGCGATGCGATGCCCGAGCCGCTCTCCAGATTCTCGGCGGCGATGCCCGACAGCGCCAGGCCCTGCACCTGATAGCCGGCACTTTCCCATGCTTCGCGGGCAACGGCGAGCATCGCCGATTTTCCGGTACCGGCATAGCCGACGACCACGCCCAGATCCTTGCCGCTGGTGACATGGTCAAAAGCGCTGCGCTGTTCGCTCGATAGCACCAGTCCGCGCATCTCTGCGCGCGCCAAGGCGAGCTTGCGATGCTGCTCGTCCACGCCGTGGCGGCGGCTGGCGTCGAGCTTCACCGTTGCGCGTTCCAGCCGCGCTTCGGTCTCGATCATGTCGCGACTGGTGAAGCGATCTTCGCCGCGTCCGTCCTTGCCGAGCTTCACCAACTCGGGCGCCCCCCGCACCGTCGCCATCACATGGTCGAACTGCTCTTTGCCTTCGCTATGGCGATGCACGAACATCGCCAGATCGCGCGTGGTGAAGGTTGCCTGGGTGCGGGTGATCGCGTCGAGCGCCAGCGCCGGATTGGCGAGCAGCTTCTCGCCATTGGCGCGCGCGATGTCTTGATGTTCTTCCAGGCGCTCGGATGACAGCCCCTGTTCCGCCATTCGCGCCGCTGCCGGGCCGATCTTGTGCTGTGGCTCCAGGTCGATGCCCTGCGCTTCCAGTGACCGGTGATCGACCCGCGCATCGATATCCAATTCCGCCAGCCGTGCATTGACGTGCCCGGCCCAGCGCTCGCGCCATTTCTCCAGCAGGGAGGTAGCGTTCCAGTCGCGGTTTTTCTTGCCGAACCCGTCCGCATCCACCTCGCGCAACGCCAGCATGACATGCGCGTGGGGCTTGGGCTCACCATCGGCGCCGATATCCCAATGAACATTGAGGTCGGCGACCATGCCGCGGTCCACGAATTCCGCCTGGACAAATTCGCGCGCCAGCCGAATGCCCTCGGCCTGGTTCAACTCGCGCGGGATCGCAAACTCGATCTCGCGCGCCAGCTGCGCGTCCTTGCGCAGCTCGACGGCTTCGACGGCATTCCACAGCGTCTCCCGGTCGGAGAGATGCTCGGGCGCGCCGTCCGGCAGCAGCACTTCGGAATGCACGACGCCGGCCTTGTTCGAGAAGTCGTGATGCCGGCCGAGCCGCTGATCATGGAGCCGGGAGGCCGAGCGATAGGCGGCAGCGGCGAGCGCCGACGATCCGCTGGCGCGGCTGATGATCTTGGCCGAGAAATGGTAAATCGCCATAGCGACAATCCATTTACACCAAACAAGCGACGTCGGCACGACGTATAAGCGCGCCCTCAAAAGATTTCATCTTTTTCGCGACGTGATCATCCCAAGATATTTCACGATATTGCGCTGATCGACGCAGTTCCTAAATCACCGAACATCAGCCATCAACTGCGGAGGTTTCGATGCGCAAGCCACGTGACTTCGATTTGGAACTGAAGGCGCTCGACAGCAAGGCGCGACAGCTCAAACAAGCCAAGCTCCAGCATCTCGGCGAACTGGTCGTTGCGACTGGTGCCGATGCGCTACCGGTCGAGCAACTGGCAGGCGTGCTGCTCGCTGCCGTCGGCACGTCGGACATGATGGTGCGGGAGGGCTGGCGCCAGCGTGGCGCGGCCTTCTTTCAACGGGAGGGCAAAGCTCGTGGCAGCGCTGGTGCGCGTTCGGCATCGGCTACGTCAGCTGACGACGGCGCAGCACCGGCTGGAAGCGCAGCGGGCGCGGAATGACACGCGAGAATGGGTGGTGAAGCGCCGCGAGCGAACGCACCAGTTGATCGAACTGGGCGGCCTGGTTGCGAAAGCCGGATTGGTCGAACTTACCGACGATGATCGCGCCGTATTGTTCGGTGTGATGATCGACGCTGCCGCCACGCTCAAAGGCGAACAACGCGATCAGGCGCTGACGTTATGGCGAAGACGTGGGCGTCGCGCGTTCGAGCAGCTGCAGAATGATTAATCTCGCCGGATCCTCCAACATATTTTAGCAGACGGAGCACGTACGCTCCTATAATCCTGTTGTCGGCAGCATGCCGAAAAACAAGGAGCAGGGACGCAGAATGTCTGAGCAGAACAATACCGATCCCGTTGAACTCGCCAGCGACCTCACCATTGCCTGGTTGTCGAACCCGAACAATCGCGCAACGATGGACGACGTGTCCACGTTCCTGCGGAAGATGCATTCAGATGTGATTGAACTTTCAGGTGGCGTCGCGAGCGCGGAAGTTGCGAGCGAAGAATCTGCGCCGGAAGAATTCACGCCGGCCGTCTCGGTCCGCAAATCGCTGGCCTCGAAAGACCACATCATCTCGCTGATCGACGGCAAGCCGTATCGGACGCTGCGCCGGCATCTGAGCACGCACGGTCTGACGCCTGAGGAATATCGCGCGCGCTACAATCTGAAGGCGGATTACCCGATGGTGGCGCCGACCTATTCGGAGCAGCGCCGCGCGATGGCGCACAAGATTGGCCTGGGCGCCAAGGGCCGTGCAGCACGCAACGCGCCTGCCGAAGCGCCCGCCCCGAAGCCTGCGCGCAAGCCCCGTGCAAAGGCGGCACCGACTACCTGAACTCAATCGCGCGCCGAGGCTTCAAGCCTCGGCGCGCGATGATCATGCGGCGGCGGCTTGCTCCAGCGCCGCGATACGCTCTTCGCAGATCACCTGCACCGCTTGCCCCAGCACCTCGACGCGCTCGCCCAGCCACGCCAGTTCCTCGGCGCTGATCCGGTAGTGCTTCGAATAGCGTGCCTTCACATAAGCCTCTTTCAACTTCTCGAATCGCGAACGGTCGCCACGCTGGTCGCGAGGCCAGGCGTCGACCAGGCGCGGATCGATCCGCTCGGCCTGGGTGCGCAGAAATCCAAGATTGTGGGTGTGCGGCGTGTAGAAGGTGCAGACCAGTAAAACGCAGTGGTAGAGGCGTTCTGCGGCTTGGTGCATGTTGAATGCCGCTTCCCGAAGTCCATCCTCTGCCGCCAGAAAATCGGCCGCTCGCTTGAACTTCTCGGCGCTCGGAAACCACTCGACAAAATACTCCCGCGCCATCGCCAACGCCTGCGGTGGCGTCTTCGGCTTGGGCTGATGCAGCTCACTCGGTTCGCTCTCGTATAGCGCGATGCCATCGCGGGCGACGTCCATGAAGAAATAGCGCCCATGTGCGAGCCCGTCGTTCACCTCCTGCAGGGTGTGGACGATGAAGTTGATGGGCGTGCGCAGCGTCTTGGTAATCGCCAGTTCGCGGTTGAGCCGATCCTCGGCGGTCGCCCAGAACTCCACCCGATCGGTGAGCTTGTCCTTGTTGACGATCACGAGCAGGTCGAAGTCCGATTGATAGCCCTTGGCGGTATGGGGTTCGTCGACCCAGCCCCCGCGCGCATAGCTGCCGTACAGAATGACCTTGAGGATGCGCGCCTGCTTCTTCCAGTCCGACGTGGCAATGGCGATCGCGTCGCCAAACTCCTCGAACAGGATCTGGACGACACGCTCCAGCTCGCGCTGCTTGGCTGGGGGCAGATGGTCGAGGCTGGTCCTCATGGATCGATCCTAACGCGCTGATGCGGCGGCGTACACCTCGCCTGGTTCCCCGGGCGAGGTGTCGCATCGCTCATGGCTGCTCGCCCCGCTCCGCCCGACCCAGCGCAATCAGCACGCGGGCGACGGTCTGCTCGACCTCTTCCACCGTGCAGCCATGCAATTCGGCCGTTTCGACGTAATCACAATCGTCGAATCGCACCGATCCGAAGATCGCCCGATCGCGCTCGGGCATTGCGCGAAAAGCACGGCGCATCCGCCGCAGACGAAGCCAGCGCATCATTGCCCCGCCTCCCCATCCGCGACGAAGCCGAGCAGATAGTCCGCCGCCTTGCTGGCAGCGCTCGCCGCCCGAAAGATCGCCTTTTCATCCTCGCGCAGCACCGCCAGCCAGCTGCCGACATAATCGGCGTGCCGCACCGTCGGCCGGATCGCCAGCGACGCGCAGGTGAACGCGCTGGCCATCTCGGCAACCAGCTCCTCCCGGCTATAGACGGCGCTACCGAATGCCCCCGACTGGTCGCGGCCGAGGCGGGAGCCATGCCCGGTCCAGTGCCCAAGCTCGTGCAGCACGGTGCGATACCAGTTGATGCGGTTGTAGAAGGCTAGCTGCGGCGGCACCGCGACATAGTCGCCGCCCGGGCTGTAATAAGCTTCCCCACCCCCGATCCGGATATCGGCACCACATGCTTCCATCAGCGCATGCGCAGCCGGAATGCGGTCGGCTTCTGCCACGGGTTCGCCCTGCACCACCACCGTCAGCCGCTCGGGCAATCCCTCGCACTGGTCGACATTGAACACGGTAAACCGCTTGAGAAACGCCAGCTGCCGTGCCTCTCGATCTTCATCGCGCGCCCGCTCGGCCTCGTCCTTTGGCGTGAAGCGATCCGCGTAGCAGATGGTCGTCCCCCGCTCGCCGCGCCGCAAGCTGCCCCCCGCCGCCTGCGCCTGCCGAAAGGTCAGCCAGCGCTGCGAAGCATACCGCCCCTCGATCACCGCCGCCCAGAGGA
>NZ_BCTR01000087.1 GCF_002091475.1 Sphingomonas azotifigens NBRC 15497
CCCAAGCGGCGGATCCGATCGGCCATGGCAGAAGGGCGGGGCAAACGCACCGCCTGCCATGGCCGTGGCGGGTTGTTCAGGCCGGGCGGATTTTCCGCGAACGGTGGCGAAGCATGGCGCCGAGAAGGCCAAGACCGCCGATCATCATCGCCCAGCTCGCCGGCTCCGGTACCGACGAGGCCGATTGCACCGCCGCGGTCCCGCTGAGGCCGGAAACGACGAATGCCGCCGGCGGACCGGAATCGGTGAGCTTGAACCTCAGCACATTGATGCCCTGCACGAAGCCGGTGTTGAACGAGAACGCGCTCAACGTCGAATAGCCGGTGCTGTCGAATTGATACGCGCCGCCGTTCAGCGCGACGGCGATGGCATTGTCGGCCGCGAACAGTCCGGAGACAGTGGCGGTCGCGATGTCAAAGCCGGTCAGGTCGAAGTTGAGCGTGAACGTGTTGGGGTTGTAGGTGTAGGCGCCGCCCGGCTCCGCCGCGATCCAATAGGCATCCGAAACGTTCAGATAGACGGGATGCTTGTAGGTTACCGGCGAAGCCAATCCGTTCACCACATAATGCAGATCGCTGACACCATCATTCGTGTAGCGAACACCCGAAGCATCGACACCGGTAAGGTATAGTCCGGGAATGACCGCGGCATGCGCTGGCACGCCGGCAAGGGCAAGCATCGCCAGACCGGCGAGCGCCACAGGTTCGATTTTCATTGCACGATCCCCCATCATTGGCAGATTAGCGGTACAGGCAACTGGTTTTTCTGGTTTTTGCTGAAACGCAAAACGACCCTGCGGGAAAAATTCTACAGGTGGCGCCGAAGGCCATCCATAGGACGGATGTACCAATGACCATCGATTCCACCTGCGCGGACATGCACGGCGCGAGCGGCCTGATCGGCGGTGAGGAGAGGTGCGACGAACTCGCACTGTCGCTGTATCGCCTCGCGCGTGCCGAAGCCGCTAGTGACTTCCAGGATCGCTGCTTCGCCGCGCTGCAGGCACAGGTCCCGTTCGATTCCGGCTTCTGGTCGCATGTCGTCCAGGAAGACGGCAGGGTGCACCTGGTGAGCAACTGGCGCTTCCAGCTGCCGCCGGAGGTGGAGGGCATCTGGGCCGGACTCGAGGAGCGCGACGTTGTCGGCAGGCTGGCCTTCGCGACACCCGGCCGCACCGTCAATATCGTGGCACGGCGCCTGATCCACGATCCGGAACTGGTCGAGCGCATCATCGAAGCGTTCGGGCTGGAATATGTGCTCTCCACCTGCCTGCTCGATCCGCTGACCTCGATGTTCCATTCGGTCACCTTGTTCCGGGGCGCCAGCGGCCCCGCCTTCACCGAAGGCGAGCGGCGCTTCGTGGAGGGCATCACGCCGCATCTGTTGGAGGCGCTGGGGGTCAACCGGCTGATCCATCTGCTCGAGACGCAGCAGTCGACCGGCATCGCGAACTATGCCACGGCCGCCTGTGACGGCGACGCGCTGCTCTATGTCGCGCGCCCGCAATTCCTCGACATGTTGCGGCTGGAATGGCCGGACTGGCATGGCGCACGCCTGCCGCCGGCGTTGCGGGAAGACCTCCGCCGGGGTCGGGCGTTCACCTATCGAGGACGCGCCGTGGTCGTCCGGTGCACGCCGGTCCACGAGTTGCTGTGGCTACGGGCACGGCCCAAGGCCCCCGTCGACGATCTGGCGCCGCGCGAACTGGAGGTTGCCCGGCTCAGCGCCGATGGGCGGACCAACAAGGCGATCGCCCGCGCGCTCGGCATCTCGCCCTTCACGGTGCGCAACCAGCTCACCAGCATCTACGACAAGCTGGGCATCACGGGCCGCACCGAGCTCGCCGCGCTGCTTGCCGCCACGGACTGACGGCCGGCACGAACCGATACGGCCATCGTCGCCCCGCCGCGCCTGAACGCGCACGATGGCGACGATGACGAAGGGGCAAGGCCCTGGGCTCAGCCCAGCGCCTTCTCCGCGAACGCGCGCACTGCCGGTTCGAGATCCGGGCGCGACAGCGCGACGGCGAGATTGGCCTGGATGAAGCCGGCCTTGTCGCCGCAATCATAGCGCGTGCCCTGGAAGGTCACGCCGTGAAACGCCTGGTCGCCGATCATGCGCTGCATCGCATCGGTCAGTTGGATTTCGCCGCCAGCGCCCTTGCCCTGGTTCTCCAGGATGCGCATCACTTCCGGCTGCAGGATGTAGCGACCGATGACCGAGAGGTTCGACGGCGCGGTGCCCGGCGCCGGCTTCTCGACCAGCCCCTTCACCTCGGTCAGCACGCCCTCCTGCGCACCCGGCGTGATGATGCCGTAGCGGTGGGTCTGGTCGTCAGGCACTTCCTCGGCGCAGATCAGGTTGCCGCCGACCTTGTTATAGGCATCGACCATCTGCTTGAGGCAGCCCGGCTGGCCGAACATGAAGTCGTCCGGCAGCAGCACCGCGAAGGGCTCGTCGCCGACGATGTCGCGGGCGCACCATACGGCATGGCCCAGGCCCATCGGCTCCTGCTGGCGAACATAGGCGATGTTGCCCGGCTTGAGGCGGGTGCCGTCGAGCACCTCGAGCGACTTGCCGCGCGCGGTCATCGTCGCTTCCAGCTCATAGGCGATGTCGAAATGGTCCTCGAGCGCGGACTTGCCGCGGCCGGTGACGAAGATCATCTGCTCGATGCCGGCTTCAACCGCCTCGTCGACCGCATATTGGATCAGCGGGCGGTCGACGACCGGCAGCATCTCCTTCGGCATGGCCTTGGTGGCCGGCAGGAACCGGGTACCGAGACCCGCAACGGGAAAAACGGCCTTTCGCAGTGGTTTGATCGTCATAAACCCCCCTCGTGAACTATTCGCGGTGCAGTGCGGCATAACGGTGCGCCGCGCGGGTGGCAAACGCGCAGCCTCCGTAATGGTTCGGTGACGCAATTACGATATCGCGTGCCTATGGCACAGGACCCAAAAAAGCTGTTCGTCGTCTTCGGCACACGTCCGGAAGCCATCAAGCTTTTTCCGGTCGTTCGCGCGCTTCAGGCAACGCCCGGCATCGACGTCGTGACCTGCGTGACGGCGCAGCATCGCGGACTGCTCGACCAGGTGCTGGCGATCGCGGGGATCACGCCCGACATCGATCTGGACCTGATGACGCCGGGCCAGTCGCTGGACGCGCTGACCGCGCGGCTGCTCACCGGCATCGGCGAGGCGCTGGGTGCAGTGCGGCCCGACCGGGTGATCGTGCAGGGCGACACCGCCACCGCGATGGTCGGCGCGCTGGCCGCCTATTATCGCAAGATCCCGGTCAGCCATGTCGAGGCGGGGCTGCGCTCGGGCGACATCTACCAGCCCTGGCCGGAAGAGGTGAACCGCCGCATCGTCGCCCCCATTGCCGACCAGCATTTCGCGCCGACCGAGACGGCCGCCAATGCACTGCGCGACGAGAACATCGCGCCTGCCAGCATCCATGTGACGGGCAACACCGTGATCGACGCGCTGCTCGCCACGCGCGCGCGGATCGCGACCGATCCGGCGCTGGCCGCCGGGCTGGACCCGATCGCGGCGCGCTTCACCGGCAAGCGGCTGGTGCTCGTCACCACCCATCGCCGAGAGAATTTCGGCGGCGGCATGGCGGCGATCGCCGAGGCGCTTCGCCGCATCGCCGCCCGGCCCGACGTGGCGATCCTCTTCCCCGTCCATCCCAATCCCAATGTCGTCGCGGTGATGGACGCTGCGCTTGGCGGGCAGCCGAACATCGCCCGCGTCGATCCGCTCGATTACCCGCACTTCATCCGCGCGCTTGGCATGGCCGATCTGGTGCTGAGCGACTCCGGCGGCGTGCAGGAGGAAGCCCCCGCCCTCGGCAAGCCGGTGCTGGTGATGCGCGAGACGACCGAGCGGCCCGAGGGAGTGACCGCGGGCACCGCCCGGCTGGTGGGCACCGATACGGACCGGATCGTCGAAGAGGTGAGCCGCCTGCTCGACGACCCGGCAGCGCATGCGGCGATGGCTCGCGCGCACAATCCGTTCGGCGACGGTCAGGCGTCGGCGCGAATCGCCGCAATCATCCGCGCGGGCTTCGCTCTCCCGTAACCCGCCTTCCGATATTTTAACGGCTGGCTGCCATGGTGTCCGCGAACGATCTCCGCGGAGTGTGCGATGCTGGTTACGTCTGAGCCGAAGGTGGCGGTGCTGGGTCTCGGCTATATCGGCCTGCCGACCGCCGCGGTGATCGCGCGAACCGGTGCGCAGGTGCTCGGCATCGATGTCGACGCGAGCGTGGTCGAGACGGTCAATTCGGGCCGGGTGCATATCGAGGAAATCGATCTCGACGGGCTTGTCTCGGGCGTGGTGTCGCGCGGCAACCTGCGCGCGGCGCTCGCCATCGAGCCCGCCGACGTGTTCGTCATCGCCGTGCCAACCCCGTTCGGCGACGATCATGCGCCGGATATCGGCTATGTGCTCCAGGCCGCCACCACGATCGCGGCCGTGCTCAAGGGCGGCGACGTGGTGATCCTCGAATCCACCTCGCCGGTCGGCACCACCGAACAGGTCGCCGACCTGCTCGCCCGGCTGCGGCCGGACCTGAAGGTGCCCGGACACAGCAGCGGCAGCGCCGACATCGCCATCGCCTATTGCCCGGAGCGCGTGCTGCCCGGTCGCATCCTCGTCGAGCTGATCGAGAACGACCGGGTGATCGGCGGCATCACGCCCCGCTGCGCGCGCAAGGCGCTGCACTTCTACCGGCGCTTCGTCCGCGGCGCCTGCGTCACCACCACCGCGCGCGCGGCGGAGATGACCAAGCTGACCGAAAACGCCTTCCGCGACGTCAACATCGCCTTCGCCAACGAACTGTCGATCCTGGCCGAGGGCATGGGCGTCGATGTGTGGGAGGTGATTCGTCTCGCCAATCGCCACCCGCGCGTCAACATCCTCTCGCCCGGCCCGGGCGTGGGCGGGCACTGCATCGCGGTCGACCCGTGGTTCCTCGTCCATTCCGATCCCGAGCACAGCCCGCTGATCCGCACCGCGCGCGAGGTGAACGACGGCAAGGTGGCGCATTCGATCGCCCGCGCCGAGGCGCTGATCGCGCGCCTGCCGAGCGCACCGATCGCGTGCCTGGGCCTCGCCTTCAAGGCCAATATCGACGATTTCCGCGAGAGCCCGGCGCTCAAGGTGGCGCAGGCGATTGCCGAGCGACACGGGCCGCGCGTCCGCATCGTCGAACCCTATGCCCAGACGCTGCCGCCCGCCCTCGCCGCGACGGGCGCGACGCTGACCGATATCGACAGCGCGATCGAGAGCTGCCCGATCTTCATCGTGCTGGTCGATCACGACCTGTTCAAATCGGTTCCGCTCGACGAGCGCGCCGGCAAGCTGGTCTACGACACGCGCGGCATCTGGCCGGACCAGCCGGCCCCCGAAAGCATCGCCGCCGGCTTGCGCCTCGCCGGCTGAGCCGAGCTGCGACCGCCGCTCCTGCATACCGATGGGACGCAGGCACGAAAAAGCCCGCGAGGATCACTCGCGGGCTCTTCAACTGCTGCAGATCGGAACCGCTTACTGGGCGCCGGCGCCCTGGGGCAGACCGCCCTGCTGCTGCATCATCTGGCGGATGACAGCGGCAGGCACGAGTTCCTGCATGTTGACGTCGAAGATCAGCACCTGATCGGACAGTTCATTGGGCGAACCGCCGGCGGCGCCATAGCCCAGCTTCGGCGGGAGCCAGAAGCGATAGCGGGCGCCCTTCTTCATCAGCTTCACGCCCTCGGTGAAGCCCGGGATCATCGGCTGGCCGATCTGGAAACGCATCGGCGTCTTGGGCTGGAATTCCTTGCCGCTACGCAGCGTGCCGACGATCTCGACAACAACGCCGTCCTGCTCGGCAGGGTTGGCGCCGCTACCGGCCTCGATCACCTGATACTGGAGACCGGACGGGGTTGTCTGGATGCCCGACTGGTTCTTGTGCCACGCCAGGAACGCGTCGGCATCGAGATGCGACGCGGCGGGGGCGCGGGTGCCGGTCCAGGCCAGCGCGAAGGCGACGGCGGCCGCCGCCAGCACCCCCAACCAGATCCAGAGCGTGTAGCTGCCCTTGACGGGCTGGAGCGGAACGGCGGTCACCGACATGATCGGACTCCGGCGGGGACCTGCGCCCCCGTTATGCAGGGAAGAGAAACGACGGCGCGCGCTCTAGCACGCGCGCCGGGCAGGCCTCAACGGGCGCTGTCGCGCTCCATGCGCTTGCGCTCCAGCTTGCGGGCGCGACGCACGGCAGCGGCACGCTCGCGGGCGCGCTTCTCGCTCGGCTTCTCGTAGTGACGGCGCAGCTTCATCTCGCGATAGACGCCTTCACGCTGCAGCTTCTTCTTGAGCGCCCGCAGCGCCTGGTCGACGTTGTTGTCGCGAACGATGATTTGCATAAAGTCGTACAGCTCCGATCAAACTCAATAGCAAGGGGCCGCCGAAACCATAGTTGCGGCGTCGAACGGGCCTCCTATCAGCGCCCGGGCGATTCTTCAAGCGAAAGCGTGCGGGTTGGCGGTTGCCCGACAGATTGTCGTTTCGGCCGGATATGGCCCGCATTACACCAGATTGCAGCACTGCAACCCGGCAGATAGATTCGGGGCGCAATACTCAGGTCATGATTCAGCCAGTACCCGCCGTGGATTTTGAAACCCGCCTTTTGATTGTCGATGACGACCCAGGGATCCGCGAGCTTACCGCCGCCTTCCTCCAGCAGCATGGCTATGTGGTCGACACCGCCGAGGATGCGACGACGATGCGCGCCGCGCTCGCCGGCAACAGCTATGCGCTGGTCGTGCTCGACCTGATGATGCCGGGCGAGGACGGCCTGTCGATCCTGCGGACGCTGGACCGCCGCAGCGGCCCCGCGGTGATCCTGCATTCGGTGCTGAGCGAGGACATTGATCGGATCGTCGGCCTGGAAATGGGCGCCGACGATTATGTCGCCAAGCCGGCGAACCCGCGTGAGCTGCTCGCGCGGATCCGCTCGGTCCTGCGGCGCATCGCAGCCCCGTCGGTCGCGCCGATCGCCCATGAACGCAGCTATATGCGCTTCGCCGGCTGGCGCCTCGATCCGATCGGGCGGCAGTTGTTCGATCCGGAAGGCGTGCTGATCAACCTGTCGGACGGCGAGTTCCGCCTGCTGCTCGCGCTCGTCGAGCGGCCGCGCCGGGTGCTGACCCGCGACGCACTGCTCGATTACTCGCGCGGCGCGCACAGCGAACATTTCGACCGCGCGATCGACGTGCAGATGAGCCGCCTCCGCAAGAAGCTGGCGCGCAGCGGCGCCGACGAACTGATCCGCACGATCCGCAACGAAGGCTATATGTTCGTCGCCGAAGTCACTCCCAAGTGATTCGACGCCGTCCCGCTTCCATCGTCGTGCCGATGATGCTGTTTGCCATCAGTTCGGCGGCGGTGGTGATGCTGGTGCAGTTCGCAGTGGTGTATCGCGGGCCGCCGCCGGGTTCCGGACCGATGCCGATCGCCCGCATTGCCGAGGCGCTGCGCACCGGGCGCGTGCCAGCTGCGCCGCAAGGCCAGGCGATCACGCTTACGCTATCCCCCACCGATCGCTTTCCGCACGGCGACGAACGCGCCTCGCTGGAACGCGACCGCGCGATCGCGATTCTGATTCCCGTGCCGCCCCAGGACGTGCGCGGCTATTATCAGTGGCCGGGCGGCGATCCCGAACAGGACATCCATGGCAGCTTCGCGATCGCCCGGCGCACGCCGGACGGCTGGCTCGTCGCATCGTTCACCCGCGCCCCGGCGCTGGGCCGGTGGCGACTTGCAATCCTCCAATGGATGCTGCTCACCCTCGGGATATTGTCGCTGCTCGCCTGGGCGGCTGCGCGCCGCATCTCCCGGCCGATCCGGCGGCTGGCCGAGGCAGCGACGCGCGCGCGGCTTGGCGCGCCAGAGATGATTCCGCTGCAGGGCCCACGCGAGATTCGCGAGCTTGGCCGGGCCATGGAGGCGATGCAGGCGCGCATCCTGCAACAGGCCGAGAACCGCACCGTCATGCTCGCGGCAATGGCCCATGATCTCGGCACGCCGCTGTCGCGGCTCGCCTTCTGGGTGGAGCAACTGCCCGATGCCGCCCGCGAGCGCGCCGTGGCCGACATCGGCGAGATGCGCGCGATGCTCGCCGCCACGCTGCGCTTCACCCGCGACGATCGCGCCCATGGCGAGATGGTACGGCTCGATCTGGGCAGCGTGATCGAAAGCCTTGCCGACGATCTTTCCACGGCGGGCAAGCCGGTAACCGCCGAGCCCGGACCGCGGATGGTGCTGGTCGGCGACCTGCCGGCGCTCCGCCGCCTGTTCGGCAACCTCGTCGAAAATGCCATCCGCTACGGCCAGGTGGCGGAGATATGGTGGATGTTGAACGCCGGGCAGGGCGAGATCTTCGTCGACGACCGCGGCCCCGGCTTCGACCTTGCCCATGCCGAGACGCTGTTCGCGCCTTTCGTGCGCGGGGAAAACTCGCGCAATCGAGCGACCGGCGGCACCGGCCTGGGGCTCGCCATCGTCCGGTCGATCGTGGAGCTGCACGGCGGGACCGTTACGCTGCAGAATCGTCCGGGGGGTGCCGGCGGGCGCGTGCGGGTCTGCCTGCCGCTTGCAACCTGACGCAATCTTTCGCCACCTCCCGAAATGCCGCGGCGATTTCCACGGTGCAATGGGGTGCTGCCGGCTGAACGCGAGTCCTGCCCCGACTGCGCCGAACGGTATCGCGCGTTAGGCTTTCCGCGCGATCCGCTCCGCCCGCCGAGAGGTCGCCACCCCCTGTGCGTCCTTTGCGGCGGGCGGAGCTCTGCTATACGCCGGCAATGGCCGACCCCACCCACGCCCCGATCGACCGCACCACGCGCCTGCGCTCCATCCTTGGCGGCTCCGCCGGCAATCTGGTCGAATGGTATGACTGGTATGCCTATGCGGCGCTGGCCAGTTATCTCGCGCCCCATTTTTTCGCGCCCGGCACCGCGCAGGATCTGAACGCCTGGATCGTCTTCGCGATAGGATTCTTCATGCGGCCGATCGGCGGGTGGCTGATGGGCGTCTATGGCGATCGGCATGGCCGCAAGGCGGGCCTCAGCCTGTCGGTGACACTGATGTGTACGGGCTCGCTGCTGATCGCTGCCACGCCCAGCTACGCCACCATCGGCTGGCCGGCGACGGCAGCGCTGGTCGTGGCACGGCTGCTCCAGGGCCTGTCGCTCGGCGGCGAATATGGCGCCAGCGCCACCTATCTTTCCGAAATGGCCGGGCGGCGGCACCGCGGCTTCTTCTCGAGCTTCCAATATGTCACACTGATCTCCGGGCAGTTGACCGCACTGGTCGCGCTGCTGCTGCTGCAGGCGGTGCTGCCGGAGGACAGTCTGCGCGCCTGGGGCTGGCGCCTGCCGTTCGCGCTGGGCGGCGCGCTGGCGCTGCTGGTGTACTGGCTGCGTCGCCGCCTTGCCGAGACCGAGAGCTTCGCCAGGCGCGATCGCACCGCGGCCTCCAGCGCCTTTGCGCTGTTCCGCCAGCATCCGCGCGAAGCGATGCTGGTGCTGCTGCTCACCGCCGGGGGCACCCTCGCCTTCTACGCCTATACGATCTACCCGATCACCTTCCTCAAGAAGACGGCCGGCTTCTCCGACGCCGCCGCCACCCAAGTGAATGCCGCCGCGCTGTTCGTGTTCATGCTGGTCCAGCCGCTCGCCGGCGCCCTCTCCGATCGAATCGGTCGCAAACCGCTGATGATCGGCTTCGGGGTGCTGGGGGTGCTGTTCACCTATCCGATCTTCGTCGCGCTGGAAGGCGTGCGCGACGGCCTCACCGCCTTTGCGTTGATGACGGCCGCACTGCTGATCGTCACCGGCTACACCGCGATCAACGCAGTGGTGAAGGCGGAGCTGTTTCCCGCGCATATCCGCACGCTGGGGGTCGCCCTGCCCTATGCGCTGGCCAATGCGATCTTCGGCGGCACCGCCCCGTCGGTGGCGCTATGGTTCAAGCAGCAGGGCTGGGAGCGCGGCTTCTACGGCTACGTCACCGCGATGATCGGCATCTCGCTGATCACCTATGCGACAATGCGCGACACCGCCCGCACCAGCCGTATCGCCGAGGATTGATCAGGCGAGAACGGCGCCGCCGCGATTCGCCAGCACGCGACCGATCGCATCGAACAGCGCGTCCATTGCCACCGGCTTGAACAGCACATCGTCCGCCCCCGTCGCCAGGCAACGCTCGCGCAGGTCGACCGCGGTATCGGCGGTCACCACGATGATCGGCAGCTCGGCCTTGGCATCGCCGCGCGCCCGGATCTGCCGAACGGTCTCGAACCCATCGGTGCCGGGCATGCGCAGATCGACCAGGACGATGTCGAACGTCTCGGCGTCGATGCGGGCAAGGCCCTCCTCGGCCCAGGCCGCTTCGGCCATCGTCGCACCTGCCACGTCCAGCATGTCCTTCACGACGCGCCGATTCATCGGATCGTCCTCGATGAACAGGATGTTCATCGAGGCTCGCCCTCCCGGGCAGACACCAGCGTTCCGATCAAAGTGTGCATTTCGTGGTGTATTATCGCCCTAAGCCGCCTGCGATACAAGCGGGTCCTTCCCCAGAATTTCCAATTTCCGCGCGGATGGCGGAACTGCTGTTTCGAGCAATTCTGCGGCCGCAATCGGCTTTTCTATCACTTGTGTTATGCCGGCGTCCATAATGCGTGCGCGCGCATCGTCCGCGCCACCGCTCCACAGCAAGGTGGAACGTAGCGTGGGCTGCGCCCGGCAAAGGCTTGCGATGCTTTCCACTCCCGCTTCCGTTGCGGTGGAGACGGCAGCCTCGTCAATGAGGAGCGCGGCGAACTGCTCCAATTCGAGTAGCTCCAGCGCCTCGCCCGCATTGGCGGCAAATCGCACCTGCCCCACGACGGGCTCGAACACGGTGCGCAGCATCGCGCGGGTGATCGGGTTGCGCTCCACGATCAGCACGGCGGTTGCGTTTGGATCGCTTGCGGGCACGGCAGCGCTCGGCGCTTCGGCCGCGACCAGCGGCAAATCCAGCGTGAAGGTCGAACCGCGGCCCAGTTCGCTCTCGACGATGATGTCGCCGCCCAGCGCCTGCGCCAGGTTCCGGCAGATGGTGAGACCGAGACCGGTGCCCCCGAATTGCCGCGTCGTGCTCGAATCCGCCTGGCGGAAGCTTTCGAAGATTTCCTCGAGCTTGTCGGCGGGGATGCCGATGCCGGTGTCGGACACGGCGATCCGCAGCCGGGCGCCCTGCCCCGCCTCGCCCGCAACCTTCGACGCGCGCAGCCCGATCGATCCGTTTGCGGTGAACTTGAGTGCGTTGGAGAGCAGGTTGAAGAGCAGTTGCCGCAGGCGGCTGGGGTCGCTGAGGATCCAATCGGGCGCGCCCTCCAGGTCGGCATCGAAGACGAGCCCCTTGGCGCGCGCGGGATCGGTCCAGAGCCGCACCACCTCGTCGGCGAGCGCACGGAAATCCATCGGCACGGGATCGACGGTCAAGTTGCCGCTTTCCATCTTCGCGACGTCGAGGATGTCGTCGACGAGCGCCCGCATCGTCAACCCGGCGCCCTGCACCACCTCCAGCCGCTCGCGCACATTTTCGGCGAGCCCGCGGTCAGTGAGCATCACCTGGGTCATGCCCAGGATGCCGTTGAGCGGCGTGCGAATCTCATGGCTGGTGGTGGCGAGGAACTCGGTCTTTGCTCGCAGGGCCTTGGCGAGCGCCGCATTGGTGCCGGCGAGCACTTCGTTGGCCGCCCGCACCTGGTTGCGGCTGCGCCGGATGGTGAACAGGCCGACGCCCATCAGCAGGATCACGACCGAGGTCGCGATGCCGAGCGACACGAACAGCACGCGCTGGAATTGCGCGGCCTTGCGCAACTGCTCGGTCTTGAGCCGCTGGATGGTCAGTTCCTGGTTTGCATAGTCGAACCGTGCAGCCATCAGCGCGGCGCTTGTCGTCGTTGCGACTTTCGCCGCCTCGTCACTTAGCCGGCGCGCTGCCTCAAGATGCCGCAGCGCCAGCCGATCGTCGCCGAGGCGGCGGTAGATGAGGTACGCAATCAGGTGCGGGCTGCGAAAGTCGGGCGGGGTCTGGGTGAGATCAACGCCATCGAACGCCTTGTGAATGAACGACGCGGCCCGAGCCATGTCGTTTTCGTCGGTGGCAAGCTTCGCGGCGGTCGCGTAGAGTCGGCGACGGATCGGGCCGGCGTCGGCGACATCGCCCGACTCTGCGAGCAGCGCGAAGGCTCGATCGAGAGTCGATCGCGCCTGTCGCAAATCGCGCGCCTCGACCAGGCTTCGCGCCATGTTGTCGAGCACTCGCGCTTCCAGCATCGGCTTGCCGAGCTTGCGGGCGAGCGCCACCGCCTCCCGGTACTCTGCGTTCGCCTCCCCATAGCGCTCCAGCACGAGGAGTACATTGCCGCGGCGATTGTGCAGTGTCAGCGAAAGCAGATCGTCGCCGGTGAATTGCAGTGCCGCTTGCCGGAAATAGCGCTCCGCGCGATTGTCGTCCTGCGCGGTCGAATAGAGCAGGCCGATGCTCTGCAGCGCGATCGCCTCGCTGCGCGGCTCGCCAACCTGCTCGAAGATGCGATATGCCTGCTGAAAGGCAGACAAAGCGTCGGCAGCCTTGTCGCGCATCATGAACTGGTTGCCGAGCGAGATCAGCAGATCGCCCTTCAGCCGCACCGGCCTGGGAATCGCCTTCACCACCTGCTGGGCACGCTGTAGCGACGCCTGCGCCTCTTCCGCATGATCGTTGCGAAGCTGCATTTCGGCGCGCAGCCACAAGGCGGTGCCCTCGATCAGCGCCCGCTGCTGCGGATCGGGGGTACGTGCCGCCACCGCCTCGATCCGCCGCAACAGCGGATCGGGATCCGCCGACTGATCGACGATCCGATCGCGCGCCTGGGCAACCAGTTCCGCAACATCGCCTGGAAGTTGCTGGGCCCGCACCGGCACAGGCACGATGCAGGATAGCAGCAGGCCGGCGACGACGACACGGAACCGCCGGGCCGCGCCGCCGTGCATCAGGCGCGCTTCCAGAAGCTTCCGGACCGAGAAAATACCGGACGGTTCGATAGGGTCTCGATCCGGTGTTCCTGTTCGTCGAGGAAGGTGCACAGCGCCGCGAACGGCACCGGGCGGGAGATCAGATAACCCTGCACCAGATCGCAGCCCATCACGCTCAGCAGCGCCAGCGCCGCCGGCGTCTCCACGCCTTCCGCCGTCACTTCCATTTCGAGCGCATGCGCCAGGTCGATCGTCGAGCGCACGATCAGCGGATCGCGATGGCTGGAGGTGAGCTGCGTCACGAACATCTTGTCGATCTTGAGCTCCTTGGCAGGGAGCTGCTTCAGATAGGCGAGCGACGACAGGCCGGCACCATAATCGTCGATCGCCAACACCACACCATGATCGGCGAACTGGTGCAGGTGGCGGATCGCGCTTTCCGGATCTCGGATCACCGCGGTTTCGGTGATCTCGAAACCGAGCTTGGCCTCCGGATGCGCGGTGATGATGGCGCAGGCAGCGTCGATGAACTCGGCGTTGGCGAGCAGCATGCCCGAGATGTTGAGGAACAGCGGGATATCGTGCCCCTCGGCGGCGAGCCGGCGCTGGTCGGCGATCACCTGCCGGAGCGTCCAGAGCGTCAGCGGGGCGATCTGCCCGGACTCTTCCGCCGCCGCGATGAAGTCGCCGGGAAGAACGAGGCCGCGTTCCGGATGCTGCCAGCGGATCAGCGCCTCGGCGCTCGCCACCTGCTGCTGCCGGACGTTGATCTTGGGCTGATAGTGCAGGAACATCTCGCCCGCAGCGATGGCGCGCGGCATTTCGGAAATCAGCGTCAGCCGATCGACCGCCCGATCGGCCAGCGACAGGTCGATCACCGCGAGACCGCCCGCATCCGCCGCACGATCCAGTGCCGCTTCCGCCGCCTCCAGCAGCCGCAACGTGTCTCCCTCGTCGCACGACGCCCAGGCGGCACCGATATCGAAGGAAAGGCGCGCTTCCGGGGCAAGTCCCTCCTGCCGCGACGTCAGTTCGTGGCGCACGGCCTCGAGCTGCGCCTGCGCCGCTTGCGCATCCGCCGCGCGAAACGCGAATTCCATGAGATCGCGGCCGGCGCCGATCAGTTCCGCACCCCCGAACGTGCCGGTGATGCGATGCGCGAGTTCATCCAGCGCCCCCTGCAGCGCCAGTTTTCCCAAAATCCGGCGCACTGTCTCGAAATTGGTCACCCGGCATAGCGCCGATATGTTCAAGCCATGGCTCACCGAATGCCCTCCTGCCGCCTGCCCCGGCATCACACCGATTAAAGGACTGATTCGCGAAAAACTACTGGCTGATCCTGGAATTTGCACAAAATCGCGCATTTCCGATGGTTTGCTGACGCCACTGCCGCAAATTTTCCGCTGCGAACCCACCCTCGACCCTTCGCTGACAACGATTACGGACAGCAACTGAAGGAATGGTAAACGAAATCCTGCACGTCCGTGCAGATCGCACCCTCCGCAGAATCCCCGATTGCTAAGAAGTAAATTTTTCATTAACGAAATGACTTGCGCGTAACAGCGCAGAAATGGGAGCCAAAAAAATGACCTTCTTCGACATCTTCTTCCGTGACGGTATCGGCGGCTCGGACATCCGTCCGCTCTGAACCCTCCGTTAGAGGCCGGCGGCGCAACGCTGCCGGCCGAAACGACGGATCAAGGAAAGGCTCGCTTCGGCGGGCCTTTTTCGTTTGCGGTCAGCGCCCTGACCCGATTGCTGCACTGCGACGGGTTGCGGTCGCAGCAGGTTCGGTTAAGAGCCTTGACCAATCGCTGGAAACAGCCTGCTCTGCACAGGGGAAAATCGTGCGCATTGCGATGATCGGCACAGG
>NZ_BCTR01000088.1 GCF_002091475.1 Sphingomonas azotifigens NBRC 15497
TAGACCAGCAGGGGGACGGCGAGGATGGATCCTCCCCCGCCGACCAGGCCGAGGACCAGACCGATCACGCTTCCCGAGGCGAGCGTGGCGAGAAGCGTGGCGGTGTCCATTGTCGCCTCAAGCGCCTGCGCGCCGATTCCATGGCATCAACCGCAACAGGTTCGCCATCCCGCACCAGCCGGTAATGCCGGCAAACATCAGCCCTGCGCCGATAAAGGCGGACAGGCCCAAAAATGCGGGGGCAACGAGCAGGCTGAGCATCACCCCGGCCAGCACCAGCGCGCCTGCCGTGATTTGCACCTGGCGCATGATCTCGATCGGCAGCGAAGGATCGGCGATCACGGGATGGCCTGCCGTCCGCCATGCATCGATGCCGCCTGCGAGGACATAGGACGGGGCATCTCCTGCCGCCGCGCGTAGCTGCGCCGCGTTCGCCGCGGTGCGCATGCCGGAACGGCAGTGGAAGATGACCTGGCGCCCGTCGCGGGGCAGCTCGCCGATCCGCTCGAGCGGGAGGTGCAACGCACCGGGGATGCGCGCGCGTGCATGTTCGTCAGGACCGCGGATGTCGACCAGTCGCGCGCCGGCTTCGATCGCGGCGCGGGTGTCGGCGGGGGAAAGGGGCGCAAGCGTCATCGCATCAATCCTTGCAGTAGAGCTGGTACAGGGTGGCGAGCAGCGTTTCGACGCGCGGGTCGGCGATGGCGTACCAGAGCGTCTGGCTTTCGCGCCGATAGGTAACGAGGCCCTCGTCGCGCATCTTGGCGAGGTGCTGCGAACAGGCAGATTGCGACAGCCCCACCTCGCGGGCGAGATCGCCGACCGTCCTCTCGCCATGCTCGACGAGCTTGCACAGCAGCATCAGTCGCCGCGCGTTGCCGATCGCCTTCAGCGTGTCGGCAACCTGGCCGGCCTTTGTCTCGAATGTCGCCAGGTCCATCGGCGGTTTGAGCATCATGTAACCTCCATTAGCACTTGCTTATGTAGCATCCTCTAATGTATTAGCAAGTGCTAATGGAGGAAATCATGGCGCAGCCCTGCATCGAAGCGTTCTTCGACGATGCCACCAACACGATCAGCTACCTCGTCGGCGATCCCGCCACGCGCGTTGCCGCGGTGATCGACCCGGTGCTCGACTTCGATCCGGCGAGCGGCATCGCCGATACGCGCTCGGCCGAGGCGGTCCTTGCCTTCGCACGCCATCATGGCTGGCGGATCGCCATGGTGCTGGAGACGCATGCCCATGCCGATCACCTGTCGGCCGCGCCATTTCTCGCAGCGCAGACCGGGGCGTGGGTCGGTATCGGCGTGCATATCCGCGACGTGCAGAAGATCTTCCTTCCGGTCTTTGCGATGGATGACCTGAAGACCGACGGGTCGGATTTCGACCGGCTGTTCGAGGACGGTGATCGCTTCGCAATCGGCACGCTGGCGGTGGAGGTACTGCACGTGCCCGGCCATACGCCCGCCGATCTGGCCTACCGGATCGGCGATGCCGTCTTCGTCGGCGACACGCTGTTCATGCCGGATTACGGCACCGCGCGCGCCGACTTCCCTGGCGGCGATGCGCGCAGGCTGTACCGCTCGATCCGTCGCCTGCTCGCGCTTCCCGACGAAACGCGGCTGTTCCTGTGCCACGACTACAAGGCGCCTGGACGCGACGACTATCGCTGGGAGACGACGGTCGGCGAACAGCGCCGATCGAGCGTCCATGTCCATGACGGTGTAAGCGAAGACGCGTTCGTGGCGATGCGCGAGCAGCGCGATGCCGGGCTGCCCGTGCCCAAGCTGTTGCTGCCCTCGATCCAGGTCAACATCCGCGCCGGCCATTTCCACCAGGCCGAGGCAAATGGCGTCACCTATCTGCGCATCCCGGTGAAGTGGAAGACGAAGGAAGGCCCGCCCGCTTAAGCATCGTCTGAGGGGACGACCTCGATGATCGTGTCGCCGGGCTGGAGCGACCGTGCCTCGGCTTGCCAGAATCCGTAACGCTGGCCTCCGCGATACAGGCGCAGGCCTGCGCCGGTGGTGATGGCGAACAGCGGCGAGCCGATCTCGCTCGCGGCCACCGGGCGCTCGCGGAGCGAGACAGCGCCGTGCAGCCCGGCCAGGTCCATCATATATTCGGCGAGATGCGGGCCGGTCGTCGATCCCGCCAGCAAGAGGCCGGCGAAGCTCGCCGGATTGATCACGGTGGTGGCGCCGGCCTGCACGGCAAGGGCTTCATTGTCCTCTGACGTGGAGGCGATTTGATGCGATGATTTCTGGCTGAGCACTTGATTGCCTTGTCGCCGACGATTGCGGAGCCTGATTCACGATTGCTTCGGAGTGGATTGGAGTTCCGGTCAACGCGCCAAAATGTTCGTTTCATAGGCACCATCGCGTTGGCGCGATGCGGACGGATGGCAATCTGGGCCGCAAGACCAGCTACGGGCAGAGCAGTAAGGGAAGACCGATAGGCAACGATCCCGTCGATGGCGATCTGTCGCTCCCCATCGAAGTCGCGGCCCATCACCGGAATCTCGTGTCGAAGAAGATTATTGTGAGCAAGCGGACAACCCATTCCGATAATGGATGCGCGCCAGTGCGTCTCGCAAACTCGGTGTCTGCTACGGACCGCCCACATGATGACGTGAAGTAGGGCCCCATCGCGAAATGCACCAAGGCCGGTCTTTCGCATGTCGGCCGGCAGGCTGCTGTTCCTGACCTAGATAGGCCGCTCGCCGCGGTTTGAGGCGGGCGAGCATGTACCGTCGTATGGGGAGCAACCCTACCCCGTAGAATGGCTGCCAAGCCCCTGTTTTGCGAGCCTTTCGCTAGGAGTTTTGGGAGCCTGCCAAATGGATGCTTCACCCCTGGCGTCGGTCGTTCCGGCGCTGAAGGAACTGCCCGCCTTTGCCGAAGGGCAGCGGGTCCGCGTGCTGGAGCGCGCGCCGATCGGCCATTACCGCGTGCCGATCTATCTTCGCGGGCATGTCGGCACCGTCGAGCGGGTGATCGAGCCCGCGATGATCGACAATGAAGAAGAAGGCTATGGCCGCAACGCCGGCAACAGGCTGCATTACTACCGCGTGTCGTTCGCCATGACCGAGGTCTGGGACGACTATGAAGGTTCGCCCCGCGACGAACTCCATATCGAAATCTTCGAAACTTGGCTGGAGCAGGCCTGATGGCGCACGACCACGACCACGACCATGATCACGGCCACGACCATGATCACGACCACGACCACCACGCCCCGATCACCGCCGATGCCGCCCCCGGCTATTACGAGGTGATGGAGACGGCGGTCCGCGAGATCCTGATCGCGAAGGGCTATCTCACCGCCAACGACATCCGCCGCCAGATCGAGGTGCTGGACAGCCGCACGCCCGCGCTGGGCGCGGCGGTGGTGGCGCGCGCCTGGACCGATCCCGCCTTCAAGGCGCGGCTGCTCGAAAACGGCCGCACCGCCTGCGAGGAACTGGGGATCAGCTTCTACGACGACACCCAGCTGATCGTGCTGGAGAACACGGCCGAGGTGCACAACCTGATCGTGTGCACGCTCTGCTCCTGCTATCCGCGCCCGGTGCTGGGCCTGCCGCCCGACTGGTACAAGCTGAAGCCCTATCGTGCCCGCGCGGTGAGCGAGCCGCGCAAGGTGCTCGCCGAATTCGGCACGATTCTGCCCGACGATGTCGAGATCCGGGTCAGCGATTCCACCGCGGTCATTCGCTATCTCGTCCTGCCGCGCCGCCCCGAGGGGACCGAAGGCTGGTCCGAGGCGCAACTGGCCGCGATCGTCACCCGCGACGCGATGATCGGCGTGATCCCCGCAACGCTCGAGAAGGAGGCGGCGTGATGCCCACCCAGGATTTCGTCAGCCGCCTCCCCAACGACATTGGAGGGTTCGAGGCGGGCTCGGTGCAGCGCGTCGAGCATGTGCTGGAGCCGTGGGAAAAGCGCTGCCACGCGCTGGCCGACGTGCTCGACTTCAAGAAGCTGATCAACACCGAGGAGAAGCGCAAGGGCGTGGAAGCGCTGGGCGAGACGCTGATCGGCAAGCTGCCCTATTACGAGCGCTGGATCGTCGCCTTCGCGAACATCAGCTTCACCAAGGGCTTCTTCACGCCCACCGAACTGGCCGAGAAGATGGCGGAAGTGGAAGCACACTTCGCGGAGCAGCAGGCGGGCTGACATGGCAGGCCAGCCCACCTGCTTCCACGAAGCCGATCCGCGGCTGGCGCTGTGGCGCCGCGCGAGCGTGGAGGGCATCGGCACCTTCGCGCTGGTGCTGGCGGCGACCGGCAGCGGCATCGCGGCGGCGCGGGTGTTCGCCACGCTGCCGGGAATGATCCTGCCGGTGACGGCGGTGGCGATCGCGGCCGCGCTGGTCGCGCTGATCGTCGCGCTGGGCAGCGTGTCCGGCGGACATTACAATCCGCTGATTACCTTGCTGCAATGGCTGGGCGGCGAGCGCAACGGCATCTGCACCGTCGCCTATGTCGCAGCCCAAATGCTAGGCGGGCTGCTGGGTGGTGCCGCGGCGGCTGCGCTCTGGGGCGGCCCGAGCGGACCCGCGGGCGGGCTCGGCTGGCCGGGCCTTGGCGGCGAGCTGGTCGCCAGCGCCGGACTGATGCTGGTGGTGTTCGGCTGCATGCGCAGCGGACGGACTGAGAGCGGCCCCTTCGCCGTTGGAGCATGGCTGGTGGCGGACATCATCGCGACGCCGACGGCCGCCTATGCCAATGCGGCGGTGGTCCTCGGCGCGCTGGTCACGACGGGGCCGCTGCACCTCGCGCCGGCCTCCGCCGCGCCCTATCTGCTCGGCGAGGCGCTCGGCGCGCTGGTCGCCTTCGGGCTGGTCCGCACCCTGTTTCCGCGGCCGGGTGCGGCATGATCGGCCGGCTGCTCCGCCATTTGCCGCAGGACCGCGGCTATCGGCGCAGCCTGGCGCTGGTCTATGGCGTGCTTGCCGTGCTCAATCTCGGCGGCTGGGCCTGGGCGCTGCTCGCCTTTCACGGCCAGCCGGCGCTGCTCGGCGTCGCGGTGGTGGTCTACGGCCTCGGCCTGCGCCATGCGGTGGATGCCGATCATATCGCGGCGATCGACAACGTCACCCGCAAGTTGCTGCAGGAGCGCCGGCCACCCGTGGCGGTGGGCTTCTGGTTCGCGATCGGCCACTCCACCGTCGTGATCCTGGTCACCGCAGCCGTCGTGGCGGCGGCGAGCAATTTGCAGGGCTTCGCGGCCTTTCGCGAGGCGGGGGGCACCTTCAGCACCTGCATCTCCGCACTGTTCCTGCTGGTGGTCGCGGCGATGAATTTCCTGATCCTCGGCACGATCCTGCGGACGCTCCGGCGCGTGCGGGCAGGGGAGCCGATCGATGACGGCGCGCTGGATCTGATGTTTGCCGGGCGCGGCCCCTTGTCGCGGCTGTTTCGCCCGCTGTTCCGCTGCATCGGCCGATCATGGCACATGGCGCCGCTGGGCTTCCTGTTCGGGCTGAGCTTCGATACCGCGACCGAAGTGACGCTGTTCGGTCTCTCCGCCACCCAGGCCGGGCACGGGGTGTCGGTGGGCGCGGCGCTGGTGTTCCCGGTGCTCTTCGCGGCGGGCATGTCGCTGCTCGATACCACCGACGGGGTGATGATGGTGGGGGCCTATCGCTGGGCGTTCGTCGAGCCGCTGCGCAAGCTCACCTACAATCTCACCATCACGCTGATGTCGATCGCTGTCGCGCTGTTCATCGGCGGGGTGGAGATCGCCGCGCTGGCCGTGCGGCGGCTGGGCATGGAGGGGCCGGCGGCGCAGCTCGCGCTGGCGCTCAACGAGAATTTCAACAGCCTCGGCTTCGCCATCATCGGCGTGTTCGCCGCCGCCTGGGCGCTGTCCTTCCTGATCTTCCGCGCGACCGGTGCCCGGGTGCAGCAGGCGATGTGACCAGCCGGCTCGGCGTTCGCGGCGCAAGGACGCCGCGAACGCGGGGCGATGCCGGTGGAAGTCAGGCGTGTGCCGCAGCCAGCGCGCCCTGCGGGTGCGCCCGGAGCCGCCCGAGCCAATAGTCCAGGCTCACATAGCGGCCGCCGCCATGGAAGAAGAGCACCGCGAGCAGGATCACATAGGTCACGGTGAACTCGATGCCGTTGTTCAGCACCACCGGGTCGCCATATTGCGTGATGTAATTGAAACGTCCGGGGAAGTTCTGCGCCAGCCATTCCATGAAGGCTTGCAGCCGCAGCGTGGACTCGGCGGTCTTGCCCGCGATCGCCGCCCAGCCGTGCGACCAGTGGACCGACAGGCCGGCTACCGTCATCGTCACCATCAGCGGGATGGAGATCAGGCGGGTGAACAGGCCCAGCGCCAGGAGGATGCAGCCGGCGGTCTCGGTCGCGGTGGCGAGCACCGCCATCAGCAGCGGCGCCGGCAGGTTCAGCCCGCCCTGCGCCACGGGGGCGCCGAACCATTGCACCAGTCCTTCGAAGCCGGTCAGCTTCGCATGCGCGCCCTCGTAGAAGATCGGGAGCAGATAGATGCGGATGGCAAGCGGGGCGACGAAGTCCAGCGCGCGGGCCCTTTCCAGCGCGGTATCGACCAAGGCGATCAGTTTCATTTGGAGTCTCCAAGGGTGTTGGGGGGTGGACAGAACAGGCCGCAGGCCAAGCCGCGTGCGGCGCTCGTCTGGAGTTCGACGGCCGAGCAATCGGGCGCCAGCGCGTCGAACAGGGTGGCAAGCGGCGCCGCCTCGACCTCGCGGACATGCTCGATCACCAGGCAGTCCGGCAGGGTCAGCGGGAGGGTGAGCACCTGATGATCGGCGGTGCGGAAGATCGCATGCGGGCGATCGACGCCGTCTACCGCGGCAGATGGCTGGGCGGGGTCGAACGCCAACAGCACTAGGCGGGTGGTGGGATTGAGGGCGATGTCGTCCATGGTGGTCGCAGGGGGCGGCACGGTTGCGGGATCGATCTCGGCGGCGAGCAGCGCCCATTCATATTCGAGAAGTGCGGTCAGCTCCGGGGCAGCCAGGCCCTGACGCTGGGAGAACAGCACGAACTCCGTCGCGATATGGTGGAACTGCGGGCGCGTGCCCGAATGCCGCAGGAGAAAGGCGTCGATCTCCGCGTCCAGGGCCGCGCTGCCCACCCGGTCGGTGAACAACGGAAAGCTCGACCGCAGTGCGTCGGCGACGTTCTCGCGCAGCAGTTGCCCATAGAGTCCCGACCCGTTCGCGCGGGCGGCCATGCAGAAGCTGTTGAACTCGGCGACCATGGCGGGCGGCGCGACGGGATCAGGCAAGGACATGGCGGCCCTCGTCGATAGCAGTCGCGATCCGGCCGAGATCCTGCAGCAGCGCACCCAGCTCGGGCACGAAATTGTCGCGTTCGAGCAACAGCGGGCGTGGACCGTGCAGCGCCAGGGTGTCGCGGGCGAGGTCGAGGACCGCATCGGCGACCGGCGTGCCATGGGTATCGAGCAGGAAGCCGTCGGCAAGTTTGAGATGCCCGGCGATGTGATAATAGACGATCGCGTCGGACGGCAGGGCGCGCAGGAAGGCGCCGGCATCGGTGCCGTGGTTGCACGCATTCACATAGGCGTTGTTGATGTCGAGCAGGATGCCGCAGCCGGAGCGTAGGGCGAGCTCGGCCAAGAACGCGCCCTCGGGCATCTCGCCGGGATAGCGGTGATAAGCCGAGATATTCTCCAGCACGAGCTGCCGCCCGGTAATGTCCTGCACCTGCGCGATGCGGCCCGCCAGATAGGGCAGGTTCTCCGCGCGGCGGGGAACCGGGAGCAGATCGTAGAGATAGCCGGTGCCGTCGCGCGCGGCGCTGAGGTGATCGCTGTAGAGGGCGATGCCATAATCGTCGAGGAACCGGGCGACATCGCGTACGAACGCGGTGCTGAGCGGCTCGGTATCGGCGACCGACAGGCTCAGGCCATGCGCGACCAACGGATAGCGATCGGCGATGCGATCGAGCTGGTCGCGCTTGCGGCCACCGATCTGCATCCAGTTTTCGGGGGCGACCTCCAGGAAATCCAGGCCGTGTACGGCGGGCGAGTCCAGGAGTGCGTCGACGAACTCGGGCCGAAGCCCGAGTCCGCGCGACGCTGCGGTCAGCGTCCGCATACGCCCTCCGCCAGGCGGCTGCGGCTGGTGTCGGCGACCTTGTAGCCCTTGCCGGTCAGGCCGCACTTGCCGTCGCGGGCGCGGACGAGCACGCCGTTCGGATCGTGCTGGAGCTTGGTCTGGCTGTAGATCTTCTCGGTGCCGCACTTGCCGCTGGCGCACTTGCCGCCGCCCTTGGCAGGCTGCGATGCGGTGGCCGGGGCGGGCGCCTGGGGTGCCGCATAGGCCTGGGCAGCGAGCAGCGAGGTAGCGGCGATGCCCAGGATCAGTTCATGCTTCATGACGATATACTCCTTTGTCTTCAGTGGGAAAGCGGGAAGCAGGAGAGATCGCGGCCGGCATAGACGGGGCCGTGATAATAGCGCTGGATGGTCGCGACGTTCTTGTCCTTGTCCTTCAGGGCGCGGCCCATGAAGTGATCGAGGACGAGCATCTTCGGATGGATCTCCGCCGCGATCTTGCCGACGATCGTCGGCGTCGCATGGAGGAAGCGGGACTGGGCGTCGGCGTCGTCGTCGATCGCCGCCGGCATCATCAGCAGGTCGGCACCCTTGGCGAAGTCGACGAATGCCTTGCGGCTGCCATTCTGGTCGGCCGAGAGCACCATCACGCCCTTGGGGGTTTCGATGCGATAGGCGAGCGCGGGCACATCGCCATGCGGGATTCCGAAGGCGGAAATGGTGACGCCGTCGCCCTGCCAGACCTTGGTCGCGACGGGGCTGGCGACGTTGACGTCGGACGGGTGGACCGAAAGCTGCAGGCCGTCGGTACCGCCCGACAGGCCGGCCAGATATTCGAAGGCGCCATGCCCGCGGCCGAATTCCCGGTCGAAGAAAGCGGTCATGCTGGGGAAGTTGGCGTTGCCGCTGGGGCCGACCAGCGCCACTTCGTGGCGGCCGCTCAGGAAATAGGCGCCCTTCAGGATCGCCGGCAGATCCGCCACGTGATCGGTATGGAAGTGCGAGATGCCGATGAAGTCGAGGTCCTCGAGCCGGGCGCCGGCCTCGCCGTAGCGGAGATAGGTGCCGCCGCCCGCGTCGATCAGCAGCCGCGCCTTGCCGTCGATCCACACGACCGCGCCGGAGGAAGCGCGGGCGTCGTCGCTGATCGGGCCGCCGGAGCCGAGCAGCTGGAGCGTAATGCCGCTCTTGCAGGTGACGGCACTATCGTCCGCAGCGGGGGCGGCGGGTGCAGCGGCGTTGCCGCTGGGCGCCGAGGAAGCGGAACACCCGGCCAGCGCCAGCGCGGCGACCAGAGCGGAGAGGGGCAGGGACGGCTTCATGAGGATCTCCGTTGCGAGAAAGGAAGGGCCGGGGCGGGCAGGTTCAGGCGAGCCCCAGCAGGTGGATGAGGCCGAGGCTGATCGCCCCGAGCACGAGGAGCGAAAGGACCACTGCGGCGGTGACGCGGCCGCCGGCATGGGCCACCGTGCGAACATCGACGCCCAGGCCCAGCGCTGCCATCGAGACGACGGTGAGCAGCGTCGCGGCCTCGTTCGCCGGTGCCAGGGCCGCATGCGGGATTAGGCCGAAGGACCGCAGGCCAACCAGGCCGAGGAAGCCGAGGATGAACCAGGGAACGAGGTGATGCAGCGCCGGCTGCCCGGCCGCAGGGCGTTCGCCGGTAGTGACGTGCGGGGGCAGTTCGTCGGCTTCCTCGCGCAGCTTGGGCGCGACCAGCGACAGGATCAGGCAGACCGGGCCGAGCATCAGCACGCGCACCAGCTTGACCAGCGTACCCATCTGGACGGCGGTGGCACCACCCGGCGCAGCGGCGGCGATCACCTGCGGCACGGCATAGACCGTGAGGCCAGCAAGCGCGCCGAACTGGTGGCCGCTCAGGTGGAGGCCGAAGGCGAGCAGCGGCAGGCCAAGTACGACCATCACGCCCAGCACGGCCGTGAAACCGATCGAGGCCGCGACGTCGTCGCCGTCCGCGCCGATCACCGGCGCCACCGCCGCAATGGCCGAGTTGCCGCAGATCGAATTGCCGCAGGCGACGAGCAGCGCCATGCGCTTCGGCAGCCGCAGCATCCGGCCGATCAGATAGCTGCTGGCGATCGCCACGCAGACAACGCCCGCGATGCCGATCAACAGCCCCGGCCCGGCGGCGAGGATCGTCGCGGCGCTTACCGAGGCGCCGAGCAGGACGACGGCGAGTTCGAGCAGGAACTTGGCGCTGAATGTGATACCGGGGAACCAGCGCTTGTCCGGCGTCCAGGCGGTACGCACGGCGGTGCCGATCAGGATGGCGAGAACGAGCGCTTCCAGCCAGGCGCGTCCGAACATTGCCTCCTCGATCCGCTGCAGCACGAATGCGCCGCCGGTGACGGTGAGGCAAAGCGCGAGGCCGGGCAACAGGGGGCTGCCGGGCAGCGATGGGTGGCGGGACAGGCTCTGCGTCGTCACATTGTGTCTCCTTGGTGAGACACAGATGCGGCGCTGGAACCGATCATTCCAACGATCAGTTCATATGGTTATGATCGTCTCAGGTTATCGGTTAAGCGGCTTTGTAGGTCGAGTTGGGCAGGTTTGCGCGAGCTTCATATAGATTTCGGCAAAACTTGTTCATATCTGGACCGGTGAAGCGATCTGTACGATCGCTGATGGTGATCAGATTACCCAGTCTGCTTGTGCGTCGAAGCTCGCGATGACGTCGAGCAACGCATCGGCAGCCCTGCTGCGATACCGTTCCTTCTGCCGCAATCCGTGGAAGCGGCGCGGGGGAAGGGGGAATGGCAGGGCGAACAAGGCGCGTGTTTCCAACAGCGGCAGGACGACGAGCTGCGAGAGCATCGCGGCACCGACCCCCGCGCGCACCGCCGCGAGGACCGATTCATTGGAAGGCAGGGTCAGCACGACGTTGAGATCGTTTGGGTCCAGTCCGCGGTCCCTGATCGCGATCTCGAAGGTCGAGCGGGTGCCGGAGCCGGGTTCGCGCATCACCCAGGGCGCGGCAGCCAGCCAGGCGTTGGTGATCGCTTCGGCGGGCGTAGTGCTGACCAGCAGCATGCGGTCTTCGCCGACCTTCCAGTGCGCCAGCGCCGGATCGTCGACCATGCCCTCGACGAAGCCCAGTTCTGCCTCCCCGTCCCGGACGCTGCGTGCGGCGCCTTCGGTATTGGCGATCGCGACGGACAATTCGATATCGGGATAGCGACGGTGGAAGGCAGCCAGCCGCGCAGGCAGCCAATAAGCGGCGATGGTCTGGCTGGCGACGAGCCGGAGATGGCCGCGCTTCAACCCGGCATATTCGCCCAGCGCCAGCTCCGCTTCGGCCGCCCGTGCGAGGACGGCACGGGCCTCGCCGAGGAAGAAACGGCCGGCATCGGTCAGTTCGATGCCGCGGCCGACGCGGTGGAACAGCTTGATGTCGTGCCGTGCCTCCAGCGTGGCGATGGCGGCGGATGCGGCGGACTGGGTGACACCCACCGCCTCCGCCGCCCGCGTCATATGCTCGCGTTCGGCGACCGCGACGAAGATACGAAGCTGTTCGAGAGTCATGCCGGGAGCGTAGCGGTTTCCCCCGGATTGTCATCGTCGGCGATCGGCGGCGTGTGCGCCTGGCGGTGTCCGGTGGTCATGCTCCGCAACACCCCGTCGCGCCGGACCAGCCCATGCATCAGTCCCGCGGCGAGGTGGAGCAGGATCAGCGCGAACAAGGCCAGCGCGATCGCGGTGTGCGCGGCGCGCAGCAGCGCATAGAGCGCGAGGTCGTGCGGCAGGATCGGCGGCAGCACGAATCCGCCGCCCAGTCGCACCGGATAGCCCCCGGCGGACAGCATCCCCCAGCCGACCAGCGGGAGCGCGAACAGCGCGGCGTAGAGCAGCACATGCGATCCCCAGGCGATGCGCTTCTGCAGCGGCGCAAGATCCGCGGGCAGCGCGGGCGCGCCGGTGGCGAGACGCAACGGCAGGCGCAGCAGCACGAGGACGAGGATGGCGATGCCGATCGGGCGGTGCAGGTCGAGCAGCGCTACATAGGCCGGGCCGCTGGTGGAAACCATGAAGACGCCGATGAACAGCATCGCCAGCACCAGCGCCGCCATCAGCCAGTGCAGTACGCGCAGGGCGGGGTGGAAATCGGGGGACGCGCGGGTCATTGCTGCACTCCCTTGGCCAGGTCTTCCCCGACGGCGCTCGGATGCGGACCTTCGGCGGCGCGGCGGGTGAACGACGAGGAATAGCCCTTGGAGCGGGCGGCGAGCAGCGGATCGTCGGACAAGGCAATGCCCTCCGGCAGGATGGTGGGGTCGAAGTTGAAGTCGCGGCAGCTGCCGGTTTCCTCCGGCTGGGTGGCGCGGATCGTCAGCGTGCCGGCATCGATCGTGCGGTGCGGACCCTGCCAGGCGACCGTCGCCTTGTCGGTCACGTCGCCCGGATTGGCCTCGATCAGCAGCAGGTGCCAGCGCGACGGGCCCTTGGCGGTGCGGGCGATCATCTCCTGGAACAGCGCGTCGCGGGGGAGCTGATCCAGGTGCTGCTTGTCGAGGCCGGCGAGCGGCGCTTCGGGCACGAACTGCCAGCGTACGAACCGTGTCGTCCCACCGGCATCGGTGAGGCGGAAGGCGTTGATGCTGTAATAGGTCGCGTTCGCGAAGCTGTTCGGCAGCACCGCCTTCGCCATATAGACCTGGAACGCCTTGACCTCCGGATGCGCCGCCAGGAACGGCTGCAGCACGGCGGGATCGGGCTTGCCGGTCCTGGGATCAGGCGTGGTCGCGCGCTGGAGTGCGATGAAGGAGGGGACATCGGCCACCGGGAAGATCGGGGTGTGGTCCAGGGCCATCCGCCATTCCTGCCCATCGAGCGTTTTCAGCAGCAGCGCCATCGAGTGGAACACGTTGCGGCCATCGTTCGCGAGCGGATTACCGCCGCCCAGGGAGAAGCGGCCGAGGACCGGGATCGTCCCGGCCCGAAGCGCCCCGGCGCTGGTGAGTACGCTTCCGGCGCCCGTCGCGGCGAAGTCTCCGGTAAAACATAGACCCTTGGCATGGGCACGGCGATAGCCAGGCCTCGCCCCGCCCCCATTCGCCTCGAGCGCGGTCGTGATGTCGCCGCCGCTGATGCGCCGACCGCCGAGCCAGCCGGCAGCCCAGCCGAAGCCGGCGAGCAGCGCCATTACGATAGCGCCGATCAGCGCAAAGGCGCCGATGGCGCGCCGGTTAAGTGAAGGCATGACGACTCCGATCCAAGCTAAGGTTGTCCGGTTGGACGATGCCCTCCCGTCAATATTCCCTGCAGCGCCAAGAAAAAATTAGACCATGGAATACTGGCGCGGACCGCGCGTCTCCTCCGTATGATGGTCTCCATGTCGGTCAGCGCGCAGATGATCGCGGAAGTGCAGCCGCTGATTCCGGCATTGCGGCGCTATGCGCGCGCGATGCTGCGCAACCGCGATGATGCTGACGATCTGGTGCAGGACGTGCTGGAACGTGCATTGGCAAACTGGCAAGCTCGGCGGAAGAGCGCCAGCTTGCGATCCTGGCTGTTTGCCATCCTGCACAATCTGGCGCTCGACAGGCTGCGGCGTCGCGCCCGTCGCGGGATCGATGCGACGCTTGATTCCGTGCCGGAGGCATGGCTGGCGCGTGCGGCCGAACAGGAAGATGGGCTCGGCCGACAGGATGTTCTGACGCATCTCGCCAGGTTGCCAGACGACCAGCGCGCCGTGCTGTTGCTCGTGGGCGTCGAGGATCTCAGCTATGCGGAAGCGGCCGCCGTGCTGGATGTTCCGATGGGAACGGTGATGTCGCGCCTTTCCCGCGCCCGCGAGCGCCTGCGCCGCGAGATGGAAGAAGGGCTGCGAGCCAACCCCACCCTGAGAGTCATACGATGACCGAGAACCCCGTAACGGAAGCCGAACTGCAGGCACATGTGGATGGACGCTTGCCGCCGGCACGCGAACAGGCAGTTCTCGCTTGGCTGTCGGCGCACCCGGAAGAGGCGCGGCGTATAGCGGCGTACCGGGCGCAGGCCGATGCGCTTCGGCAGGCACTGGACGGGATCGGCGATGAACCCGTGCCGGCGGCGCTCGACCTTCGCTTGCAGCTGCGGCGCCGTACCCTTTGGGCACGGCTGCGTCCGGCCGCCGCTGCTGCCTGTGCAGCAGGTTTGCTCCTCGCCGGGGGGGCGGGCGGCTGGGCGCTGCGAGGCCAGGCGTTGCCGCCGCAGGCCGGGACCGCCGCGCTCGCCAGGGAGGCGGTGTCGACCTACACCGTGTATGCGAGCGACACGGCCCGTCCGGTAGAATTGCCCGCCTCTCAGCGGGTGGCGCTCGACAGCTGGTTCTCGAAGCGGCTCGCACGACCCATCCGCGCCCCGGACCTGGCTCCGGCAGGCCTCACGTTGATCGGTGGACGGCTGGTGGCGACGCCGCACGGCGCTGCGGCGCTCTATCTCTACCGGGATGGGACGGGGCGGCGCCTGGCTGTCTACCTCCGCCCGATGGAGGTGGAGCAGACCGCCCGCATGCAGTCACGGCGCGAGGGTGCAGTCGCGGGCTGGACCTGGGCCGACGCCGGCCTGGGCTTCGGCGTTTTCGGCACGGCGCCGGAAGCCGATCTCCACAGCGCTGCCGACTTGGTCCGCTCGCAGTCGCGGAGGGTATAGCCTGGGATTGACAGGGCGGCTCCTGCCGC
>NZ_BCTR01000089.1 GCF_002091475.1 Sphingomonas azotifigens NBRC 15497
TTGCCGATCAGCAGCACGCGGAGGTCACGGTCGATCAGCTTGTGCCATTTCAGAACCCAAGCCGGACCGCCGGCTCTTGCGGAAAGCTGCCGCTAGCCGACAATCGCGATGTCGGCGCTGTGCGCCTTGTCGAAAAGATTGTCCTAGCTATCGCGCAAACAGCGCAAGATCACGTCACGGCTTCGAGGCGAGAAGATCCTGTTCAAATTGCATGGTAAACCGGTCGACCGGATCTTGCGTTTCATTTTCCCAGCGGCTGCGGCCAGCAGCCTGTTCGGCAGCCTCGAAAAAGGCATCGCAGAAACGCGACGTGAACTTTGCGGGCCACCACCGTGACAGCGACTCTTCAAGACTTGGATGCCGCTCTTCGCCTTCGCGTCCGCTCAGTAAGATCGGTGCAATCTCTGCCAGGAGGCGATCACCCGTCGCGAGAACGATTTGCTCTTTCTTGGCGACGCCATCGCTCACCCTGCGGATGAATTCGCTCAGATAGGTGATGTCCCATGCCGCGTTGCGGGCTCCCTTGAGCACTCTTGATCGGTCCGGCGCTTTGACGTGTTTGATGAGCCTAGCTCGCGGTAGATTTGGTGCCCAGTACCGCGCTGCGAAGATGAGCGCTGGTGAGGCGAGCAGGAAATCTTCGTTCATCCAATCGAGCAATGCCATGAGCTTGTCAGCCGGTTTGCTAGGGCCAAGTTCGAGCTCTACTATCTTCATCGCGACGACATAGTTGCACCGCCACCGGCGGATGGGTGCGGTGAGGTCGAGAGCCTCCTCGGCAAGGATCTCGCCGGTGGCTATGCTTGTCTTATGTCCAAGTGCGAGGTCGATCCATTCCCGCGCGTGCCCGCCGGTGTCGGCGGTCCTAAACCACCGGAGTTCGTTGAGCGCAGATTGGTTGTTTTCCCGCTGGGCCAGCTCATGGAATGCCAGGCCGGGTTCGATGTTGAAGTTGACGGCTTGCGCGAACGCCATGAGCAGGACAGCAATGTTTGTGGGATGATCTCTCGTCCCAAGCTCGCCTTCTCGGGCGATGCGAGCCATGCGGGAAATTATGTTGCGATCAGGCAGAAGGATCGTTGACCAGCCATCGAAATGCTCGGCCACAACGACCGCACGAATGTCAAAGGCGCCGACCTCAGGCCCGATCCAGCCTGGAATGAGAGCCTTCGATTCTGTCAGGCGCCGACCGATCTCAATGACATCAGCAGTTGGAAAATCCGGGTCGAAGCGAAACAGGAATTCAGCGTCTTCTTCCAAGGAGCTCTCCGGTGCTTTTCGGTCAACTCTAGCAGGCTCAGCCAATGAGTACGAGGCTGCCTGATCCGCGAGAAGCAGCCGGTCTGGCATCCCCTCTTTGAGGGGGCGCGAATCTGTCCGCGCGGGCACGCCGCCAGCGGCGTTCGCATTGCTATCCCTGAACCCCAAGATTGCAACGTTTCGGTGGAGGCAATCATGCTTCCCGAAATCCGTCTTCGGGTTTAGCAAGGTGAGCGGGGGGTACAGCATGAGGTTGGTCAAGGTCGACATCGAGAACTTTCGGCTATTGGAAAGCGCATCTGTCGCGCTCGATGCCGGGAGAAACATCACTGTCTTCGTCGGTCCGAACAACAGTGGCAAGACGTCGATGGCTGAGGCACTGGAGCTGTTGCTGCGGGGCGACAAGCCTGAAATCAGCGATTTCTCGATCACCAGCTATGCGGCTTTTTCGACGTTCGAAGCGGCCGCGCTCGAGCCAGATCCCGAGCCGGTTGAGGACGCGGATGCGGAACCGGTACACCTTCCGCCGATCCCGCGGATCATGCTGACTCTGCACTTCGATTATTCGGACAATCCCGATGATCTGCGGATCGCCGAGATGCTGCTGATGGATCTCGACGAGCAGTCGTGGCGGATCGTCGCTCAACTCGAGTTCGCCGCGCGCGATCCCGAGCAGTTGCGGCGCGATTTCCGGGCGTGGCGCGAGACCAGCCAAGGAACACTGGTCGATTTTCTAGCCGACCGGCTCAACGCCTATTATGGCTTTCTGCTCTACAAACGCGCGCCCGCAGGCGGTGATCGCGAGCTACTCGAAGATCGCGGCATCCTAGCAAAACTGATTAAGGTCGATTTCCTGCCCGCCCAGCGGCACATGGAAGACCGGGAGAGCGGCAGCCAGGCCACGCGGCTCTCACGCTTGCTCAACAGCCATTATGAGCAACGTCACAAGATCGAAGATCCGGCGAGCTATGAGGAGCTCGAACGCGTTGTCAGGGAGCAGGCAGTCGGCCTAACCGGCAAATATGCTGCAGCCTTCGATGGCCTGACCAAGTCGCTGCTGCAGTTCGGCTATCCCCGCACGCCGAATTTGACGATCAGAGCGGAGCTCACTGCGTCGGCCATCTTCAAGGACAACACCCGGGTCTATTATGCGGCCGAGCTCGACTCGGTCGATGGGGCGGCGCCCGTCACTTACGATCTGCCGGAGCGATATAACGGCCTCGGCTTCAAGAACCTCATCTACATGGTGCTCCAGCTCAAGGCATTCCGCGACGATGTGCGCAACGCCGGAGGCAGCCCGCCACGCGTACATCTGATCGTGGTCGAGGAACCTGAAGCGCATTTGCATCCGCAGATGCAGACCGTGTTCATCGACAAGGCTGAGGCGTTCCTGAACCCCGAGGAAGAAGAAGGCGCGCAGCTTATCCTGACCACCCACTCATCGCACATCGTCGCTAATTGCGGCTTTTCGCCGGTGCGCTATTTCCGGCGCCGCGGCCCGCGCGCGGTGGTCAAGGATCTGCTTGCGTTCCAGGCCAGCCAGACCGACGCGGCGGCCGCGCAGGCCTTGGAATTCCTCAGGCGCTATCTGACGCTGACGCGGTGCGATTTGTTTTTCTGCGACAAGGCGATCCTGATCGAAGGTGCCGTCGAGCGCCTGCTGCTCCCCAAGATGATCGCGCTGGCGGCCGCCGATGGGACCGGTGACCTCACCAGCAGCTATCTGGCGGTGATCGAGGTGGGCGGCGCCTATGCGCACGCCTTCAAGGAATTGGTCGAATTCATCGAAGTCCCCACGCTGATCGTCACCGACCTCGATGCGGTCGGCGCGGACAAAAAGAAATGTCCGGTTGCGCAGGGCCATTCGACGAGTAACGCCACGCTCAGGATATGGCTGCCGGGTTCGGCCGATCTGCAGGTGCTGGTCGCCGCCGATGCCGCAAGCAAGACCTCGGGCAGGATCCAGGTCGCCTATCAGGTGCCCGATCAGGCGCATCTTCCTTGCGGACGGAGCTTTGAGGAAGCGTTCGTCTACGCCAATGCCGACTGGCTGGTGCAAAGCCGGGCGTCGCTGATCGGCACCGGAAGCCGGTTGCCCGAAGGCGATGCTGGTGTGCTCACGGCGGCCGCCTTCGATCTCGAGCTGCCGAAAGTCGACTTTGCGCTCGATCTAATCCTGAACCCGGGTTGGGTTACCCCCAAATATATCGCCGATGGCCTCCGCTGGCTGGCGGCGCAGCCGGCATGACCGACGTTCACGACAAGATCGTCGCTGCGATCCAGGCTGGGCAGAGCTTCCTGCTCGATGCCGGCGCTGGCGCGGGCAAGACCTATTCGCTGGTCGAGGCGCTGCGGCATTTGCTCGCGACTCGGCGCCAGACGCTGGTGCGCAGCGGACAGACGATTGCTTGCATCACCTTCACCAACGTCGCCAAGGACGAGATCGCGGAACGGATCGGACACGATCCGCTGGTCGGCATCTCAACGATCCACGATTTCCTGTGGGATGTGCTGGTCGGCCACCAGCGTGCGCTGCGCCGAGCGGTGGCAAAATATAATGACGGTCTGAAGGCCACGAGCAGCCGCCGCAAAGACCCGGCCGAGCTCGCGGCGGCGCTGCCGACCCTTACCATCAGCTACTCGGATCGCGGCTCCAATCTGCTGAAAGGCCGACTGCATCACGACGACCTACTCGGGGTCGCGCGGATCGTGTTCGCCGACAATCCGCTGCTGTCGAAGCTAATTGCAGCGAAATTTCCTTTCCTTTTCGTCGACGAGTATCAGGACACCAGTCGCGCCGTGGTTGACGTCCTGCTGGGCTCGTTGCTGCCCAATAGCGGCGGCGCGCTCGTCCTGGGCCTGTTCGGCGACAAAATGCAAAACATCTATCACGGCGGCGAGCATCCAGGCGTCGGCGAGATTCCCGCAGATTATGCCGCACTGCTGACCCCGATCGTCAAAAGCGATAATCGCCGCTGTTCCCTCGCCGTCATCGCACTGCTCAACTGCATCCGCACCGATATCGAACAGGTGCCCGCTGACAACAATGCCGTTGGTTCGGTCGTCTATGTGCATCCTGCTACCGGCGACGCGGCGGGTCTCGAACAAGCGCAGCAGTATCTGCGCGAGACGCTTCACTGGCCGGCCGAGATCAAGGAGCTGTACCTGACGCACCGGCTGATCGGACGAAAGGCAGGCTATGGCGGGCTGCTCGAAGTCTACGGCGCGCGCGGCGGTTTTCATCGTGAGCGCTTGGTGAGTGGCGATGACGACATCATCGATTTTATGATGACACGCGTCGAGCCGGTTGCCACGGCTTGGGAGAAGGGGAGCCAGGGGCAGACCGTTTCGCTGCTCAAGCGCCACGGGCACGTCCTCGCCAGCAATGCCAGCAAGGCGGCGTCGCGCGCGGCACTTGATACGCTCCTGCAAGTGCGGGGTGCGGGTACGATCGGTGACGTCCTCACCCATCTCCGCACGTCTTCGCTGATTGCGATGCCCGAAGAACTGGCGCTCCGCGTCGATGGCGGACAGCTCGATCTGGCCGGGCTCGATGCAGAAGCGGCCGATCGTGAAAATCGCGATCGCGCCTTCTATGCCGGTCTTTTCGCGCTGCCTTATTGCGAGGTAACCGACTACACCGCCTTTTTTGAAGACCACACTCCCTACGCGACCAAGCACGGCGTCAAGGGTGCCGAATTCGACGACGTTGCCGTTATCCTCGACGACGCTGGCGCCAACTGGAACCTTTATTCATTCACCAAATATCTGAACGGCGAGGACAAGGTCTCAAACGAGAAGCGCTGGAGCCGAAGTCGTAACATCTTCTACGTTTGCTGCTCGCGCGCAAAACGCAATCTCGCAGTGATTGATCTGGCGCCGCGCTCCAACACCAAGGACAATGGCGTCGCGTCGCTGTTCGGGCCGGACGCCTGTCATTTCCTGTAAGATGGATGCCGTTGCATGCCCGGGCTATCGGGTCAGCCGCGGCGCGCCACAAAGCGCTTGAGCATCACGCGATCATCCGATGGCAGGAAGAAATGCCGCGCCAGATGCCAGAAAACGGCACTTTTCAAAGGTTCCAGTTCGAAAACCGCCGGTCCATTTACTGCCCATCCGCCGCCGCCGGCCGCCTTCCGGTCGCTCGATGAGTACCTCCTGCCGGTTCTTGGACATGTCGATGGCTACCAGCACGGCGCCGTCAAGCGTAGAGGTGAGCTTGGTCAGCCGCGCAACCGAGGCGTCATCAAGCGCCTCAGCGGCGATTTCCTTGTCGAGGGCAGCAAGGTCTTCCCCCATCCGATCCAGCTCGCGAACATGCCGCTCGATGGCGACGCGCTCGTCATCGGGCACCGGCTGCCGTTCGAGCCAGGCGCGCCCGACCTTGCTGAACAGGTCGGCGTGCGGACACGGCGGGATCAGATGCGCGTGCAGGATGGCATGCACTTCGTTCTTGATCCGCGTCCGGTGCCGGACGAGCTGATAGCGGCGCGCAACGAGACGGCGCTTGCGCTCCGTCACCGCATCCGGCGTCCAGATCTCCGGCAAGTAGCCCGCCGCATACAGGCTCGCCAGCGTCCCCGCATCGACCTTGTCGGTCTTCACATGGGCATGCGCGATCGCCTTCACCTGCAGCGGATTGGCGATCACCACCCGCGCCACGAACGGCGACAGCACCCGCGACACCGCCATGCAGTTGCCCGTCGCCTCGATCACGACCGTATCGGTCGCACGCAAGCTCTTGCCGAGCTACGGATATCTCCGGACTTCGCAATATGGACTTTCTTCCCGCGGGCGGGCGGAGCGGCGATTGCGGATCCTGTCCCGCTCGCCTACTACCTCATGCGGCTGCCGCCCTTTAGTGAATGTCCATGGAGTCGACCGCATCCCCAACCGGAAGGAAAGAGGCGAGCCTGGGAAGCTGGCTTGGCAGCCTTAGGTTGCTCATAGCTTCGCACTCCCGCCCGCGCACGAATGGCGTCGGTCAGTTCGTGGCGATGCGCAGTGGCATGGTGACCAAGATCGTCTGTCGCCTAAGCTGCTAAAGCAGCGCTGCCCAGAAGGCTGTTCTTGTTCTGTATCAATCGGGCGGCGATGTGGCAAGCGCCCAGCGATCAGTATGTCGGGTCCACACACCCTCTGAGCGTGCTCAAGTAATGGTTGCACGCCGGACAGCCTTGCGGAAGACAGATCAGGGAGGGGTTGGCGAACCTCAGCGTGGCTGAGTGAGAACGTCAACAGCTAACAGCAACGATCGATAAGCGCCCGTCCTGACAGATCGCCCGAACAAGACAGTAAAGTATGACTGAACGAATGGTGAACTCAACCTCGATCTATATCACTCAGATCTGTCTCCAACCACCCGATCGCAGCTATCATTGGCCATGTTGAACTGGCACCCCTCGCATTTTCGATCTTGCACCACCCAGAGACTCACGTATCGTTAGAAGAAGGGTGGGAGCATGTCGATGGAGCGTGCCAAAGGCGCTTGGTTTGCGTTTGCCTCGATTGGCTTCGTTATCACGCTCTTTCTTCTCGCGGGCGTCGCATATATCGCGCCCGTCGAAATGGCTTTGGAACATGCGCCCAAGATTGCTTACGCCGTGTTTGCCTTCGCATTCGGCATGCTCCTTGGGACCTTCGTCGGGAAGGATGGTATTCGGCGCCCGACGGGCCGCGAAGTGGCGAGAAAGCTTCCGCTCGTAATCGGATCCTTAACGCTCTGCATCATTGTCCTTTGCTGGCTTGATGAGCTTCGCAGCTTCACTGCTGCGCGCGACGATCTTTCGAAGGCTTGCCAGACGCTGAAGGCGAATGCGCCTTTGGATACAGATGAACCAACGTCTACTGAAGCAATGATGCAGGCCGAGCAGAATGCAATTATCGCCGCACAGCGCATCACAAAAGTTTGGTCAGTACGTCACGCAGAGGTATCGGAGAATGCGCCATGCGATTCAGGATATTACTTGCACCGCTAGTCATATCTTCTACCTCCTTACCAGAGAATGCGGTAGCTCAGTCTACGCTTGAACGTTATTATTTTGATCTATCGTCTGCGACAGCATTTCCGTCGATTTTCGTCGACGCAAGAAAAAAGCAAGACGGCCCGCGCGTCTTCATCGTAGTGGGCGACATGGACGAGGTGCTTGCCGATGGCCGATACCGACCAAGCGGCGTGATCGTCCCGACTAACACCTCCGGCGATCTTGCCGCCTCATTTCCGGTGACTCAAAGTGTGTTCGTTAGAAGAGCAACACAGTACCCGGGCGTGATGCACGCGCTAAACAAATCCATCGAGGCCGCGAGGACAAAGAGTCGTCGTTACAACTTCCTCGATCTCGGCGTCGGAAACCTGACCGTGCGCCTGCCGGTGCCGACGGACGCGACCCTGCCCGGCTCAGTCTGCCTACTCGCCACAGACAATCGAGGTGGGGGCAGCATCTCGCAGCGAAACTTTTTCTATCAGGAAAGGCTCGCTGCAGGTGTCAGCTCCTGCCTAGGGGGCTTAAGCGCCAACGGTACTACAAGCGTGGCGATGCCGTTGGTAGGGTCTGCCTTGTACGCGATGACAGAAGGATCACTCAAGGGTTCCGAACGAGGATTGGTGAAGTGCAGGATGCTAAATTCGGTTAGCGGGATTGCACGCGCTGTTGGCGCTCTTCCAACTGCCACACCGATTCGCGAAGTTGCGATCATCCTTTACAAACACGATATGGAAAGGCTCTTCGGACCATCCGACAAAGACAACCGCCGCAGGGATTTTGCGAGATTCGCGCGGCTGGTTAAAGCCTCGCTGAAGCGAGGGCTCGACGGACAAGTCACAACGCCAGCGCAGGTTAACTTACCCCAGTGTCAGGAAATATTTGGGCTAGGAGCGCACTGAAATTGGGGAAGCCCGAACCTAAATTTTTCGCAGCAACGCGTCGCAACTGGCATCATCCTGCCTGCATCACCAGTCACTCGTTTTTGTGATGGCCAGTCGCGCCCTCAAGGACACATAGGGTAGAGCCAGCTGCACTACTTAGCCTGCAAACGAATCTTCCTGCAGCGCTGCAGAAACTCTACATGCCATCATTGAATTGTTGGTGCGGTGGATTGTACCAGCAACTTCACGCGATCGCCTCAGCGTCTGGCTTCGAGCCCGAGCAAATCAATGTATCTGGGATCGGTGGCTTTTCAGCAATAGTCGAGCGCTATCAAAGCAATTTAGCCGCCCGGCTTTCGATCGAAGCGCGCCAGCCGGCTAACGCGCTGTTCAACTTGGTGGCGCTCGCCAAGATTGATCTTTTGATTGAGCGTAGCCGCACAAATGCCGGCGCCCATCCCGAAGCCGTGCGGCGCTTCATGGAACACTACATTGGAGAAGGCGACCGCGAGGTTGCTTTCTGCGGCCGGGAGAGCGAGCTTGCTCAACTCAGCGCATGGCTCGACGCGGAGGCGAGCAAGGGTGCGCTGCTGATAACTGCGCCTGCCGGGCGGGGGAAATCAGCGCTGCTAGTGCGCTGGCTGCTCGCAGAGGTTGATCGGGCAGATGCAAAGAGCCCACACCTGCTCTTCGTGCCGATCAGCCAACGGTTCCAGACCCAAACCGTCGAGATCGCTCCTTCGCTGCTGGCTGCACAGGTGGGCAGTCTATATGGCCAGGACCCGCCTCGGCCTGCTTCCGCCACTGATCTGATCGACTTTGCCTGCCGCCTCTTGCGCGAGCCGCCGCCCGACGGTCGACGCGTGGTTGTAGTGTTCGACGGACTGGACGAGGCATCTGGATGGTCGGTTGGGAGCGCGCTTATGCCGCAGCCCGGACCGCATCTGAAGGTCGTGGCGGCAACCCGCTTGCTTCCCGGAGACCGCGACCCGCATGGTATATGGCTGACCGACCGCGTCGAGGCTTTGCCTCATCCGCCGACGCATGGTCCGAGGGGGCGGAAAATGGGGAGGCAACGCGCGACGAAAACGTCAGGCCATCGGGTTATGGTGCTAGAGTCGTGCGGGAGCTCTATCGGCTGTGCCGGCCACGTGAGAAGGCAAGGGTTCGAAAGCTCTATCTGGAGTTGCTCGACGAAATTGCGCCGAAGGATCGCGCGGCGGCAGTCGGAATGGCTGTTTCGATTGATATCGATCCGGGTAAGCGAACAATCGGAAGAGAAGCTAGGCTTCGTCTTTGGTCTTCTTGCGCCTCGCGAGATTATTGGGCTGCTCCATCAACGAGGAGCGAACATGCCCAAGCTTTCCGATCCAAATTCCCGCCGCACTGCTCGCAAACAGCTGTGGCGCAACCACACCTTTTGCGGAGACAGCATCGTGCCTGACACGATCGACGAGGCGAACGAGCTCGCCGAGCAGCACCTCGAGCGCAGCCTGCGCGCGGCGCGGCAACCGATAGCGGTCGGCGCCCCAGGCGTGTGCGACGAATGCGGCGACGACAGCCCGCGGCTCGTCCGTGGCCGCTGCGCCCCCTGCCGCGATGGGAGGCCACGTTGATTGACGCAGGCGAAGACCTGAGCAACGGGACCTCCGTTATCGCGGGCGGTGACGCCCTGCTCATCAATGTCGGAATTCTATCGCTTCGAGGCGAGCAGTCTGGCGTCCAGCACCCACATAATCGCACGCCGCTTGGCGGTGCTGTAGACAGTCTCCTGCAACCCTTCTTTCCAGCCGCGCGAAGCTGCGGCGGGGGGTACGCCGGTCGCAATCATTTGCGCAGTCATGGCGCTGTGAACCTTGTCCTCTGCGTCCGGGCATGCGGCGATGACCGCTTCAGCGATCGCTTGCGCATCGTCGCGGGTAGCCGCCCACCTTTCGGCGTGCAGCCGCACGCAATCGAAATACTCAATGCTCGCAGCCTGAACCGCTGCCCTTGCCTCAGCCTCCGTCGGCTTGGCAGCCGCAACATCTTGTACCAGCATCATAAATGCCAGCAGGATCATCATCTACCTCGTCAATTTCCACAATCGGTGCGCGCGGATGTTGGCGCGACGCGCCAGATAGTTTGCGAGGCGTAACGAGGCTAGCCCTTCGCAACGACGATCACTCAACCAAGGTTCGACACATGCCCTTCATTCAAGCCTCAGTGCACCAGCCATTCACCTGCACCGTCACCCGCGTCCACGACGGAGACGGGCCGCTCTGGTGCGCCGAGGGGCCGAAGGTCCGCATCGCTGGCGTCCAGGCGCCGGACTTCGAATCCGCCACGGCATGCCGCGCCGGGCGCGCGGAGTATGTGTGCGACGATCGCGCCGCGCGCGCGAGCCAGCGCACCGTCTCGGCGCTGGTGCTGCGCCGGCAACCTTGTGTCCTTCGATGTCCTTGGGTGTCCCGAGAGGCTGGTGGGTCCGCCGGGACTCGAACCTGGGACCTCTCAATTGAAAGTCGAATGCCTGATTTGCGGTTGGCAGCGTTCCGCGATTCTGCGCCAGGAGCCGCCAGTTGGCTACCGGGCCGGCTGCAGGCGCTTTGCAAGGACGATCTAGTGAGCGTTGAATGTCGGCTCCTGGCAAGACCTGACGTTCAGTCCAGAACTCGGGCGTGGCAGATTTGTCCCAGAGGCGGCCCTCAAATCTGTAGCGGTCAGATCCCCGAAGGGGTGGCTTCTAGGAATGGCTGCTCGCCACCGGCAAAACCGAGACTGAGCACTTTACAGGGGCGTTGAGCCGCTTTGCGCGCTCTCTGCATTCCGCAAGCACATCCGCATTGTCCTTTGAAAGCCGATATGCCTCGGCCAGAGCGCGCGCCTGCGGTGGGTTTGCAACATGCATAAGCTGCACACCGGCGTCCCAAGGCGGGCGCCCAAGGATTCCAGCGGCCTGCTGCTCCGGCCAATGCCAACTCTCGGGTGCCGCCCGCGCGATCCACGTCGGCACGACGATTCCGAACACGAAGCCCACCAACATCGCGACAGCAGCGGCGCCGGCAATCCAGAGCTGCTGCGTCTCAGCAGAATGCGCCGACACGACCATCCCCTTCAGTTCTTGAACTGTGCCTGCAAGGGCATGACTGGCGCCGGTCCACGCCCGATGGTCGTCCGCACGACCCATTGTGCCAGCCGTTTCAATCTGATTCGCGACATCCTGCGGCGTCAACGTCATCGCCGGGCGCTTGGCCAGGATGTTGATCGCGCCGCAAAGCTTGTCGTATCCGTCGCGGATCTTCTCCAGGTCAGGCCCATAGTCGCGCGCATGCAATTCCTGCTGCCGGGCAGCGAAACCGTCGACCGCAGCGGTCAGCCCAGCAAGCTTGCGTGACATGTCGTTGAACGCCTGGACCGTCTGGTCCACTTCTACGGGAGGTTCGTGGATACCCATGGCTACATTCCAATCCCAAGGCCCCGATCGCGATCGATCGAGAAGGTGAGCTGGCGGATGACCAAACGCGTGCGAGTATCGTCGCCAAGCGCGCGGCTGACACCGCCATCCCGGCTACCCGGCGCCCATTCAGGCGACCACTGCCGCCCAAACAGCTGACTGCCTCTGCGGCTGAGCGCAGCCCCCAGCGCCGGATCTTTCTCCAGCCCCTTCGCCATCGAGCGCATGGCGTTCTCGACACCGGCGCGCTTCTCTTCATTCTCCCATCCGCTCAGCTTGCCCCGACGCGCCTGAAGCTGCTGCCAAGCCTGCACGAATCGATCCGCGCGCAGCTCGGGATTGGTGCGCACCTCCGCTTCGAGCTGCATCTGGCGCATGGCGTTGGCGGTGCGGCCATTGGCCGCTTCGCTGACCAGTCCGGGCGTCCGTTCGAACGCCATATCGAGATCGTGTGCGCCGTGGGGATGCAGCGCGTTGAGCGCCTCGGCGGTGCGGGCAAGCGCGGCCTTCTGAACTTCGAGCGGCGCACGGCTCTGCCCGATCATACGGCCTGCATCCTGCACGGCACGCGCGTAGCCTTCGACCGCCCGCTCCAGCTTCTGCGTTGCGGATGCCTCGGAGGCAGCCACCGGCACCGACAGCTTGAGCCCATCGAAGCGCAGCTTGGTTGGTGCCCGTTCGGGCTCGGGGATGGACAGCCGCAACCCGTCGAACATGCCACGCCGCGGTGCGGGTGCAGGCGCGCTACGCTTGGGTTCAGCGAGCGCCTCTTTGGCAAGCGTGTCGAGGATGCGCGACCGTTCGACGCCGCGCCGTGCGGCGAAGCGCTCGGCGGCAGTATCATAGTCGAGCGCATTGTCCTTCGGCCGGTCGCGCGACAGCGTGCGGGCAAGCTTGCCCTGGTCGACAAAATCGTCACGGCCATAATGGAGCTGCACCGCATCTCGGTGCCGCGACAGCGCGACATAGGCGGCGTGTCGGTCCAGCCCCGGCGTTGCGAGCACATGCACCCGATCGACGGTGACACCCTGCGCCTTATGGATCGTGGCGGCATAGCCATGGGCGACGTCACCATAGTTCTTATGGTCGAAGGCGACCTGGCGACCATCGTCGAGCCGCACGGCCATACGGACGTGATCGACCTGTTCGATGGTGCCGAGACTGCCATTCTTCACACCCAGGCTGCGTTCGTTGCGCAGGAACATGACCCTGTCGCCAGCCCCGAACAAGCGTTCTCCGCGCGTGGTTTCGACAGCAATATCAGTATCTAATGCCCCACTGCGTTTCATCGCATCCCGGGCCAGCGCATTCAGTTCATCGCATTCTTGGTTGGTGTGCGTCAGAATGATGCGCGACGCACCCAGATCGGCGATCCGCTCGCGGTCCCAGCGCTCGATCAGCGCCGATCTGGCCTCGACTCGGGTCTCCGAGTCGACGACCATGCCGGCTTGCGAATAGGCCTCCAGCGCCTCGACTGTGCGTCCAGTTGCGAGCTGCCGCGTCGCCATGCGCTGCCAGTCCTCGCGCTGCCGGCGAATGTCGGTGATCTCAATGGCACCGTGCCGCTCGGCGACCGAGCGGAACGCGGCGCCAGCCTCGATCGCCTGCAACTGCTCGGGGTCGCCGACCAGCACGACCTTGGCGCCGCGCTTCTCGGCTTCGGCGATCACCCGCTCCATCTGGCGCGTGCCGATCATGCCGGCTTCGTCGATCACCAGGATCGACCTGTCGGTCAGCAACTCGCGGCCCTGCGCCCATTGATGCTCGATGCTGGCGATGGTGCGCGACGCGATGCCCGAGCCGCTCTCCAGATTCTCGGCGGCAATGCCGGACAGTGCCAGCCCCTGCACTTGGTAGCCTGCGCTCTCCCATGCTTCGCGGGCAACGCCGAGCATCGCCGATTTACCGGTACCGGCATAGCCGACCACCACTCCCAGATCCTTGCCGCTCGTGACATGATCGAAGGCGCTGCGCTGCTCACTCGACAGGACCAGCCCGCGCATCTCGGCGCGTGCCAAGGCAAGCTTGCGATGCTGCTCGTCCATGCCATGGCCGCGACGAGCATCGAGCATCACGGTCGCGCGCTCCAGCCGCGCTTCTGTCTCGATCATGTCGCGGCTGGTGAAGCGGTCTTCGCCGCACCCGTCCTTGCCGAGCTTCACCAGTTCGGGCGACGCACGCACCGCCGCCATCACCTGATCGAACTGCTCCTTCCCTTCACTATGGCGATGCACGAACATCGCCAGATCGCGCGTGGTGAAGGTCGCCTGGGTACGAGTGATCCCGTCGAGCGCCAGCGCCGGACTGGCGAGCAGCTTCTCACCATTGGCGCGCGCAATCTCGTGATGTTCTTCCAGCCGCTCGGACGTGAGCCCCTGCTCGGCCATCCGTGCTGCCGCCGGGCCGATCTTGTGCTGCGGCTCCAGATCGATCCCCTGCGCTTCCAGCGACCGATGATCGACGCGCGCGTCGATGTCGAGTTCGGCCAGCCGAGCATTGACGTGCCCAGCCCAGCGCTCGCGCCATTTCTCCAGCAGGTCCGTGCGGTTCCAGTCGCGGTTCTTCTTGCCGAACCCGTCGACATCCACCTCGCGCAACGCCAGCATGACATGTGCATGCGGCTTTGCTTCGCCGTCGGCGCCGATATCCCAATGCACATTGAGGTCGGCGACCATGCCGCGGTTCACGAATTCGGCCTGCGCGAACTCCCGCGCCAACCGAATGCCCTCGGCCTGGTTCAGCTCGCGCGGGATCGCGAATTCGATCTCGCGCGCCAACTGCGCGTCCTTGCGCAGCTCCACCGCTTCGACCGCATTCCACAGCTTCTCCCGATCGGCGAGATGCTCGGGCGCGCCATCCGGCAGCAGCACTTCGGAATGCACGACGCCAGCCTTGTTCGAGAAGTCGTGATGCCGATCCAGCCGATGATCGTGGAGCCGCGACGCAGAGCGATAGGCGGCAGCGGCCAGCGCCGACGATCCG
>NZ_BCTR01000090.1 GCF_002091475.1 Sphingomonas azotifigens NBRC 15497
GGCAGAATCTGGTCGAGAGCAGCCGCGAACCGAAGCTCAGCGTGGCACAGACAGTTCGACGAAGATGCGTAAAAGCCCCCTTCGGACGATTCGTGAGCTTGCCTCTTGCCTCCTGTCTGAACCTTGGCCCCTTCCCCGCTCATCGAAACGAAATGGGGCCGGGAATTGATGGTACTTCTGATGGTATCAAGCAATCACCACCTAGACTTTGTCATTCATTACCAATGCCATAATTGCATTTTGCGGCAACCGTAGGGGTCACCAGGCAAGCGATTTATCGCTTTGATTTTTCATGATAGAATTATATTTCGTTAATTCGGCACCACAGATATTCCCACATTTTGATGCGAACGTTAGCGGTTATGGGCAAACGACACCGGTCACGGCAGTGACTTTCGAGCTGATTCGTCGCCGCCGAGATCGGCCACCCAAAGGCTTGTAAGTCTCCTTGTTTGCGGCGCCGCGCCGAGCAGGTCGCAACACTCTCCTATGAAAGCCGATGGACCACTTAACGGCCCCTCTTTTAAGCGGAGCAAGAGGCGAATTTGGCGTCGCAGATGCCAATCTTGCGTCTGAACGACCAGCCGATCCAACATTTCAGAGCGTTCGCGTCGCGCGCACCATTCAGGCCGAATCTTCCGGAATCAGGCGGGCGGAGGGGTGGGCGGCTTTGCTGCCACCGGCGTCACGCGGGTCCCGGCCCTGATCGCATCTGTCCCGCGAAGCAGAATGCGGTCACCGGCTTTAAGCTTACCGAACACCTCGATCTTGCCGCCCTTGCTTAACCCGGTCGTCACATCGACCCACTCCGCCACGCCCTTGGTCACGCGCACCACGAACTGCTGCTGCTGATCGTTGGTGACGGCGGTCGTCGGCACCTGCAGCGTCGGATAGCTTCGCTGCATCGGCCATTTGACCGTGGCAAATGCCCCTGACGACATAGCTGCGCCGGCATTGGCGACATCGAGCTCCACGGTCATCGTGCGGTTGCGCGGATCGAGTGTGCCAGCCTTTCGGGCGATCGGCGCGGTGAAGCTCTGGCCCGGCGCCCCGGGCAGGGTGAAGGTCACGGTCTGGCCGATCGACACCGCCTGGGTGGCGTCCTCGGGAACGGGCACGCTGAGCCGGAGCCGGCTCGATGCGGCAAGCCGCAAGATCGGCTTGCCGCCGGGCGCCTGAGATGGCCCGACCAGCGCACCGGGATGCAAGTTGCGCTCGGTGATCGTTCCGGAAAACGGCGCCCGAATGACCAGATAGCTCGCCATCTGATCAACCGCGCGGAGGCCGGCCCGCGCCGCCGCGACGTTCTCGCTCGCGGCGGCGGCCTGAGCACGGCTGGCCGCGACGGTCTGCTGCGCGATGTTGACGTCGTTCTCGGCGACAACGCCGGGCGTCTTCGCGGCCGCGGCGAGATGGCCTGCGGTCGCGGCGTCCGCGCTGAGTTTTGCGCGCACCGCAGCCAGCTGGGCCTCGGCGGCGCGAACGGCGGAACCCGCCGCGGCGCGCTGGGCGACCAGCTCGGGCGCGGTCAGACGCACCAGCACATCGCCTGTGCGGACCACCGACCCTCGGTCCACCGAAATCTCGGTGATGAATCCGGCGACCTTGGGATAGATGTCGACGGTCTCATACGCATCGAGATGGCCCTGGAGTGTCAAATCCGAGTTCATCACGGCGCTAGTCACCGGCACAACATCGACCTTTTGAGGCGCCTCTCCCTTGGCTTTAGGCGCCTGACTATCGCACGAGCAGAGGGCGAGCGAGACGGATGCCGACAGCACGGCGTGAGAGATTTTCATATCACGACTTCCTCAGAAGGGACGTTGCTGCCGCCGGGGTCGTCGGGATCGAGCGACACCGAGCTGATCGGCGCGTTGCGTTGCACCAGGCCAAAGACGAGCGGCAGGATGAACAGCGTGGCCGCGGTCGAGGCGAGCAGTCCGCCGATGACGGCACGGCCGAGCGGCGCGGTCGCCTCACTGCCATCGCTGAGCGCTAGGGCCATCGGGATCATGCCCGCCACCATGGCGATGGTAGTCATAACGATGGGACGCAGCCGCTGCTCAGCTGCTTCCAACGCCGACTTTAGTGCCCCGCTCCCGCTTCGCCGGTTCCGTTCGGCGAAGCTAACCAGCAGGATCGAGTTGGCGAGCGCAACGCCGACCACCATGATCATGCCCATGAAGCTCTCCAGGTTGAGGCTGGTGCTGGTGAGTAGCAGGAATGCGATAGCTCCAAGCAATGCGGCGGGGACGCTGGTCAGTGTCACGAGGGCAAGCCGGACCGACTGGAAGTTCGCAACCAGCAGCAGAAGCATCACCAGCAAGGACGCCGCCAGACCGACCGCGAGATTGCCGAAGATCTGGCGCAGCACGGTTACCTGACCGCGGACTTCGACCGAGACGCCCTTGGGCTTCTCGCCCGCCGCAGCGATCGCATGGTCGATCGCAGTGCCCGCGCTGGAAAGATCGTTGCCGGCGACATTGCCGGTCAGACTGATGAGCCACTGGCCGTTCTTGCGGTCGAGTTCGCCCGGTACCGTCTGCTCGTTGAGTCGCGCGACCTGGCTCAACGCCAGATCAGAGCCGTTGTTGGTCGCGACCGGAATGTTGGCGATGTCGCCGACCGAGGTCATCTTTGGCTGGGGCACCTGAACCTGCACCTGGTAGCTGACGCCCGATTTTGGATCCCGCCAGAAATTGGGCGTGACGAAGCGTGTCGAAGCGGTGCCCGAGACGACCGCCTTCGCCACCTTGTCGGCGGTCGTGCCGAGCTGCCCCGCAAGAACCCGGTCGATCTGCACGTCGACATTGGGGTAATGCAGCGCCTGCCCATATTGCAGGTCGGCGACCTGCGTGGCCCCGGCAAGCTGCGCCTTCAGGCGGCCGGCATATTGGGCGACATCGCCATATTGTGGGCCCTTGACCGCAATATCGACGGTCGATGCCGTACCATAGTTAAGGATCTGGCTGATCAGGTCGCCCGGCTCGAACGAGAAACTCACGCCGGGAAATGCCTGGGGCAGTGTCTCGCGCAGCTTCGCGGTCAAGGTGCGCGCGGTCAGCCCGCCGGCGAGGTCGATGTTGAGCACGGCCTCGTTCGGCCCACCCGTCCATAGGAAGACGAGATTGATGGGATAGGAGGAGCCTTGCGTGCCAACATAGCCCAACGTGGTCGCAACCTTGCCCGGGCCGGCTGCCTGCTGGACCTTGGCCAGCACCTGCTGGGCGAGCTGCTCGGTGACGGCGATGCGCGTGCCCTCGGGCGCCTTCACGCGCAGCCGGATCTGCGTCGAGGCAGCCGAGGGAAATATCTCCGAATGCGTCAGCAGCGTGCCGGCGACCAATAGCAGCGGCGCGCCGAACGCATAGAGCCAAAGCAGCCGTCCCGGCCGCTCAGCGCTGCGCTGCTGCCAGCCGAGGAACCTGGACCTGAAGCGGCCGAACCGACGTTCGTCGCCTTCGACGCCAAGCTCCGATGCCTGATGGCTGCGGAGCAGCCAGTTCGACAGCACCGGGACGAGCGTGCTAAACAGGACATAGGCCGAGCCTATCGCGAAGGCGACCGCGAGCGAGAGCGGCACGAACAATGCCCGCGCAGGCCCGGTCATCGCGAAGGACGGCAAGAACACCGCGAGGATGCAGGTCATCGCTAGCAGGCGCGGGATCGCAACTTCCCGGCTTGCATCCACCACCGCTCGGGCGATGCCAGTCCCGCGCGCCATGTGAACATGGATGTTTTCGAGCAGGACCGTGCCATCGTCGACCAGAACGCCGATCGCCAGCGCCAGCCCGCCGAGCGTCATGATGTTGATCGTCTGCCCCGCGAGCCAGAGCAGCAGCACCGCCGACAGCAGCGCCAGCGGGATGACGATCACGACGATGATCGAACTGCGCCAGTCGCGCAGGAACAGGAACAGGGTGAGACCGACCAGCAATGCGCCGAGCAGCCCCTCGATCACGACCGACGCCAGCGCCCGGGTGACATATTTCGACTGGTCGAGCGCATAGGTCACGCTGACATCGTCGGGGAGCAGATCCTGGAAGACGGGCAGGCTCTTTCGCACTTCGTTGACTACGGTCAGCGTCGATGCGTTCGCGCGTTTGGTCACCGGGATATAGACGGTGCGCTTGCCGTCGACGAGGGCATAGCCGGCGGGGATGTCGGTGGTGTCGGATACCGTCGCGACATCGCGCAAATAGGTCGATTCGGCGCCGTTTGGCCTGATCGGTATGTCGAGTAGCGTGTCGATCGATTTGACCGTCGCATCGGTGGTGACGAGCACCTGCTTGGTGCCGACATTGGCGGAGCCTGCCGGCTGGATGCTGTTACCGCTCACCAGCCCTTGCAGGACATCCTCGGTCGACAGCCCCAACCCGTGCAGCTTGGCCGGATCGACATTGACGACAATCGAGCGCTGGTTACCGCCAAAGGGCGGCGGGGACGACACGCCGGGCAGCGTCGCAAAAGCCGGCCGAACGCGGTTGAGCGCGACGTCCTGGATCTCGCCGAGGGTCTTGGTCGCGCTGGAAAAGACGAGATAGCCGACCGGCAGCGTACCAGCGTCGAAACGCACCACGAAGGGTGAGACCGCACCCGGCGGCATGAAGGCGCGGGCGCGATTGACGTACGAAATGGTCTCGGCGAGCGCTTGGCTCATGTCGGTGCCGGACTGGAAGGTCAGCCGGAGCAGCGAGGCGCCCTGTACTGACTTGGCTTCGACGCTCTCGATCCCGTTGATATAGAGAAAATGATATTCGTAATAATAGGAAATGAAGCCCTGCATCTGCTGCGGGCTCATCCCACCATAGGGCTGGGCTACGTAGATAACGGGTGCGTCGAGATCGGGAAGGATGTCGACCCGCGCGCGTGAGATTGCCAGGCCGGAACCGAGGACCAGCGCGAGCACCAGCACCATAAGGGTGATCGGCCGCCGCAGGGCCGAGCGAATGAGCCACATCTATGCGTTCCGATCCATGGTCAGCGCTCCGCGACGAGTTGGCGGAAAGGGCGCATGTCGCCCTGCGCCGCAGCGAGATCGGCAAGAGCGCGCCAGACATTGATCCGTGCGATCGCATCCTCGGCCTCGGCCTGCGCCAGCGCGGCGGCGGCCGTGGTGACGTCGGTGAGCGTCGCCAGCCCCGAGATGAACCGGGCGCGCTGCTGCTCCTGCGCCGCGCGCGCCGCGCTTAACGACGCCGGTGTCAACTGGGCCATGGCGCGAGCGGTAGCGAGGTTGGCCCGCGCCTGGGCAAGGCGTTCGGTAAGGGTCGCAAGGGTCTGCTGATAACGAAATCCCTCGGCGGCGACGGTGGCGCGCTGCGCTGCGGCCTTGGCCCGCACGGCCGGGAGGTTACCGAGCGCGAATGTCACCTGGACCCCTGCTGCCCAGTTGGTCGTATCGAGACCTGTCCCAGCGGACCCGCCGGGATAATCGCCAAGCGCGGTCTTGCCGCTGCCCCGGGCGGACGCACCGGCGACGAGCGCGACCTCGGGTCCATACGAGCGCGTTATGGCGCGAAGCTCGGCTGCTTGCTGCCGTACCCTGGCCTGCTCCCCGATGGCAGCCGGATGGTCCTTGACGTCCGCCGCGATGTCCGGGGGAAATGCTGGCACCTCCCCGAGCAGCTCGGTCGCCGAAAAATCCCCATCGTCGAGCGACCGGCCAAGCAGGCGGGCGAGCGTCGCCCGCTGATTGTCGAGATTGCGAACCGCATTGAGCCGTGCCGACCGGGCGAGGCCGAGTGCGGCGTCGGCCTGTTCACCTTCAACACCGGCCCGAAGTTTGTTGTCGACCAGGACATGAACGGCGTTGGCGAGCGTCCGCAGGCGTTCAACATTCGCGTCGGCGGCCGCGACCAGCCGCGATGCGGCGACGACATTGAGATAGGCATTGGCGGTGGTGTCGAGGACCTCGATCTCGGTCAGCCGCGCCTGCGCGGCGGCCCCGTCAGCCGCCTGCCGTGCCGCTTCAACCCGGGCACCGCGCGCGCCGAGATCGAAGGGTTGCCATGACACGACCGCGCCAGCGGCGCTGTTCCAGGCACTCCGCCCGCTTTCCGGCAGCACTGGCCCCGAGATCGATGGCACCACAGACTGCGGCAGCAAAAGGCCGGTGACGTTGTTCACGGTCGATCGGTTGATCTGGTAGAGCAGGTTGATCTGCGGGAGGAATGCGGTCTTGGCGACATCGACCCCGCGATCGGCGGCAACTTGGTCCTGCAGCGCCGCCTTGACGGCCGGATAGTTGGCGCGCGCCAAATCCAGCGCATCGCCCAGGTGCAGCGCGGGCGCGGTTGAAGTCGGCTGTGTCTGGCCCTCCGCCGCCACGGCGACAAAGCAAAGTGTCGCCGAGATCGGCAGTAACAACGATCTCATTACCTGGATGCCCCCTTCTAAAATCAACAGGCCAGTCTCACCATCGAATTTTCCCGCTCCCCAGACTCATATCGTCAACTTGTCGGAAGATTGTGCGCCACGCGGAGCCGGCAGTATTTGTGAATGCTGCGAGCGCAATTATTATTGCCTGAAGAGTTGAAAGCGCGCGGGCTCGATAGGAGCCGACTCATACATTGCTACCGAGATGGGGCGGCGGCGGCGCCGTAAAGGTCGCGAGATCCCCGAAGCCGAGCGCCCGTTCGATCGCGGCGATCCGGTCGACCGCGATATCGAACCCGTCGCCCTTGAACTGCACCTTCTCGATGTCCTCGAACGTCTCGCCCGCATCCTTTAGCGCCTCTGGCGACAGGCTCTTGCGCCACGCCTGAAAGATCACCGTGTCCTCGATCGCAGCGTGCTTCTCGTACATCCGCGCAAAGCCATCGAGCGCATCAGCGACAGCCACCTTATCTCCGGCGCTGATGATGCCCGTCTTGCTGCGATCGACGACGAACGCGTTGATCTCGCGACCGCGCGCGTGTTGCGCGATCAGCGTGTCGATCAGCGCCGCAGCTGGACCGCCCGCTTTCTTTACGGCGGGGAAGACGTGAGCTTCCTCGAGCTTGTGCTCGTGATAGTCCTCACCGAACGCTCGAAACAGGTCGGCTGCCGCGACGAGCTGATGCGCGTCGATCTTCGTCGCCTCCTGACGAAGTAGTCCTGCCGAAGCGCGATAGACTACGAGGATTCGCCGCAGCACCCCATGCTCGCGCATCATGTCCTCGGTAGCACCGACTTCTACGCCTTCCTCGCCACCCTTCTTGTCCTCGTTCTTTTCGCTCCTGGCACAGCCAGGCAGGAGAAGCGCGGCACCGCCGATCGCGACGGCGGCCGCAAGCGCGCCGCGCCGTGAGGGCAGGTGGTGCGGATCGGGAGGCGTGCTGGTCATGCCGGTATTCCTTGTACTCGACGCCCGGCGGCGTAACCCGATGCCGACAGCGCAGATCGGGTCGACATCACGTTGTCTCCCGATCTTCCGTCGTCCCGGCTACGACGCTAAGCTGAACGCCACCTGTCAGCGACCGTTCAGCGTGGGATGCGATGCTGACGCGGACGGGAGGAACAGAGGCATTCGCATTCTGCTGGTAGAAGACGACGCCGAGATCGGCGATCGGTTGCGCGAGGGGCTGGGAGCGCTCGGGTTCGTCATCGAACTGGTGCGCGACGGCGAGACCGCGCTCGATTTCGGCCGCCAGGAGGGTTTCGATGCCATCATCCTCGATCTAGGGCTGCCGCAACTGCCCGGGATCGAAGTGCTGCGCCGTTGGCGCGCCGACGGCTGCGGCACGCCGGTCCTGATCCTCACCGCGCGCAGCAGTTGGACGGAGAAGGTCGAGGGATTGAACGCTGGTGCCGACGATTATGTCGGCAAGCCCTTTCATGTCGACGAGATCGCCGCCCGGCTGCGCGCGCTGATGCGCCGTGCGGCCGGCTATCAGGCCGCCGTCCTCCGTCATGGTACAATCGTGCTCGACCCGGCATCGGGGCTGGTGACGGTTGCCGGCGCACCGGTCGAACTGACCGCGCGCGAGTTTCGCCTGCTCACCTTTCTGCTCCATCGCGTAGGCCGCATCGTCACGCACGCGGAGCTGCTCGACCATCTCTACGGGCTGGAGGAAGAACCTTCCTCCAACACGATCGAGGTCTTTATCGGACGGCTTCGCCGTAAGATCGGCCGCGACTCGATTCGCACGCTGCGCGGCCTCGGCTATCGGTTCGACGCATGCTGAGCAGTTTGCGCGCCCGGCTTCTCCTCGGCGCCATCCTCTGGATGGCGATCGGGATCGGTATCGCGGGCATCTCGATCTCTGCAATCTTCCGCCAGCATGTCACAGAGATCGAGAATGACGAACTGCTCAGCCATCTCGATGAACTCGAAAGGTTGCTCGTCCCGACCCAGGCCGGTGGCGTCGCGATCACGCGCCGGCTGAGCGACCCGCGTTTCGAGGAACCCGGCAAGGGCTTCTACTGGCAGGTCTCGACGCCGCGCGGCCCGATCCTGCGCTCGTCATCGCTTGAGGGCACCAGGCTTTCACCGCCGCCACGCTCGGCCTTTGCCGCGCTCGTGCGCGAAGTCCGGCCCGGCCCGGCCGGACCGGCCATCATCTATGCGCGGCCCTGGAGAGCCAGTTCACCGATCTCGGTCCAGATCGGCATCGACCAGCGCCTGATCGACGATGATCTGGCGGGGTTCAACCGCGCATTGCTGCTGTCGCTGGGCCTGCTCGCCCTCGCATTGGCGGCATCGGCGATCCTCCAGGTCCGTTTCGGCCTCCGCCCGATGCGCGACCTGCGCCGTTCGCTGGCCGAGATTCGCGACGGCGAGCGCCGACACTTGCCGACGGGCTTTCCGTCCGAGGTGCAGCCGCTGGTCGACGACCTCAACGCACTGCTGGCCGCGAACGCCGAGATGCTGCGGCGCGCCCGGACCCAGGCGGGTAACCTCGCGCACGGGCTGAAGACGCCGCTCGCGATCCTTGCCGACGAGGCGCGCCGTCTCCACGACCGCGGCGATGCGGTGGGCGCCGCCGTGCTGCTCCAGCAAAGCGAGCGCATGCAGCGCCAGATCGACTTCCAGCTGGCCCGCGCCCGCGCCAGTGCCAATGCGGGCGTGCCCGGTGTCCGGATGCTGGTGAGCCCTGCGATCGAGACCATTGTCATGGCGATGCAACGCCTGCACCGCGCCCGCTGCCTGCGGATCGAAACCGATATCGATCCGAGCCTGCGGGTCGGCGTCGACCCGGTCGACCTCGACGAAATTCTCGCCAATCTAATCGACAATGCCTGCAAATGGGCGGCCGGGCTGATCACGATCCGCGCCATGGCTGGCGACGATCAGCACGGCCCGGTCCGGATCACAATCGCCGACGACGGCCCCGGAATCCCCCAGGACGCGATGGACCGCGTGTTCGCGCCGGGCGAGCGCCTCGACGAGGCGACGCCGGGATCGGGGCTTGGCCTTGCGATCGTCCGCGATCTCGTCGCCCTCTACGGCGGCAGCGTCGTGCTGAAGGCCGCAACGCCAACAGGTCTCGTGGCCGAGATCGAACTGGTGCCCGCCTGATGGCTGGCCCTCTGCTGTTAGGGCCCCCACACCGCTCCTCCAGACCGCAGTGGTGCAACCCGCGTCTTCGCGTGGCGACCCAATGAGCGCTCAGGTGGCAGGCGACGATCGAGCGCCGCCGCCGGGCGGTCGCGCTCCGGGTCATGAAGGGCAGCCACGCGGCAGCGCAGCAGAGGTGTTTGCCGTCGCGCTCGGCCTCGGGCTGACCTCCTTTGGCGGACCGATCGCCCATCTCGGCTATTTCGAGCGGACCTATGTGCAGCGTCGGCGCTGGCTCAGCGCTGACGATTATGCCGGCATCGTCGCACTATGCCAAATGGCCCCGGGGCCGGCGAGCAGCCAGGTCGGTTTCCTAATCGGGCTTCGCCGAGCCGGCTGGGCCGGAGCGCTTGCCGCCTGGCTCGGCTTCACCCTTCCCTCTGCGTTGCTGATGCTCTCCTTCGCGCTGCTCGCGCCCCGGCTGACCGGGCCGCTGACCGAGGCGGGGCTGCACGGCCTGAAGCTCGTGGCCGTCGCCGTAGTCGCGCAGGCGGTCTGGAGCATGGGCCGCAGACTCTGTCCCGACCGGCAACGAACAGCCCTCGCGCTCATAGCGGCGACGCTGTTGCTGGTCATCGGAGGACCGCTGATCCAGCTGCTCGCACTGATTGTGGGCGCGGTTGGCGGTATGCTGCTGTGCCGCGATGTCGCGGGCGCTGCCGCCCCGCCCAGACTGCCGGTCGGCCGGCGGACCGGCATCGCGGCTGGCACGCTGTTCCTGCTGCTTCTGGTCGTACTGCCGTTCGCGGGCCACGTGAGTCCGCATTCGCTGAGCGGCATATCGACGATCTTCTACAAGGCCGGCGCGCTGGTGTTCGGCGGCGGCCATGTGGTGCTCCCGCTGCTCCGTGACGCGCTGGTCCCCGCCTGGCTTTCTGACAATGTGTTTCTGTCGGGCTATGGCGCGGCCCAAGCCATGCCCGGTCCGTTGTTCACCGTCGCAGCCTATCTAGGCGCGATGGTCGCGCCACCGGGTTCGGGCCTGGGCGCTACCGCACTCTGGTCGACGGCCGCGCTCGTTTTCTTGTTCCTGCCCGGCCTGCTCGTGGCGCTGGCCGGGTTGCCATTGTGGAACTGGATCGGCGGCCATCCGGCGGCACGCGGCGGCCTTGCCGGTGTCAGCGCGGCTGTGGTCGGTGTCCTCGGCGCGGCGCTCTACAACCCAATCTGGACGAGCGCGATCCTGGGCGCCCGCGATCTCGCCATCGCCCTGATCGGCTTCATCCTGCTCGAACGCTGGAAGGCCCCGCCGATCCTGATCGTCGCCTTCTGCGTCGCCGCCGCCCTCGCGACAGCAGGCGTTCACTGACATGCCCCAGGGCTTTCCGAACGGAACGGTAATCGGCACCCCGAACAAGGAGGATAGAGGATGAACATCGATCGACTGACGCAAACGAGCGCGAGCAAATGGACCGTGCTGATCCGCCTTGCTGTGGGCCTTGTCGTGTTCTTTCCGGAAGGCATCCAAAAATTTGCCTATGCCGATATTCTCGGCGCGGGGCGCTTCGCCAAAATCGGGATTCCCTACCCAGACATTATGGGTCCGTTTGTTGGCATCGTGGAGATCGTCTGCGGCCTGCTGATCATCGTCGGCCTGCTGACGCGGGTCGCGGCCATACCGCTCATCATCACGATGATCGTCGCATTGGTATCGACCAAGCTGCCGATTCTGCTCGGCCATGATGTCGGGCCGTTCCACCTTGCCGATCTCAAGCGCTACGGCTTCTGGAGCGCCCAGCACGAAGCGCGCGCCGATCTCACGATGCTGCTCGGCTGTCTCTATCTGCTAATCGTCGGCAGCGGCGGCTGGTCGCTCGACCAAAGGCTCGCCCGTCCGGCAACGCGCTGATCACAGTCGGCCGCGGCCCTTACATCCATGAGTGTCCGCATCAGTTGCGGGTGCGCGCCTTGCCAAGCTCAAATCCCGGCCCGATTCCGAGCCTTGACCCTGATCGTGCATTGCACAGGCTGCTTGACCTTGCTGGCGGCCTGTTCGCACGCATCGATGGTTTCCCGATTGTCGCGCCGCATCTCCGCGGTGTCGGCGATGGCCTGCCAAGCCGCCGGGCTGTCCGCGCGCATCATCCGGGCGCCCGCCTCCCATATGGTCGGCTCGCCGATCATATGCCGCGCCAGGCGCTCGGGCATATGCCAGTTCTCGGGCAGTGTGCGCGCCAGCACGCCGGGAAGGAACGACCATAACAGGCAACCGGCCAGCAGGCTGCCGCCCGCAGTCCATAGCAGACGCTCGCGCTGATCGCGCTGGTTGCGCACCGCGCCGACAAGATCGCGGATGATCCGCGCCGCTTCCTGATGGGCCTCGCGCGCCTCCCTGAGCGTCGCGCTGTCGGCACGTCGCGATTGCGCTGCCGCCGCGTCCATCCGCGTCGCCAGATTTTCCGGTGTCAGTTGCATCGCCGGCTTCTCGGCGATGCCGCCCAGCTCTCGCGCGATGGTCGCAAGCCGGCTGTTCATCTGTCCCAGCGTGGCGCTGTAGTCGGGGACATCGATGTTAGCCCGCTCGGCGGCGAGATGCTCGACCGCACGCGACATTAGGGCGATCCGCCCGTCCAGCCGCGCGAACGCCTGCGCTGCCGTCTCCGGTGCGGCTTCCGGCTCGGTGGACGGGGATTGTTCGTCGGGCATTTCTTCCTCCTATCGGCTCATACCAAGGCTGCGGGTGGGTTCGAACGACACATGGTCCACGAGGTCGCGGGCGAGGTTGCGGCCCATGTCGGCATCGATGCCGAACTCATGGCGCCGGGGGCGCAGCAGCGACTCCATCTGCGGGTCGCGTTCGAGGCTTTTCGCCATGCCGGCGAGCTGGCCGCTGAGCTTGCGCGCACCCGGGAGATTCCCGTCGCGCTGCAATGCTTCGCGCTGACGTTCCAGCCGCTGCCAGCCTTCCACGAACTTGTCGGCCCGCTTGACGGGATCGATGCGGAGTTCGGCCTCGAGCTGCATCGCGCGCAGTGACCCCTGCCCGCGCCCCTCGGCCGCCTCGCGGATCAGGTCAGGGCTATGCTGGAACGCTGCGCGTAGGTCGGTAGAGCCATGGGGCCGGACAGCGTCCAACGCCGCTGTGGCGCGCTCCAGCGCCGCCTGCTGGTGCGGCATGGCGGCTAGGCCGGACTCGCGCATCCGCTCGATGTCGTGGCGCGCCCTGGCATAGCGCTCGACCGCGCCGCGCGCTCCGCTGGCGCGCGCCGGCTCATGCGCTGCCGGTTCCCGCGGCGTTGGCCGGAAGTCCGCGAACATGTCCCGTTCACGCGGCGCCGGGGTCGTCGGCTTGAACCCGTCGAAGATCCCGCGCGCTTTCTCCGCACCGGCGCGCACGATCTCGGCGACGCGTTCGCGCAAGCTAATCCCGCGCCGCTCGGCGAACGCCTGCTCCGGATCACGCGCATAATCGCTCGCCATGTCCTTGGCGCGCTCGCGCGACAGGGTACGGGCGAGCTTGTCCCGATCGGCGAAGTCGTCACGGCCATAATGCAGCGCGACGCCGTCGCGGTGGGCGGTTTCGACATAGTCGCAATCGTCGAACCGCACCGACCCTGGTCGAGATGCGCAAGAATAGGGCGCTGTCGACGTCCCGGGAATCGCTCCAGATCGTCGCTTACTATCCGCAGCAGTCGTATGCTCTGCGCCGCACCCATGAGATGCTCGGCGAAAAGATCACTTCCGTAGAGCAGACCCACGTCCTGTTCGACTATGAGGCCACGGCCTATCTCACGGACCTGTCCCGCCGCCTGCTGACGCTGCCGCCGCCAGCCCGGCTCGCCGAAGAGATGGCGCAGCTCGAGGCGGATGGCGTTGTCGATCTCGGACGCGTTCCATCCACCGCCGGGCGCGAGGTAGAGTGCGACACGGGCATTGAGGGCATCCTCCGCAATTGGCCTCCGAATAACTTTTTGCCGTCAATAGGCCAGCCTTGCTCATAATCGGCCGTCGGTATGACCGAGCGGCGAATGACTGATAATGACGGAAGCTGTCGGTGGTGAAAGCCAACGGTAATGACGGGATTGTCCCAAATTCAGACTGTCACGCAGGCCACTTTTAGCAAGGCCCCAAAGCTCAGACTCTAGCCAAAGCTAGGACAGCAGAACTACATAAGATGGGATCAACGAACTACTTCGAGCTGGTCGTCTCGATCATAGAGGGCCGAAATCATACGCTCAACAACAAGGTCTTCAGCTTTTCCCCGCCTCCCCTCGTCCGCCGATGACAGATCGCATCGAACCGCCTCAGGGGTCGAGGCAAGACTCGCCGTCAAAATGGCATTGGCCAGAAACGGGTGCATCACCTCGGCTAAGGAGGGCCGGGCGCCGTCGCTCGCGGTGGGGCCGCCACGCTGAAGCAACGCGTCGATGCTGGTCATCGGCACGAGCGTGATCGCGCCTACCTTGATCACCCCGATCTCGCCGGCCTTGATCAACTCGTAGAACTTCGATCGGCCGATGCCGGTGATGCGGCAGGCATCAGCAATCCGCAGCGTGATGGGCGACAGGTCGGTGTTCGGCTTGCTCAGCGTAGGACGCATGGGACGCTCCTTCATCTGTCCCTCCCCAGTTCTGGGGATTGACGGTTGGCGATACGGTTGTTCGTGTCGCCCCGGGCGATTGCTCGACCGACGAGCTCGACGAAGGCGTCGTAGCGAAGCCGGCCGAGACGCTGCGTCTCGGTATCAGAGGCCGGCTGGTGCGCCGTGAGGGTAAGCTGGTGGCGGACGAAGAGCCCGAGGGCTTCGGTCAGATAATCGAGCTTCTGCTCCATCCGGTCGGCGACGCGGTTCTGGCGGTCGAGCCGCGCGCCGAAGCGCTGGTCG
>NZ_BCTR01000091.1 GCF_002091475.1 Sphingomonas azotifigens NBRC 15497
TGTTGATCAACTACGACCTGCCGTGGAACCCGCAGCGCGTCGAGCAGCGCATCGGCCGTTGCCATCGGTATGGCCAGCTGGTCGATGTCACCGTGGTGAACATGCTCAACCTCAAGAACCGAGCCGAGGAGCGCATTCACCAGCTTCTCGAGCAGAAGCTGCACCTGTTCGAGGGCGTGTTCGGCTCGTCGGACGAGGTGCTCGGCATCCTTACCGACGGGATCGATTTCGAGCGCGAGGTGCTGCGCATCGTCCAGAGCTGCCGGAGCGCCGAGGAAGCGGACCGCGAATTCGACCTGCTCACCGCCCGCATCCAGGACAGCATCGACGCGGATATGGAAGCTGCGCGCGCCAAGGTGCTCGAGACGATGGACGCCGACGTCATCGCCAAGCTGCATCGCCGGCAGCAGGCACTGGTCGAGATCGTGCCGGAATATCAGCAGCGGCTGCTGATGGTAGCCGCAGCGGCGCTGCCGGACGCGCAATTCCCCACGCCGGGTGCGGTCTGGTTCGAATATGATGGGAAGCGCTGGACCGTCGAATGGCCAATGGCGGAGGAGCGCGATTGGCAGTTCTTCCGGGTTAGTGAGGGCCTGGGTCAGGAACTGGTGCAGCGCGCCAAGGCCTGGCGGAGCGAAGGCGTGCAGGCTGTGCAGTTCGATCCTGCAGCCTATCCGTATCCGGGGCAGCTGGGCGGCGTCGTCGACCTGGCGGGTACGTCGGGCTGGTTGCGGGCCTTCAAGGCGGTCATGCCCGTGCCGGATGCGGAGCGTGAGGAGGTGCTCGTGGCCATCGTCACCGATGCCGGCGAAAGCATTCCCTCCGCGATTGGCGACAAGTTGCTGATGGCGCCGGCGCGATCGTTGGGCGCCGCCGACGCTCCTGTGCCGACAGCGCGCCTGGATGCGCTGCGGGACCAGGAGTTCGCGGTGTTTTCCGAGCGGGTCACCGAGGAAAACATGAAGTGGCTTGAAGAGCGCGAAAACCAGCTCGGCCAATATGCGCGGGATCGGGAAATCGAGATCGAGGCGCAGGTGACCGCGCTCGAGCTCGAGATCAAGGAACTGGAGCGCGCGAAGCGTGCGCCGGGGCTCAGCATGGAGGACAAGCTCGCCCGGATGCGCGATATCCGCAAGAAGGAGGCAGCACGCGACGAGCTGAAGATGACGCAGTTCGAAACCAAGCGGAAGGTGAACGCCGACATCAACCGCGTGCTCGATGATCTGGCGGCCACGCTGGACCAGCAGCCTAGGATCGAGGAGCTGTTCACGCTCCGCTGGACGGTCGCGTGACGTCATGCTGGACGGGTTCGGTTTGGCACCAGTGTGCATCGAATTCGATCTCGACAGCTATGAAGGGCCCTGGACGCATGTCGAGCGGTTCCGCGGGCGCTCTGGATGGCTGGTCGTGGCCGAGGCGGAGATGACGAGTGCCGGCGGCGGCTGGGATACCACCCTGGTCGCTGCCTGCGACGATCATCTCGATCCCGTGCCATCGTTCATGGCGCCAAATCTGCTCGCTTGCGGCTGTTCGCTTCCGGGAGAGTGCGATGAATACCCGCCGGAGGATCTGGAGGAACTGCTCGCCGACGCGGCGGACGAGCTGAAAGTGCAATGGCTGCGGGGGAGCAATGCCGGCCTGGCGCAGCTGACGGAAGCCACCTTCGCTCGCATTGCCGAGCTGGAAGGGCAGGCAGCGCGACGGATCGACGCGCTCGAATATCAGATTGCGGACCTGCGCCGTCGTCGTCGCATGCCCGGTGGTTCGGATGCGGAACGCGCCTTGTTGCAGGACATCATCGGGGAGTTCGAGCAGGAGCGCGACGCGATCGTCGAGCGGCTGGCCAGCGACCGGGCGCGCCTGCGCCAACGGGTGGAGCAGGAAGAGCGCGCGCTCATCGCCAAGACCCGGGTACGTGTGTCGGTCGCCCCGCTCTATTATGTTCGCTGGTCCGCGCGTGCGCGCCGGCATACGGATTGGGACGTGGCGCGGGAGCAGGCGCGGCGAATGACGACCTGCTTCCCAGGAAGTCGCTTCGACGCCGGTTGCAACCTGGATGCCGCCAAAATCGAAAGGATGCTCAGCGCGGGGCTCGCGGCCGCCACCAAGCCTCCTCCGTCCTTGCCGGTGGCAGCTCCTGATGCCGCTCGGGAGAAGACCGTGCCGTCAAGGCGCCCGGAGGCCGAACAGCCGGCGCCCCGCCACGTCGCCGTTCCGGCGGACCATCACCTGCATGAATTGAGCGAGCTGCGGCAGCAGCTTGCCCGCGTCGAAGCCAAGGCGGCGAAGTTCTTTCCGGGCTCGCGCAAATTCACCAAGAATCAGGAGGAGCAGGCCCGCTTGCGCCGTCGCATCACGCAACTCGAGGCTGCAGGCGACGAGACAGTTCCGTTTATCGCAGCCCCGAAGCGGGATGAAAGCCAGGTGCGGGGTTCGAACCTGATGGCGGAGCGCATGCGACTGGCGGCAGAACTTCGCGAGCATGAACGGCGTGGCGCGCGGCGGGAGGATGGCAGCCGAAGGTTCATCCGCTATGGCGAACGCCGACGCGAACTGATGGCGCAAATCGCGAACCTGGATCGCCGCATCGCGGCACCACAACCCATTGCTGAAGTAGACCTATGACACGCAAGACCAAGCTCGAACTCACCTGGCCCGGCAAGGAGGACCGTCCTCGGCTGGAACCGCGCATCCTGCTCGAACACCCGGAGCGCGGCCATCATGCTGCGACGAAGCGCGACGGTGACTTGTTCGACAACATGCTGATCAAGGGTGACAATTTGCTTGCGCTCAAGGCGCTGGAGCAAGAATATGCAGGAAAAGTAAAGTGCATTTATATTGACCCTCCTTTTAATACAAAACAGGCGCTTCCAAATTACGATGATGGTTTGGAGCATTCAATTTGGTTAAGCCTAATGCGATACAGGCTAATGTTCCTTCACTCTCTTTTGAGAGAGGATGGCACTTTGTTTGTTCACATAGACGACAATGAGCTTGGATACTTAATAGCAATAGCGGATGAGATTTTTGGAAGATCTAATCGGATATCCATTATCACATTCAAACAAGGTGCTGCGACAGGTCACAAAGCTATAAATCCAGGTGTGGTTTCGACGTCCAATTTCTTAATCATGTATGCGAAGCACAAGCCGCTTTGGCGGCCGAACAAGGTTTATTCCGCGCGCGATTCGCGAGACGCAAGGTACGGAAGGTTCATTTTGAATCGCTCGGAAGAATTTACAAAGTGGCAGTTTACCACTCTTGCGAAGGCATTCGCTGCGCATATTGGTATAGATGAGAAAGCGGTTAAGAAGGAGCTCGGCGCGAGCTACGAAGAGCAGATCAGTCAGTTTGTCGTTGAGCACGCCCAGAGCGTGATCCGTCAGGCGAAACCGGATTATAAAGCTGTGAGCTCCTCAGCGCGGAGCATGATTGATAAGTCTGTAGCAAACCCGAACGAGGTTTTCTGCCTGGAACGCGACGGCCATGCCGATATGTTTTTCCAAGGCGGACAAAGGATCCTATTTTACTCGGATAAGCTGAAGCTGGTGGACGGACAATATGTTGCCGGAGAGCCGCTGACGTCAATATGGGATGATCTTCTATCCAATAATTTGCATAACGAGGGTGGATTCGATTTCCCCAAAGGTAAAAAGCCGGAATCTCTTGTTAAGCGATGTATAGAACTCGCTACTGAACCGGGAGATTTAGTTCTTGATTCATTTTCGGGTTCTGGAACTACCGGTGCTGTTGCGCACAAAATGCATCGTCGTTGGATTATGGTAGAAATCGGTGATCACGCCGATACACATATCGTGCCGCGCATAAGTAAGGTCGTAGATGGCGACGATCATAGCGGCATCACCAAGGCGGTGGGTTGGAAGGGGGGGGGCGGTTTTCGTTATTACACGCTCGCACCTTCGCTGCTCGAACGCGATGCATATGGCAACTGGATAATCGCGCCGGAATATAATGGGCCGATGTTGGCGCAGGCGATGTGCAAGCATCTGGGCTTCACCTACGATCCCACGCAGGACGAAGCCGAGTGGTGGCGCCATGGTAGGTCCAGCGAAACCGATTTCCTCTATGTCACCACGCAAGCACTGACACAGGATGCGCTACGACTTCTCTCGCAAGAGGTCGGGCCCAACCGCTCGCTGCTGATCTGCGCGCGCGCCTTTTCGGGCGACCTCGATGCGTTCGAGAACCTCACCTGCCGCAAGATCCCGTCGAGCATCCTCAGCAAATGTGAGTGGGGTCGCGACGATTACTCGCTGAATGTCGCTGCGCTGCCGGAACGGGAGGAAAGCGGCGACGCGGATGCGGGCCCGCTCTTCTCGGGAGGCCGAACCAATGGCTGAGCTGACCCGTGACGATCGGCTGCGCCGCCAGGTTGCGCAGCGCCTGTCGCTGCGCAAGCCGCAGGAGCTGGCGCTCGAAATCCTGGGTGTCGTTGACGGCATGATGGATTGGGAGGGGGCCGTCGATCCGGTCGCGCTGCTCGAACAGGTGAAGGCGCGATATCCGTCCGTCACCAGTTTCGAGCGTGCCTTCCCGTCGCTGGCATTTGCGCTGGCGACCGGCGTGGGCAAGACGCGGCTGATGGGCGCGTTCATCGCCTGGCTCTATCTCACCGGGCGTTCGAAGAACTTCTTCGTGCTGGCGCCGAACACCACCATCTACGACAAGCTGGTCAACGACTTCTCGCGCCAATCGTCGCCGAAATATGTGTTCCGCGGCATCGCCGAGTTTGCCCAGTCGCCGCCGATCATCGTCACCGGCGATACATGGGAAGAGGGGCGCGGCGTGCGCGGCTCGGACCTGTTCGGCGGCGAGGCGATCATCAACATCTTCAACGTCGACAAGATCAACAAGGAGAAGGGGCGCATCCGCTCGTTCCGCGAGACGCTGGGCGAGAGCTATTTCGACTATCTCTCGCGTCTGCCGGATCTCGTGATGCTGATGGACGAGGCGCATCGCTATCGCGCCAAGGCAGCGGCGAACGCGGTGTTCGAGCTGAACCCGCGGCTGGGCCTGGAGCTGACCGCAACGCCGAAGACGGTCGGCGCTTCGCCCAAGGACTTCAAGAACGTCGTCTATTCCTATGGCTTGGGCCAGGCGATGGCCGACGGCTTCGTGAAGGAGCCCGCCGTCGCGACGCGGGCGGATTTCCGCGCGGACAGCGTTTCACAGGACGAGCTGGAGAAGATCATGCTCGCCGACGGCATCACCTATCACGAGCATGTGAAGGTGGAGCTGGATCTCTATGCCCGCCAGAGCGGGCGGCCGCAGGTGCATCCGTTCATGCTGGTGGTGGCGCGCGACACCGCCCACGCCAGTTCGGTCCGGGCCTATCTGGAAAGCGATGATTTCCATGGCGGCGCCTATCGGGGCCGCGTGATCGAGGTGCACTCGAACCAGTCTGGCGAGGAGTCGAACGAGGCGATGGAACGGCTGGTCGGGCTCGAACACGATCAGCAGACCGACATTGTGGTGCACGTCAACAAGCTGAAGGAGGGCTGGGACGTCACCAACCTCTACACCATCGTGCCGCTGCGCGCCTCGGCGTCCGAGATCCTCACCGAGCAGACCCTGGGTCGCGGCCTGCGCCTGCCCTATGGGGCGCGGACCGGCGTGGAGGCCGTCGATACGCTGACGGTGATCGCGCATGACCGCTTCGACGAGGTGATCAAGCGGGCACGCGAGCCGGATTCGATCGTGCGCCTGAAGGAAATCACGATCGGTGAAGGCGGCGACGTGACGGCGGAAGAGCGGGAGGCGATTGCGGTGCCGCCCGCTTATGAGGGGTTCCTTACCGGGCGGCAGCCGAGCCTGGGGCCGGATGCGAACAGGGTTGCCGAGGAGCGTGTCGAATATACGCCGCCGACGCCGGAACAGGTCGCCTATGTCGACACCGCACTGTCGCTGATCCGCGACAAATACGAACGCACGCTGACCGGCGGCTTGGCCGATCTCCGCAAGACCGAGGTCCAGGCGGAAATCGTCCGCGACGTGCGCGCGGCAACGGCGGCGGCGCAGGGCAGTTTCGATGCGGTGCTCGGGAATGACGAGGTCGAGCGGCTCGTGCAGCTTGTGACGGCGTCCATCGCCGACAACACGATCGAGATTCCGGAAATCGTCGTGCTGCCGAGCCGCGAGGTGAACTTCTGGTTCGACGACTTCGATCTCACCGGGCTCGAGACGCTACGCTTCCAGCCGAGCAGCGACACGATCCTGATCCGCAACCTGCGCGATGATAGCCAGCGGGAACTCGCCCGCGCGGACACGGGGCCGCGCGAACGGCGGCCGGAAGATTACATCATCCGGCATCTGATCGACTATCCCGAGGTCGATTACGACAGCCACGCGGCCAAGCTCTACAAATGGGCTGGGCAGGTGATCGAGCGCCTCCGCGCCTATCTGAACACCGAAGCCGATGTCGAGGCGGTAGCGCTGGAGCAGGGCAAGGCCTTGGCCCGGTTCGTTTTCGAGCAGATGCGCAAGCATTATCGGGAGACGCCGGTCGAGTATAAGGCGCACCGCACGCGCTCGTTCAAGGCGCTGCGGCCACAGCAGATGGGCGTGAGTCTGTCGAAGCAGCTGCCGCTGACGCAGCCGGCCGATCCGCTATCGGCGACGCCGAGCATCCTGTTCTACGGCTCGCGGAAGAGCCCGTACCAGTTCCACAAGTTCGATTCGGACCCAGAACGCCGCTTCGCTGCGTTGATCGATAGCGACAACATGCCGGCCGTGGTGCGCTGGCTGCGCCCCGCCACGGGCCAGTTCGACATCGAATATGATCGTGGGCGCCGCTACGAGCCGGACTTCGTGGTCGAATGCCAGGACCGCAAGCTCATCGTCGAAGTTAAGGCAGAGCGCGACCTGAACGACTCGGTGGTGCAGGACAAGGCGCGCGCGGCGCGGACCTGGGTGCAGAATGCCAACCTGTTCGCCGAGGAAGGCGACGGGAAGACCTGGGCCTATGCGCTGCTTTCCGAGCGGGACGTCACCGAGAGCCTGACCGTGGCCGGGCTTCTCGCCAAGGCGGGCTAAGGGAGGGGCGAGCGATGACCGATCGGATGGGAACGCTGGATCGGCTTCTCGCCCTCGTCCATGCGCTGTTGGAAACGGCAGAGAGCCTGACGCTCGAAGTGCCGGCAGCGCTGAGCGAGTTCATGGCGTGCCGCCGGCAACAGGCGCAGAAGCGTTGAAAGACCTTTTTATGCAGCCTTCGCGCCACCCGTAGGCGGCAGTGGGACCAGAATTTTCCAATCCTTACAGTGCCCAGTTTTGGAGGTTTCTGGGCACCAGTACATCTAGAGAACATCGCTAGAAAACCGCAGAAAACTGCGGTAAAATGTCTCCTGCGGGTCTCGTGGTTTCCCATTTTGTTCCACCGTGGCCCACCCAAAGTCGGCCACGAATCGGTGGGCCACGGAGATCGCAGGAAGGCGTGGCCCACCATGCTTACGAACGTCGAGATTCGCGCCCTCAAGCCGGCAGCGCGTCCGTTCAAGGTTCCGGACGGCGATGGCTTGTATCTTCTCGTTCAGCCCTCCGGGGCACTGTTGTGGCGGTTTCGCTACAAGGTGTTCGGGGTCGAGCGGAAGCTGTCGCTTGGCAGTTTCCCCGAGGTCACCCTCCAGCAGGCGCGCCACAAACGAGACGAGGCGCGCGCTGAGCTTGCCGACGGCTTCGATCCGGTCGAGCAGAAGCGACAAAAGCAGCTTGAGGCGGAGCTGGCAGCGAAGACCACCTTCGAGCTGGTCGCCAATGAATATATCGAGAAGATGCAGCGTGAGGGAAAATCGGCGGCCACCCTCAAGAAGGCGCGCTGGTTTCTCGAACTGCTCGGTGGAATCGCCCGCCGGCCCATCGCGGCGATCACGCCGCACGAGTTGCTCGACGTGCTGAAACGGGTCGAGCGCCGGGGGCATCACGAGACGGCGGTGCGGCTGCGCTCCTTCGCAGGCCGCGTGTTTCGCTATGGCTTCGCGACCCTGCGCACCGAAAAGAAACCGGCAGACATTCTCCGGGGTGCGCTTACCATTCCGCGCGTGAAGCATCATGCGGCGATCGTTCAGCCGAAGAAGGTTGGAGAACTGCTTCGCGCCATCGAAGACTATAAAGGGCGCCCCGAAACGCTCTACGCGCTGCGGATCGCACCGCATGTGTTCCTGCGGCCAGGTGAGCACCGGCAGGCGAAATGGAGCGAGATCGACTTCGCCGAGGAGGTGTGGCGCGTGCCTGCGGAGCGCATGAAGATGAAGCAGGCGCACGCTGTGCCACTTTCCCGGCAGGTGCTGTATCTGCTCCAGGATCTGCGCTCGCTTGCGCGATCCAGCGAGTTCCTTTTCCCGGCACTGCATACGACGTTGCGTCCGATCTCCGACAACACGCTGAATGTCGCACTTCGGCGCCTGGGCTTTGAACATGACGAAATGACCAGCCACGGCTTCCGGGCCATGGCGAGCACGCTGCTCAATGAATCCGGCCTTTGGCACCCCGATGCGATCGAGCGTGCGTTGGCCCATCGAACCGCACCGGGTCTGCCTGAGGCTCCAACGCCTGAGAAGGTGGAACCTGTATGAGCAAGACGATGAACAAGTTTGTACCCGAGGCTGGAGGAGTCGGTATCAACGCAGCCTGGTCTTATCCCCTTGTCATTGGGGAATGGGCTTCGGCGCTGGCGACTGCCACGGAATTACGCAGCGTGATGGTATCACAACGTTCACCCATTCTTGTGGCGACCGTATCGGCCGTTCGGAAGACCGGGTGGATGGAGCGTTAGGAGTGCCTCAGGGACGTTGATATCGGCCGCTACGCTGGGCCGCGATACCCACCCCATGCGATTCGCCGCGCCTTTCGGGGATCGTGTTCGTCTCGATCGCGGGCATCGAAGACATGCGTAACCCGGTTTGCCGCATCGTATCGCCGCCATGCGGGAGAATTGTCCTGTGCAAAATGCAGGAAGGCCCGCTGGAAGCGTTGGCTCACCATTCTGGAGCGCCGCCAACGGAAGAGATCGAGGCGACCCAGTTCCCCCTCGCCGGTGGTGCCGAACACCATCGGAAGATCGAGGCCGTGCGTGGCTTCCCCGAACAACAAGCGCGTCAGGGGCGTGGCGTAATCGAATCGATAGACCCAGCAATCGGCAAACCGCGCATGTCCTTCCGCGATCAGGATGGTTGGCACCCAGAAATTGAGGTCTCCGGCGATATCGATAGCGGTACGCGGCGACGGATACCCGGGATAGGCCGCCGCGATGCGGGTGCGCAGCGCAGGCGCTTCGCACGCAAACATTGCCTCCAGCCGGTTCACCCGGCTGCAGAGCACGGGCAGGGCCTTGTCCAGCATGGCGCCTTCGCGCGACATGGTACCGATCACCAAAGGGACGGGATGGGCGGTGCCGTCCCGAAAGGCGTCGATAGGATGCTGCGGTAGGAATTCACCGTCGATCACCGGAGAACTCGGCAGAAAGCCAGGGTACCGGTCTGGCGCGACGTCGTAGAAGAAGCGCGCGGCCACCGCGTTCAAGTCTTCCGCCGGCAGGTGCCGGAGTGCACGCGCCGCCGCGTCCTTGTCCTCCGGATCGATGCCCAGCATCGTCAGAAGCTCGCGGGCGAACTGCTGGTGTCGCCCCGACCCATAGACGCTTATGCCGGCGGCGCTCATCGCGAAGGCGCGGTGGAACAGGCCCCGTGCTGCGGGAACACACATCAGCGTAACCACCGACATCGCCCCCGCAGACTGCCCTACGATCGTGACGTTGCCGGGATCGCCGCCAAAGGCGTGGATATTCTCCTGCACCCAGGTGAGCGCAGCCACCTGGTCGCGCAGTCCCGGATTGCTGTCGACCGGGTACGCGTCGGTCGACCAGCCACTGAAATCTGAAAAGCCGAAAATGCCGACACGGTAGTTGAAACTGACGAAGACGACATCCCCGCGGTCGACGAGATGCTGGCCGCGATAGAGCGGCGCGCGGCTCCCACCCAACGAGAAGCCGCCGCCATAGATCCACACCACGACCGGCCGCGGACGTTTACGTGCGTCGAGCGGCGCCGAGACGTTGATGCTGAGGCAGTCCTCGTCCATCGGTGTCGCTGTCCCAGCGCCGCCGATCGCCTCGAAACCGCGCTTCTGCATGGGGAGCGGTCCGAACGCCCGCGCATCGCGGATACCCTGCCAAGGCGCTGGCGGGCGCGGCCCCCGGAACCGCAGATCGCCGATCGGTGGCGCGGCAAAGGGGATACCGCGCCAGGTGCGGACGCCGTCTTCAACGACGCCGCGTACCACGCCGGATCGGGTCTCGACGAGAAGATCGGAGGAATTCGTCGGGTCAATCGACATCTCGGGCACCTTGAATCGGTCGATCTGCGCATTCGGGACGGGCGAGGCTGTGCAGGGCAGCCTCGCCGCTCGGTCAGGCCGGCAGCCGAAGGATCGGTTTGATCGTCTTCCCGCTCTCGCTGTCGGCGACCGCCTGGTTGATGTCTGCAAAGTCGTAGAATTTGACCAGCCGGTCGAACGGGAACCGCCCTTGGGCGTGGAGCGCGATGAGTTCCGGGATGAAGACCTGCGGCACCGCGTCCCCCTCCACGATGCCCATGATCCGCTTGCCCGGCACCATCACCATATTCACGTCGAAGCTGCCTTCGGTGCCGAGCTTTGGGGCACCGACGATCCCGCAGGTCCCCAGGATGGCGAGAGCATCGATTGCCTGGCGCAGAACATCCGGCCGGCCGCTGCTCTCGAGCGTGAAATCGGCGCCGCCGCCGGTGATATCCTGGATCGCAGCCACCGGGTCTGTTTCCCGGCTGTTGACGATGTGGGTAGCGCCGAGTTCTCTCGCCAGTTCCAGCCGGCTCGGCGTTACGTCGACCGCGATGATCTGCGTCGCCCCGGCGACACGCGCGGCCATGATCGCGCTGAGGCCCACCGCGCCCGAGCCGAAGGCGGCAAAGCTGGCGCCGGCCGGCACCTTCATCGCGCGGAGCACGGCTCCCGCGCCGGTCTGGATGCCGCAGCCCAGCGGACCTAGCAGTTCCAGCGGCGCGTCCTTCGCGACTTTGACGACGTTGCGTTCCTGCGCGATCGCAAAGCTGCCGAACGACGACTGACCAAAGAAATGATCGTGCAGCACATGCCCATGGGCATCGCAGGTGGCCGTTGAGCCGTCCTTCCGCCCGCCGCCGAAGTTCAACCCGAAGAACTCGGCGCAATGCGCGGGGTGCCCGGAGAGGCACGGATGGCAGACGCCGCACGAAGCGAAGCTGAGGACGACATGGTCCCCCGGTGCGACCGCGGTCACGCCGGCGCCAATCGCTTCGACCACGCCCGATCCCTCATGGCCGAGCACTGCGGGGAGCGGCACCGGATAATATTGGTCGCGCACGATGATATCGGTGTGGCAGACGCCCACCGCGACGATCCGGACCAGCACTTCGCCCGGGCAAGGCGCGGCGATCTTCGCGGTTTCGATCGCGAAGGGAGCGCCCTGCGCGCGGGTTACGGCGGCGGTGATTTCACGCAATTCGGTCATCGTCATCTCCTGGAAGTTTTGTCCCGTTTTCGGGGCGATCAGAACGGATAGGCGGGGGCGGCGCCCTTCACGGTCAGCCACTGCCAATGCGTGAATTCCTCCCAATTGGCCGGGCCGCCGATCGACGAACCGTTGCCGGAGGCGCCGACGCCGCCAAAGGGGTTGACCACCTCGTCGTTCACGGTCTGATCGTTGATGTGGACCAGCCCGGCGCGGAGCCGCTCGCCGATCGCCATGGCGCGACCGACGTCGTTCGAGATCACCGCTGCGGACAGGCCATAGTCGGTGTCGTTGGCCATCGCGATCGCCTGTTCGTCGGTATCGAAGGGAACCAGCACGGCGACCGGCCCGAAAATCTCCTCGTCGAACGCCGCCATGCCGGGCAGCACGCCCTCCAGCACGGTAGGCGCCATGCAAAGTCCGTCGACGGTGCCGCCCGCCGCCACCCGCGCTCCCGACGCGACGCTGCGCTCGAGGATCCCGCGGGCATGGTCGAGCTGCGACTGGTTGATGAGGGGGCCGACCGCCACCGCGTCGGACATCGGGTCGCCCGCCGGGAGTGCCCGCGCCTTCTCGACCAGCCTGGCCGCGAACGCATCGAAGATGGCCCGATGGACGAGGATCCGCCCGGTCGTCATGCAGATCTGGCCCTGGTGCAGCCAGGCACCCCATGCGGCGTTGCGCGCGGCCAGATCGAGGTCGGCATCGTCGAGGACGATGAGGGCGTTCTTTCCGCCGAGTTCCAGCGAAACCTTCTTGAGATGCCGGCTCGCTACCTCCCCCACCTTGCGCCCGGCACCGGTCGATCCGGTGAACTGGATCATCGCGACATTGGGATCCTCGCACAGCGCTGCCCCCGCCGACCCGCCGCCCGGAAGTACCGCGAGCACGCCGGCCGGCAGCCCGGCCAGCTCGAACAGGCGCGCGATCACATAGCCTCCGCACACCGCCGTGCGTGGGTCGGGCTTGAGCACCACTGCATTGCCGACGGCAAGCGCCGGTGCCACCGCCCGCATCGCGAGGTAGAGCGGGAAATTGAACGGCGCGATCACGCCGACCACGCCAAGCGGACGACGCCGGGCGAGGCTGAGACGCCCCGACTCGCTGGGGAGGACCAGCCCCTGCGCCTGATGGGGCATCGCACCGGCCAGCTCGATCGCCTTGACCGTGATCGACAGCTCGAATTCGGCCTTGGCGCGCACGGAGCCGCTTTCGCGCATGATCCAGGTAACGATCGCGTCCCAGTGCGCGCGGGCGAGCGCGGCGGCCTTCGGGAAGATGGTCGCGCGCACATCCGGTGCGGCGGCGGCCCAGCTGGCCTGCGCGGCGCGGGCCGTCGCCGTCGTGCGGGCGACGATGGCCGCATCCGCCGAGCCGGCGCGTGCCAGCACTGCGCCGGTCGCGGGTTCGAGCACATCGTAGGTTTCGTCCGCCTTCACCCAGCCGCCGTCGAACAGGCGGCCGTCAAGATGTCCATCGTCGAACAGGGACGTCATTTCACTCTCCACTGGTATTTTTCAGATGATCGAGCAGCGCGGCCGTGAAGGCTTCGGGCCGCTCGAGATTGGACAGATGCGCCGCATCGAGCATCACGCAGGTCGCGCGCGGGATGCCTTCGAGCAGCGCAGTCGTTCGCGCCGGTGGCGTCGCCGGATCGCGCGGTCGGTTGCGCGACGAGACCGCATCCCGCTTCGGCGAGCAGGGCCATGCCCAGATCGGTCTGGGTCTCGTCCCAACCCTGGTTGACGTCGACACGCACGCGCCGATCGTGCGCTTGATGGCGGCCACATGGTCTCCGTCCGCGCGCACCTCGCGCTTGCCGATCTTGAGCTTGAACATGTTATGGCGCCGCGCGGCGATCATCGCTTCGGCTTCCTCGATGTCGCGCCCCGTGTCGCCGCTGGCTAGCGTCCAGGCGAGGGGTAGGCTGTCGCGCAGGCGGCCGCCGCTGATCAACGCCGAAACCGGAATGCCCGGCCGCTTGCCCGCCGCGTCGAGCAGCGTACTTTCCATCGCGCGCTTGGCAATGCGGTTGCCGACGACATGCCGCCCGATCGTCTGGCTGTGCATCGTCGCCATCGCCAGCACATGCGGGCGGATCGTCGGCAGATCGACGAGAATGGCTTCGATCGACTCAAGGGCAAGCTTGACATGCGTTTCCCGTACTGCGCGTTCGATGTCGACGAGGTAGGGGGCGAAAGGGGCGGAGCCCAAGACTATTGCAGTCTTCATACGATACCTATTGGGTATGGTGGTGGGATGGATCTGCGCCAGCTCCGCTATTTCGTTGCCGTCGCCGAAGAGCGAAACTTTACCCGCGCGGCTTGGCGGCGGCTGCACATCGCGCAGCCGCCGCTAAGACGGCAGATTCAGCATCTCGAGGCCGAAATCGGCGCTCCGCTATTCGACCGCGCGGCGCGGCCCCTGCGGCTTACCCCGGTCGGGCGGCTGGTCTTCGAACAGGCCACGCAACTGCTGGGTGACGGTGCGTGCGACACCGGCATTCTCGGGATGGATGGCGACGGCTGGGGTTCCGTGGGAACGCGTATTGGATCAACTCCAGGCTGCGCTCGTGGCACATAATGCTGAAGAAACACCCAAAGTCGCCGAGGATCCGGCGCATAAGGCTGTTCGAGGCTGAAATTATACCAAGGTGCATTGAGGCGGACTCATCCTGCCGCACGCCGTCATCCCGGCGACAGCCGGGATCCATTCGCCTCCCGGTCACCGTGAAAGCCGACAGTGAGACCCCGATGGACCCCGGCTTCGCCGC
>NZ_BCTR01000092.1 GCF_002091475.1 Sphingomonas azotifigens NBRC 15497
GCCCCTGAAGGGGAGGGGCGCAGGGCCGCTCCAACTTCGCGCTTGCAGCAAAGGCCGATTCGCGCGATCATCCCCGAGTCGCGCAAGGATGCGCGCCCATCGGGAGGGCACCCCAACGCCGGGGCCTGCCTCCCCCTCTGAACGCAGCAAAGCCGCTGACCGGATTTCGCCACCATGCGAACGTCCGGCGAGCGGCTTTTTTCTTGTCCTTTTCAGATCGGCATTGGGGACGTCAGCATGGCCACGGCATTTCTGGATCGAAGCATGGGTGCAAGGGCCCGCACGGCACGCGATGGCAGCTTCTGGCGCAGCGGGCATTGGCCCACGCTGGTCGCCGCCTTTCTCTATTTTGACCTCGCCTTCATGGTGTGGGTGCTGCTCGGGCCGTTGGCGCCCGAGATCGCAAAGACCCTCCACCTCACCGCCGCGCAAAAGGGGCTAATGGTCGCCACGCCGACGCTCGCCGGTGCCTTTCTGCGCGTCGTCAACGGGTTGCTGGTCGATCGCATCGGCCCGAAGCGATCGGGCGCGATCAGCCAGATGATCGTGATCGGCGGGCTGCTCTCCGCTTGGGGACTGGGCGTGAACAGCTTCGGCGGCACGCTGGCGCTGGGCGTGATCCTCGGCTTCGCCGGCGCCAGCTTCGCGATCGCGCTGCCGCTCGCCAGCCGCTGGTACCCGGCCGAGCATCAGGGCAAGGCGATGGGGCTGGCCGGCATGGGCAATTCGGGCACCGTGCTCGCCGCGCTGTTCGCGCCCGCGCTCGCCAAGCTGTTCGGCTGGAACGCGGTGCTGGGCCTCGCCTGCCTGCCGCTGGGCATCGTGTTCCTGCTCTACCTGGCGATGGCCAAGGACGCGCCGAACGCACCGGCACCGAAGACGCTGGTCGCCTATCTGCACCCGCTCCAGTCCGCGGACGCCTGGTGGCTGATGGGCTTCTACGCCGTCACTTTTGGCGGCTTCGTCGGGCTGGCGGCATCGTTGCCGATCTATTTCACCGACCAGTTCAAGCTGAGCACGATCGTCGCGGGCACGTGCACCGCCGCATGCGTGTTCGCCGGGTCGCTGGTGCGGCCGCTGGGCGGGGCGCTGGCGGACCGGATCGGCGGCGTGAAGACGCTCTCGGTCGTGTTCCTCGTCGCCGCTGCCGCGCTGGCTGGAGTCAGCGTCGCGCCCACGCTGCCCATGGCGCTCGCCTGCTTCGTCGTCGCGATGCTGGCGCTGGGAACCGGCAACGGATCGGTGTTCCAGCTGGTGCCGCAGCGCTTCCAGGCCGAGATCGGCGTGATGACCGGGCTGGTCGGCATGGCCGGGGGCATCGGCGGCTTCTACCTCGCCTCTTCGCTGGGCGTCGCCAAGCAGCTGGCGGGCAGCTTCGCGCCCGGCTTTCTAATTTTCGCCGGGCTCGCACTGGCGGCGCTGATCGGGCTAGGCTTGGTGAAAAATAGGTGGCGCAAAACCTGGACGAGCGGCGCGCGGATATAATTTGTAACTGGGACGGTGGCGGCGCCGGGGCTAGCGCCGCCGCTTTGTGAGCAAGGGGGACTGCATGCGTTTCTGGATCAGCACGGCGGCGGCACTGGCCGCTGCAGCGCCGGCTTGCGCGCAGGAGGTAACGGTCAAGCCGCTGCTCGAGGCGCGAACGCGCTATGAGCATGTCGACCAGGCCGGCATCGCCGATACCGCCGATGCGGTGACGATCCGCGCGCGTGCCGGCGTCGAGCTCAGCCACGGGCCCTGGGTCGCGCTGGGCGAGGCGCAGGGCAATCTCGCCGTCGTCGACGACTATTATGATGGGCTGCACGGGCTGGCGACCCGGCCGACGATCGGCGATCCCAACAATGTCGCCATCTACCGGGCGCAGTTGCAGTATCGCACCAAGCCGCTCACCGTCACCGCCGGTCGCCAGCGCATCATGCTCGACGACGAGCGCTTCGTCGGCAATGCCAGCTTTCGCAACAATGCGCAGACCTATGACGCGGTGCGCACCGAGATCGTGCCCGCGAAGGGCGTGAAGCTGGACGTCACCTATGCCTGGGACGTGCGCACCATCTGGGGCACCGATGGGCACGGCGCGCGCCAGCGCGGCGTCGGCGGCAACAACGTTTTCGCCAATCTCGGGTTGGCGACACCGGTAGGCACGCTGACGGGTTTTGCCTATCTGATCGACCAGGACGAGCCCGAGGTGCAGGGCTTCCGCCTTTCCAGCCAGAGCTATGGCGCCCGCCTCGCCGGCAGCCGGGCGATCGCGCCGCAGGTGAAGCTGACCTATCAGCTGAGCTGGGCGCGCCAGTCCGACTATCACCACAATCCCAACCGTTATCAGGCGGACTATTGGCTGGCCGATGCCACGCTCGACCTGCGCAGCTGGAAGCTCAACGCCGGCTATGAAGTGCTCGGTGCCGATGGCGGCGGCGCGCTGACCAGCTTCCAGACGCCGCTCAGCAGCCTGTTCAAGTTCCAGGGCTGGGCAGACAAGCTGACCGTCACCCCGCCCAATGGCGTGCGCGATTTCTATGCGGGCGCTGGCTATGGCTGGAAGAAGCTCGGCAGGATCGATGCGGTGGCGCTGCAGGCGGTGTGGCATCGCTACCAGAGCGACCGGCTGGACCAGCATTATGGTGACGAATGGAACCTGCTCGCGACGGTCCAGGTGAAGAAGACCCAGCTCTCGGCGCGCTACGCCCGCTACGAGGCGGAGCGGTTCGCCACCGATACCAGCAAGTTCTGGCTGCAGGCGGATTGGAAATATTAAGGCATCATCGAATGGCGCGACAAAGAGCTGAGCACGCAGGCTCACCAGGAAACGTCCACATCATCATAATGGATGAAGCGCTTTCCTGCTCGACGTCGCCGCCACGCGTGCAGGCGCATGAACAGGTACAGGAGAAGTGCCGGGATCGTCGCGAGTGGCGTGTAGTTGAACGGCACGCCAAAGTGTAGCAACGCTCCTACCGTCAGCGCCGTCAAGGGGATCGCGGCTCGGCCCCAGGACATCCATAGGTGCAGGTCCTGATCGGACCGCAACGGCGGCGGCACGCGCTCTTTGGCCTGCGCGGCCTTCCGAGGTCGCGCCCAGCCCTGTCGATCGGCTTGCATGCGGCATGTCTTACATCTGACGGGCTGCCGTTTCCAGACCAGCGCCTCGGAACCACTTGAGCCTGCCTGCGAATCGGGTTATGCTGCACCGCGAAGGACAAGGCTGTCCTTTTCCACATAGCCACGCCAGCCCGCTGATGGGCAAACGTGGTCCTGTTGATGGCAAAGCCGCCATCCAGCGCTCGGTTCGCAAGACCGGGCGCCGGATGGCGGCTTTTTCGTTTTGGAGCGAAGCGGATGGAGTTTCTCGAAGCCACGGCGATCCTTGCCGACGACAGTCCGGTCGAGGCAGACTCCTCGGCCAAGCCGCGCGAGCATCTGGTCGTGATCGGCAACGGCATGGCGGGTTGCCGCGCGGTGGAGGAATTGCTGGCGCGCGACGGCGCCCGCTTCCGCGTCACCATCTTCGGCGCCGAGCCGCATGTGAACTACAACCGGATCATGCTCTCGCCGGTGCTGGCCGGCGAGAAGTCGTTCCAGGAGATCGTGATCAACGATCACGACTGGTATGCCCGGCACGGCATCGCGCTGGTCGCCGGCGATCCGGTGGTGGCGATCGACCGTGCCGCGCGCACCGTCACCACGCGCTCGGGTCGCGTCACCGGCTATGACAAGCTGCTGATCGCCACCGGCTCGGACCCGTTCATCATCCCGGTGCCCGGCCACGACCTGCCCGGCGTGATCAGCTTCCGCGACATGGCCGATGTCGATGCGATGCTCGCGGCGGCGTCGGACGGCGGCGACGCGGTGGTGATCGGCGGCGGGCTGCTCGGGCTGGAGGCGGCGCATGGCCTCACCCTGCGGGGCATGAAGGTCACCGTGCTCCACCTGATGCCGACGCTGATGGAACGCCAGCTCGACGAGGCGGCCGGCTGGCTGCTCAAGTCGGCGCTGGAGGCGCGCGGGCAGACGATTCTCACCGGCGCCGACACCGCCGCGATCCTGGGCGAGGACAAGGTCGAGGGCGTGCAGCTGAAGGACGGCCGCGTGATCCCCACCAAGCTGGTGGTGATGGCAGTCGGCATCCGGCCGTCGGTAAAGCTCGCCCGCGAGGCGGGGCTGGCGGTCGGGCGCGGCATCCAGGTCGACGATCATATGGTGACCAGCGACGCCAATGTGCTCGCGGTCGGCGAATGCGTCGAACATGACGGGCAATGCTATGGGCTGGTCGCGCCGCTGTGGGACATGTGCCGCAGCCTCGCCGACGGGCTGGTGGCGCGCGCCAATCCCTATCGCGGATCGGTCACCTCGACCAAGCTCAAGGTAGCCGGGCTCGACGTGTTCTCGGCCGGCGACTTTTCCGGCGGCGAGAGCTGCGAGGACATCGTGCTGCGCGATGCGGCGCGCGGCATCTACAAACGGGTGGTGCTAAAGAACGACCGCGTGATCGGCGCGGTGCTGTTTGGCGACACGAGCGACGGCGGCTGGTATTTCGACCTGCTCAAGAAGGGCGAGGACGTCGCGCCCATTCGCGACGTGCTGATCTACGGCCAGGCCTTCGCCTCGGGAGGGGGGCAGCTGGACCCTAAGGCGGCCGTTGCGGCGCTCTCGGACGATGCCGAGATCTGCGGCTGCAACGGCGTTTCCAAGGGGCAGGTGGTCGCGACGATCGCTGGCGGGGCGTGCAGCCTCGATGCGGTGCGCGCCGGGTGCAAGGCCTCGGCGAGCTGCGGATCGTGCACCGGCATCGTCGAGAGCCTGCTGGCGCTGACGCTGGGCGAGGACGGCGTGCAAAGCGGCCCCAAGACGATGTGCAAATGCACCAGCTATGGCCATGACGAGGTACGCCGCGCGATCGTCGAGCAGGGCATGAAGGCCATTCCGGAGGTGATGCAGCGGCTGCACTGGTCGACCCCCGACGGCTGTTCCTCGTGCCGGCCGGCGCTCAACTATTACCTGCTCTGCGCGTGGCCGGGCGACTATGTCGACGACCAGCAGAGCCGCTATGTCAACGAGCGGCTGCACGCCAACATCCAGAAGGACGGCACCTATTCGGTGGTCCCGCGCATGTGGGGCGGCGTCACCACGCCGCAGGAACTGCGCGCGATCGCCGATGTGGTGGAGAAGTACAACGCGCCGATGGTGAAGGTCACCGGCGGCCAGCGGCTGGATATCTTCGGCATCCGCAAGGAGGATCTGCCCGCCGTCTGGGCCGACCTCAACGCGGCGGGGATGGTCTCGGGCCATGCCTATGCCAAGGCGCTGCGCACGGTGAAGACCTGTGTCGGCGCCGAATGGTGCCGGTTCGGCACCCAGGATTCGACCGGGCTCGGCATCAAGCTGGAGCGCGGTTTCTGGGGCAGCTGGATGCCGCACAAGTTCAAGATGGCGGTTTCCGGCTGCCCGCGAAACTGTGCCGAGGCGACGATCAAGGACTTCGGCGTCGTGTGCGTCGACTCGGGATACGAGCTGCATGTCGGCGGCAATGGCGGCATCCATGTCCGCGCGACCGACCTGCTGGTGAAGGTGGCGACCGAGGAGGAGGCAATGCATTTCGCCGCCGCCTTCGTGCAGCTCTACCGCGAGGAGGCGCGCTATCTGGAGCGCACCGCGCCGTGGATCGAGCGCGTCGGGCTCGCTTATGTGAAGGCCCGCATCGTCGAGGACGAAGCCGGGCGCCACGCGCTCGCCGCGCGTTTCTGGCATTCGCAGTCCTTCAGCCAGGACGATCCCTGGGCCGATCGCGTTGCCGGCGCCGATGCCGGCCTCCACCAGCCCCTGCTCGCCGCCGCGGAGTAAGCCCCATGACCGACTGGATCGACATCGGCACGCTTGCCGACCTGCCGCTGCGGGGCAGCCGCACGCTGACGCTGGGCGGGGAGCCGATCGCGGTGTTCCGCACCCATGACGACCAGGTCTTCGCGCTGATCGACCGCTGCCCGCACAAGGGCGGGCCGCTGAGCGCGGGGATCGTCCACGGCCATGCGGTGGCGTGCCCACTCCACAATCTGCGCATTTCGCTCGCGACCGGCACCGCCCTGGGAGAGGATGCCGGCTGCACGCCAGTGGTGCCGGTGCGGGTAGAAGGCGAGCGGATCCTGCTCGCCATGCCGGTGCGGGCGGCGGCGTGAGGGGCGCACCCCAAATCCTCCCCCAGCGTGCTGGGGGAGGGGGACCGCGCCGCGCAGCGGCGTGGTGGAGGGGCCGCCGCGCAAGCGGCGGAGGGCTCCCCCGCGACCGTTCCACCGCCGCTGCGCGGCGGCCCCTCCACCATTCGCTAGCGCGAATGGTCCCCCTCCCCGAGCTGCGCCCGGGGAGGAATGCGCTGTGACGACCCGCACTACCTGCGCCTATTGCGGGGTCGGCTGCGGCATCCGCGCGACCGTCACCGGCGCGCGCGCCGTGCGGATCGAGGGCGATCCCGAACATCCCGCCAATCGGGGCCGGCTGTGCTCCAAGGGTACGCATCTCGGCGAGACGATCGGGCTGGAGGGCCGCCTGCTCCATCCGATGATCGGCGATCGCCGCGCGAGCTGGGACAAGGCGCTCGACCTCGTCGCCCGGCGCTTTCGCCACGCGATCGCCGAACATGGGCCGGACAGCGTCGCCTTCTACGTCTCGGGGCAGTTGCTGACCGAGGATTACTACGTCGCCAACAAGCTGATGAAGGGCTTTATCGGATCGGCGAACATCGACACCAACTCGCGGCTCTGCATGTCCTCCGCAGTGGCCGGCCATATGCGCGCGTTCGGCGAGGACGTGGTGGCGGGCAGCTATGCCGATCTCGACGCCGCCGACCTGGTCATCCTGGTCGGATCGAACACCGCCTGGTGCCATCCGGTCGTCTACCAGCGGATCATGGCGGCGCGGGAGGCGCGCGGTACGAAGCTGGTGGTGATCGACCCCCGGCGCACGGAGACGGCGGAGGAAGCGGACCTGCACCTGGCGCTGCGCCCCGGCAGCGACGTGGCGTTGTTCAACGGCCTGCTCGCGCATTGTCGCGCCGAGGGGCTGGCCGATACCGGGACCCTGGACGTGCCCGAGGGTTTCTGGGAAGCGCTGGGAGAGGGCCGCGATCTGTGGTCCACCGCCCAGACCTGCGACCTGGCGCCGGCCGACCTCCAGCTTTTCTACCAGCTGTTCGCCGCGCATCCCCGCACCGTCACCTTGTTCAGCCAGGGCATCAACCAATCGATCCGCGGCACCGATCAGGTGAACGCGATCCTCAACCTCCACCTCGCCACCGGCCGCATCGGTATTGCCGGGGCGGCGCCCTTCTCGATCACCGGCCAGCCCAATGCGATGGGCGGACGCGAGGTGGGCGGGCTTTCCTCGACGCTGGCGGCGCACCGCGGCTTCGGCACGCAGGACATTGCCGATGTCGGCCGTTTCTGGGCGGCCGAGCGGATGGCGACGAAGCCGGGCCTCAAGGCCGTCGACCTGTTCCGCGCGGTGGGCGACGGGCGAATCAAGGCGCTGTGGATCATGGCGACCAACCCCGCCGTGTCGATGCCCGATGCCAGCCGCGTGCGCGAGGCGCTGGCCGCCTGCCCCTTCGTCGTCGTGTCGGACGTGGTCGCCGAGACCGACACCAGCATGCACGCCGATGTCCGCCTGCCCGCCGCCGCCTGGGGCGAGAAGGACGGCACCGTCACCAATTCCGAACGGACGATCAGCCGCCAGCGCGCCTTTCTGCCGCTGCCGGGTGAGGCGAAGCCCGATTGGTGGATCGTCAGCCAGGTGGCGCGGCGCATGGGGTTCCGCACCGCCTTCGCCTATGATCGACCCGCCGAGATCTGGCGCGAACATGCCCGCCTGACCGCCTATCGCAACCAGGGCGCACGCATGCTGGACCTCAAGGCGCAGGCGACGATCGGTAACGAAGCCTATGACGCGATGGCCCCCTTCTCGTGGCATCCGCAGCCCTTCGCGGACGGGCGGTACCCCACCGACAGCGGCCGCGCCCGGCTGGTCCCGGTCGCGCAGCGTCCGCTGGAGGCGCCGCTGCGCGACTGGCCGATGACGCTCAACACCGGCCGCTACCGCGACCAGTGGCATACGATGACGCGCACCGGCCTGTCCCCCAAGCTCGCCCGGCACCGTGAGGAGCCGCTGGTCGAGATCCACCCAGAAGACGCCGCTGCGCTGGGCATCGCCGATGGCGCGCTCGCCCGGGTGACGACGCCGCAGGGCGAAAGCCTGTTCCGCGCGGCGCACCATCCCGGCCAGCGCCGGGGCGAACTGTTCACGCCGATCCACTGGACGGATCGGCAGGCGCATGGCGGACGCACCGGGATGCTCGCCCGCGATCTTGCCGATCCCCATTCGGGGCAGCCCGGCTTCAAGCTCGCACCCGCGCGGGTCGCGCCGGTGGTGGTCGACTGGCGCGGCTTCCTGATCGTGCAGGGCGACGCCCCTGCCCCGGACTGCCTTTGGGCGACACGCGTGGCGGTGCCCGGCGGCGTGCTCTACGAACTGGCCGGCACCGGCGAACCCGCGGCGCTCGATCGGACGCTGCCGCCGGGAGAGCGGATCGAGGCGCGCGATCCCGCCCGCGGTACCCTGCGCGTGGCGGTGCTGCGCGACCGACGCCTTGCTGCGGTACTGTTCGTCACCCGCAGCGGCGAACTGCCGAGCCGCGACTGGCTGATCGGCCAGCTGCACCAGCCGCAGGGTCCGCAGGTGCTCGCCGGCCGCGCGCCCGGTGTTTTGGCAGAGCGCGGGCCGGTCGTCTGCGCCTGTTTCGACATCGGCCTGCACAGCATCACCGCGGCGATCCGCGATCAGCGTTTGCAGGATGTCGCCGCGATCGGCGCGGCGCTGGGCGCCGGCACCAATTGCGGATCATGCCGGCCTGCGCTTGCCCGCATTCTCACCGACATGCCAAAGGAGGCCGCACATGGCTGACGAATTCCCCGCAGGCAGCGTCTGGCTGGTCGGTGCCGGCCCCGGCGATCCTGATCTGCTGACCCGCAAGGCCGAGCGGCTGCTGCAAACCGCGACGATCGTGTTCTACGATGCACTGGTCGGCGCGGGCGTGCTCGCGCTGATCCCGGAGGCGGTGCGGCGGGTGCCGGTAGGCAAGCGCGCCGGCCGGCATTCCAAGGCGCAAGAAGCGATCAACGACCTGCTCGTCGCCGCGGCGCAGGCAGGCGAGCGGGTGGTGCGGCTGAAGGGCGGCGACCCCTCGATCTTCGGCCGGTCGATGGAGGAATGTACCGCGCTCGTCGCAGCCGGGCTGCCGGTGCGGATCTGCCCCGGTATCACCGCCGCCAGCGCGGCGGCGGCGTCCGCCGGCGTCTCGCTCTCGCTGCGCGGGCTGGCGCGACGGGTGCAGTTCGCGACCGCGCACAAGCGCGGCGACGCGCCGCTGGACCTGGACTGGGCAGCGCTGGCGGACCCGCATTGCACCACCGTCTTCTACATGGGCCGCAGCGCGGCGGCCGAGATCAGCCGCAACCTGATGGCGGCGGGGCTTTCGGGCACCACGCCGGTGCTGGTCGCGTGCGATGTCAGCCTCGCCAGCGAACGGCTGCTGCACACCCGGCTCGATCTTCTCCACATCGCAGCCGCCGCCCTGCCCGACGATCAGCCGACGCTCATCCTGGTGGGCGGGGCGCTGGCGGTGGCGGGCGGCGCGCCATCGGCCGGTTGCGCCCTCAACGACGCACCAGCGCGCGCAGTGCCTGGCTCTGCCGATCGAGATACGCGGCAACCCGACGCACGGTGGCATGTGCCTGATCGACGGCGCTGACCAGCTGCTGCGGATCGGACCAGGACAGCGCACCAGGGTGGATCCCCAGCGTGCTGCTGCGTAGGTCGTCCGCGCCGGACGGCGTGGTCGCAAAATCGTGCCGTCGCTCTTCTCGAGCCGTCAATTTCTCTAGGCGGTCAATTTCCTGTAACCCGCGCTAAACAAAAGTGATTTTGCAACCATCCCTGTTCCTGTCGGTTTCCCCGGCATTGCACAGGAGGGAAGCATGAGGGCGATGATATGCTGCGGCGGGATCGCGTCGCTGGCGCTGACGGCTGCCACCGCGGCGCCGAACCCAACGACCCTGCAGACCGAGCCGATGGCCCCGGCGCAGATGGCGATGCCGCGCGATGCGATGGGCTATGCCCGCATGGCAGGCGCCGGCGATCTGTACGAGATCGAATCGTCGCGCCTCGCCCAGCAAAAGGCCGGCAGCGGCGCGGTGCGCCAGTTCGGCCAGATGATGATCGAGCATCACCTGATGACGACGCAGCAGCTGACCAGCGCCGCGCGCGCCGCCGGCATGACCCCGCCGCCGCCGGCGCTGGCGCCCAAGCAGCAACGGATGATCGACGAACTGCGCGGCCTGTCCGGCGCGAAGTTCGACATCGCCTATCTGCGCCAGCAACGCATGGCGCATCAGGAAGCGCTGGCGCTCCATTCGGGCTATGCCGAGAATGGCGACAATGCCGCGCTGCGCAAGGTGGCCGCGGCCGCGGTGCCGATCGTGCAGCGCCATATCGATCAGCTGGCCCAGCTGCCGGCAGGCTAACCCCTTTCGCCCGCAATCGGTCGACGCGGCGGGCACGTAAGGTTAGGAACAGGCGTGCCCCCTAAGGATGCCGCCATGTCTGTCCTCGCCCCGTCCGTCACTCCGCTTCCCGCTCTCCAGATTCTCGTCGTCGAGGATGATGCCGAGCTGCGCGCGCAGCTCAGCGCCCAGTTGCAGGCCCAGGGCCATGCGGTGGTCGCGGTGGAAGATGGCCGCGCCGCGATCACCGCGCTGGCCGAGGCCAGCTATGACGTGCTGCTGCTCGACCGGATGCTGCCCACCGTCGACGGCGTCGAGGTGCTGCGCCGTATCCGTGCGGAGGGCGTGGAAACGCCGGTGATCCTGCTGACCGCGCTCGGCCTTACCCAGGAGCGGGTGGAAGGGCTCGACGCGGGCGCGGACGACTATCTGGTCAAGCCGTTCGAGCTCGACGAACTCAATGCCCGCATCCGGGCGGTGCTCCGCCGCCGGGCCGCGCCTTCCGCGGACAATGCGACACTCACCGCCGGCGACGTGACGGTCAGCGTGCTGCGCCACCGCGTCACCCGCGCGGGCAAGTCGATCGAATTGCAGAAGACCGAGCTCAAGCTGCTCGCCGAACTGGTGCGCGAGGCAGGCAGCGTGCTCTCGCGCAAGATGCTGATCGAACGCGTATGGGGCTATGATTTCGTGCCGGCGACCAACATCGTCGACGTGCATATCCTCAAGCTGCGCCAGCGGCTGGAGATGCCGGGGCTGCCCGATCCGATCGTCACGGTGCGCGGCGTCGGCTATATGTTCCGCGCCTGATCGGTGCCGCGCAGACGCCTTCGCTCGCTCGGCACGATCGCGATCGGCTTCGCGCTGGCCTTGTCCGCGGCGATCGCGCTGGCGGGCATCGGTGTCTATGTCGCGTTGATCGACGTGATCGACCGGCAGGTCGATCTCCGCCTCCAGGCCGAGGCGCATGAGCTGCTGGAGGGCACCCCCGGCCCTGCCCTGCTTGCCAGCCGCATCGCCCGCGAAAGCAGCGAGCGCGAGAGCGCCGATATCGGCTTCCTGCTGCGCGACGCGAAAGGCGCGACGATCGCCGGCAACATCGCCCCTACCCACTCGCTGCCGTTGGGCTTTTCGACGGTTCACCACGACGCCGGCATTTCCGGACTCAGCCGCGGGCGGGCGTGGAAGACGCAGCTCGCCGATGGCGGGACGCTGGCGCTGGTCGCCGAAAGCGAGCCGATCGAACGCCACGATCGCAATCGGCTGCGCATCCTCGCCATCGGTTTCGGCGCGGTGGTCGCGTTGCTGTTGCTCGGCACGGTGGCGCTGATCCGCGCGATCGGAACGAACATCGCGGCGATCGCCAGCGCTGCCGACGCGATCAGCCATGGCGATCTGCGCGCCCGGGTTCCGGTCGACCAGCCGCGCAGCGCCTTTGGCGGACTGGCGGTGACGTTCAATCGCATGCTCGATCGGATCGGCGAGCTGGTAGCGAGCATGCGCGGCATCTCCAACGACGTCGCCCACGATCTGCGGACGCCGCTCGCGCGGCTGCACGGCCGGCTCGCGGCGCTGGCGGCAGACCCCGCCGCCGCCCCGGTGCGACACGAGCTCGAGGCAGCGGTGGCCGAAAGCGACGAGATCCTCGCGATCTTCGCCGCGATCCTGCGCATCAGCGAGATCGAGGCGGGCCAGCGCCAGGCCGGGTTCGAGACGTTCGACCTCGCCGCCCTCGCCGCGGACATCGCCGAGGGCCTGCAGCTGATGGTCACCGAGAGCGACCGCGCGTTCGTCGCCCCGACCGCCCGCGAGCCGGTGATCGTCGAGGGCGATCCGCGACTGTTCACCCAGGCGATCGTCAACCTGATCGAGAATGCGGTGACGCACACCCCGCCGGGCACGACGATCCGGCTGGACGTGCAGCGCGACGGTACATCGGCACTGCTGGTAGTCGAGGATGACGGCCCGGGCATTCCGCCGAACGAGCACGAGCGGGCGCTGCGCCGGTTCGGCCGCCTCGATGCGAGCCGCCACACCCGCGGCCATGGCCTTGGGCTGCCGCTCGCGGTGGCGGTCGCGCGGATGCATCGCGGATCGCTGGCGCTGCAGGATGCGCAGCCAGGGCTCCGCGTCGCGCTGCGCCTATCGCTGGCGCCCGGCTGTTCGAGCTGAGGATGGGAAAGGAAGGCGGCTGGTGGAGCTGAGGGGAATCGAAGCGCCCATTTCACAAGGGTCCGGAGCATTCCACATCAGTCCAACAAATCTCTGATATGAAGCGATTTAAGCCCAGAAAGCGAGTGCATTCGATCCGGAGGCGTTCGCCTGCATTTGGCCCTTTCCGCCGCCGATTTTATGGCCGATATTATGGCCGAAATCTCGACCCAGAAGCCCGCCGATTTTATGGCCGGGCAAGAGGAACATCGGCCATGCACAACAAGCTCTCGGCACGGGGAGTAGCCGCTCACTTGAACCGCGAGGCAAAAAAAGCCGCCGCGTACAGCGACGGCGGAGGGTTGTATCTTCGGGTGAGACCGAACCGCGGCCCCACATGGTTCTTTGTCTCGAGTGTCGGAGGGAAGCGCCGAGAGATGGGACTGGGCCCTGCGATCGACGTCAGCCTGAGCAATGCCCGCCAGCATGCGGCCGAGTTGCGGCAGGCGATCATCGAGGGGCGCGACCCATTCGCCGAGCGTGCCGCGGCAAAGGCGGCCTCTGGAAAACAGACGTTTGAAAGCTTCGGAGAGTTTGCCGACGCATTGGTCGACGAACTTTCAGCCGGCTGGACCAATCCTGTACACATTCGCCAATGGCGTGATACCTTCCGGACCAAGGCAAGGATGCTGAGACACCTTGAATTGCAGGATGTGACCACGGACGCTGTCCTTGACGTTCTGAGGCCTCTTTGGGTTTCGCAGAACGAGACGGCGAGCCGAGTTCGGGGACGCATCGAACGCGTTTTGGACGCGGCCCGAGCGAAGGGTCTGATCGCGTCACCTTGGGAGAACCCGGCGCGATGGCGCGGGCATCTTGCTCATCTTTTGCCTCCGCGTCGTAAGCTCACTGTCCGCGGCCATCAGGCCGCAATCCCCTTCGAAGAGATTCCCTCATTCATCCACAAACTGCGCCAACGCTCAGCTTTAGCCGCCAAGGCGCTGGAACTGACCATTCTTTGCGCCACCCGAACGAGCGAGACGCTGAAAGCAAAACGGAAGGAATTTGATCTCGAGCGCCGCACGTGGATTATTCCTGCGGAGCGTACCAAAATGCGTAAGGAGCATCGCATACCGTTAAGCGGTCGCGCTGTTGAGATCATCGCGCCCCTCTGTGAGAAGTTGGAAAGCGACGACTACGTCTTCGCTGTGTCCAAAGCTAAGCCGCTATCGCAGATGTCGATGATGATGCTCCTCAGGCGGATGGGATACGGAGATTACACAGTCCACGGGACAGCGAGGTCATCGTTTCGGGATTGGGCGGGAGAGTGCACCACGCATGCGGAGTCAGTCGCAGAGGCGGCATTGGCCCATAGCGCCGGTGATGCCACTGTCCGCGCGTACCGTCGCGGCGACGCATTCGAGAAGCGGCGCGCGTTGATGGCCGATTGGGCTGTCTATTGTGCGTCTGCTTGCGCAGGCCCACGCTCAGCGGACGAACTAGTTGAAACGGAAACAGCTTTGGTGACGAAGGGACACTGAGCCCTGACAGGTGGTGCACACTAAAATTTGGATTTCGAGCTTGAGCCCTGC
>NZ_BCTR01000093.1 GCF_002091475.1 Sphingomonas azotifigens NBRC 15497
ACGTTTTTGCTTCGAACCCGATTTACGAAAAGGGGAGTGGGGCCTGACCCCTGGGGCCCCGTTTTTGCTGCAGCGCGGTAAGTACTTGTTTTGATGTGCGCATTATGATGCGCTCGATTCCTGCAACCGCAGGCGAATAGGCCAACTCTACCCGCGCTTTCGGAATTTCGCCTTGATCACCGCACCGCCAACGCGAAGCTGGTCAAGGTAGTCAGACCACCACTGCGCCATGCGGACCCGCTCATCCCAGTGGGCGCCCCGGTGGTACGCTGCCCGGACGCGATCCCTTTCGCCGTGCGCCAATGCACGTTCAATGGCATCAGGATGCCAGAGGCCAGATTCATTAAGCAGCGTACTCGCCATGGCGCGGAAGCCGTGGCTGGTCATTTCGTCATGCTCGAAGCCCAGGCGCCGAAGTGCGACATTCAGCGTGTTGTCGGAGATCGGACGCAACGTCGTATGCAGCGCGGGGAAAAGGAACTCGCTGGATCGCGCAAGCGACCGCAGATCCTGGAGCAGATACAGCACCTGCCGGGAAAGTGGCACAGCATGCGGCTGCTTCATCTTCATGCGCTCCGCAGGCACGCGCCAGACCTTCTCGGCGAAGTCGATCTCGCTCCACTTAGCCTGCCGGAGCTCGCCCGGTCGCAGGAACACATGCGGCGCGATCCGCAGTGCATACAGCGTCTCCGGGCGACCCTGATAGTCTTCGATCGCGCGAAGTAGTTCGCCCACCTTCTTCGGTTCAACGATCGCGGCGTGGTGCTTCACACGAGGTACGGTCAGCGCCCCCCGGAGAATGTCCGCCGGGTTCTTTTCGGTGCGTAGCGTTGCGAAGCCATAGCGGAACACGCGGCCCGCAAAGGAGCGCAGCCGCACCGCCGTTTCATGATGCCCTCGGCGCTCGACCCGCTTCAGCACGTCGAGCAACTCGTGCGGGGTTATCGCCGCGATCGGCCGCCGGGCTATGCCCGCTAGCAGTTCCAGAAACCAGCGCGCCTTCTTGAGGGTGGCCGCCGACTTCCCCTCCCGCTCCATCTTTTCGATGTACTCCGTCGCGACGACCTCGAAGGTGGTCTTCACCGCCAATTCCGCTTGGAGGCGCTTCTGCCGCTTCTCCTCGACGGGATCGATGCCGTCGTCGAGTTCGGCCTTCGCCAAGTCCCGCGCCCTCCGAGCCTGCTGGAGCGATACGTCGGGGAAGCTGCCGAGCGACAGCTTCCGCTCGATCCCGCAGCAGCGATAGCGGAACCGCCAGAGCAGGGCGCCGCTGGGTTGAACGAGCAGATAGAGCCCGTCCGAGTCGAAAACCTTGAAGGGCCGGGGTGCCGGCTGAAGCGCTCGAATCTGGACCACGGTAAGCATGGGGCCACGGCTCCTGAAGCGTTCGTGGCCCCATGATTCGTGGCCCCTTTTGAGTGGGCCACAGCGGAACATAATGAGAAAATATGGGACCGCGTTAGGCCCATTTTATCGCAGTTTTCTGCGGTTTTCTAGCGATGTTCTCTAGATGTACTGGTGCCGCTTACAGGACTCGAACCTGTGACCCCCGCATTACGAATGCGATGCTCTACCAGCTGAGCTAAAGCGGCGCCCGGTGCCGGGCGCTGGCTTGCCCGGAGGAGGGCGCGCTTACCAGCCGCCTGGCGTGCTGGCAAGCGCCTGCTTGGCGCTGCCGCCAACTTTCTTCCCACGCACCGCCTCCGGCATTTCCCGGCCCCCGCCTTTACCCACCATTTACCATGGACCCTGCACAAGGCCCCGGATCAGCGTTTCGGGCCTGGCCCGCAGTGGAGCACCGGCATGAACATGGCGCGCGGCATTCCTTCTCCGGCCGATTCGGAGCCGGCGAATGCACCCGACGAGGCGATCGACGAACGCCCCGCCGCGTTCGGCAACGACGAACGGCGCATGCAGGTGCGCGCCTACAATCACTGGGTCTCGCTGCTGCGCGGCCGCCCCTATCCCTCGATCCACGATCTCGACCCCGAGAACATCGCCGATTTCGGGCCGAACAGCGTGCTGCTCGATTTCAGCGCCGGCATCGAGGATCCCGCCATCCGCTATCTCGGCGCCGCGCTGCGCGAGGAGTGCGGCATCGAGGGGCCGATCGCGCAAGTGGGCGAAGTGCCGAGCCGGTCGCTGCTCTCGCGCCTGACCGACCATTATCTCCAGATCATCGCCAACCGCGCGCCGATCGGCTTCGAGGCCGAGTTCGTCGGCCAGCGCGGACACCAGATGTTCTACCGCGGCATCCTGATGCCATTCGCCGCGCACCCGGACAAGATCGACTTCATCTATGGCGTGATCAACTGGAAGGAAGTCGTCGACGCCGACACCCAGGCCAAGCTCGACGCCGAGATCGAGGCGTCGCGGCGCGCGGCACCGCAGCCCGCCCCCGCCCAGTCGGTATGGGCGGACGGCCCGAGCGCCGGCTTCGACCCGCTCGCCCGCGCCGATCTGCCGCAGCCCGACTTCGCGTCGCCGCTCGCCGACCAGCTGCTGCTCGCCCGCGAATCGGCCGCCGCGGTGCGCGCTTCGGATCTGCGCAGCCGGGCGACCCTCTATCGCGCGCTCGATCGCGCCTACAGCTTCGCGATCGCCGCCGAGAAGGATGCGGCAAGCTATGCCGCGCTGCTCGCCGAGGCGGAGATCGCCGCCCAGGCGCGGGCGCCGATGACGCCGGTGGTCAAGCTCGTCTTCGGCGCCGAGTACGACAAGACCCGGCTCGCCGAATTCGCCGCCGTGCTGACCCATGCCAAGCGGCTGGCGGTGCCCGATGGCGGACTGGACGCCTTTCTCGAGATCACCCCGGGCGGCATCAAGGGCGTGGTGAAGGCCGAGCGCGAACTGCGCACCAGCCTTTCGAACGAACGCCGCCCGGCAGCGCTGGCACGGGCCGCCGAAACGCTGCGCCAGCGCCCGACGCTTGCACGCGTGCCGATGGCGGCCGGCGACTCGGAATTCGTGCTGCTGCTCGCCCGCGCCGGCGACCAGGGGCTCGACATCATCGCGCGGGTGGAAGACGACGCAGCCCTCACCGATCGCGCCGTGCGCCGCGCTGCGGCCTGAGCCATTACCCGAGTCACCGGACGGCGAACGGCGCTTCTGCGCCTTTCCTCCCGGTTTTTCCAGACTTGAGGTGCCTTTCGGCGGGGAGCATAGCCGCAACCATGAAGAACCTCGAAAAAAAGATCATGCAGGCCTTTGAAGACCGGATCTTCGAAGGCGCGCTACCCGGAGAGCTGGAAGGACTGGACGAGGCCGAGCGCACGGAAGTGGCGCGGTTCGTCGCGGAAACGGCGGCGGAACGCCCGCCGCAGACCGTGCGGCTCAATCTCGAAACCTATCAGGACGATGCCAGCCGCAAGATGCGGCTCGCCGTGATCAACGACGACATGCCGTTCCTGGTCGATTCGATCGCCGGCGCGATCGCCGCGTTCGACCTCGGCATCTTCCGCATCATCCACCCGATCCTGCCGGTGGAGCGCGATGCCCAGGGCGTGGTGACCGACATCGGCGAGAAGGCCAAGGACTCGCAGCCCGAGTCGATGATCTACATCGAGATGGAACGCGCCGACGCCCGCACCCGCCGCGCGCTGACCAGCGAGATCGAGCGCGTGCTCGAACATGTCCGCGACGTCGTCTCGGATTGGCGGCCGCTGCAACAGGCGCTGTCGATCGACGGTGCACGCGTGCCATCGCGCGAGGGCGAGGCGCTGCTGCGCTGGTTCGCCGACGATGCGATGACGCTGCTCGGCCACGAGAAATGGTCGGTCGGCGGCGAGAGCAGCGACCAGATCGGCCTGGCCCGCTACACCCATGAAGTGCCGCTGCTGGCCGATACTTCGCGCAAGCTCGCGGTCGATTATTTCGAGATGGGCGGCGAGATCCCGCTGCTGCTCAAGTCTAACGCCACCTCAACCGTCCATCGCCGGGTGCCGCTCGACATCGTCGTGACGCCGCTGATGACCGGCCAGGACGTTACTGGCCTGTCGATTCATTATGGGCTGTGGACCAGCCAGGCGCTCAACACGCCGCCCTCGATGGTGCCGATGCTGCGCAACCGGCTGGAGATGCTCGAATCGAAGTTCGGCTTCGATCCCTCGGGCCATACCGGCAAGGCGATGACGCATGCCCTCACCGGCCTGCCGCACGACCTCACCACCGCCTTCGACCTCGAAGCGCTGGAGAGCCTGGTGCTCACCGCGATGTCGGTGGCGGACCGCCCGCGCTCGAAGCTGGTGCTGGTGCGCTCCACGCTGGGCCGCCATCTGTTCGCCTTTGTCTGGCTGCCGCGCGAGCAGGTTGCCGCTGGGCACCGCGAGACGATCGGCTCCATGCTGGTCGAGGCGGCGCACGCGAAGATGATCAACTGGTCGATCGCGCTCGAGGACGGCGTGCTCGCCCAGTTGCGCTACACGCTCGACCTGCGCGGCGACACGACGATGCCGGACGAAGCCGAGCTCGACATGCGGATCGCCCGCATGGTGCGCGGCTGGGCGCCGGCGGTGGAGGCCTGCCTCAGCGAGATCGCCGGCAGCGGTGCCGCCCGGCTGTCGCTGCGCCTCGCCAATGCCTTTCCGGACGTCTACCGCCTCACCCACACGCCCGAGGAAGCCGCGCAGGACATGGTGCGGATCGGCGGGCTCGAGGACGAGCATGACCGCTCGGTGCGGATCGTGCCGCTCAAGGGCGAGCCGGGCAAATACCGGATCAAGCTGTACCGCCTGGGCGGCGCGCTGGCGCTGTCCGATGCCGTGCCCGCGTTCGAGAATTTCGGCTTCCGCGTGCTCGAGGAAGTGCCGACCGAGCTGACCAACGGCGCCTTCATCCATGACTTCAAGGTCGAGCCGGCGACGCGCAGCGAGATGCTGGACGCGGACCCGGCGACCGTCGAGGCGGCGGTGGCCGCGGTGCTGGAAGGCCGCGCCGAGAACGACCTGTTCAACCGGCTGATCGTCGAGGCGGGCCTCAGCCCCTCGGCGGTGGTGCTGCTGCGCGCCTGGTTCCGCTATCTGCGCCAGACCGGCATGCTCTACGGGCTCGGCACCGTGGTCGACGCGCTGCGCCGCGCGCCGGTGGTCGCCACCGCGCTGGTCGAGCGGTTCGAAGCCGCGCACGATCCGGCGCACGGCGGCGATACCGAAGCGATCGAGGAGGCCGAGCGCGCCATCGACCTCGGCCTCGGCCAGGTCAGCGCAATCGACGATGATCGCATCCTGCGCCTGTTCAAGGGCGTGGTGCTGGCGACGCTGCGCACCAATGCGTTCGCGCCCGCGGGTGCCGAGGCGCTGGCGTTCAAGCTCGATTCGGCCAAGGTGCCGGGCCTCCCCGCCCCGCTCCCCTGGCGCGAGATCTGGGTGTATAGCCCGCGCGTCGAGGGCATCCACCTGCGCGCCGGCCCGGTCGCCCGCGGCGGCCTGCGCTGGTCCGATCGCCGCGACGATTTCCGCACCGAGATCCTGGGCCTGATGAAGGCGCAGCGCGTGAAGAACGCGGTGATCGTGCCGACCGGCGCCAAGGGCGGCTTCTATCCGAAGCATCTCCCCTCGCCCGCCGTGGATCGCGACGCCTGGCTGGCCGAGGGCACCGAGAGCTACCGCATCTTCATCCGTGCGCTGCTCTCGATCACCGACAACATCGTCTCGGGCGAGGTCGTGCATCCGCAGGGCGTGACCGTCCTCGACGGCAACGACCCCTATTTCGTCGTCGCGGCGGACAAGGGTACGGCAACCTTCTCCGACGTCGCCAATGCGCTGGCGATCGAGCGCGACTTCTGGCTGGGCGATGCCTTCGCCTCGGGCGGCAGCGTCGGCTATGACCACAAGGCGATGGGCATCACCGCCAAGGGCGCCTGGGTCTCAGTCCGTCGCCACTTCCTCGAAATGGGCACCGACATCCAGTCCGAGCCGGTGACCGTGGCGGGCGTGGGCGACATGTCGGGTGACGTGTTCGGCAACGGCATGCTGCTGTCCAAGGCGATCAAGCTGGTCGCCGCGTTCGACCATCGCCACATCTTCCTCGATCCCAATCCGGATCCGGCGAAGAGCTGGGAAGAGCGCGCCCGCATGTTCGCGCTGCCGCGTTCGAGCTGGGCGGACTATAACCCCAAGCTGATTTCGGAAGGCGGCGGCGTGTTCCCGCGCAGCGAGAAGTCGATCCCGCTGAGCCGCCAAGTCAAGGCGCTGCTCGATCTCGATGTCGACAGCATCGATCCGAACGGGCTGATGATCGCGATCCTCAAGGCGCGCGTCGGGCTGCTGTGGTTCGGCGGCATCGGCACCTATCTGAAGGCGGCAAGCGAGAGCAATGGCGAGGTGGGCGATCCCGCCAACGACCGCATCCGCATCAATGCCGAGCAGGTGAGGGCGCAAGTGGTGGGCGAAGGCGCCAATCTCGGCGTCACCCAGGCCGCGCGCATCGCCTTCGCACGGAACGGCGGCCGGCTCAACACCGACTTCATCGACAATTCGGCCGGCGTCGACTGCTCGGATAACGAGGTCAACATCAAGATCGCGCTCAACCGCGAGATGATCGAGGGCCGCCTGGCGTTCGAGGACCGCAACGCACTGCTCGCCTCGATGACCGACGACGTCGCGCATCTGGTGCTGGAGGACAACCGCCTGCAGACGCTGGCGCTGTCGTTCATGGAGAATGACGGCGCGCTGGATCTGCCCAGCTATGTGCGGGTGATCGAGATCCTCGAGGCCAAGGGGCGCCTCGACCGAACCGTCGAAGGCCTGGGCTCGAACGAAGACCTGCTGCGCCGCGCGCAGGAGGGCCGCGGGCTGACCCGGCCCGAACTCGCCGTGCTGCTCGCCTCGGCCAAACTGGCGCTGCAGGACGCGATCGAGCAGGGCGAGCTCGGCCACGATCCGGCGCTGGTCGGCGATCTCCACGCTGCCTTCCCCAAGGCGATGCAGGAGCGCTTCGGCAAGGCGATCGACGAGCACCGCCTGCGCAACGAAATCGTCGCCACCAAGCTCGCCAATCGTGTCGTCAACCGCCTCGGCGTGCTCCACCCGTTCGAGCTGGCGGAAGAAGAAGGCGCCGCGATGCGCGACATCGCTGCGATGTTCGTCGTCGCCGAACAGCTGCTGGGGCTGCCGGCGCTGTGGGAAGCGGTGGAAACGGCGGAGATCAGCGAAGGCGCCCGCGTCGCGCTGCTCGACGAGCTGGCGGTGGCGGTGCGCGGGCAGATCGCCGATCTGCTGCGCGTCACCCGCCCGGGCGCCAGCCCGGCGGAAGTCATCGCGCGCCTCAAGCCGGGCATCGAGTCGCTCGGCCGCGAGGTCAAGGGGCTGATGCTGGAAGAGGTTCGCGCCCAGTCCGAACGGCTGTGTAGCCGGCTCACTGCCGCCGGTGCACCGCGCGAGCTGGTCGACCGGGTTGTGCACATCTTCGAGCAGGATGGCGGCATCGGCCTTGCCGATCTCGGCCAGCGGCGCGGCATCGACGAGCTGGTGCTGACCCGCGCCTTCACGTCGCTCGGCCAGGCGCTCGGCCTCGACTGGGCCCAGGCGACCGCGGCGCGGATCACCACCGGCGACGTGTGGGAACGCCTGCTGATCGCCGGCCTCGCCCGCGATTTCCAGCAACTGCGGCTGGAGTTCCTCGCCCGCGTCGACGGGCAGGATCCGCAGGCGGCGGTGGACGCATGGCTCGCCGAGCACCGCGCCCGCGTCGACCAGTTCAGCGCATTGGTGCGGCGTGCGCGGCAAGCGGCGGTGCCGAACGCGGCGATGCTCGCACAGATCGCGGGGCAAGCGCGCGTGCTGCTCGGGCGGGAGTGAGCCTGTAAATCCCCCTCTCGCTTCTTCTAAGTCCCCCTCCCGCTTGCGGGAGGGGTTAGGGGAGGGTGAGTGGGGGTAGCAGGCGATCCGCTGCAAAGAGGCTGAAGCGGAGCAGCCCTCCTTCTTCACCCACGGCCTTCGCTTCCAGCACACACCCTCCCCCCGCCCCTCCCGCAAGCGGGAGGGGAGAATAGAAGAAGGCGCTACCCCGCCAACTCCACCAGCATTTCCAGCAGATCCTCCGGGAACACCGGCTCGTCATGCGCGGCGATCTCGTCCCGGGTGAACCAGCGCCAGCCGCGCATCACCCGCTGCTCCAGCGCGGTATGGCCGCCGGTCTCGATCGCCTCGACCTCGCTGCGCACCAGGAAATAGCGCTCGTCCGCCCAGACCGGCACACCCTCGATCGTCACGAATTCCACGACCCGCTGGGCCACCTCCGGCCCGGGATCGGCCCGGATGCCGGTCTCTTCCCAAAGCTCGCGCCGCGCGGCGTCTTCATAGCTCTCCCCCGGATCGACCGCGCCGCCCGGCGTACACCAGAAGGGCGGCCGGTCGCTGGGATCGAAGCGGAACAGCAGCACCCGCCCTGCGCCGTCGAGCAGCAGGATCCGCGCCGCCGGGCGTGCGATACGCGTGCTCATTCGCCCGGTGCGGTCGCCTTGATCGCCAGCGCGTGGATGCGGGTGGCGAGCAGGTCGGCGAGCGCGTGGTTCACCTTGCGCTGGCGGGCGACGCGGTTGAGCCCGGCGAAGGCAGGGCTTTCGATGGTGACGGTGAAGTGGCTTTCGCCGGTGCCGTCATCGCCCAGATGCCCGCGATGCTGGGCGCTGTCGTTGCTGACATGGAGGTGCGACGGGGCGAGCGCGGTGCGCAGGCGATCGGCGATCAGATCGGCCAGAGGGCCGGTGGCGAGGTCGGTCATCGCGCCTATATAGGCGGTTTGCTCGAGGGAGTCGCGTGGCTAGCCGTCCGCCGAAAAAGGATCGTCCGAATGCCCGTTTCCACGGTCGCGTGGAGGCGGAGGGGAGAGTGTGCGCAGAGCCGGGCTGCACCGCCGCCGGCGAATTCCGCGCGCCGCCGCTGGAAGGCGCGCGCAGCGGCTTCGACGGGCCGCCGCCGTTCCGCTGGCTGTGCCTCGACCATGTCCGCGCGTTCAATTCGGGCTACAATTTCTTCGCCGGCATGAGCCCCGACGAGATCCACGAGGCGCAGCGCCCGATCGCCGGCTGGGAGCGCGAGACGCGGGCGTTCAGCGCCAACCCCGACGTGCCGCCGCGCTGGGCCGATTTCGCCGACCCGCTGGATGCGATCGGCGCGCGCTTCCGGGATCGGATGAAGGATCGCGGCGAGCGTAAGGACGGGCGGCCGCTCTCGGGCGCGGATCGCGATGCGCTGAAGGTGCTCGAGCTGGAGATCGACTCCGATCGCACGGCGCTGCGCAAGCGCTATTCGGAACTGGTGCGGAAATATCATCCCGATCGCAATGGTGGCGACCGCAGCCATGAGGCGCGGCTGCAGCGGGTGATCACGGCGTATCAGCAGTTGAAGGGGTCGGCGGCCTTCGCTTGATTTTGGGGGACGCGAGGAGGCCCCCCTCCACCACGCCGCTGGCGCGGCGCGGTCCCCCTCCCCCGCTGTCGCGGTGGAGGAAACGCTTTCTTCGGCAGCCCCCCTAGCCGTTTCCTCTCCCGCGAAGCGGGGGAGGGGGACCGCCGCCGAAGGCGGTGGTGGAGGGGGCCTCCGGCGAATTTTGTTCTTTATTCGTTCCGTAAAGTGCGGCATCCTCCTCCCGACCCAAACGGCAGGGAGTCGCCCAAATGCGCCTTGGTGGAACCCCGCATGCCCGGAGCCTCGCCCGCAAGCTCCGCCGCGAGATGTCCCCCGCCGAGCGCCGCCTCTGGCGCCACCTCCGCGGTGACCCCGAAGGTCTCCACTTCCGCCGCCAGCACGGAATCGGCCCCTATGTCCTCGACTTCTACTGCGCCCGCGCCCGCCTCGCGATCGAACTGGACGGCGCCGGCCACGCCCATGGCGACCAGCCCGAACACGATGCCCGCCGCGACGCCTGGCTCGCCGCGAACGACATCACCACGCTCCGGATCCCCGCAGACGCCCTGCTCCACAATCTCGACGGCGTCGTCCGCCACATCCTGGAAACAGCGCGCAGCCGTTACGCGCTGCCCCCGCTGACCAGCCCGAACAGCGCCCCGTCGGGATCGAGCCCCTGGACGATGCGCTCGCCCCCGGGCACGTCCATCGGCCCGTTGATCACCGTGCCCCCGGCCGCCTCGATCCGGCCCTTGGCCGCGTCGACATCGTCCACGCGGACGTAGAAGCCCCAGCCCGTCGGCCCCTCCGGCATACGGCGCATGATCGCGCCGATCGGCTCACCGCCGTCATGGCCAATGAAGCTATATTCGCCCAGCTCGCCCATCGGCATGCCGCCCATCCGGGTGAGGCCGAACTGGCGATGGTAGAAGCCCAGCGCCGCCTCGGCATCCGGGGCATGCAGCTCGTTCCAGGCGACATGGCCGAGGCCATGCCTTTGGTAGACGGTGCTGGTCGCCCCCTCGGTCGCGCCGCGCATCACGTAGAAGGGCACGCCCTGCGGATCGGTGACCATCGCGATCCGGCCCACCCCGGCCGCATCCCAGGCGGGCACCAGCACCTTGCCGCCTTCGGCAACGATGCCCGCCACGCTCGCATCGACATCGTCGACGCCGAAATAGGCAAGCCAGCCCGGGCGTGCTCCGGCCGAGCACATCGCATCATCGAGCTGCAGCATGCCGCCCGCATTGCCGTCGGACGCGACGATCATCCGGTAGTCGGGCCCGCCGGGCGGCGGCGCACCGACCTGCCAGCCGACCACCGCACCGTAAAAGGCGGCGGCCTTGTCCGCATCGCGCGTCATGAGTTCGTACCAGATGCATTCGCCCTGCCGATTGGTCACGTCGCTCTCCCCTGTGTTCAACCCTCGCCGCGATCGACGATCGGCTCGAAGCCGCCCCAGAACATGCGCTTGCCGTCGAACGGCATCGTCCGCCCCTGCATCTCGGGCGCTTCCATCAGCTTGCCCCAGCCGGCGTCGCGTGTCGGCTTGTCCGGCCACAGCACCCAGGCGAAGACCACCGCCTCGCCCTCCTCGGCCAGCGTCGCGCGGTAAAAGTCGGTGGCGGTGCCGTGCGGCACGTCTTCGCTCCAGGTCTCCATCACCCGCGTCGCGCCGAATTTGAGGAACAGCGCCGCCGTCACTTCCGACAGCGCACGATATTCTTCCTTCTTCGACTCGGGGACCGGGATCACATATCCGTCGAGATAGGCCATGGTCGCACTCCCTTCCGTTCAGGCGTCGCCTTCGCGCTTGTCGCCCTTGAGCAGCGCGACGATCGCCATCGCGTGGCCGTGGCCCAGCCCGAACTGTTCCTTGAGATCGGCGACGATTGCGCCGGCCTTCACCCCGGCGCGCAGGCCGGCGGAGTCCGCCCAACCCTTCTCGGCGGCATATTCCCGGAAATCGTCGGGGCTGCGGCCGGTCTTGGCCTGGATGTTGTCGAGATAGGCCTGGAACGACATGGTCGGTCTCCTCTTCGGCTCAAGCGGGTTCGACGGCCGCCTCCAAGGCGGCGATGTCGATCTTGCGCATCGTCATCATCGCCTGCATCGCACGCGCTGCGCGGTCTCGATCGGGATCGGCCATCAGCTCGGTCAGGCGGCGGGGCACGATCTGCCAGCGCAGGCCCCAGCGGTCCTCGCACCAGCTGCAGTCGCGCTCGGCGCCGCCATCGGCGGTAATCGCCTCCCACAGCCGATCGGTTTCGGCCTGATCCTCGGTGTGAATCTGGAACGACACGGCGTCGTTGAACCGCGCCTGCGGCCCGGCGTTGAGCGCAATGTACCGCATGCCCGCCAACGTGAACTCGACGACCAGCACCGCGCCCGCCTCTCCGGCCGAAGAGGCCGCAGGCGCGCGCACCACCTTGTCGATCCGGCTGTCCGGCAGCAGCGCCGTGTAGAAGTGCGCGGCTTCCTCGGCGGCGCCGTCGAACCACAGGCAGGGGACGATCTTCTGTGCCATGGCTCAGGCGGGCTCCGCCTGCGCCATCGCTTCGGTAGCGGCGGCCATGTCCATGTGGAACGGCTCGAAGATATGGCCGTCGGGATCGGTGAAGGTGCGGCCGTACATGAAGCCCATGTCCTGCACCGGCCGAATGTCGCCTGTCCCGCCGGCGGCGACGGCCTTCTCCACCAGCGCGTCGACCGCGGCCCGATCGACGAGCGGCAGCGCGATCAGTACCTCGGTCGTGGCGGTCGCATCGGCCACGGCGCGCGGGGTGAAGGTCTGGAAGAAGTCGCGGTGGAGCAGCATGAAGGTGAGCGTTTCCGACAGCACCATCGCGCTCGCCGTGGGACCACTGAACTGCGGGTTCTTGGTGCAGCCGATCGCTTCGTAGAAGGCAGTCGCCCGCGGCACATCTGCCACCGGCAGGTTCACGAACACGCTGTTCGGCATCGCTGTCTCTCCCCTTCGGCACGGCGTTCGAGTCGCGCCCTGCTTGATTCGTGCCGTGTCTGATCCTAAAAAACAACCGTGAAGTTAGAAAATATAACCACACCCAAACGCCGCTACGACGATGCCTGCGGCACCGCCCTCGCCCTGGAGTTCGTCGGCGAGCGCTGGGCGCTGCTGATCATTCGCGAACTCCTGCTCGGTCCCCGCCGCTTCGGTGAGATCCGCGCCGGGCTGCCTGGGCTCAGCGCCAATGTGCTCACCCAGCGGCTGCAGGGGCTGGAGGCCGACGGGATCGTCGTGCGCGAGAAGCTGCCGCCGCCGGCCAGCGTGCAGGTCTATGCGCTCACCCCCTGGGGGTACGAGGCCGAGCCGGTGGTGATGGCGATGGGCCGCTGGGCGCTGCGCTCGCCGCGCCACGATCCCTCGCTTCCCTTTTCGCGCGTCTCGCTGATGCTGGCGCTGCGGATGCTGCTGCTGCCGGACAAGGCGGCGGGCTGGGCGGGCCGTATCGGCTTTCGGCTGGGCGAGGAGACCTATCGCGTCACCGTCCACGATGGTGCGCTGGCGATCGACCGGGGCACGCTTGCCGATGTCGAGGCGGTGTTCGTCGGCGAGCCCAACGACTTTCTGCCGGTGCTGTTCGGAGTCATGCCGCTGCCCCTGGCACTCGCCGAGGGGAGGTTCGCTGTCGAAGGGGATCTGGCTCGCGCCGCGGACTTCGCCACCCTGTTCCTGCTGCCGCCCAAGATCGGCGCCTGAGCCCTCCCCTTCGGACATGCGGTTGCAGTGCGGCAAACAAGCCACTAGGTCCGGTGCGACTGAAGGATTTGATATGGCCGACATCCCCAACACCCTGCCCGACAGCCGGGACTCAACGATCCTCGACGCGCCCGACAAGATGGTGAAGGTGCGCGACCTGTTCGGGATCGACATCGACATGGAAGTCCCCGCGTTCAGCGAGGCGGACGAGCGCGTGCCCGATCTGGACCCCGCCTATGTGTTCGATCCGGACACCACGCTCGCGGTGCTGGCAGGCTTCGCGCACAATCGCCGCGTGATGATCCAGGGCTATCACGGCACCGGCAAGTCGAGCCATATCGAGCAGGTGGCGGCGCGGCTCAACTGGCCGTGCATCCGCATCAACCTCGACGCGCATATCAGCCGCATCGACCTGATCGGCCGCGACGCGATCGTGCTCAAGGACGGCCAGCAGATCACCGAATTCCGCGAAGGCCTGCTGCCCTGGGCGCTGCAGACCCCGACCGCGCTCGTCTTCGACGAATATGACGCGGGTCGCCCGGACGTGATGTTCGTGATCCAGCGCGTGCTGGAGACCGAGGGCAAGCTGACCCTGCTCGACCAGAACCGGGTGATCCGCCCGAGCCCGTGGTTCCGCCTGTTCGCCACCGCCAACACGGTGGGGCTGGGCGACACCAGCGGCCTCTATCACGGCACCCAGCAGATCAACCAGGGCCAGATGGACCGCTGGAACATCGTCGTCACGCTCAACTATCTGCCCGCCGCCACCGAGGCGCGGATCGTGCTCGCCAAGTCCGGCGAATATGACAAGCCGGGCGGCAAGGAGACGGTGGAGAACATGGTCCGCGTCGCCGAGCTGACCCGCCGCGGCTTCATCAACGGCGACATCTCGACGGTGATGAGCCCGCGCACCGTGATCACCTGGGCGCAGAACGCGCTGATCTTCGGCGATATCGGTTTCGCCTTCCGCCTGTCGTTCCTCAACAAGTGCGACGAGGCCGAGCGGGCGCAGGTGGCGGAATATTACCAGCGCGTGTTCGGCAAGGACCTGCCGGAGAGCGTGGTCGGCCGCGCCTGACCAACGACGCGCGGCTGCGCGAAGATATGGGGGCAACCGCGCGCGTTATACCAACCTGCACGGAGAAGAACCTATCTTCGTTCTCC
>NZ_BCTR01000094.1 GCF_002091475.1 Sphingomonas azotifigens NBRC 15497
TGACGGGGAAAGGCTGGAGGAGTTGGTATCAACGCAGCCTGGTATAATTGCCGAGGCGCGGTCTTGTCGCCGAAAACAAAAAGGCCCGCCTCCTTTCGGAAGCGGGCACTTTGCTTTGCCGGTATCCCGTGCCTCAGGCGACGGTCGCCTCGGCCTCGTCGCTCTTGCGGCGGCGGCGCGGCTTTTTCGGTGCCTCTTCCTCTGCAGCCGGTGCGGCATCGGTGCCGATCGCGGGCGGGAGGACGGCGGCGTCGATGCCGCGCGGCGCCTCGGCCTCGACCGGGGCTTCGCGGCGCGGACGACCGCGGCGGCGGGGTGCTGCAACCTCGGCGGCCGCCTCGGCGACCGGGGTTTCGACCGGAGCGGCGGGCGCTTCTACCGGCGCGGCTTCGGCGGCATGGCCGTTGACGTTGCCGTTCGCGGTGCCGTTGCTGCGCTCGCGGCGGTCGTCGCGATAGCTGCGCGGCTCGCGGGCTTCGCGGGGCTCACGACCCTCGCGCGGTTCGCGGGCTTCGCGCTCGTAGCGGGGTTCGCGCTCGCGACGGGGCTGCTGCGGCTGGCGGGGGGCGTCGCCCTCGTCCTCGCGGCCGGCTTCGCCTTCCATCTCGAACTCTTCCTCGTCGCCGTCGAACTCGTCGCGCTGGCGGCGCTGCTGGTTCTGCTCTTCGAAGCGCGAGCGATTCTCGTTCAGAACGCGGAAATAATGATCCGCGAACTGCAGATAATATTCGGCGTTGACCCGATCGCCCTGCATCTGCGCGTCGCGTGCCAGGTTCTTGTATTTCTCAAGCAACTGGGCGGCATTGCCACGGGCGCGGTTATCGATGCGACTGCCGTTGCCCTGGTTGTTCGAGCCTCCGCCCTGGCGCTGTTGCTGGCCGCCCCGACCGCGACGGCGGCCGGCCTGACGATTGTTCATCAAGGTCTCGTTGTCCTGTCTTTACAAAGCCGTCCGTCGATCCATCGAGGTTCCGGATGCAGGGTTACATTTGCAGAGGGTGCCGGGCGTGCCCAGAACCTTCCGCTTGCCACGGCCGCCGGACTGCAGCGGCACACATGACCATGGAGTCGGGCCTCAGCCCTTTGTTTCAACAACTTGGTTGAAGGTGCCTCGCCCCGGCCTTCTTCTAGCCGCTGGCGTACCAATCTCCAAGCAGAAATATGTGACGTTAGCGCGTAGTTTCAAGTCAGCCTTACCACGCGCGGGCGTCCACCCATGTCCTTATAGACGCTTGAAGACATGCCCTGTTCCTGTCCGAGCGAAGAAACCGCATCGGCCTGGGTCCATCCGATTTCGAGCATTGCCGCACCGCCGGGCGCGAGCAGCGCGGGGAGGGCGGGGACGATGCGGCGATAGTCGTCGAGCCCGTCGATCCCGGCGAACAGCGCCGCGGCCGGTTCATGGTCGCGCACCTGCGGGGGCAGCGGCTCTTCCGTCCCGATATAGGGCGGATTGGCGAGGATCAGGTCGAAATGGCCGTCGATGCCCGTGGCCCAGTTGCCGAGGCGGAACTCGGCGCGGTCCGCCATGCCGAGGGTATCCGCATTGCGGCGTGCATAGCCGAGCGCCGTTTCGGAGGCATCTACCCCGAGCCCTTGCGCCTGCGGCCATTCGGCGAGCGCGGCGAGCAGCAGCGTGCCGGGGCCGGTGCCGAGATCGAGGATGCGCGCCGGCGCGCGGCTGCCGAACCAGGCGAGCGCGGCTTCGATCAGCGTCTCGCTGTCGGGGCGGGGAATCAGCACGCCGGGGCCGACCGCGAGGTCGATCGTCCAGAAGGCGCGGGTGCCGGTGATGTACGCGATCGGCTCATGGCGCAGGCGGCGGGCGACGAGCGCGGCGAAGGTGTCGGGCGTAGGGTCGTCGAGCCGGCCGAGCAGCAGGGCGTCGCGCGTGGTGCCGAGGGCGTGCGCCATCAGCAGCTCGGCATCGAGCCGGGGGGTGTCCGAGACGGCTTCGAGCTGGCGGGCCGCGTCCGCCAGGGCTGCCCGAACGCCCCTTCCGCTTGCGGGAGGGGTCGGGGGAGGGGATGGCAGTTCCTGACCAGACGTCACAGCATCGCTTCCACGTCAGTCCCTCCCCTAGCCCCTCCCGCAAGCGGGAGGGGAACGCAGGTGGAGAGGTCAGCCATCCAGCTGCGCAAGCCGGTCGGCCTCGTCCTGCGCAACCAGGGCGCCGACCAGTTCGTCGAGCTCGCCTTCGAGGATCTCGGGCAGGCGGTGCAGCGTCAGGTTGATCCGGTGGTCGGTCACCCGCCCTTGCGGGAAATTATACGTCCGGATCCGTTCCGAACGATCGCCCGAGCCGACCATCGAGCGCCGCGCGCCGACGCGCTCCGCCGCCAGCCGCTCGCGCTCGGCCTCGTACAGGCGGGTGCGGAGCACCTTCATCGCCTTGGCCTTGTTCTTGTGCTGCGAGCGCTCGTCCTGCTGGATCACGACGATCCCCGTCGGCAAGTGCGTGATCCGCACCGCGCTGTCGGTGGTGTTGACGCCCTGGCCGCCGGGGCCGGAGGCGCGGTAGATGTCGATGCGCAGATCCTTGTCGTCGATCTGCACGTCCGCCTCTTCCGCCTCGGGCAGCACTGCGACGGTCGCGGCGGAGGTGTGGATGCGCCCGCCCGCTTCGGTGGCGGGGACGCGCTGGACGCGGTGCACGCCGCTTTCGAACTTGAGCTTGGCGAACACGCCGGTGCCGGTGATGCCGACCACGACTTCCTTGAAGCCGCCGGCTTCGGAGGTGCTGGACGAGATCAGCTCGGTCCGCCAGCCGAGCCGATCGGCATAACGCTGGTACATCCGGAGCAGATCGCCGGCGAACAGCGCGGCTTCGTCCCCGCCCACGCCGGCGCGGATTTCGAGCAGCGCCGGGCGCTCGTCGGCCGCATCCCTGGGGAGCAGCGCCAGCGCCAGCTTGCGCTCCGCCTCGGCAAGCGTGCCTTCGTTGGCGCGGAGTTCCTCCACCGCCATCGCGCGCAGCTCGTCGTCTGCGTCCTGTGTCATCTGCGCGAGCGACTGGCCCTCGGCACGCAGCCGCCGCACATTGCCCGCCGCGACCGCGACCGGCTCGATCTCGGCATATTCCTTCGAGACCTGGACGAAGCGATCGCCGCCGAGCTCGCCCGACGCCATCAGCGCCTGCAACTCGTCGCGCCGCGCCTCGATCGCCGCGATGCGGTCCGGCGGGATGCGGGTCATGCGTCGCCCGTCACCCCAGCGAACGCTGGGATCTCGTGAAGCGCGCTGCTCGGTCGGGACATGCTGCGGGAGATCCCAGCGTTCGCTGGGATGACGGCTTGGCTCATGCGTCGTCGCCGCTGACTTGGTTGTAGCGCTCCGGAAGATCACGCAGCACCGACAGCAGGAGATCCGCAGCTTCTTCGTGCGTACGAGTTACATCCGAAAGATGCAGCTTGTGGTTGGGCTTAACGAAAAGGATTGCTTGAAAACCTTTCCGTTTTGCGGCTTCAACGCGCTTCTTCGAGTTGCCACGAAAGCCTAGCTCAACGCGCCAGTTAGCGCGTCGGAGATGCGACGCGATCTCTTGGGCTTCCAGCTCTAGCGAACCACCGTCAGGCACAATAGCCAGCGACCGAGACATGTCCTCCGACGGCTCCTCGATCAGCATCGCCAGTCGCTCGACACCCGCCGCCCAGCCCACGCCGGCCGTCTCCGGACCTCCGAGCGAGCCGATCAGCCCGTCATAGCGGCCGCCGGCCAGCACGGTGCCCTGCGCGCCGAGCCGGTCGGTGACGAACTCGAACGCGGTGTGGCGGTAGTAATCGAGCCCGCGTACCAGCCGCGCGTTGCGCGTCCATGCGACGCCGGCCGCATCCAACCCGTCGGTCACCGCCTTGAAGAAGGCGGCCGCCTCCTCGGTCAGATAGGCGTCGATGTCCGGCGCGCTGTCCGCGATCGGGCGGTCGCGCGGATCCTTCGAATCGAGGATGCGCAGCGGATTCTTTTCCAGCCGCGCAAGGCTGTCCTCGGAAAGCTGATCCTTGTGCGCCTCGAAATGCGCGACCAGCGCGGTGCGCCAGGCGTCGCGGGTCGCCGCATCGCCCAGCGTGTTGAGCTGCAGCGTCACGCCCTCGGCGATGCCGAGCTCCTTGAGCAGCTGGTCGGCCAGCACCAGCAGCTCGACATCGGCGGCGGGTTCGGGCGCGCCAAGGATCTCGGCGTCGATCTGGTGGAACTGGCGATAGCGGCCCTTTTGCGGGCGCTCGTAGCGGAACACCGGGCCCGAGGTCGCGAGCTTCAGCGGCGCGAACTGCTGCCAGCCCTCGCTGATATAGGCGCGGGCGATGCCGGCGGTGAATTCCGGCCGCAGCGTGATCGAATCGCCGCCGCGATCCTCGAAGCTGTACATCTCCTTGGAGACGACGTCCGAGGTTTCGCCCATGGAGCGGGCGAACACGCCGGTCGCCTCGAAGATCGGGATCTCGAGCCGCTGGAAGCAATAGAGCTTGCGCACCCGATCGAACGTTTCGAGCACCGCGGCGAACCGCCGCTGGTCTTCGCCGAAAATGTCCTGGGTGCCCCGGATGCGCTGGGGGGTCTGGATACGTGCCATTTGGGCGCGGCTATTAGGCCGGTTTCGGGTCCGCCGCAATGTGGGTGAGGGGAAGTGCTGTCATGTTGAAGCCGGACGCGCGCGGGCCTAGGGCGAGCCCCATGAGTCGTATCCTGTGTATCCTCGCCGCGCTGCTCGGTTTCGGCGCCGCTTCGCCCGCTTCCGCCTATTGGGAATATGGCCACGAGACGGTGGCGGCGATCGCCTATCGGAACGTCACCCCGGCGGTGCGCGCGAAGATCGACTCGCTGCTCAGGCGCCAGGCGCTGCTCGAGACGCCGACCTGCCCGGCGAACACGATCGAGCAGGCGGCGGTGTGGGCGGATTGCGTAAAGACGCTCGGCCCGCGCTTCAGCTATGCCTATTCGTGGCACTATCAGAATATCGACATCTGCAAGCCCTTCGACCTCAAGCCGCCCTGCCGCGACGGCAATTGCGTCTCGGCGCAGATCGAGCGCGACGTGAAGCTGCTCAAGGACTCGAAGGTGCCGGTGCGCGAGCGCGTAATGGCGCTGGCGTTCCTCGTCCACTTCGTCGGCGATCTCCACCAGCCGCTCCACGCCGGTGACCACAGCGACCTGGGTGGCAACCAGGTCAAGACCAACTACGGCGTCTATACCAGCGCCAAGCTCAACCTGCATTCGGTGTGGGACGGCTATCTGGCCGAGCGGGCGATCTCGCAGCCGCCCTCGCCGGTACGCGTCTATTCGGCGGCCGAGCGGAATGCGGTGTGGGGCGGCAGCGTCGCGGACTGGAGCCGCGAAAGCTGGCAGGTCGCGCGCGACGTGGTCTATCCGAGCGCGGCGGGCGCGGCGGTGTGCACCCCCGGCGACCATCCCGCGCATCTCGACGAGGCGACGATCGCCAAGCTGGTGCCGGTCGCCCGCGAACAGGTGGTGCGCGGCGGGCTGCGGCTGGCGAGATTGCTGGACGAGGCGCTTGCATAGAAGCGGCCGGCCATTTCGTTACGTTTGATACGATGTTATGGTCCCGGCGATGAACAAGGAAACGCATGTGCTGGAGCGGCCGCCCGAAGGCGCGGCGGCGGACTGGACGATCCCGCAGGGCTGGGCGGCATATACGGCGGAGGAGCACGCCACCTGGGACAAGCTGTTCGCGCGCCAAGCGAAGTTGCTGCCGGGCCGCGCCTCCTCGGCCTATCTCAAGGGGCTGGAGGCGCTGCGGCTCTCCGAGTCGGGGATTCCCAATTTCGAGGAGCTGTCCGAGCGGCTGATGAAGCTCACCGGCTGGCAGGTGGTCGCGGTGCCGGGGCTGGTGCCGGACGACGTGTTCTTCGACCATATGGCCAACCGCCGCTTCGTCGCCGGCAACTTCATCCGCCGGCCGGACCAGCTCGACTATATCCAGGAGCCGGACGTGTTCCACGACGTGTTCGGCCATGTGCCGATGCTCGCGGACCCGGTGTTCGCCGATTATCTCGAAGCCTATGGCCGCGGCGGGATGCGTGCGCTGGAGCTGGGGGCGCTCAAGCAGCTCGGCCGGCTCTATTGGTACACGGTGGAGTTCGGGCTGGTCGAGGAGGACGAGGGGCTGCGCATCTATGGCGCGGGGATCGTGTCGAGCTCGGCGGAGAGCGTGTTTGCGCTGGAGAGCGACAGCCCCAACCGCCTGCGGTTCGACATGCAGCGGGTGATGCGGACCGAGTATCGCATCGATGATTTCCAGCAGAATTATTTCGTGATCCCTAGTTTCGAGGCGCTGCTGCGCGAGACGCTGGAGACCGATTTCGCGCCGCTCTATGCCGAGATTCTCGCGCAGCCCGACATCCCGATCGCGGCGATCCTGCCGGGGGACGGCGTGGTTACCCGGGGGACGCAGGCATATGCGCAGGGGAAGGGCTGACCTGCGGCGCCCCGCTTGATGGGCAGCACCTCCGTTTTCACCCTCCATCGTCATTCCCGCGAAGGCGGGAATCCATTTGCCAGGACGCTGGGGGCAGGAACCGGGGCATCAGCGCCAATGGATCCCCGCCTTCGCGGGGATGACGCAGTATTGGTTCGCCTCGAGCACCATCCAGGAAGGTGAAGGCGAGGGTTTAAGGCTCGCAATCTCGGCAGCCTCCCGCTACCCGACCCCCATGTCCCGTTCGCCCCGCCTTGCCTTTGCCGTCGCCGCGCTTGGAATCGCCAATTATTCGGTGATGGATGCGGTGATGAAGGGCATGTCGATCGCGCATGGCGCCTATAGCGCGGTGCTGTGGCGCTCGGTCGGGGCGATCGTGCTGCTCGGGCCGATCTTCCTGCTGCGCCGGACACCCTGGCCGAGCCCCCATGCGCTCAAGCTGCACTTCGCCCGCGGCGTGCTCGCCGGCAGTTCGGTGGTGCTGTTCTTCTGGGGCCTCGCCCGCGTCACCATGGCGCAGGGAATCGCGCTGACCTTTCTCGCGCCGCTGATCGCGATGTTCCTCGCCGCCGCCTTTCTCGGCGAGCGTATCCGCCGTGCGGCGATCGGCGGGTCGATCATCGCGAGCCTCGGCGTGCTCACCATCGCTGCCGGTCAGGCGCAGGCGCATGCCTCCACCGAGGTGGTGCTCGGCTCGCTCGCGGTGTTTGCCGCCTCGATCCTCTATGCGGGCAGCCTGATCCTGCTCCGCCAGCAGGCGCAGGTGGCGGATCCGATCGAAGTCGCGCTGTTCACCAGCCTCGTCCTCGCGCTGCTGATGCTGCCCGCCGCGCCCTGGTTCTCGGCGATGCCGGGGGTGGCGCTGTGGCCGTGGATCCTGGGCGCGGCGCTGGTCGGCTCGATCTCGGCCGTGCTGCTCGCCTGGGCCTATGGCCATGCCGAGGCGCAGCTGCTGGCGCCGGTGGAATATACCGCCTTTGTCTGGGCGGCGTTGCTCGGCTATGTCGTGTTCGACGAGCGCGTCTCGGCCTGGACGGTCGCGGGCGCGCTGCTCATCATCCTCGGGTGCCTCGCCGCGCTCCGCGGCCGTGTCGCCCCCGCTCCCCAGACCGAGGCCGGTGCATGACCCAGATCCGTTTCGCCACGCCCGCGGACGTTCCGCAGATTCTCGCCTTCGTGCGCGAGCTCGCCGACTATGAGCGCGAGCCCGATGCGGTGCTGGCGACCGAGCCGATGCTGGAAGCCGCGCTGTTCGGCCCGCGCCCGGCGGCCGAGGCGGTGATCGCCGAAAGCGCGGAGGGTGCGCCGCTCGGCTTCGCACTTTTCTTCCAGAACTTCTCCACCTGGACCGGGCTGCCGGGGATGTATCTCGAAGACCTGTACGTCACCCCCGCCGCCCGCGGCGCCGGCGTCGGCAAGGCGCTTCTGCGCCATTTGGCCGATATCGCCGTCACGCGCGGCTATGCCAGGTTCGAATGGTCGGTGCTCGACTGGAACCAGCCGGCGATCGATTTCTACCGCGCGATGGGGGCCATAGGCATGGAGGAATGGACGGTGCAGCGGGTGACCGGCGAGGCGCTGCTTGCGCTGGCCGGGCGCTGATGGGCTGGATCTATTTGCTGCTCGGCGGGCTGTGCGAAGTGGGCTTCACCACCTGCATGCGCTTTACCGACGGCTTCCGGAACATCCCCTGGACGCTGGCCTTTCTCGGCTTCATCGCAGTGTCGATGGCGCTGCTGGAGATGGCCTCGCGCACCGTGCCGCTGGGCACCGCCTATGCGGTATGGGGCGGGATCGGCGCGCTGGGCACGGTGATCGTCGGCATGCTCTGGTTCGGCGAGCCGGTGAGCGCGGTGCGCATCCTGCTGATCCTCGGGCTGGTCGGCTGCATCGCCGGGCTGCGGCTGGCAGGCGGCGGGCACTAAGACCCCAAAGGACTAGGCAGGCTCAGTCTTGTCTGACAAGATTGCCTGCAAGGCCAGTGCGTCAGGGGAGAGAATGTCCGTGAGAGCCAAGTCGCTTCTGCTGCTGGGCGCAGCTTTGGTCGCCACGATTGCGCCGAGTTTTGCGGCGCAGGCCGCGGCGGCCCAGGCCGTGGCTCCCGCGGACGCGACGTTGCTGTCGCGCAACCCCACCGGCGCGGCATTCCAGACGGCGCAGGGGATTCTGGTCCTCACCTTCTATGGCGACCGGACCCTGAGGGTGACGATGCTGCGCGAGGGGGCCGAACGCACGCCCGATCTCGCGCTGGTCGGCGAGCCGGCCAAGACCAGCTGGACGCTCGACCAGCAGCCGGAGCGCTATCTGCTCGCCACCCCGGCGATGCGGATCAGCGTCGATCGCAAGACCGGCGCGGTGGCGCTGCTCGGCGCCGACGACAAGCCGCTGGTCGGCGAGGCCGATCTCTACCGCCGCCGGCTGGGCGGCGCGCCCGATGGCGAGGGCGCGGTGCGGATGGTCTTCGCCGCACCCGAGGGACGCGCGGTCTACGGCCTCGGCCAGCACCAGGCGGGGCTGCTCGACTATCGCGGCAATATCGTCCGGCTGCAGCAGGCGAATACCGATGTCGGCGTGCCGGTGCTGGTCTCGCCCGCGGGCTTCGGGCTGTTCTGGAACAATGCCTCGGTGACCGAAGTCGCGGTGGATACCCCGCAGGCGGGCAACCGCATCTTCTTTCGCTCGGCTGCGGGCGAGGGCGTCGACTATTTCCTGTTCGCCGGGCCCGATGTCGACCAGGTGATCGGCGCCTATCGCCAGCTCACCGGCGCCGCCTCGCTGCTGCCGCGCTGGGCCTGGGGGCTGTGGCAGTCGAAGGAGCGCTACGCCTCGCAGGCCGAGTTGCTGGGCGTGGCTGCCGAATATCGCCGGCTCGGCATCCCGCTCGATGCGGTGGTGCAGGACTGGCAGTACTGGCCGGAGGGTCGCTGGGGCAGCCACGAGATGGATCCCAAGCGCTATCCCGATCCCAAGGGCATGCTCGACACGCTGCACCGGCAGAACCTGCACAGCATCGTCTCGGTCTGGCCGCGGCTCGACGTGGGGCTGGAGAACACCCAGGCGCTCGACGCGATCGGCGGGCTCTACCCCAAGACCTACCCGAACGTGTATCCGGCGGGCGAGGGCCGCTGGTACGATGCCTTCTCTCCCCAGGCGCGCGCGCTCTACTGGCGGCAGATCTCGGATCGGCTGGGGAAGGCCGGGTTCGACGGCTATTGGCTCGACGGCAGCGAAGCGGAACTCGGCGGCCATTGGGGCGAGATGGCCGAGGTGAACACCGCCGCCGGCACCGGCGCGCTGATGTATAATGCCTATCCGCTGATGCACACCACCGCGGTGCATGACGGCATGGCCGTCGACTATCCCGCCAAGCGGCCGCTGCTGCTCACCCGCTCGGCCTGGGCGGGGCAGCAGCGCAACGGCGCCTTCACCTGGTCGGGCGACGTCAGCGGGCGGTGGGACGTCTTCGCCAGACAGATTCCGGCCGGTGTGAATTTCTCGATGACCGGCAATCCCTTCTGGTCGGCCGACATTGGCGGCTTCTTCGGCGGCAGCCCCAAGGACCCCGCCTATCAGGAGCTGTTCACCCGCTGGCTGCAGTTCGCGGTGTTCAATCCGATGTTCCGCATCCACGGCACCGGCGAGGGCAAGGAAGTCTACAGCTTCCCCGAAAGCGCGCGGGCGCCGCTGCTCGACGCGGTGGCGCTGCGTTACCGGCTGCTGCCCTTTATCTATGCCCAAAGCTGGCAGGTGGCCGATCGCGGCGCTTCGTTCCTCTATCCCGTCGGCATGGTGTTCCCGCAGGACCGCGCGGCGCAGGATCTGCGCGACCAATATCTGTTCGGCCGCAACCTGCTGGTCAGCCCGGTGATCGAACCCGGCGCCACCGCGCGGACGGTCTACCTTCCGGCGGGCACGACCTGGACCGATTTCTGGACCGGCGCGCGGCACGCGGGCGGCGCGAAGCTCCAGGTCGCCGCGCCGATCGGCCAGATCCCGGTCCAGGTCGCGGCGGGGACGATCTTGCCGCTGGGATCGCCGGTGCAATATGCCGACCAGTCGCCCGATCGCCCGATCGAGCTGCGCGTCTATCGCGGCGCCGATGGCCGCTTCACCTTGTATGACGATGCCGGCGACGGCCAGGGCTGGCGCCGCGGCGAGCGCGCGACGATCGACCTGGTGCTCGACGACAAGGCGGGCACGCTGACGATCGGCGCGCGACAGGGCAGCTATCCGGGCATGGCGCAGACGCGGCGGTTCCGGGTGGTGACGGTGGCGTCAGGTGTCGGCACCGGGATCGGCGAAGCGGCAGGGCGCGAGGTGGCGTATGACGGCCGGCGGATCGTGGTGACGCTCTAGGCGGTCGCCGGTCAATCGAGCTCAACCTGATCCTTGAGCGGGTCTTCGACCTGGGCGTCGTGGCCGCTGCCGGAGCTGAGGAACATCAGCCCCATCAGCGCCGCCGCCATCATCACCGTGAAGAACACGCCGAGAAAGGTGGCGATCGCGGTGACGAGGTGGAGTTCGCCCATTGTCGCCCACAGCCAATATTCCCCGGCGCCGGCGGCGAGCACCGCCACTGCCGCCATGCCCCACAGGATGCGGCGGAAGCGCCCCCAGGCGAAGGCGGCATAACGGGGATCATCGAGTCCGTCGGGCTGTTCCATCGCTTTGCAAATTGGGCCGATTCGTGGGATAAACAACGCCTAAAAAATGAAGCCATAGGAGAGAAGGCGATGACCATCGCGGCAATTCTCGAAGGCAAGGGGCGCGACATCGTGTCGATCGCCTCGACCAGCACCGTCGCGGAGGCGGTGGCAGTCCTTGCGGCACGCCGGATCGGTGCGGTGCCGGTCCTCGAAAACGGGCAAGTCGTCGGCATCTTTTCCGAGCGCGACGTGATCCACTGCATCGAGCGCGAAGGCGCGATCGGGCTCGAGCTGCCGGTCGGCCGGGTGATGACCGCGCCGGCGATCACCGTCGGCCCGGAGGAGACGGTGCTCGGCGCGCTGGCGCTGATGACGCGGCGGCGGATCCGGCACCTGCCGGTGATCGACGGCGGGGCGTGCATCGGCTTCATCTCGATCGGCGATCTGGTGAAGTACCGGATCGATCGCATCGAATCCGAAGCCGAGGCGATGCGCGCCTATATCCAGGCGGCCTGACCCCGCTCAGCCGGCCCGGTTGCGGACCAGCGCGATCGCGCCGGCAAGCGTCGGCCGCGCAAAGGCGAACAGCAGCGCGACATAGCTCGCGCCGCCCAGCCCGACGAGCAATGCCAGCCGGGGCAGGGGCGCGAGCGGCGGCAGCTCGCGATCGACCAGCGAGACGATCAGCCCCATCGCCAGCGCCGCGCACACCGGCGGCGCGATCGCCCGGCCCAGCCGCGCATAGGAAACGCCGATCGCCGGCAGCGTGCGGTGCGCCGACAGGGCAAGGTACAGCGGATAGGCGACGTACCAGGCTCCGACGAGGCCCAGGATTCCCCAATGCACCCCGACCAGAAAGGCGATCGGCAGGAACAGCGCGCCGGTCGCCCCGTTGCGTGCACTGATGCCGGGGCGGCCGCGGGCGTCGCTGGCGGGGGCGAACAGCACCTGCAGCGTCATCAGCGGCATCACCAGCGCGAGGCCGTGCACGACCGGCGCGGCCTCGGACCATTTCGGCCCGAGCACCACCGCGACCAGCGGCTCGGCAGTCGCGGCAAGCCCGATATAGAAGGGCATGGCGGCGAGCAGGATCAGCTGCGCCCCGCGCACGAACGCCGCCGCCACCGCTGCGGGATCGTCGCGCATCTTCGCATAGGCCGAGAAGGCGACCTCGTTGAGTGGCGGCACGAACTTCGAGACGAAGATCTGGGTGAGGAACAGGCTGGTCGTATAGATGCCGAGCAGATGCGGCTCGAACATGCGGCCGGCGATGAACACATCGGCCTGGCTCTGCAAGAACCAGAAGATCTGCCCCGCCGCCATCACCCCGCCATAGCGCGCCATGTCGCCGGCGCCGCGAAAGTCGAAGCTCGGCCACACCAGCGCGCGCGCAGCGATGGTCATGCCGATCGCACGGGTGGCGAACAGCACGATCGGGGCTGCGACCAGCGTCCACACGCCCCAGCCGTCATAGGCGCCGGTCAGCGCGGTGATCGCGCCGGCGAGCGCCGAGACGAAATTGACCTGCGCCTGCTTGGCGAAGTCCATGCTGCGAGCGAGCAGCGCATAGGGGAGCGCGATGAAGGGCGTGGTCAGATAGAGCAGCGCCTGCACGCGGAGCAGCTCGGCGACCATCGGCTGGCGATAATAGGCGGCAGCGAGCGGCGCGGCGCTGACCTGCAGCAGCGCGAGCCCGCCGTTGAGCAGCAACAGCATGCCGAACAACTGGCGCTGCGCCCGGTGCCCGGCGTCGCTGCGCTGGATCAGCGCGCTCGCCAGCCCATAGCCGTTGAGCATGTTGAGCAGCACCAGCACCACCTGGGTCATCGCGAACAGCCCGTAATCGGCAGGCGCAAGGATTCGGATGACGAGGAAGGTCGACGACCAGGTGAGCAGCTGCCCGAGAATCTGCGTGCCCGAACGCCAGATCACGGCCTTTCGCACCTGATTCCGGAGCGATTCCGGGGCCTGATTCGGCGATTCGAGCGTTGATTCGGTCACCAGCGGCATATCGCATGCCCCGATTGAGAAGCCGTAAACCGCAGATTTCTGCGGGTTTTGGGCATGCCTGTCACGAAAACGACAGAAAGTTTCATTTTCTC
>NZ_BCTR01000095.1 GCF_002091475.1 Sphingomonas azotifigens NBRC 15497
CCAGCGTCGAGAACGCCATGCGATCGATGGCGAAGGGGCTGGAGAAGGACCCGGCGCTCGGCGCCGCGCTCAGCCGTCGCGGCAGCCAGCTGTTCGGCCGGCAATGGTCACCGGAATGGACGCCGGGCAGCCGCGATGGTGGCGTCAGTAGGTCGCTCGGCGGCGATGCCCGCACGCGCTCGATCATCCGTCAGCTCACCTTCTCGATCGATCGTGATCGCGGCCTTGGGATTGGAATGTAGCCATGGGTACTCACGAACCTCCCGTAGAAGCGGACCAGACCGTGCAGGCGTTCAACGAGATGTCACGCAAGCTTGCCGGGCTGACCGCTGCGGTCGATGGCTTCGCGGCCCGGCAGCAGGAACTGCATGCGCGGGATTACGGGCCGGACCTGGAGAAGATCCGCGATGGGTACGACAAGGTTTGCGGCGCGATCAACATTCTGGCCAAGCGCCCGGCCATGACGTTGACGCCGGAAAATGTCGCGAAGCAGATCGAGGCGGCGAGTGCCGAAGGACGTGCGGACGATCATCGTGCCTGGACCGGCGCCAGTCATGCCCTTGCCGACACCGTCCAGGAATTGAAGGGGATGGTTGCGTCGGCGCATTCCGCGGAGACCCAGCAGCTGTGGATCGCGGGGGCAGCCGCTTTGGCACTGCTGATAGGCTTCGCTTCCGGCACTGTCTTTCCAACGCTAGTCGCTCAGCTCGCGCCCGAGAGCTGGCATTGGCCAGAGGAACGGGCTGCAGCAATACTCAGGCGGACACCTTGGGACGCGCGCGTGCGGCTCATGCAGGTGGCCAACCCGCAGCAGGCGCAGGCGCTGGCCGACGCAGCGCGACTTTCGGAGGACAATGCGGATGCGCTTTCGGGATGCCGGAAACGTGCAGAGCAGCTCAATCCATCAGTGAAGTGCTCCGCCGAGACGCACCAAGCAAAGAACGATTGACGCGCTGGGGCCGGTTCGATGCCGCGTTTCTCCACCAGCCAAACCAGCTTCCTTGCATAGCCGTGTCCGGTGTTTCCGCCGCAAGCCGCTTGGGCGACAGGCCGAACCAGGCGTGCGTGCGCTCGATCATCCGGCGCTGGGCGGGGCCCTCGGCTTGGGGAATGGCGGTGGTCGCCTCGACATTGACGATCACCGCATGATCGAGGTCGATCAGATAGTTGGTCAATTGGGCGAAGAAGGCGCGGTCGCGCGCCGCCGCCGTCTACCGCGCCGCCAGATTGGCCGCAGCGAGCTGCCGGGGCGGCGTTCGCGACGACCTTGCCGGCGTGCGTCATTGCGATGGAGGCGTGCTGCGGCGCTCACTTTCTGGGCCGGACACTGGCGATGTACGGGCACACGATCCGGCTGATGTCGCCTGAATATGTCCAGCCCTACGTCAAGGCGCAGAAGACCGACGATCGCGATGCCGAGGCGATTGCCGAAGCGGCGACACGGCCGACCATGCGCTTCGTCTCGCTGAAGAACGAAGACCAGCTTGATCTGCAGATCCTGCACCGCGCGCGGGAGCGGCTGGTCAACGCGCGCACGACGCTGATCAACCAGTTGCGTGCGGTGCTGCTCGAACGTGGGATCATCCTGCCCAAGGGGCGTATCAACCTGATGCATCGCCTCGAAGATCTCATGACGGGTGATCCGGCTTGCGGACGGGGCGGGCCATACGTTTTAGGATGTCGCGCTCCTCGGTCACCCGGGCCAGCTCGCGCTTCAGCTGGCGGATCTCCGCATCCTTGCCGGCATCGCCTGACCCCACCTTCGCCAGCTGCCGTTTCCACGAATACAGCGAGTGCTGGCTGACGCCCAGACGCTGCGAAACCTCCGCTACCGGATAGCCGCGCTCGGTGATCTGGGCCACCGCGTCACGCTTGAACTCATCGCTGAAATTGGGCTTCCCCATCGTCGCCTCCTGTCCTCAAAATTAGGATCTAAGGCGTCCAGAAATCTAGGGGCTACTCAGTCAGGACAATCAAGGAAGCGACTACCAAGTCCTTCCATTACGCATCAATCCAGGAACTGCGACGACACGTCGCCGACTGGCTGATTGCCTACAACTTCGCCAAGCAGCTCAAGGCTTTGAAGTTCAGGACGCCCTATGACGCCATCACCGCGCTATGGAAATCAAAGCCCGATGCCTTTATCGTCAAACCCAGCCATCACATGCTGGGACCAAACACCTAGTTCAGGCTTCTTCCCAAAATTATAGCCGAGATGCATTTTTTCCTATGGTAGTCCGCTTGCTCCACAGGCTCTGAATCCCGAAGAGCAAGCAATGGAATACCGATTATAATTTACCCCGAAGCGCGTGAAAATATTCAGTTCCCAAAACGTGTGCGGGAACCACTAGGATTCATCCAACAATCGCTGTTGGGGAAGGGCAAAATGTTTGCGCCGTCGCGTAGACTATCTAGCAGGTTCGACCACCACTGCGCCATGGCTACCCGCTCCTTCCAGTGGGTGCCACGATGATAGGCCGCTCGCACTTTGTCGCTGTCGCCGTGCGCCAACGCCCGTTCGATAGCATCGTAGGACCATTTGCCGGATTCGTTTAGCAGCGTGCTCGCCATGGCCCTAAAGCCGTGAGCGGTCATTTCGTTGCTGGCGTAGCCCAAGCGGCGGAGGGCTGCGTTGAGGGTATTCTCTGACATAGGTCGTGTTCGGGATCGCATTGACGGAAACACATAGCCGTGGGTCCCGATGATCGACTGGATCTCCATCAGGATGGCGATCGATTGGCTCGAGAGCGGTACGTGATGCGGCTTACGCATCTTCATCTTCTCGGCCGGTATGGTCCACACGGCGGCATTGAAATCGATCTCTTCCCATCGCGCATGGCGCAGTTCGCCAGGACGCACGAAGACATGGGGGGCCAGTTGCAGCGCCCATTTGGTCATGCCCTGACCTTCATAGGCATCGATCGCCCGGAGCAGCTTGCCGACCTCCTCTGCTTCGGTAACTGCCCCATAGTGCGTCACAGTTGGCGTAAGCAGCGCGCCACGGAGGTCTCGTGTAGGATCGGACTTCAACCGAGCGGTGGCGACAGCGTAGCGGAACACGGCACTGGCGAGCTGCAAGGTTCGTCGGGCGCTTTCCAGCTTCCCGCGTTTCTCGATCGTCCGGATCGCCGTCAGCGCGTCGATCGGTTCGATCTCATGAACCGGCATTCTGCCGATCGAGTTGTCGAGAAGGCTTAGGAGATACTCGCACCGTGAGGCGGTGGCGGGCGCCCAGGCCCGGTCGCCGTCGCGTCGCCGCTTCGTGCAATATTCCTGGGCGATTCGGGTAAAGGTGTTTTCCGCCAGCGCTTCGTTTCGAAGCTTTTCGCGCTGCCGTTCCAGAACGGGGTCCTTGCCCTCAGCGAGGATCTCGCGCGCCTCGTCGCGCAGCTTCCTCGCGTCTCGGAGGCTTACGTCTGGATAGGAGCCGAAGCTGAGCTTTTTCTCGACGCCATGGCGTTTGAATTTCATGCGCCACAGGCGGGAGCCGGAGGGCGACACGATCAGGAACAGGCCTAGCTCGTCATACATCTTGTAGGCTTTGTCGCGGGTCCTGGCCCTGCGAATTGCAATGTCGGTCAAAGCCATGGTTCGAGACTCCCGCCGCGAGGCCCCACCACTTTGGGGCCTCGTGCATTGAAGTGGGGCTCGCGATTTTCGAAGGGGCCCCACTTGGCATTGCGCTTTGATGGGGCGGAACGAGCGATCACGAACCGGACAGCCCGAAAAATACCGCAGATTTCTGCGGTTTACAAAGCGGTATGGGATTTCCTGAGATCGGAAAATGGAGCGGGTAGCGGGAATCGAACCCGCGTATTCAGCTTGGAAGGCTGCTGCACTACCATTGTGCTATACCCGCCCGCTGCCGATCGCCTGCCACAAGCAGGGGCGTGCGGTCAACTGCCCGGCGCGGGCGCGGTTCCGGATGCGTCCATCGGCTGCGGCCCCTGCCGCGTGACCTCGAGCTGCGAATCGCCGCCCAGCGCGCGGTAGAGGTTCACCCGGTTCGTCGCCGCGGTGAGCTGCACCGTCACCAGCTGCTGCTGCGCCGCGTAGAGCGAGCGCTGCGACACCAGGCTCTGCAGGAAGGTGTCGATGCCGCCGCGATAGCGCGCCTCGCTCAGCCGATAGGTATCCGCCGCGGCATCGGCCTGGAGCTGGGTCGCGCGGAGCTGGGCGTCGATCGTACCGCGCACCGCCAGGGCGTTGGCGACGTCGCGGAACGCGGTCTGGATCGCACGCTCGTAATTGGCGACCTGCGCCTGTTGCTGTGCTTCGCTCAGCTGGACATTGGCGCGCCCTGCGCCGCCGCGGAAGATCGCATAGCTGGCGGTGCCGCCGGCCTGCCAGTTGAACGCATCGCCGTCGAACAGGCTGGACAGCGCGGTGCTGGCGAAGCCGAGCACGCTGGTCAGGCTGATCCGCGGGAACAGCGCCGCGCGCGCCGCACCGATCTGGGCGTTGGCAGCGCGCAGCTGGTATTCTGCCTGCACCACGTCCGGCCGGCGCAGCAGGATGCTCGAATCGAGCCCGGCCGGCACCGCGGCGATGGTGGGCGCGGCCTGCTCGATCGAGGCGGGGAGCAGCGCCGGGTCGATCTCCGATCCGGCGAGCAGGCGCAGCGCGTTGACGTCCTGCGCGAGCGCGCTGGTCTGGCGGGCGACGTCGTTCTGTGCGGTGGCGAGCGTCTGCTCGGCTTGGCGCAGATCGGTGCGCGGCGCGATGCCGCCTTCGAGGCGGGCGCGCGTCAGGCGGACGCTGTCTTCTGCGCTTTTCGCGGTCTGCTCGGCGACGGCGAGCAGGCTCGCGTCCGAGGCATAGTTGAGCCAGGCGGTGGCGATGTCGCCGACCAGCGTGAGCCGGGTTGCGCGGGCGCCGGCTTCGGTGGCGAAATAGCTGTTCTGCTGGGCACGGGTCAGCGAGGCGAGGCGGCCGAACAGGTCGAGCTCGAAGCCGGTGATGCCGGCCTGCGTGGAATAGTTGGTGCGCAGCGCGGTGCCGCCGGCCCCCGTATTGCCCGCCGAGCCGGTTCCCGTGCCGCCGCTATTGCCCAGCCCGTTGCCTGCCGTGGTCGCATTCCCGCGTCGCTCGGTAATCCCGACGCTGGCATCGACCTCGGGGAACTGCGCGGCGCGCTGGATGCGGTACTGCGCCCGCGCCGCGGCGATGTTCGCCGCCGCCACCCGCAGGTCGCGATTGTTGGCCAGCGCCTGCTCGATCAGCTTCTGCAGCCGGGCGTCGCGGAACACCTCGCGCCAGCTGAGCGCGGGCAGCGTCGCCTCGCTCGTGCGCAGATAGGAGTCGCCCACCGGCCAGCTCGGCGGCACGGGCGCTGCGGGGCGCACGTCCTTGGGCGCCATCGAGCAGCCGGCGAGCGCCACGGTGGTGAGGAGCGTCAGCGCGCGCTTCATGCCTGGGCCTCCGGGGTGTGGCGGTGGCGGCGGTTGTGCAGCGCGGCCAGGCCGTCGCGCACGCCGCGGCGGACGAGCACGAAGAACAGCGGGATGTAGAAGATGGCGAGGATCGTTGCGGTCAGCATCCCGCCGATCACCGAGGTGCCGATCGCGACGCGGCTGTTCGCGCCCGCGCCGGTCGAGATGGCGAGCGGCAGCACGCCGAAGATGAAGGCGAGGCTGGTCATCAGGATCGGGCGGAGACGGATGCGCGCGGCTTCCAGCGCCGCCTCGATCACCCGCTTGCCCTGCTTCTCGGCCTGCTCGGCGAACTCGATCATCAGGATCGCGTTCTTGGCGGCGAGGCCCATGGTGGTGAGCAGGCCGATCTGCAGATAGACGTCGTTCTGCAGGCCGCGCAGCGTCACCGCGAAGATCGCGCCGACCAGGCCGAGCGGGATCACGAGCAGCACCGCGATCGGAATCGACCAGCTTTCATAGAGCGCGGCGAGGCACAGGAACACGACGAGCAGCGACACGCCGTAGAGAAGCGGCGCCTGGCCCGAGGACAGCCGCTCCTGATAGGACAGGCCGGCCCAGGCGACGCTGGTGCCGGGGATCTGCGCGGCGAGTTCGGCGATGCGCTTCATCGCCTCGCCCGAGCTCTTGCCGGGGGCTGCCTGTCCGCTGAATTCGAACGACTGGACGCCGTTGAACCGCGCCATCGACGTCGGCGCCGTCGCCCAGCTGGTCGAGGCGAAGGAAGTGAACGGCGCCATCTGGCCGTTGCTGCTGCGGACAAACCACTGGCTGAGGTCGCTCGGCTCGGAGCGATAGGGCGCGTCGCCCTGCACATAGACACGCTTGACCCGGCCGCGATCGATGAAGTCGTTGACGTAGCGGCCGCCCCAGGCAGTCGACAGCGTCGAGTTCACATCGGCTTGGGCGAGCCCCAGCGTCGCCAGCTTCTGCTGGTCGAGGTTGACCTTGAGCGTGGCGACGTCGGGCAGGTCGGTCAGGCGGACGGCGGCGAGCTCGGGATCGGCCATCGCGGCGGCGAGCAGCTTGTCGCGTGCCGCCAGGAACTGCTCGCGCGGCATGCCGCTGGAGTTGAGCAGCTCCATGGTGAAGCCGGTCGACTGGCCGAGGCCGCGGATCGCCGGCGGCACCAGCGCGAAGACCTGGGCGTCGCGGAAGTTGCGGAAGGCGGCGGAGGCGCGATTGACGATGCCGTCGGCGCTGTTCTGTTGCCCCTTGCGATCGGACCAGTCGGCGAAGTTGAGGAAGCCCTGGCCGGTGTTCTGGCCCGCCGGGCCACCGCCGCCGCCGCCGCCCGCGACCGAGAACATCACCGCGACGTTCTTGGCTTCCTTGGTGAGGAAGTATTTTTCCACCGCCAGCTGCACCTCGCGGGTGCGCGACATGGTGGCGCCGGCGGGCAGGCGGATCTGCAGCGAGGCCGCGCCCTGGTCTTCGGTCGGCAGGAAGCCGGTAGGCAGGCGGACGAACATCAGCACCAGCAGCGCGCACACCGCGACATAGAGCAGCAGGAAGATCCATTTGCGGTGGATCACCGCCTGCACCCAAGTCGTGTAGCGCTCGACGCCGCGATCGAAGCCGTTGTTGAACTTGGTCTTGGCCGCCGTCAGGCCCCGGCCGATCCAGGGGAAGCGCCGTGCCACCCAGCTGTCCTCGACGTCCTTTTCCTGGCTCTTCTGCTTGAGCAGCGTGGCGGTGAGCGCGGGGCTCAGCACCAGCGCGACCAGCACCGACAGGACCATGGCGGACACGATCGTCACCGAGAACTGGCGATAGATCACGCCGGTCGATCCGCCGAAGAACGCCATCGGCAGGAACACGGCCGACAGCACCAGCGCGATCGCGACCAGCGCCACCTGGATTTCGTCCATCGAGCGGATCGTCGCCTCGCGCGGCGTCATGTCCGGATTCTCTTCCATCAGCCGCTCGACATTCTCGACGACGACGATCGCGTCGTCGACGAGCAGGCCGATGGCGAGGACGAGGCCGAACAGCGTGAGCGTGTTGATCGAGAAGCCGAGCGCGTAGAACACGCCGAAGGTGCCGAGCAGCACCACCGGCACCGCGATCGCCGGGACCAGCGTCGCGCGCCAGCTCTGCAGGAAGACGAACATCACGATGACGACGAGGACGATCGCCTCGAACAGCGTCTTCACCACCTCTTCGATCGAGAGCTTGATGAAGCCGGTGGTGTCGTTGGCATAGGCGTATTTGAAGCCCGGCGGGAAGCCCTTGGAGGCGGCCTCGACCTGCTGCTTGACGAGGTCCGCGGTCTTGAGCGCGTCGGCGCCCGGCGACAGCGAGATGGCGAGGCCGGCGCCGGGATGGCCGTTGATCCGGCTGGACGAGTTGTAGTTGTCAGAGCCGAGCTCGACCCGGGCGACGTCGCGCAGCTTCACCGCGGCGCCGGTCGAATCGGTCTTCACGATGATGTTGGCGAACTGCTCGGGCGTCTGCAGCCGCGATTGCGAGGTCACCGTCGCGTTGAGCATCTGCTCCTGCGGCATGGGCTGCCCGCCCAGCTCGCCCGCGGCGATTTCGGTGTTCTGGTTCTGGATCGCGGTGATGATGTCGTTCGGGATCAGCCCGTAGCTCGCGAGCCGCGCGGGGTTGAGCCAGATGCGCATCGCATAGGGCGCGCCGAACACGTTGGTATCGCCCACGCCCTCGAGCCGCGACAGCGGATCCTGCAGGTTGGAGGCGAGCCAGTCGGAGACGTCGAGATTGGTCTTCTGGTCGGTCGAATCGTACACGCCGACGATCATCAGGAAGTCGGGGTTCGACTTGGTGACGGTCAGCCCCTGCTGCTGCACCTGCTGGGGCAGGCGGGACAGCGCCTGCTGCACCTTGTTCTGCACCTGCACCTGGGCGATGTCCGGGTTGGTGCCCTTCTCGAAGGTCGCCGAGATCGTCACCTGGCCGCGCGAGGTGGACGAACTGCTGAAATAGAGCAGGCCGTCGATGCCGCTCAGCTGCTGCTCGATCACCTGGGTGACGCTGTTCTGCACCGTCTCCGCAGAAGCGCCGGGATAGGTGGCGCGGATGTTGACCTGCGGGGGCGCGATGTCCGGATATTGCGCGATGGGCAGCGAGAAGATCGCGCCCAGGCCCATCAGCATCACGATGATGGCTAGCACCCAGGCGAAGATCGGCCGGTCGATGAAGATGCGCGACATGGGGGCTCAGCCCGCCTTGGCCTGGCTGCCGCCCTTGGTCTGGGCGCCGCCTTGCCCCTGGCCCTTTTTGGGCGGCTCGATCGTTTCCTTGGTGTCGGCGGGCACCGGCTTGATGTCGATGTCCGGCTTGAGGTTCGCCGTGCCCTGCACGATCACCTTGTCACCGGGCGCCAGCCCCTGGGTAATCACCCAGTTCTGCCCGATCGTCCGATCGGCGACGACGGTGCGCGCCACCGCCTTGTTGCCGGGTCCTACGACATAGACGGTCGCATTGCCCTTGGGATCGCGCGACACGCCGGCCTGGGGCACGAGGTATGCCTGGGTGTCGATCGCCTGCGCGAACATCGCGCGGACGAACATGCCCGGCAGCAGGATGTTCTGCGGGTTGGCGAAGCGCGCGCGCAGCGTGACGGTGCCGGTGCTTTCGTTGACGACGACTTCGGAGAACTCGACCGTGCCGGCCATCTCGTAATCGCTGCCGTCTTCCAGCTTCAGCCGCACCGCAGCGCTGGCGGGGGTGATGCCGCCCTTGGCGAGCGCCTTGCGCAGCGCGAGCATGTCGGCGCTCGACTGCTGGATGTCGACATAGATCGGATCGAGCCGCTGGATCGTGGTCAGCGGATCGGTCTGGTTGGTGGTGACCAGCGCGCCTTCGGTGACGAGGCTGCGGCCGATCCGGCCGGTGATCGGGGCGGGGACCTTGGTGAAGCGCAGGTTGATCTGCGCGGTCTGCAGCGCGGCGCGCTGCTGGGCGACCTGCGCGGCGGCCTGGCGGGAGGCGGCAACGGCGTCGGTATAATCCTGCTGGCTCACGGCCTGCATCGCCGCGAGCGGCTTGTAGCGATCGGCCTTGATCCGCGCGGCCTCGAGATTGGCCTGCGCGTTCTGCAGGTTCGCCTGGGCCTGCGCGACGCTCGCCTGATAGAGGCTGGGATCGATCTGGTAGAGCGTCTGGCCCTGGTGGACGATCGTGCCTTCGGTGAAGAAGCGGCGCTGGACGATGCCGGCAACCTGCGGACGGACCTCCGAGGACTGATAGGCGGTGACTCGACCGGCAAGTTCGGTGGTCATCGGCACGCTGCCCGGCTGCACCACGACATAGCCGACCTGCGGCGGGCCCGACGGACCGCGGCGGCCGCCGGCCTGCTGCTTGCCCGAACCGTCGCCGGAACTGCACGAAGCAAGGAGCAGGGCCGATGCAAACACGATCAGGCCCGAACGGCCATAGCTGGTCGGAGCGTTCAAATTTCAGAACCCGCTTAGGGGTGGCCCGAGGAATGCCGGACCACCGGTCACTGCCAAACTCGCCATTAGATGGCACGTGTCCCCCGTGCCACAAAAAGGTTGTCGCAAAATATGTCGAACGCCCCAGGAATTTTGCGAGATTGATACAAAAATGCCGGCGCCACGATGCGGGCGCCGGCGTTGATCAGAAGACGCCCCTCAAAAGGCGCCCTCAAAAGGTGAAGGTATCACCCATCGCGCGTTCGCCGACGAGGAAGGCATCCGCGACGAGTTGGAGCGGGCGCACGTCGACGTCGCTCTGGCCCGCCGCCACCAGTTCGGCGAAGCGGGCATAGAGCCGGGCATATTCGCGGTCCGGCGCCTTCTGCTCGTCCTCGCCCGGCAGCTGCAGGATGCTGCCGCCCATGCCCAGGCGCAGCGTGCCGGCATCGGTATCGACCTCGATGTCCCAGGTCTGCGGGCCGGTCTGCAGGAAGTCGAAGTCGGCGGTCACCGCCGCACCGCCGCTGCGCATGTGCAGCTTGGCGCGGAGCGGCGAGGCGCGGCCCTCGGGCACTTCCATCCAGGCCTGGTCGAGCAGCAGCGCGTCCGGCAGGATCTTGGTCGCGATCGACAGCGCGTTGATGCCGGGATCGAACACCCCGAAGCCGCCGGCCGCGAGGATCCATTCCTGGCCCGGATGCCAGCGGCGGATGTCCTCGCGCCAGGTGATGCGCGCAGCCGTAATCTGCTTGTCGGCGAGCCACGCCTTGGCCGGTTCGACCCCTGCCGCCTCGCGCGAGTGCCAGGTGGTGAACAGCGTCACGCCCTTGGCGCGGGCGCGCTCGGCGAGGTCGGCGATCTCGGTCAGCGTCGCCGCCGGCGGCTTTTCGAGCATCACGTTCAGCCCGGCCTCGATCGCGATCCGCGCCTGGTCGTAGCGGCCTTCGGGCGGGGTGCAGAGCGAGACGGCGGTAAGGTCGTGCCCACCGGCGATCAGCGCCTCGATATCCTTGTGCGCCGGCACGCCGTCGACGCTCGCATGGCGGCTGGCGGTCGCGACCAGTTCGAATCGATCATCGCCGGCCAGCGCCGGCAGATGCTGATCCCGTGCAATCTTGCCGATCCCAACGAGCCCCAGCCGAATCCGCTCCGACATTATCCATCATCCTTTTGTCCGATTTATGTGCGTCCTATGGCCGCGTTGGCCGCGTATCAAGTCGCAACGCGTACCGGGGCGTCGCGCAATACCCCGACATGAACGCACCTCAGGCGCGCCTCGCCTAGCCCTGGCACACCGATGCCGATCTCGGCCGCCGATCGAAGTGGGGACCGAGATGTCGAAGCGCCGCCGGATGGGCTTCACCGCCTATCATCCGACCGACGACGCCTCTTTCGCGCGGTTCGAGCTGCTGCGCGCGGATGGGCTGATTCCCTAAGCGGCTTCACTCCCATCGGCGGCGTCGATCAGCTCGACGACGTCGCCGATCAGCGATCGCATCGCGGTGCGCGCCTTAGCTGGATCCTTTGCCGCGATCGCGTCGCGCACGGCGGCATGGTCCGCCACGCTCGCGGTGCGGCCCTTGATGCGGTTGGTGAAGCGGATCGAGGTGCGCAGCGCCGTCGCCACCATGTCGCGGAACTGGGCGTAGAAGGGATTGCCCGAGGCGCGCAGCACCGCGACGTGGAAGGCGATGTCGGCGTCGAGCGTGTCGTCCATCCCGCGCTCCGCGGCTTCCATTCGGGCGAGGCCCGCCGAGATCTGGCGGAGATCCTCCGCGGTGCCGAACTGCGCGGCCAGCGCCGCCGCCTCGGGTTCGATCGCGATGCGCAGCTGGCTGAACTGGCGCAGCAACTCCACCGAGAACTGCCGCTCGAGCAGCCAGCGCAGCACATCGGTGTCGAACAGGTTCCACGACGAGGCCGGTTGCACCACCGTGCCCTGGCGCGGCCGCGCGCTCAGCAGCCCCTTGGCGGTGAGCATCTTCACCGCCTCGCGCGTCACCGATCGGCTGACGCCGTGTTGCTTGGCCAGCTCGGCCTCGGTGGGGAAGGGCTGGGTCTCGTACTGGCCGGTGACGATCGCCCGCCCCAGCGCATCGAGCATGCCATAGGTCAGGTTGCGCCCCAGACCCGATCGAAGGTCACCGGGCGCGGTCGAAAGAGACGTGGACATCCTCGCTGCTACTTCCTGTTCTTTGCCTTGGAACGACGCCCCGCACGCCGTTCGATGCCGGCAGACTAGCCTAGCCACGCGGCTGGACAACCCCGATATATCCGATAAATGAACCAGGCGCGCGCGATCTCCCCGCAATCGCGCCGCGGAAATTTCAGCCGTTGAGAGGGATGCCGGCATGGGTACGCGTTTTTCGGGCTCCTTCCTCGCGGTCGATTGGGGCACCACCAACCGCCGCGTCTTCGTGATTGCGGACGGCGCGGTCCGGCACACCGAGCGCGACGACAAGGGCGTCACCGCGGTCACCGACTTCGCCGCCGAGGCCGCCGGCATCCGCGCGCGCCACGGCGACCTGCCGCTGCTGATGGCGGGCATGGTCGGCGCCAATATCGGCTGGG
>NZ_BCTR01000096.1 GCF_002091475.1 Sphingomonas azotifigens NBRC 15497
TGGATCGTCGGCGCTTGCCGCTGCCGCCTATCGCTCCGCCTCGCGGTTGCACGACCAACGGCTCGACCGGCATCACGACTTCTCGAACAAGGCGGGTGTCGTGCATTCCGAGGTGCTGCTGCCGGACGGCGCGCCCGAGCATTTCGCCGATCGGGAACAGCTGTGGAATGCCGTCGAAGCGGTGGAACTGCGCAAGGACGCGCAGCTTGCCCGCGAGATCGAGTTCGCGATCCCGCGCGAGCTGAACCAGGCCGAGGGCATTAGGCTGGCGCGCGAGTTCGTCCAGGCCGAATTCGTGAACCGCGGCATGGTCGCCGATCTCAATGTGCATTGGGATATCGGTGCCGATGGCGAACCCAAGCCGCACGCCCATGTCATGCTGGCGTTGCGCGAAGTCGGCGAGGACGGGTTCGGCAAGAAGAACCGTGACTGGAACCGCACCGACCTGCTGGAGAAATGGCGCGAGCGCTGGGCCGGCCACGTCAATGCGCGTCTGGCCGAACTCGATATCGATGCGCGTGTCGATCACCGGTCGCTGGAAGCGCAGGGCATCGATCTCGAGCCGCAGCACAAGATCGGCCCAGCAGCGGTGCGTATGGCCGCCCAGGGGCTCGCGTCCGAACGGCTGGAAGAGCATTACGACATCGCGCGTGCCAATGGCGAGAAGCTGCGGGCCAATCCGGCGCTGGCGCTCGATGCCATCACCCGCACCCAGGCGACCTTCACCACCCGCGATCTGGCGATGTTCGTGCATCGCCACAGCGAAGGGAAGGACCAGTTCGACCAGGTGATGGCGGCGGTGCGTGCGGCGCCCGAGCTGGTGAAGCTGGGCAAGGACGGGCGCGGCGAAGACCGCTTCACCAGCCGTGACATGATCGAGACCGAAGTGCGACTGGAGCGCGCGACCGTGAAGCTCGACGCCAGCCGCGGGCATGGCATGGACGAGCAGCATCGCAAGCTTGCCTTGGCGCGTGCCGAAATGCGCGGGCTGGCCCTGTCGAGCGAGCAGCGCAGCGCGTTTGATCACGTCACCAGCGGCAAGGATCTGGGGGTAATCGTCGGCTATGCCGGTACCGGCAAATCGGCGATGCTTGGCGTTGCGCGCAACGCATGGGAGAGCGCTGGCTATCAGGTGCAGGGGCTGGCGCTGTCCGGGATCGCCGCCGAGAATCTGGAAAGCGGCTCAGGCATCGCGTCGCGCACCATTGCCAGCATCGAGCATCAATGGGGGCAGGGGCGCGAACTGCTGACCGACAGGTCGATCCTCGTGATCGACGAAGCGGGGATGATCGGCAGCCGCCAGATGGAGCGGGTGATCGCCGAAGCCGAGAAGCGTCACGCGAAGGTGGTGCTGGTCGGCGATCCCGAGCAGTTGCAGGCGATTGAGGCCGGCGCAGCGTTTCGTTCGGTTGCCGAGCGGCATGGCGCTATCGAGATAACCGACATTCGCCGACAGCGCGAGGACTGGCAGCGGCTGGCGACGCGGCAGCTCGCAACCGGGCGCACCGCCGAGGCGCTGGAGGCCTACCGGCAGCAGGATGCGCTTCACCTTGCCGACACGCGTGAAGCGGCGCGTGCCGCGCTGATCGATCGCTGGAACCGGCGGCGGCACGAGGCACCCAGCGCAAGCCGAATCATCCTTACCCATACCAATGACGAAGTGGCGGCGCTCAACCGGGCGGCGCGCGACCGGCTACGTGCACACGGCGAAATGGGTGAAGATGTCACTTGGCAGGTCGAGAAGGGCGAACGCCAGTTCGCCGCTGGCGATCGGGTCATGTTTGGGCGCAACGAGCGCAGCCTGGGCGTCAAGAACGGATCGCTGGGGCGGATCGAAAGTGTCACCGCTACCCGCATGGCGGTGCTGCTCGATAATGGCGGTTCGGTCGCCTTCGACCTCAAGGACTATGCCGCGGTCGATCATGGCTATGCCGCGACCGTGCATAAGGCCCAGGGGGTCACCGTTGACCAGGTGCATGTGTTGGCAACACCGGGATTGGATCGGCACGCCGCCTATGTCGCATTGTCCCGACACCGCGAGCGTGTGGACCTCCATTATGGCCGAGACGACTTTTCGGGCCATGCGACGCTGGCGGCGGCGCTGTCGCGCGAGCGGGGCAAGGATATGGCGTCCGACTATGCGCCCGAATTCGCAGCACGTCGGCAGATCGTGCTGCCGCCGCCGGTTCCGGCCCCGCAGCCGGCACCCAAGCGCGACATGTTCGCCGGGCTGAAGTTGCGGGTATCCCCCGAAGTGCCGCCACCGGCACAGCCATTGGCAAATAAGCAGGCGCCGCAGCCTGAACCCGTGATCGTGCCGACGCGGGCCGTGCAGCGCCATGCGACGATTGTCCGCGCGATGCGCTTCGCGAATCGTGTTGGTGACCGCCACACCCCCGCGCAGCGCGAGGAGCTCCAGGCGAGCCGTGCAGCGCTGAATGTGCTTGCTCCGTATGCCGCGCGCGATCTTGAGCTGGCGTTCTCCAACGATCCAAGTCTGATCCAGGAAGCGTCAGAAGGCCAGGTGGCAAGGTCGATCCGCGCCATGCAGTTCGAAGAAGATATTCGTGTCGATCCACAGCTTCGCGCCGACGCCTTTGTGCAGCGCTGGCAGGCACTGGACCGACAGCGCCGGCTGCTGTTGCGAAATCAGGAGACCACCGACGCGAACAGGGTCGGCGACCGGATGATCGGCATGGCGAAGAGCCTTGAGCGCGATCCGCAGGTCGAGTCCATTTTGCGCAACCGAAAAGCCCAGCTCGGCTTGCCCGAGATGCCTGGAAGGAGCGTGGGTGAGGGCTTGGCAGACCTCATCGGCCGCGGACGAAGCCGTGGGCTCAACATCGGGATGTGAGCCGGGCCGCAGCTACGCGCCCCAACCTCAGCCATCAAGCCGGTCTCCGCGAGGCCCCGAACCTGCCGTTCGTTTGGTTCGCTCGGGCGGCAAATGAAAGACGGGGTTTGGGACATTCCCGCCGTTTGGCACCTCGACTGGGAACGGCCGCTTATGCCGAAACCGGACAGCGCGCGCGTGACGACTATTTGAACCGACGTCGAAGGATCGGCAAAAATCCGTCGCCAACCAAGCATCCTATCCTGATGAACCGGCTATATTCGGATACAATGCGATTTGTCCCATGCCAGATCTCGCGAACATATTGTTGATCGGTAGGCATCTGTGTCTAGCTTGGCATCATGGCAGCGCAGGGCATATCGATCAGGAGCTTTAGCGGCGATCCCGTTAGCAATCGCGCTGAAAACGCCTGCGTTCGCAGGCTGCAACGCGATTTGGAGACGGCCGGGGTCGACGCCGTTTTGCTGCGGAACATCATTATCGGGTCCCAGCGTCGACAAATCGATCTGATCGTGGCGACCGCGAGCACGGCGGTTGTCGTCGAGATCAAAGGCTACACCCATCCCGTCTCCGGCGGCGTGAACGGACCATGGTCGCTCGAACGGGACGACGGCAACCGTCAGCAACTCGACGGTTCCAACCCCTATCAGCAGGCACTGGAAAATCGATTCGCCGTGACGGACAGCCTGCGCGGGGATCTGGGCGCCGATGTTCGCGACGCCGTAGGCGGCATGTTATGCCTTTATCCGGCTGCCCCATCTGGATCGACCATTCCTGCCAGCGACTTCAAACTCGCCATCGGCGGCTATGCCGATCTCGTCGAGCTGCTGACAGTCCCGCGCGCCAACGCGCTTCCGCTGAACCGGTGGACTACGTTCGCTGAGGCAAACGGGCTGACCGATGATAGCGCCAGCCCGCCGTCGGCTGCCGAGCGCATCGTCGCAGACTATCTCGCAGCCTATCAGGACCTCGGCCGAGCAACGCTCGCACCCTATGTCGAGCCTCTGTTCGAAGGCGATCAGACTTCAGCAAACCTTGCCCACCGCTGCGCGGCGGGTGAGCACCTCCAGATCACCGGCGCCTCGGGCAGCGGCAAGACGATGCTCCTCAAGCGCCTTGGCATGGCGTGCGCGGCTGGCGGCGCCATCCCGGTGCTGATCCGCGGCCGAGATTTCGATCGCGACCTCCGTCCACTGCTGCGAGCGGATGCGGCACGATATACGCGCGAGAAGGTCACTACGCTGTTCGATGCTGCCGCCACTGCCGGAGCGGATATCGTCTTCCACGTCGATGCAATGAACGAATGCCCGCCCGAGAAGCGGGCCGATCTAATCGCGGCATTGCAGGCGGCACGGATCAACTATGGGGCCCGCATTATTTTGACCGGTCAGGATGAGTTGACCTTGCCGACGAGTTTGCGGGCCGAAACTGTCTGGCTGATTCAGCCCGATCGGGTGCAGGCGCAGCGAATCGTCGAAGCGCATCTGGGGCGAGCCTTGGTCGAGCAGGAAATCGCGGCCCTCGAAGTCGTCGCCACCGCGCAAGACGCGGCTATTTTTGCACAGATGCTCAGTGAGATGGGCACCATCGATGGCCGTTATTCCCTCTATCATGGGTTCTCCCGTGCGAGGCTGAGCGCCGTTGGGATAGCCCGAGCATATCGCGGCCTTGGCGATCTCGCGACCCGGATGCGCAGCGGGTTCGCGGCCGCCATTCCAAGATCAGCGGCGGAACGGATCGTCGACCCCGACGATGCGGAGACCATCGATGCCGTTTATTCGGCAGGTTTGATTTGGAGCGAAAGCGGACGAGTTGGCTTCCGCCACGATCTGATCGCCGATTTCTTCGCGGCGGACGCGTTGCTGCGCAGAGCGACCAGCCCGACCGAACTGACCGCGCTCGCTCGCCAGCCGGTCCACGCGGAGCTGCGAGAATTTCTACTCGGTGGCTGCGCGACGACGCAGGATATCGCGATGCTGCTGTCGGACGCGCCGGACTCCCGGTTGCTCGAAAGTGCGCTCTCCGGAAGGGCGGGCGCCAAGGCGCGCGACTATGCGATCAGTCGCATGCGCGACCTTATCGGGCAGTTGAAGCGACGCTACTCGGAAATCAGCCTCACGCTCCCCGACGGTGTCACGGACGCGGGCAACTTCTCATCTTATCTGCCGGCGCTAGCCGACACGCTGGAAGACGATCCGGGCGACGGACTCTTCCTCGCCCTCATTCCTTCCGCGCTCGCCGATGGGTTGCTACCTGACCTGCTCGACCTGTACGCGACGGTCGACCAGCGCCTCATCGCCGAGGCGGCGCGGCTTAAAGAGCACCATCCTGAGGTTCGCCTAGCCTGGCGGGCCGCCGCCTATGGTACGCTGTACGGGATGCATCATTTCAGTGGGGCGCGGGATCTCCAGAATCTGCTCCACGGCATCCAGAACAACTGGGCTCAGCGAAAGGCACTCCATCTCAGGCTCGGTCTCGCCGAACGTCTCGATGCGTTCGAGACATTGAGCGTCGGCCAATTGTTCTTGCTCGTGTCCGCGCTGCGCAGCGGGCTCAGCGAGCCGATGCCCGAGCGATTTCCCGAGCTGCTGCAGCGGCTTTGGAGCACACAAGTCTATCATCTGCGGCTGATCGTCTGCGACATTATCCGCTTTCGTGGCAGCGAGCTGGGCGATGACGATCGTGCGGCGGTGCGCGAGATTCTCGACGGCTACCTGTCCGACAATTCGATCATGAACAGCATGGTGTTCGATGCGCTGGAGGGCGTCGGAGGGATCGACCATGACTTCACCGTCGAGGCAGCGGTGCGGGAATATGAGGCAATGCTTGATCAGCCGGAAACGCCCGAAAGCTGCGCGCTGGCGGTTAGCGCGGTCACCCGGACCTATGATCATCCCTATCGCGACATCTACTGGGAGGCATTCTACGAGGTGCTCGCGGTCGAGAAGCGGCAGGGGCTACTGTTGCGCGGCCTGCGCGACTCGGACCGCGATGCTTGGTTCATCAACGACATACTTCGAGGCCTGCGGCGCGACCCGACGCCCGCGGCTGCGCCCGAACTGCAACGGCTGGCACTGGGTCCGCTGACCGAAGGGCATTCGCACCAGTTCGCGGTCGTGGTCTTCTCGGAGGCGATTGCGCTGCTGGCGACGATGAATCTGCCGCTCGACCTTTCGCAACCCGTTCCGGACGATGAGGCGATGCGCGCCTGGTATTACGCGGCGCCTCTCATCCATGCGCTGAACGGAGGTGGCGGGTCACCTTCCGTGGATGACTTCGTATCATGCGGTGTCGCCCAAGCCTTCGATGTGGTGCAACGCCTCCGACGTGAAGCGCGGAATCTCGGTTTTAGAGGTCTTCCCGATATCGCCTTCGATGGTCGTTGGCCGGACATGGTCCGTGACCTCGCCAGAGTTGTGCTGGCCGGCGATTACGTGGCCGCGTCGATATTTTCCCGCTTTCAATTCGGGCAACCGCTCGAAGAAGAACATATCGATGCCGCGCTGCAATTGATGGCAAAGGTAGGCCGACCGACCGATCTCAAACTCGTGCAACGCTGGCTCGAACATCCGCGACATGGCGAACAGGCGCTGGCGACGGCCCGGGCGCTTGAGGCGGAGAGAACGGACGAGCATGCTTCGTTATAAGATGTCACGCGGACGGCATGTCAAATGAGGCTCTCGGGCTTAGCCCGCCGGCCCAATAGCTGATACTCTGCTCTCCCATTTGGATAGCAGACCATGTCGTATCAACGTCGCGATGCCCTTGTCGAAGAGATCGTCCAGCTGCAGCCCACGCTGCGGCCATTCGTGCGCGATCTGTCTAGCGACTTGATGGCGGGCTCTTGGGACCTCGTTTCCTATAGTTTTGAGCGGGGGTTCGAAGCGCTGTGGGACTTGGCGCGCGCAGATAGTTCCGGCCTGCTCGAAAGGCCGCTGCTTTCGCTGTGGCGCCAGAGTGTTGAGCTGGCCATCAAGTCGGCGATCCTCGATCTTGTTGGTAAGATCAGCGGGAAGCCAGGCCACGATCTCGACAAGCTGTTTCAGCAACTTCTCGACATCCGCGCCGATGAAGGCTGCATTGATGACGATGATCTGGCGCGCAATGTGCGGTCGATGATCGCGCAGGTGCAGGCGTTCGACCCGTTCGCCGATCGTTTCCGCTATCCGTCAGATCGCGGCGGCAGGCCCTACGTCGGTGTCGCTGTAGATCTCGACGAATTGTTTCAGGCGCACTGGATCATCACCACTTGGTGCGAGGGTGCCGTTATGGAGATGCGCGGCGATGTCTGACGAGCAGGGCAATAGGAGCGCCAAGAGTTTAAAAAGGCCTTGTCGACGGCGCCGCTGCACTCCGATCGGCTTTGAGGCGGCTGCCGCTAGGCCATTTTCGGGAGCAGTCGTTCGGTGAACATTTGAGGATTGCCCGGTCTGGTCGCTCGCCGCCACGTAGGCGTCGTGGAGGCCGATCGGCGTCCTGTAGACCTAGAGCTTCCTCGCCATGCGGGCGTCGTCCTCCTCGGTATGGAACGCCGAAGTGAACGTTCCGGCTCCCGAGACGCTTTACGGTCGAGGAGAGCCACTCGTGCCGGAGACCGCCGCAGCTCATCCCGTGACGCCGGACGGTCACTACTTCGTGGTGCGGGGGCGGCTCCGGCGCATGTCGAACCCGGACCTGAGCGAGGACGAGCGGGCATCGCTGGTGTCCGACCTGATGGCGGCGAGGCGGGACGTGAGAGCCGGCCTGAAGGCGCAGGACCGCGATGCCGTTCGCGACGCCCGTGGTCGCGTGGACGCGGCAAAGCGCGCCCTCGGCGAGCGCGGCCGAGTGTGGTGGACGGACGGGTCGCCGGACCTCAACCGGCAGCTCGCTAGGAACACGAGCTATGCCTCGTGGTTCGACGGCCTGAAGCAGGGTGATACGGGATGATCGCGTCAGCGCAGGCTCGCGCTTGGCGGAGTGTCATAAATAGCCGGGTGCCACGGGCAGCCGTTGGTGGATATGATTGCGTCGCGCTCTTCAACCCGGCGACTTGCCTAACGCGTGCACACGGCTAAGTTGATCCGAGGCTCGCGGACAGATTTTTTGTCGCGTTTCGCGACACGTGAAGAGAATGTGCGGGAGAATTGCTCCTGCGGTCCATATGGGCAATCCCTGAGGGTCTACGCCTGCGAAGGAGTGTCCGCGAGCCGACGGATGACGGGGCGGGACGATGAAGAGGATTGACGAGCTGAAGATGGCGACATCGCTTTCGGATGTCGCGCTGCTGCTGGGGTTTCATCCCAAGGCGTTCGCCTGGGTTATCTACAAGCAGACCGCCAAGTATGCGGTGTTCGACATTCCCAAGTCGCGCGGTGGAACGCGCACGATCAAGGCACCCGAGCCTAGGCTGAAGAACATCCAGGCCAGACTTGCCGAGCTCCTTCAGGACTGCATCGCGGACATTAACGAGGCGCGATCGCAGAAGGAGAAGCTGTCGCACGGTTTCCGGCGCGGCCACTCGATCATCACCAACGCATACCAGCACCGCGGTAGGCGCTTCGTCCTCAACGTCGATCTCGCCGACTTCTTCGGGACGATCAATTTCGGTCGCGTGCGCGGCTTCCTGATAACAAACAGACACTTCGCACTGCATGAGCGTGCCGCCACGGTCATCGCCCAGATAGTCTGCGATGACAACAGTCTGCCTCAGGGGGCGCCGACCTCGCCCGTCGTCTCGAACCTCATCGCCCACATCCTAGACGTACGCCTGGCCAAGCTCGCCCGGCGTTTCGGCCTGCACTACACCAGATATGCCGACGATCTTACCTTCTCGACCAACAGCCGCGACTTTCCCGAGGAGGTGGCGGTGCCGAACGACGCTGGTCAGTGGGTAGCCGGTCCGGCGCTCGACACGGCAATCCAACGGGCGGGATTCGCGCTCAATCCCCAGAAGACCCGCGTCCAGATGCGGCAGTCCCGGCAGGACGTGACCGGCCTGATCGTGAACGAGAAGGTCAACATCCGCTCGGAATACTATCGGGAGGCGCGGGCGAAGTGCGACCACCTCTTCAGGACCGGCGCCTATCGGACGAAGCAGTTGGTTCGGAAGGATGACGGCACCGCTGCGGTCGAGGAGGTGCCGGGAACGCTCGATCAGATGGAGGGGGTACTGAGCTTCATCGACAGCGTGAAGCGGTACAAGCGGCCTGCCGATCGCGATCACAAGCTGACCGGCTCCGAGCAGACATACCGAAAGTTTCTAGTCTACCGTTATTTCTATGCGCCATCGATGCCCGTCATCCTGTGCGAGGGCAAGACCGACAACATTTACCTCCGGTGCGCGATCCAGGCGTTCGCGGACGACTATCCCGGTCTCGCGGAGAAGCAGGGAAGCGCTGCAACGCTCAAAGTTCGTCTGTTCAACTACTCCGAGCATACGAAGCGGCTGTTGGGCATCGCCGGCGGGTCGGGCCACTTCAACAACCTGATCAGGGACTACCGCAAGAACCTGAAGCCCTTCACCGCTCCGCACGCCGAGCGCTTCCCGGTGATCCTCCTCGTCGACAACGACTCCGGTGCCGACGGCATCTACAAGGTCGTGAAGGCGACGACTAAGACGGCGTGCGACGGGAAGGAGTCGTTTTATTACGTGGGCGACAACCTGTACGTCGTGCCGACGCCGCTCGGGCCGTCTGACGCCCAGACGATGATCGAGGACTTCCTGCCGGCGAAATGGCGGGCCGAAAAGCTGGGCGGCAAGACCCTGAACCTCGGCAAGGACTGCGACATCACCAAGGAGTACGGCAAGGCGCTGTTCGCCGAGCACGTGATCAAGAGGAACCGGAAGGACGTCGACTTCACCGCTATGCGCGTGATCCTGGATCGGATCGTGACCGTCATCGACGACTATGCGGCGATGATGGGCGCAGGTCCCTGATGTACGGTTTCGTCGGCGACCTTCAGCCGAACGCCCCGTGCATCCACCAGCTGAGGTCGCCGGTGTCCCCGTCCACGCCGTCGTCCTGGCAGAGCATACATAAGCGCCGGCCCGCGAAGCTTTTTGGGCTTGCCAGTGAGCCGGTTTAACGCCCGATATTAGGGCGCACTGCTGCCAAACAGGTCAATGAAAATGAAATGGACAGTTTTGACCGGAGCGGCCGTTTGCGCGTCGGTCGAGGAACGGCTTGGATTGGTCGGGAGCCGCCGGTGCCGAATTTCGCATTCTGGTGGGAAGCGGACACACCGGTTTGCGGCTAGATCATCATCAAAGCTGCCGCTATTTCTTTCTAATGGATTTCTCCGGCCTCATTGCGCTTCCGCTCGCTGCGGTAATCACCGCCTGCTGGATCGTCGGCGCGAGCATCTTTTCCAGGAGAGGTCCGGGCTTTCGAGCGCCATTCCTCTTGTCGTGCGCAATCGGCGTGATCTTCATGGAGCCGTGGAGGATCGGGGCATGGCAAGAACTCGGCATGTTCGCTATCATGCTCGCGATGCTGACCTTTTCCGTTGCAATAGGGTGCATCGTTGGCGGCATTCCTGCTGCTGCCATAGTCTCCCTCGCTCCTAAACTGCGGCGACGCTTCGGGCGTTAACGAAACGGCAGCTTACAGGCTCATTCTTCTCGGCTCTCTTAGGCCGACTTTGGGCGGGAGCCGCCGGTACGGAACACGATTTCAGGGCGCCACCGCCGATGGAGCGATGATGGTTGTCTATGGCCGCTTTCGGCCCGAGCGGTCGTTCCCACCCGCTAATAGGGACGGCTTAAGTTGG
>NZ_BCTR01000097.1 GCF_002091475.1 Sphingomonas azotifigens NBRC 15497
GGCTGCCGGCGCCCGCCTGGATCACGCGCGCGCCGGTGTGATCGGTCAGGGGCCGATCAGGGCAGCGGCAGCTCGGTTTCGGCCTTCTTCATTTCCCGCCGCTCGGCGCGGGCCGCCGTCGCGCGCTGGACGAAGCAACCGGTGCCGCCACCCGCGCCTACAGCGGAGCAGCTGCCGGTGCCGAAGCTGCCGGTGGTCAGCGCATCCTGCGAGCGCACCGCCCAGGATTGGCCCTTTTGCGGCTCGGTCGGCGTGTTGTCGCGAATGTTCTTGGGAATGCGGAAGCGCTCGCCCTCGTCCAGACGCTGGCAGACGACGATCTCTTCGCCGTTCTTGTTCGTCGGGCACTTGTCGTTGCCGTAGATGATCAGCACGCCGTTCTGCACGGCGTTCTGGGCATGCGCGGCCCCCGGGGCGAGCAGCGGCGCCGCAGCGGCCGCGGTGATGATGGCGATCCTCTTGAGCACGCTGTTCCTCCTGTCCTCGCGCCGAACCATGGATCCCGGCGCCTGAATGGCCGCTGTCAGATTCGCTTCGACACCGCAATGGCCACGCGGCAGCCGGCGCGGATCAGCGCAGAAAGCGCCGGATAGCCGGGCGTGCTTTCGGCACCCGAGGCGATCGCCGTGTCGCGGTGCTCGATCTCCTCATCACGGAATCGCGCGACGGCCTCGCGCAGTTCCGGATCCTCGTCGCCCAGCTGCTCGAGCTGCTGCTGGTAATGGAGGTCGATCTCGGTCTCGATCGCCGCGGTGCAGGCCATCGCCGCCTGCGGCCCCAGCGCGGCGGTGACGACGCCCAGGCCGAATCCGGCGACGTCCCACACGGGCTGGATCAACGTCGGCCGCACGCCGCGCCGGGCGATCATCGCGTCGAAAAAGGCGCGATGATGCGCCTCCTGATTGGCCATGCCGCTGATCGTGCGCGCGGTCGGCGTGCGATCGCCCATCACCGCGAGCTGGCCCGCATAGATGCGCGTCGCGCCATATTCGCCCGCCTGGTCGACGCGAACCATCGCCTCGCGGCTCTCGCGCCGATCCCCCGGTTTCCAGCTCATCGCACCGCCCTCCGCGTTGCGAGCAGCGCGATCACCACCGCGCCGCCCAGCGACAGGAGGGCGTTATACCCCGCCAGGCTGATGCCGAACATCGTCCATTGGGGCACGTCGCAGCGGATGATCGGCGCGCGCAACGCCGCGTTCAGCATCTCCATCGGCGAGCCGGGCTTCGCCGGGGCGGTGCATTTGGTGATGCCCTGCCACCAATGATATTCGGTGCCGGCATGGTAGACGCCGATCGCGCCGCTGATCGCGATCAGCAACGCGGCGAGCAGCACCAGCGCCGCGACCTGCCGCCGCCCGCGGACGAAGAAGGCGAGCAGCGCGACGAGGATCGCGCCGAGATGCGGCCAGCGCTGCCACACGCACATCTCGCACGGCACCAGCCCGCCGATGAACTGGGAGCCGATCGCGCCGCCGAGCAGCGCCAGCGGCAGCAGCAGCGCCAGCCAGCGCGCCAGCACGGGGACGTTGCGCGGCATCCGGCTCATGGAGCGGCTCACTTGCCCGTGCTCGCGGTCGCCGTCCTGCCCAGCCGGGCGATGGTCTGCACCGCATAGGTCAGCTGGAAATCGTCGACGCCCTTCTTCTTCAGCTCGTCGGCGGTGGCGGTGAAGCGCGGATCGATCGTCGTGTCTTCCTCGAGCACGCGGTCGTCGACCTTCTCCTGGTTGATCAGGTGGCGGCGCAGATCGGCCTCGCGCAGCACCGGTCGCGACTTGTAATCGGGATCGGAGAGCTGCGGCACGACGATGTCGGGCTTGATGCCGCCTTCCTGCACCGAATGGCCCGAGGGCGTGTAGTAGCGCGCGGTGGTGAGGCGCAGCGCGGCGCGCTGGCCCATCGGCAGGATCGTCTGCACCGATCCCTTGCCGAAGCTGCGCACGCCCATCACCAGCGCGCGGTGATGGTCCTGCAGCGCGCCGGCGACGATTTCGGACGCCGAGGCGGTGCCGGAGTCGGTCAGCACCACCACCGGCAGGCCCTTGGCGAGGTCGCCCGGGAACACGCTTTCGGCATAATAGCGCTCGATATCGGTCTTCTCGCGACCGCGCTGCGAGACGATCTCGCCATGCGTCAGGAACACGTCGGCCACCGCGATCGCCTCGGTGAGCAGGCCGCCGCCATTTTCACGCAGGTCGACGATATAGCCGAGCGGCTTGTGGCCCAGCTTCTTCTCGATCGCCTGGATGGCGAGCGCGGTGTCGCCACCGGTATGCGCGGTGAAGGTGTTGATGTTGAGGATGCCGACGCCGTCCTTGATCTCCCACTTCACCGGCTTCTGGGTGATGATCTCGCGGGTGAGCGTGAACTGGAGCGGCTTGTCGGTACCCGGGCGGACGACGGTGAGCGCGATCTTGGTGCCCGGCTGGCCGCGCATCTGGGTGATCGCCTCGTCGAGGCTGCCGCCGACGATGAACTTGCCGTCGAGATGGGTGATGAAGTCGCCCGACTTGATCCCGGCCTTCGCCGCCGGCCCGTCCTCGGTCGGCGCGATCACCTTCACCGCGCCGTCCTGCTGGGTGACGGTGAGGCCGAGGCCGCCATAATTGCCCTCGGTCTGGATCTTGAGATTGTCGAAATCGAGCCCGTCGGCGAAGCTGCTGTGCGGATCGAGCGCCGCGAGCATGCCTTCGATCGCGCCTTTGACCAGCGTCTTGTCGTCGACCTTGTCGACATAGTTCGCCTTCACGGTGTTGTAGACTTCCATGAAGGTATCGAGCTCGCGGTAGCTGCTGGTATCGACCCCCGCCATGGCACCGGATGTGATGGGAATGATCGCAAGCGCGCCGACAGCGGCGGAAACCTGAAGAAACGAACGCAGCATCAAGAGACTTTCCGGAAGGGCGATCTGGCTAATGTAGGCGAGGATAACGGGATTTGCACGCGGTGTCAGTCGAGCAATTGGGTTAGGTCCAGCGCCTGGCCGTGGCGGCGCAGCTCGACCGTGACCCGCGGACCTGCCGCGCCGAGCGTCGCGCCTTGCGCCACCCGGGCGCCGGGGCGCACGGCGAGGCGGCCGAGGCCGGAGATCAGGCTGGTCCAGCCCTTGCCATGATCGAGGATGACGACCTGGCCGTACCCCGCAAACGGCGCGGCATAGGCGATGGTGCCGGCAGCGGGCGCAACCACCGCAGCCCCGGGCGGGACGGCGAAGCCGAGGCCGCGGGCGCGAACGCCGGCAGGGGAGAGCTCGCCGAACCCGGTGACCAGCTGGCCCGTGACGGGCAGGCGATAGGGCGGAGGACCGCCTGCCGGGCGCGCCATCGTGGTGCCTGGGCGGGGCAAGGGGGCATGGAGCGGCAGCAGGTCGGCGCGCACCTGCGCGGCGCTTTCGCCGCGATCCTCGTCCGCCGCCAGCTCGCGCGCCGTTTCGCCCAGCGCAAGCGCGCGATCGGATTCGGTGAGCGCATCGCGCCCCAGCGTCATCGCCCGCAGCCGGTGCGCGGATTCGAGCTGCAGCGCCGCCAGCCGCCGCGATTCGAGATCGGCACGGCGCTGGCGAAGTTCGGCGAGCGCCTTTCCGGCGGCGGTACGCAAGGCACGTGAGCGGGCGAGATCCGCGCGCACCCCGGCGCTGCGCGCGCGTATCGCCGGCAACAGGCTGGCGAGCGTCGCGCGGACATGGACGAGATCCTGCGCCGACCCCGGCTGGGCGAGCGCCAGCACCGCCGGCCGCCGCGCCATCGCCTGGAGCGCAGCGACCAGTTCCAGCGCCGGCCGCTGCCGCTCGGCAAAGGCGGTGCGCTGGCGGGCGAGCAGTCGGTCGAGCAACGCCACCCGCGCTTCCGCCGCCGCCTGTTCGGCTTCCGCCGCCTCGATCCGCTTTGCCGCGGCGGCCTGTTCGGCGCGGGCGCGGGCTTCGCCGTCGCGTTCGGCGGCAGCGGCGCGATCGAGTTCCGCCGCGCGCGCCTCGGCCATCCTCGCGGCCTGCGACGCCTCGGTCGCCGTCCGGGCGACCTGCTGGGTGGCATCGGGCTGCGGCTGGGCGAGCACGCCGGTCATGGCAATCGCGACCAGCGCCGCCGCGATGCCGAGGCCACGCGCCGGGCCCATCAGCCCTCGCGGTGATAGGGATGGTTGGCGAGGATCGAGACGGCGCGCCAGAGCTGCTCGGCGAGCATCGCGCGGGCCATCATGTGCGGCCAGGTCGCCTTGCCGAAGCTGAGCAGCATGTCCGCCGCCGCCCGGTCGACATCGTCGAAGCCGTCGGCCGCGCCGATCAGGAAACGCGTCTCGCGCACCCCGTCGTCGCGCCAGGCGCCGAGCCGGGTCGCCAGCGTCTTGGAGGGCAGGTTCTCGCCCAATTCGTCGAGCATCACCACGCGGGTGCCGGGGCTGAGCGCGGGCATCTTGCCGCCGGTATCGGGCAATTCGGTGACGCGCGTACCCCAGGTCACCCGCTTCAGATAGCGGTCGACCAGTTCGGCCTCGGGGCTGCGCCCGATCCGGCCGCGCGCGACGATGTGCAGCAGCATTGCGCGCGGACCTTCGGGATCAGATCAGGCCTGGCCCTCGAACGACCACATCCGCTCGAGATTGTAGAAGCTGCGCACTTCCGGGCGGAACAAGTGGACGATCACGTCGCCCGCGTCGATCAGCACCCAGTCGGCGGCCGGCAGGCCTTCGACGCGGGGCGTGCGACCCTGCTCGGCCTTGAGCTTGTCGGCCAGCTTCATCGCCATCGAGGCGACCTGCCGGGTCGAGCGACCCGATGCGATCACCATGTAATCGGCAATGCTGCTCTTGCCGGCGAGCGGGATCGAGACGGTTTCCACCGCCTGATCGTCCTCCAGCGAGGTGAGCACGAGCCTATGCAGCGCTTCGACGCTGTCGGCGTCGTTCGAACGCTGCATATTGGGGGAAGTGGCCAAGGTTGCTCCTAGTCTAGCGACGGTCTGTGCAAAGGGGGTGGAGACGGCGCCGGGCTCTCCTGTTCCAACTACGGAGAAGACCCGAGGAATCGCCGGTGCCAGGCGGGATCGGCAGCCCGAAGGCGTGTTGCCGACGTCGGATCGGGGCGGAAGCGCAACAGCACAAGTGCCGGCAATCTCCATCGCGTCCAATGTTTCGCCTGGCCTGCGGGCCGCACAGCGCGCCGCAGCCAACCCATTGCAGGACTTGCATGGGCGCCCCTGTCATACCCCGGACGCGCGATAACCGCAATCGGAACCTGACGAGCGATGTGCCGCCACCGTTCCCAGCGATGGAACTGCGCCAGATTGTCCGCGCCCATCAGCCAGATGAAGCGGTGATTGGGATAGAGCCGTGGCAGCTTGGTGAGCGTATCGGCGGTGTAGCGGGTCTTCATCCGCTTCTCGATCGCGGTGGGGCGGATCGGCGCATGCCGCGCCATCGCCCGCGCCGAGGCCATGCGCGCCTTGAACGGCGCCATGCCGGCCTTGTCCTTGAGCGGGTTGCCGGGCGAGACCATCCACCACACTTCGTCCAGATCCAGCGCGCGCAGCGCATGCAGCGACAGCCGCCGATGCCCGCGATGCGCCGGATTGAACGAGCCCCCGAGAAGTCCGATGCGTTTCATTGCCGTCCCGCGAGATCGCGCGCGCCGTGCAACACCCGCAGCACGCGGATGTGATCGGGCGCCACGCGATAGAAGAGGAGATAAGGGGTTTTCGGGACGCGCCACTTTCGACGACCGCGAATGGTCAGCGGCCCGGCTTCCGGCAACTGCGCCAGGAACGTCGCGGCGCTGACGACCCGTTCGACGAGCTCGACGCCAATTGCAGGATCGCCGGCTTGATGATGACGCACGATCGCTTCAAGATCCGCCAGGGCGAGGTTCGCCCATCGAAGATCCGCCATTCAGGCCGCCGTACCGCGCCGCAACTCGGTGACCCATTCCTCCATCTGCGCCTGCGTACGGAATTCGCCGCGATCGATCTGCCGTTCGGCTTCGTCGAGCGAATCGAGCAACTGCGTCTCTGCCGCGACGAACGCCTCGATGGCCTGCGAGACCACCCAGGACCGCGAACGATCCATGCGCTCCGCCAGACGATCCAGCTGATCCGAGAGCGCTTCCGGAACACGGCCGGTAATGACGGCGGTCTTGCTCATGCACCCAATGTATACAAGCGATACAGGAGGTTCAAGGCCGCGCCTGGCCGGTGCCGAGCACCAGCCATTTGTACGTGGTGAGCCCCTCCAGCGCCACGGGCCCGCGCGCGTGCAGGCGGCCCGTGGAAATGCCGATCTCGGCACCCAGCCCGAACTCGCCGCCATCGGCGAACTGGGTGGAGGCGTTCCACATCACGATCGCGCTGTCGACGCCGCGCAGGAACCGCGCGGCGGTGTCGGCATCCTCCGTGAGGATGGCGTCGGTGTGGTGCGAGCCGTGCGCGGCGATGTGCGCCATCGCGCCTTCCACCCCGTCGACCAGCTTCACCGAGAGGATGGCCTCGAGATATTCGGTATCCCAGTCTTCGTCGCTCGCGGGCTGCACGCGCGGGTCGAGCGCCTGCACCTCGGCATCGCCGCGCAGTTCGCAGCCCGCCTCGGCGAGTGCGGCGAGGATCGGTTTCGGATCGGCGAAGCCGCGATCGATCAGCAGCGTCTCGGTCGCGCCGCAGATGCCGGTGCGGCGCATCTTGGCGTTGACCGCGAGCGCCACCGCCATCGCCGGATCGGCAGCACGATCGACATAGCTGTGGTTGATCCCGTCGAGATGGGCGAGCACCGGCACCCGCGCCTCGGCCTGGACGCGCGCGACCAGGCTCTTGCCGCCCCGCGGCACGACCATGTCGATCAGCCCTTCGGCGGTCAGCATCGCGCCGACGGCGGCACGATCGGTCACCGGCACCAGTTGGATCGCGTCGGCCGGCGCACCGGCCTGCACCAGCCCTTGCACCAGCGCGGCATGGATCGCGCGATTGCTGCGGATCGCCTCGGAGCCGCCGCGCAGGATCGCAGCGTTGCCCGACATCAGGCACAATGCGCCCGCATCGGCGGTAACGTTGGGACGGCTTTCATAGATGATGCCGATCACCCCGATCGGCACGCGCACGCGGCGGAGCACCAGGCCGTTCGGGCGGGTCCGTTCGTCGAGCACGCTGCCCACCGGATCCTCCAGCCCGGCCACCGCCTCGATCCCAGAGGCCATGCCCTCGATTCGCTTCGGGTCCAGCAGCAGCCGGTCGAGCATCGCGTCGGACAGGCCGTTTGCCTTGCCGGCGGCCATGTCCTCGGCATTGGCGGCGAGGATCGCTTCTTGGGATGCGCGGATCGCGGCGGCGGCGGCACGCAGCGCCTGCGCCTTGGCCGGGCTTGGCATCGCCGCCAGCACCGTGGCGGCGGCACGGGCGCGGCGGCCCATGTCGGCAATCAGCATCTGGGTGTCGGGCGTGTCACGATCGGCCATGGGGCAGATGCTAGCATGCGATCGGCGAAGCTGATAGCCTTGCGCGCCATGGGGGAAATCGACGCAGCCGGCGAACTGGTGATGGGGGGCCTGCTCGGCCGTGCGGTGGAGCCGCACGCCGGTGCGCGCCAAGGGCATGGGCATGGGCATGGCACGATCTGCCTGAATTGCGGCACGGCGCTGGTCGGCCCGCACTGCCACGAATGCGGACAATCGGGGCACGTCCACCGCTCGCTGGGCGCCATCGGGCATGAGCTGCTGCACGGCGTCGCGCATTTCGAGGGCAAGATGTGGCGCACGCTGCCGCTGCTCGCCTGGCGGCCGGGCGATCTGACCCGCCGCTACATCGCCGGGGAGCGGGCGCGCTTCGTCTCGCCGATGGCGATGTTCCTGTTCTCGATCTTCACGATGTTCGCGATCTTCCAGATTCTAGGCATCTCGACGCCGACCGACCTGGACGGCAACAGCATGAAGCCGACGGTGGCGCTCCAGCATTCGATCGCCAAGGCGGAAGCCACCCGCGCCAAAAGTGCGGCCAAGCTTGCCAAGCTTGATGCGAACGATCCGGATCGCGCCGAACGCATCGCGGACATCGCAAAGGCGGACCGTGACATCGCCGGGTACAGGTCCGCCCTCACGCAGATGCCCAAAGTCATGCGTGACGATGACGACGAGATCAAGGAAGTGCATACCGGCTGGCACACGCTCGATCACGGAATCGAGAAGTGGCAGAAGAACCCGTCGTTGATGCTCTACAAGCTGCAGTCGAGCATCTACAAATTTTCGTGGCTGCTGATCCCGTTATCGCTGCCGTTCGTGTGGCTTTTGTTTTTCTGGAAGCGCCAGTACAAGCTGTACGACCACGCGGTGTTCGTCACCTATTCGATCGCGGCGATGTCGCTGCTGCTCATCGCGATCACGCTGGCGAGCGCGGTGCATGTTTCGAGCAACATACTTGGGACGGTGGCGATGGTGGTGCCGCCGGTGCATATCTGCCGCCAGCTCAAACAAGCCTATCAGATCCGCTGGCGGTCGGCGATCCTGCGCACGATCGTGCTCTTGTGGTTCATCGCGATCATCGCCGCGCTGTTCCTGACGATCCTCGCGCTGCTCGGAATCATGGGGTGATCGCGATCCCGCCCGCCGGGGTGGGGCAATCGCGCACGCGGCGGAGCGACAATAAGCCCCGCCTCTACCAATGTCCTTCCCGCGAAGGCGGGAATCCAGTTGCCTGTGCGCTTGCGGAAAGAACCGCGGCATCAGCGCCAATGGATCCCCGCCTTCGCGGGGATGACGAGGCATTTTGCCCGATGCGATAGCCCTCCCCCGGGTGGGGGGAGGGATCGGTTTATACCCGGCTGCATGGATACCGACTCCTCTAGCCTCTCCCCGTCA
>NZ_BCTR01000098.1 GCF_002091475.1 Sphingomonas azotifigens NBRC 15497
GGGGGCGAGCCACCCGATGGAGGCTGCGCCCGGCCCGAATCAGCGCCGCCAGCGCCCCGTCTCCATCCACCGCAGCAGCGGCTTGAGCGGCAGGATCCACACGATCCCCAGCGCCAGATAGACCAGCGTCTGCACCAGGATCGGCAGCCGGCCGATCTGCCCCGAAAAGCTCGCGACGAGCACCACCCACACCAGGATCAGCCCGACGATCGCCAGCGCGCCGGCGGGTTTGCGCCAACTCGGGTTCATGGCTCGGCGTGCCAGCGCATGCCCTGCTCGGTCACCACGGCATGGAGCGGCACGTCCCAGATATCGGCGGGGAGGGCGGGGACCTCCTGTGCCGACCAGGCGACGCCCACCCGCCATGCCGATTCGAATCGGGCAAAGGCGCGGTCGTAATGGCCGGCGCCCTGGCCGAGGCGGTTGAGCCGGGGGTCGAAGCCGATCAGCGGGGTCAGGATCACGTCGGGCGCCACCTCGGCGCTGGACAGATCCGGCTGGCGCAGCCCGAACGGGCCGGCGACCAGCGGCGCCCCGATCTCCCAGGCGAGAAAGCGGATCGGCGCCGCGCGATCGATCACATGCGGCAAGGCGAGCGCGCAGCCGCGCTCGGCAGCCGCCGCGGCGAGCTGGGTTGGGTCGGCCTCGCTGCCGACGGGGCAATAGGTGGCGACGACCATGCCCGGCGTGAGTCGCTCGACGAACGCCTCCGGCGCGAGGATCGCGGTGCTCGATTCCGCGGCGAACAGGTCGCGCGCGGCGCGCAACCGCGCGCGGAGGGCGGGCTTATCGCTCAGCACGGAATCGGCATGGCAGGTGTGACGGGAACCACCATGGGCCGTTGGCCTGAATATCCACCGACGCACAGAACGTCAGGTGGGAACCATGTGTTGCAGACCAGGATCTGCACAGGGACAGCTCCCATGGATGAAGATTATAGCCTCAGGGATAATTGCTAAGGCTCGCACCGGGCAGTTCCCGCCACGGCTCTATTTAGGACGGCGCGCCGCTTTCCTCAAGGGCCGACGCAACGGCTTCGAGCCGATCGGCGATCCGCGCCAGCAGCGTGTCGGAAACAGTGGTCGCGGGCTTGCGCTCGGCCTCGTCCAGCGCGTCCGCCAGGAGCAGCGCGAGATAGAGCAGGGTGCGCTCGCCGCTTTGCCCGCCGGCGGCGCGCAGCGCGGCATCGGCATGGCGCCCGATGCGGGCCTCCAGCTCGCGCAGGTGCGGCATGTCTTCCTCGCGCGCCGAAACGGTGTAGCTGCGCCCGGCGACCTGCAGGGTGATTTCCGCCATCAGCCCGCATCCTCGTCATCGGCGGGTTCGGGCTGGGCGTTCTCCGCCTCGCGGGCGATCAGCGCATCGAGATCGGCAATGGCGGATTCGATCCGGCCGCGCAGCAGCGCGTTGCGCCGCTCCAGCCGGGCGGTGGCAAAGGCCTTGGCCTGCGCCGCGGTTTCGATACGCTGCAGAGCCCGTTCGATACGATCTGCTACTAAGTCGGACATTATCCAGCCGGATAGCATGGATCGCCGCAGCGGCAAGAGTTGCTGATTGCAATCCATCCCGCCTGCGGGTGCGCCGAACGGTTGACGTTACGCGCCCGCGCTTCCAAAGGCATGCGCGACCAGACGGGGAATTCACGTGACAGCATCCTTCGCCGATTGCGCCAACGCCATCCGCGCGCTTTCCATGGACGCGGTGGAAGCCGCCAATTCGGGGCATCCCGGCATGCCGATGGGCATGGCCGATGTCGCGACCGTGCTCTTCCAGCGCTACCTGAAGTTCGATCCCGCCGATCCCGCATGGCCCGATCGCGATCGCTTCGTACTGTCGGCCGGCCATGGCTCGATGCTGCTCTATTCGTTGCTGCACCTGACCGGCTATGCCCGCCCGACGCTCGACGACATCAAGAAGTTCCGCCAGATCGGCAGCCCGTGTGCGGGCCACCCGGAAAATTTCGAGCTGCCGGGTGTCGAGTGCACCACCGGCCCGCTGGGCCAGGGGCTGGCGATGGCGGTCGGCATGGCGATCGCCGAGCGGCACCTCAATGCGGTGTTCGGCGACGACCTGGTCAATCACAAGACGTGGGTGATCGCCGGCGACGGCTGCCTGATGGAAGGCATCAACCACGAAGCGATCGGCATCGCGGGGCACCTCAAGCTCAACCGCCTGATCGTGCTGTGGGACGACAACAAGATCACCATCGACGGCGCGGTCTCGCTTTCCTCGGTCGAGGACATCCCGGCGCGCTATCGTGCCACCGGCTGGCACGTGGTCGAGTGCGACGGCCATGACGAGGCGGACATCGTCCGCGCACTCGACGAAGCGGTCGCCAGCGACAAGCCGGTGCTGGTCAAGTGCCGCACGATCATCGGCCGGGGCGCGCCCAACAAGCAGGGAACGTCCAAGGTCCATGGCTCGCCGCTCGGCAAGGACGAAGTCGCCGCCGCCCGCGTCGCGCTCGGCTGGAGCCACCCGGCGTTCGAGATCCCGCAGGACATCCGCGACGCGTGGCTCGCCGCCGGTGCCCGCGGGGCCGCGCCCCACGCAGCCTGGGCCGAGCGCCTCGCCGCGCACCCCGATCGCCTCGGCTGGGAACGCCGCGGCGACGTGCAGCCGAACCTGCTCCAGCCGCACGTCCAGAGCCTGCTCGCCAGCCCGCAAAAGGTCGCGACCCGCAAGGCGTCCGAGCTGGCGCTGGAGGCGGTCAACGCGATCCTCGACGAGACGATCGGCGGCTCGGCCGACCTCACCGGCTCGAACAACACGCTGACCAAGGGGTTGCAGCGGCTCGACGCCGACAATTACGGCGGCCGCTATATCAACTACGGCATCCGCGAATTCGGCATGGCCGCCGCGATGAACGGCATGGCGCTCCATGGCGGGGTGATCCCGTATGGCGGCACGTTCCTCGTCTTCGCCGATTATGCCCGCGGCGCGATCCGCCTCTCGGCGCTCCAGCACGCCCGCGTCGTCTATGTGATGACGCATGATTCGATCGGTTTGGGTGAGGACGGTCCGACCCACCAGCCGATCGAGCATCTGATGAGCCTGCGCGTGATCCCGAACCTCGACGTGTGGCGCCCGTGCGACGCGGTCGAGACCGCCGAGGCGTGGGAAGCCGCGCTCGCCAAGAGCGACGGCCCGTCGCTGATCGCGCTCAGCCGCCAGAACCTGCCGCAGCTGCGCACCGAAGCCGCCGAGAACCGCTCGGTCCGCGGCGCCTATGCGCTGCTGGAGGCAGAAGCCCCCCGCAAGGTGGTGCTGCTCGCCACCGGTTCGGAAGTCGAGATCGCCGTGGCGGTGCGCGAGGCGCTGGAAGCGCAGGGCATCGGCGCCGACGTCGTCTCGGTCCCCTGCTTCGAACGCTTCGATGCGCAGGACGCCGCCTACAAGCACGACATCCTGCCGCAGGATGCGCTCAAGGTGTCGATCGAGGCCGGCACCACTTTCGGGTGGGAGCGCTATACCGGAAACGATGGTTTGCGCTTCGGCGTGGATAGTTTTGGTGCCTCGGGCCCCTATCTAGCGCTCTACGAACATTTCGGTCTCACTGCGGACGCCATCGTCCCGCAGATCATTGCCAAGCTGAACGGAGAACAGGCATGACGAAGGTTGCGATCAACGGTTTCGGACGTATCGGCCGTCTGGTGGCACGCGCGATCCTCGAGCGCCCGGAAAGCGGCCTCGAGCTGGTCACGATCAACGATCTCTCGGACGCGAAGTCGAACGCCTGGCTGTTCTCGCGGGATAGCATCCACGGCAAGTATCCGGGCACCGTCGAAGCCGACGGCAACGACATCGTCGTCGACGGCAAGCGCATCAAGGTGACCGCCGAGCGCGATCCGGCCAACCTGCCGCACGCCGAGAACGGCGTCGACATCGTGCTCGAGTGCACCGGCTTCTTCACCAAGCGCGAAGACGCCCAGAAGCATATCGACGCCGGCGCCAAGAAGGTGCTGATCTCGGCACCGGGCAAGAATGTCGACCTCACCGTCGTCTACGGCGTGAACCACGACAAGCTGAGCGCCGAGCACACGATTGTCTCGAACGCGTCGTGCACCACCAACTGCCTGGCGCCGGTCGCCAAGGTCCTCAACGACGCGATCGGCATCGAGCGCGGCCTGATGACCACGGTGCACGCCTATACCAACGACCAGAAGATCCTCGACCAGATCCATCCGGATCTGCGCCGTGCGCGCGCTGCCGCGATGTCGATCATCCCGACCACGACGGGCGCCGCCCGCGCGGTGGGCGAGGTGCTGCCGGAGCTCAAGGGCAAGCTCGACGGTTCGGCCGTCCGCGTGCCGGTGCCGGACGGCAGCCTTGTCGACCTGACCTTCCAGCCGAAGCGCGACACCTCGGTCGAGGAAGTCAACGCGGTGCTGAAGGCGGCCTCGGAGAGCGGCCCGCTCAAGGGCGTGCTGGTCTACACCGCCGATCCGATCGTCTCGGCCGACATCGTCCACACCCCGGCCTCGTCGACCGTCGACAGCCTGGAAACGGCCGTGATCGACGGCAAGCTGGTCCGCGTGGTCAGCTGGTACGATAACGAATGGGGCTTCTCCAACCGCATGGTCGACACCGCGACCGTGATGGCGGGGCTCTGAGAAGAACGTCCTCCGCTTAAGCGGGGGACGACCTAAATTCCCCTCCCGCTTGCGGGAGGGGCTAGGGGAGGGGAGGACGGCTGCGCGGGCGATCGGCCCGAGGCTCAGCCCCTCCCCCGACCCCTCCCGCAAGCGGGAGGGGAGCGCAGGGTGCGAGCGCTCCGCCAACAGGATGCCGCTCGCGCAGCAAATTTAAACGCGAGGGGTTCAGCATGGCGCGCACTTTCAAGACGCTCGACGACATGGGCGATATCACCGGCAAGCGGGTGCTGGTCCGCGAGGACCTCAACGTGCCGATGGCCGACGGCAAGGTGAGCGACGACACGCGCCTTCGCGCCGCGATCCAGACCGTCGCCGAACTGGCCGACAAGGGCGCCAAGGTGCTGATCCTCGCCCATTTCGGCCGCCCCAAGGGCAACCCGAGCGCGGAGTTTTCGCTGTCGCAGGTGGTTGAACCCCTCTCGCACGTGCTTGGCCGCCCGGTCCGCTATATCGACTGGGAAGGCGATGCCGCCTCGGTCGCGACGCTCAACGACGGCGACATCGCGCTCCTCGAGAACACCCGATTCTTCGGCGGCGAGGAGAAGAACGACCCCGCCGTAGTCGATCGCTTCGCATCGCTCGGCGACCTCTATGTCAACGACGCCTTTTCGGCCGCGCACCGCGCCCACGCCTCGACCGAGGGCCTCGCCCACAAGCTGCCCGCCTTTGCCGGCCGCCAGATGGAGGCCGAGCTCGACGCGCTCGACAAGGCGCTCGGCAACCCCGAGCATCCGGTGGCGGCGGTGGTCGGCGGCGCCAAGGTCTCGACCAAGCTCGACGTGCTCAAGCACCTCGTCGCCAAGGTCGATCACCTGATCATCGGCGGCGGCATGGCCAACACCTTCCTTGCCGCGCGCGGCGTCGATGTCGGCAAGAGCCTGTGCGAGCATGACCTGACCGGCACCGCCGAGGAGATCCTCGACGCGGCCGATGCCGCCGGCTGCACCGTCCACCTGCCGTACGACGTGGTGGTGGCGAAGGAATTCCGCGCCAACCCGCCGGTCCGCACCGTCAACGTCCACGAAGTCGCGGCGGACGAGATGATCCTCGATGTCGGCCCCGCCGCCACCGAGGCGCTCGCCGACGTGCTCAAGACCTGCAAGACGCTGGTGTGGAACGGCCCGCTCGGCGCGTTCGAGATCCCGCCCTTCGATGCGGCGACGGTGTCGCTCGCCCGCACCGCGGCGGCGCTCACCAAGGAAGGCCAGCTCGTCTCGGTCGCCGGTGGTGGTGACACCGTGGCGGCGCTCAACCAGGCCGGGGTGGCGGGCGAGTTCAGCTTCGTCTCGACCGCCGGCGGCGCCTTCCTCGAATGGATGGAAGGCAAGGAACTCCCCGGCGTCGCCGCACTGGCGCGCTGAACCGGATAGGGCGGGGGCACCGCGCCCCCGTCCGCTCAGACCGGCCGCGGTTCGTTGAGCAGCGGCACCAATTCGCGGTTCAGATCGTCCAGATCGAAGGCGGCGGCCTTGGCGTAGCGCAGCACGCCCGCGCGATCGATCACATAGTTGGACGGCACCGCGTTATCGATCGCGCCGTACGGTCCCTTGATCTTCTTCGTCGGCTGGATGTGCAGCTTCTCGAACAGCGGCTTCAGCCGGTACAGCGGCACCGAATCCTCGGTACTGAGCGCGTACACCCGCAGGCCGTGCTGCTTCTGCGCCTCGTAATAATAATCGAGCGTCGGCAATTCGCGGCGGCAGGGCACGCACCAGGTCGCCCAGATGTTGAACACGACGACGTCGCCGCGCATCGCGGACAGCTTCACCTTGGTGCCGTCGATCAGCGTCAGTTCGGCCTCGGGTGCCGGCTCGCCGACTTTCGGGCGCGATGCCGCAGCGGCAGGAAAGGCCGGCAGCATCATCGCCGCGCCGGCCTGCACAATACGCCTTCTATTCCACACGAGTCGTTCCCCCATTTTGCCCGCCGCCGAGGCTAGCGCGACTCGCGCCAGCGTCAATTCCACCTCTGGACATGCCAATTAGAGACCAATTGCCGCGCTGGTCCCGCATGTGTCACGCAGCGGCGGAATTTGTTTTGCTCCGCAGCAAGTCGGCAACGTTGTCAGCCTTTTCGTACGGGAAGCCGCGCGATAGGGACCCTCTCGTCATCACCAAGCAGGGGTACATCATGGGCATCACGCCGGCCGTCAAAGCGATCCTCGACAATTACGGCTCCGACAATCCCGGCGTGAAGGCGAACCTCGCGCGCATTCTGATGCAGGGCCGCCTCGGCGGCACCGGCAAGCTGATCATCCTGCCGGTCGACCAGGGCTTCGAGCACGGCCCGGCGCGCAGCTTCTCGGTCAATCCGGACGCCTATGACCCGCACTATCATTTCCAGCTGGCGATCGACGCAGGCCTCTCGGCCTATGCCGCGCCACTCGGCATGATCGAGGCGGGTGCCGACACCTTTGCCGGTCAGATCCCGACGATCCTCAAGGTCAACAGCTCGAACAGCTGGGCGACCGGCATCGACCAGGCGGTGACCGGCGGCGTCGACGACGCGCTGCGGCTCGGCTGCTCGGCGATCGGCTTCACCATCTATCCGGGCGCCGACGGCGTGTTCGAGATGATGGAAGAGATCAAGGAAATGCGCGCCCAGGCCGCCTCGGTCGGCATCGCCACGGTGATCTGGTCCTATCCGCGCGGCGGCAAGCTCAGCAAGGAAGGCGAACTGGCGCTCGACGTCGGCGCCTATGCCGCGCACATGGCGGCGCTGCTCGGCGCGCACATCATCAAGGTCAAGCTGCCCGCCGCCAACATCGAGCAGGCCGAAGCCAAGAAGCTCTACGAAGGCACCGACTGGTCGAACCAGGCCGATCGCGTACGCCATGTCGTGCAGAGCTGCTTCGCCGGCCGCCGCATCGTCGTCTTCTCGGGCGGCGCGTCGAAGGGCGCGGACGCGGTGTACCAGGACGCCCGCGACATTCTCGCCGGCGGCGGCCAGGGCTCGATCATCGGCCGCAACACCTTCCAGCGCCCGCGCGCCGAAGCGCTGGCGATGCTCGACAAGCTGGTGACGATCTACAAGGGCGAGGAGGCCTGAAACCTGCCCCGGCGGCGCCGACGGGTTCGCCCGGACGGCGCCGCCGCATAACTGCCGCTGCTTGACCCCGAAGGACAGGGGGTGGAAGGCCCGCCGGCAAAGGCGGTAGAGTTCCGCCGAACTTCAGCAGCGGAGTACCCCATGTCCGATCCCTTCGACGATCTCGAAGACGAAGCGAACCTCGAAGGCTTTGCCGAGCAGTTCGTCCGCGACGATCGCCGCCCGCCCTGCCAGCTCTATCTGATCTCGCCGCTCGACGTGACCGGCGCCTTCCCGGACCGCCTGCGCCGCGCGCTCGATGCCGGCCCCGTCGCCGCCTTCCAGTTCCGCGTGAAGGATGTCGACCAGCACCAGGCCGCCAAGCTCGCCGAGCCGCTCCAGCGCATCTGCGCCGATGCCGAGGTGGCGTTCATCGTCAACGACAGCGTCAGCCTGGCCAAGCGCCTCGGCGCCGACGGCGTGCATCTGGGGCAGGGGGATGGCGATGCCCGCGAAGCGCGCGTGATCCTCGGCCCCAATGTCCAGATCGGCGTGACCTGCCACGACAGCCGGCACCTGGCGATGGAAGCAGGGGAGGCGGGGGCCGACTATGTCGCGTTCGGCGCCTTCTATCCGACCAGCACCAAGGCGACCGAGCATCGCCCCGAGCCGGTGATCCTGTCCTGGTGGTCGGCGCTGTTCGAGATCCCCTGCGTGGCGATCGGCGGAATCACCCCGGCCAATGCGGCGCCCTTGGTGCAGGCCGGCGCGGACTTCCTCGCGGTCAGCCATGCCGTCTGGGGCGGGGATGAAGCCGAAGCGGTGCGTGCCTTCGCCGCGATTCAGGGGATGCAGGGCTGATTCTGCCGGTGATTCGTCGGCGATTCGGGAGGGAAGGTCATCAAACGGTCATTCTCGCCGGCCTTTGCACGACGCAAAAACGGCAGATTTCCGTGGCTTTCGGGCCGGGTCCGCGAAAAACGACATAAAATTGCAAAACGGTGTTGACGGTCTCGGGAAGCGCGCATAGAAGCCACTCCACCGACGCGGTGCTCCAGACCGGAACGCAGCGACGGTCACCGAAAATCAGGCGCAGCGGCCGCCCCGAGAAAAAGGGGAGA
>NZ_BCTR01000099.1 GCF_002091475.1 Sphingomonas azotifigens NBRC 15497
CACGTTTGTGCTTCGAACCCGATTTACGAAAGGGGGAGTGGGGCCTGACCCCTGGGGCCCCGTTTTTGCTGCAGCGCGGTAAGTACTTGTTTTGATGTACGCATTGTGATCCGTTCGATTCCTGCAACCCCACGGAAATCCGACGTTTAGTGGGGTTGCTGACCACTGCTCCTAGGTTCACGTGAACCCGGGGGTTGCGTAGCGAGCCGGTCCGCAAGGGTTCTTGCCCTCGCCACCGCCACCGGCCTTCGCCCCGTTCATACCGGGGCAGACTTCAACCGCTGCTGCGCTCGCGCTCTGAACGTCAGAGCCCCTGCATTTTGCCTGAAGCACTTGGCCGCGAGGAAAAGCCTTCGCGCTCGCAGCGAGGGGGGGGGGCCGATGTACTCGGCGCGGATCGGGATCGCAGCGATGCGACAAAGCGCCGGGAACTCGGCAGGCATCCTGCCTTCTTCAAACGATGTCGTGCTTCCCGGGACAATCGGCAGCCAATCCGTAGCCAAAAGCGCCGGCAAGCCCTTCCAGCGACGGGATTTTGGATGAAAGTTTCATTTGCCCCAATTTTTTTGAAATTCGATGTTACGGATTTGTTTCCGCCGAATGTCATTCTTCTGGGAAGGCGCGATGCGCGCGCCGCAAAAGAGGGGCGTCAGATGAAAAAAAGCTTGGTCGCGATCGCCATGGGGGCAACCGTGTTGAGTCCGTTCATGGTGTCGGAAGCGGCTGCGCAGACCGCTCAGCGGGCCCGCGTTGCACAGAGCTTCGACATTCCCGCCGGCAATCTGGCGGAGGCGCTGCAGGCATGGAGCAAAGTAACCAAGCGCAACATCCTGTTCCGGATGGACGATGTCGCCCGCAAGCGGACGAACGGGGTCAAGGGCGATTACCCGCCGATGCTCGCGTTGCAGATCCTGCTGGTCGATACCGGCCTGAAGGTCGTCACCGCGGAGAATGGGTCGGTTGCCCTGCGCCCTTTGGCCGATGAGCCGGACAACAGCGTAACCCCGGACATCCTCGTCAACGGGCGGGTGAACTGGTCGCTGAATGCCGGCATCGAGCGCACCCAGGACGACAGCCAGCCGTTCATCGTGCTGGGTCGCAAGGAAATCGAGCGGAGCGGCGCGCCGAACCTCGAAGCGTTCCTGCGCAACCAGCTCAACGTCAACACCTCGCCGATCATGGGTGACCAGGCGATGGGCGGCCCCAACGATTCCAACCGGGCCGTGGGGATCAGCTCGATCAACCTGCGCGGCATCGGCGTGCGCGACACGCTGATCCTGATCGACGGCCGTCGCCAGCCGGGCATCAACATCGGCAGCGGCGACATCAGCCAGCCGTCGATCACCGGTATCCCGATCTCGGCCGTGGAGCGCATCGAGGTCCTCGCATCCTCGGCCTCGGGCATCTATGGCAGCGGCGCCTCGGGCGGCGTGATCAACATCGTGCTGCGCCGCGACTTCAAGGGCGTCGACCTCTCGGTCAATTACGACAACACCACCGATTTCGCCGCGGGGCGCAAGACGGTCGACCTCGTCGGCGGCCTGCCGATCGAGGGCGGGCGGACCCGCATCTCGTTCAATGGAAACTGGACGAAGGGCGACGCGCTCAGCTATGGCGACCGCGAGAACATCCGCCAGCGCGGGATCAAAGCACAGCTGGCAAACGATCCCTATGCCTTTTACGGCAGCTACGTCGATGCCCCGCAGGGATCAGCCGTCAACTACAAGTCCTTCGACGGCTCGATGCTGCAGCTCAAGCCGCAATATGGCGGGCAGACGCTGACGACGAGCCTGGGAACGGTCCCGATCGGCTATGCCGGCCTGCAGGCTGCGGGCGTGGCGCCGCTGCTGGCGTCGGTCGGCAAGTATAATCTCGATCAGCCCAACACCGCATCGGGCTATGGCGCGCGGGCGCCGCTGATCTATCCGGTCGATCAATATAGCGGATCGCTGGCGATCCGCCGCGAGTTCAGCCGCTGGCTGACGATGTATGCCGAAGTCGGCATCACGTCGTCGACGGCGTACAACACCTATTCGAACGCCATCAATTCCTTCACGCTGAATGCGGACGCCCCCAACAACCCCTTCACCCAGGCGATTTCGGTAGCTTTCCCAGCGAACGCGCAGTTCGACACGCGAGTCAAGAGAAAGGCATCGACCTTCCGCACCCTCGCCGGTGCCATCGTCAAGCTGCCCTGGGATTGGCAGGCCATCGCCGAACTGGCCTATTCCACTTCATCCTATCAATCGCAGGACAGTCCGGCGAACAACACCGTCAATGCGACCTACAATCTCCAGGACGGGACAACCAACGGCTTTCTCGACACGACGTCGTTCCCGCTCAAGCTGCCCTATAACGCCACGCCCTATTCGAACCGCAATGCCGACGGCAAGGCATCGAACCTCGCACCTTCCCTGCGGCTGGCCGGCCCGCTGCCGCTGACGCTGCCGGGCGGCAAGGTGCGCATCACCGCCAATACCGAAATCAATACCGCTCGGATCGAAGCAACCGCCAACACGATGCTGAACGACGATACCGCGCTCACCAACTATATTCCCAAGGCGATGCAGACCACCAAATCGGTCTATGCCGAGGTCCTGTTCCCGCTGCTGGGCGAAAAGCATCAGCTTCCGCTGGTCAAGCTGCTCGAACTGCGCCTTTCCGCCCGCCATGAATCCTACCGGGGCGACGGGGCCGACCCCTATCAGTGCCAGGTGCCGACCGTGCCCAACCAGAGCGATTATTTTTCGAGCTGTCCGCCGGCGGGAACGATCATCCCGCGCTCGATCACCAGCAATGCCCATACCGATCCCAGCATCAGCCTGCTCTGGACGCCGATCGACGGCATCACGCTGCGCGGCTCCTACACCACGGGCTATCTGCCGCCGCAGCTCAACCAGCTCGTCCGCACCCCGCGGCCGTTCATGGCCGTGAACATGCGGGATAGCGCGCGCGGCGGCGAGCTGATCGGCATGGACATCGGATTCGGCCTGAGCGCCATCCCCGGCTTTTCGGGCGGCAATCCGAACCTGAAGCCGGAATCGTCGAAGACCTGGACGGGCGGCGTGATCCTGAAGCCCCATTTCCTCGACGGATTCCGCTTCTCGGTCGACTGGACGCATTTGAAGAAGCGCGATCTCTACTTCGACCCGCTCATCCTGCTCGGCACCTTTTTCGGCAGCTCGCAGCTGCAGTTCGATCAATTCCTCAAATCTAACCCGGATCGCGTCACCCGCGGGCCCGCGTCCGGCGGCTATGCGGTGGGGCCGATCACGTCGCTCGACGTTTCGATGATCAACCTCAAGTCGATGGAGACCCAGGCCTTCGACTTCACCATGAACTACGATACGACGCTGTTCGGCGGCACGCTGTCCGCCGTGGGCCGGGCGACCTATATCGACATGCTCACCATCGCCCCCTTCGCCGACTCCCCGGCCGTCAACTATGCCGGCGTGGCGACGACCGCGTTCTCGGCCGGCGCCGGCGGACAGGGATCGCTGCGCTTCCGCGGCAGTGCTTCGGTGCAATGGAGCAAGAACCGGCTCAGCCTGGGCTGGCAGACGCGCTACATGAGCGGCTATTATCTGCTGGCGGACCATTCCGTCGTCACCGCACAAGGCTCGGCCAAGGTCGACAGCCAGATCTATCACGACATGAACATCAGCTACCGGCTGCCGATCAAGATGACGGTATATTTCGGCATCAACAACGTCTTCAACAAGATGCCGCCGCTCGATGTCTCGCAACGACCGCTCTTCTACAGCGCCTATGGCGATCCGCGACTGCGCAACTTCTATCTGCGGTTGACCAAGTCGTTCTGATCGACCGTCGCCGCACCGCTTCTTTCCCTCGCGGCGGTGCGGCGGGGCACTCCGCGCCCAGCGATTCCGCGCCCGGAATCGCTGGGCGCGTCGTTTCAATCGGCAGCGATCCGCGCCACCACGCGTACGGTGGAGAAAAGTTCCCCCGCCGTTACGGGTTTGCGCCGGCCGATTGTCTTCAACCAAGACGAACCAGCATTTTTTTCCAACCGGCCGAACCGGCATTCCAGCGGCGCCAGCCGCGTCTCGATCAAGGATATGTTATGACATTGCGTACGATGTTGATGGCCGGTACCGCCCTGCTGCTGGCGCCCACCGTGAACGCGGCGCCGCACCCGGCCGCCGCCACACCTTCGGCGGAGGCGGTGACGGCCACGGCGCCGGCCGAGCTCGTCAAGCTGGTCAAGGACTTCACCATCCCCTACCAGACCTTCACGCTGCCCAACGGCCTGAAGGTGATCGTGCTGACCGATCGCAGCGTTCCCATCGTATTCACCAGCATCAACTATGCCGTCGGCTCGACCTTCGAACCCGCCGGACGCAGCGGCTTCGCGCATCTGTTCGAGCATCTGATGTTCAACGGCAGCGAGAACGCCCCCGGCGACTATTTCCAATATCTGCGCGACGCCGGCTCGATCAGCATGAACGGCAGCACCGGCTATGACTTCACCAACTATTACGAGACGGTGCCCACCGGCAGCCTCGATCGCGTCCTGTTCCTGGAAAGCGACCGGATGGGGCATCTGCTCGGCGCCGTCACCCAGGCCGTGCTCGACGAGCAACGCGGCGTGGTGCAGAACGAGAAGCGCAACGGCGACAACAACCCGGCCAGCATCCTGAGCTATAGCCGCCGCAGCGCCATCTATCCGGCCTCGCATCCCTATGGCCACAGCGTCATCGGATCAATGAAGGACCTGAACGCCGCATCGCTGGCCGATGTGCACCAGTGGTTCAAGGACTATTACGGCCCCAATAATGCGACGCTGCTGCTGGCCGGCGACATCGATCTCGCCACCGCCAAGGCCAAGGTGATGCAGTATTTCGGCGACATTCCGCGCGGGCGCGCGATCATGGAGCCGGTGGCGTCGGTGCCGGTGCTGAAGGCGCCGATCAACCAGGCGCTGACCGGCCCCGTCTCCACCGTCCAGATCGCGCGGACCTGGCCGGTGCCGGGCGGCCGCGACAAGGCCAATTTCGCGCTCGATGCGATTTCCGGCCTGATGACCGGGATCGACGGCGCCCCGCTGACCGACAAGCTGGTACGCGAGCAGAAGCTGTTCAACTATCTGAGCGCCGACAACTCCACCTATCGCGGCGTCGGCGAGTTCACCGTCTATGGCTCGGTGCGCCAGGGCGTCGATCCCGCGCTCGCGGCGAAGGCGCTGGACGAAGCGATCGCCGCCTTCCTGAACAGCACCCCCTCGCTCGACGCGCTGAACCGCTACAAGAGCACGCGGATCATCCCGCTGATCCGCAACAACGAGACGATCGAGGCGCGCGGCGGCCTGTTGATGCAGGCCAATTCGGTGCTCGGTTCGCCCGACAAGTACAAGGACGACCTCGAGGCCTATCTGGCGCTGACGCCGCAGTCGGTAATGGCGGCGGCGCGCGAATGGCTGGGCCGCCCCGGCTATCGCGCGACGCTGAAGCCGGGCGACCGCATGACTCCGCCGGGCGACGAAAGCGTCGCCGGCGTCGAGGTTCCCGATGCGCCCAAGGCCGCGGTGGTGCCTGCGCAGCACGGCACGCGTGGGCCGGTGCCCGGCATCGGCGCGCCCGACGCCGCCCGCTTCCCGGCGGTGCAGCATGCCAAGCTCGCCAACGGCATTCCGGTGTTCTACGTCCAGCACGCCACCGTGCCCTTCACCACCGCGGAACTCGCGTTCGACGTGGGCCGGATCGACGAACCGGCGGACAAGCGCGGCGTGATCGGCTGGATGTTCCAGATGCTGGCCGAAGGCGCCGGCGGCCATGACGATCACTGGTTCAGCCAGATGCGCGAGCGGACCGGCGCCTCGATCTATGGCAGCGCCCAGAACACCAATTCCGGCGTCAGCCTGGCGGCGCCCAGCGCAAGCCTGGGGGCGGCGCTGGACACCATGATGCTGATGCTGACCAAGCCCGATTTCCCGCAGGATCGGCTGGAGGATCTGCGGCGGGAGGAGATGGCGCGCGTCAACGCCGCGCCGCAGAGCCCGGCGGCATTGCTCAACGAGGCGTTCACCCAGGCGCTCGCGCCCGGCACGCTGCTCGCCAAGGCGGCCGAGGTGCCGACCGCGGCCGAAGTGCAGGCGATCACCCGCGCCGATCTCGAAACCGCCTTCCGCCGCTGGGTGCGCCCGGAGGGAGCGAGCCTGGTGATCGTCTCCAACGAACCGCTCGCGACCCTGCTGCCCAAGCTCAACGCGACGCTGGGCGCCTGGAGCGCCGCGGGGCGCGGCCCGGCGCCCGAGCCGCTGAAGGTGAAGCCGGCGCTCGTCACCGGCCCGGCCAAGATCGTGCTGGTCGACATGCCCGGCCAGGTCCAGGCGTTCGTCACGGGGGGGCAGCTCATCGATCTGCCGCGCACCGACGAAGGGCTCGCCCCGCGAGTCGCCAACCTCGCGCTCGGCGGCGAATTCATGTCGCGCATCAACATGAACCTGCGCGAGGACAAGCACTGGACCTATGGCGCCTCGGCCAGTTTCGACACCGACGATCTCGGCTCGAGCTACCAGTTCGAGGGGCAGATCCAGCCGGACAAGGTCGGCCCCGCCATCGCCGAGGTGCAGCGCGAACTGAACGCGATCCTCACCGACAAGCCGATCACGCGCGAGGAATTCGACAGCGGCGTCGTCAACATCCTGCGCAAGAACGTCGCCTCGTTCCGCTTCGGCGGGCAGGTGATGGGCGCGGCGTCGGTGCTCCGCCGCAACGGCTGGCCCGACGACTTCTTCAACACCTTCAACGCGCGGCTGCGGGCGCTGACGCTCGACGAGGCCAACGCCTCGCTGCGCCACTATCTGCAGCCGTCGAAATGGGTGTGGGGCGTGGTGGGCGACGCCAAGACGATCCGCCCGCAGCTCGAGAAGCTGGGCCTGCCGATCGAGGTCGTGACGCCGGCGCAGATCCTCGCCAAGAACTGAGCGATGCGTGGGCGGGGGGTATCGCCCCCCGCCCCTTTCCCGCTGGACACCCGAAAGTGTCGATCGTTTCCCGAACCGATGAGGCCGTTGCTGTGGACCTTCCGGCGCACCCCGCCCCCCGCAAGAGGATGAAGGCCGGCAGCGCCCTGCTCGCCCCGCTGCTCCTCGCCAGCACGCACGCGGCGGCGCAGGCCGCGTCCGAACCCATCGGCAACGGCGTCGTCGCGCCGGCGCCCGCCCTTGCCCGGCCCGCCGGCAAGCGCTGCGTCGTCGAATTGTTCGCGCGCCGCGCATTCCAGGGCGATACCCCGCTGCCGATCGCCTATCGCCCGCCCGCCGATTGCCCGGGGACGTGGAGCAAGGTGGTGCTCGAAGCCGATTTCGACGTCACCACCGGCACCCAGTTCGATCGCACCGCCGACCTCACGCTGGGCGGCACCACGCTGTTCGTCGGCACCACGATGGAGCCGGACGCAACCTATGCCCCGCACTGGCATGTCGAGCGCGACCTGACCGACTATGCCGCGCTCCTGCACCAGCCGGCGGACGGTGCGGCGACGCTGGTCAACTATGTCGATACCGAGCATGATGCGCAGGCATTCTGGGGTGCGCGGCTGGTCTTCTACGCCGGCGACGCACCGGACCCGAGCCGCATCCTCGTGCCCGTAACCGCCGGATTTGCCCGCCTCGATCCGCAGCAGCGGATGGTGGCGCGCACCCTCACCCTGCCGCGCAACCTCACGCGGGTGGCGATCGACCTGTTCGCGATCGGGCAGGAGCGCGAGGAATTCTGGTATGATTGCGCGCCCGGCAACCTTGCCCTGCGCAACGTGTTCGGCCCGCCCCCCTGCGCCGCGCCGTTTCGCGACGTCGAGGTGCTGATCGACGGGCAGCTCGCGGGCGTCCGCTCGGTCCAGCCGGCGATCTTCACCGGCGGCATCAACCCCGCGCTTTGGCGCCGCGCACCGGCGCTCGATGCGCTCAACCTGCCCTCCGCGCGGGTGGACCTGACGCCGTTCGCCGGGCTGCTCAACGACGGCAAACCGCACGTCGTCGCGCTCGCCATGCCGATGGCGGGCAGCTTCTTCCGCGTCTCGGCCACCCTGATCGGCGAGGTCGATCCTGATCGTGCCGTCGTGCCGGGCGCGCTGATCGCGAACACGCTCGCGCCGGCAAAGGCGCCGACGCGGCAGGTCCGGCCGCCGCGCGCGCCCGGCGCGATCGGCACGATCGAGACGGTCGCCACCCGGGCAGCGTTCGCCGAAGGCTATGTCGAGACCAGCCGCGGGCGCGTGACGACGCGCGTCGCCTATGCGCTCGACCAGCGGCTGATCACCACCCGCGACACCGGCAAGTCGAGCAAACGCTACGACGCGCACCAGTCGATCACCGTCACCACACACGGCGGTGAACCGACGCGCCGCCGCATCGACGAACACGACACGCTGGTGATCGACATCGGCGTGAAGCCGCCGCTCTACGGCGTGAAGAACGGCACGCGGATCACCCAGTCGAGCGAACGAACGGTCACCGGCGCGGGCGATCGCGACACACACACGCTCCAGACGATCACCAGCTTCGCGCCGAGCTTCTCGCTCTTCATCGATGCCAAGCCGACACCGAACCGCGTGACCGTGACCTCGCTGGTCGAGGATGCGAACGGCCGCCGCCAGGTGGAGGCCGTGGTGGCCGATGACCAAGTCACGCGATCCGAACGCGATTTGGGCGCGACCCCGTCAGCCCGCGTGCTGGCGAAGCCATAGAGCGTTTTTACCTTGGGCGAAGACGCTCTAATACCAAGGCGCATTGAGGCGGACTCACCATGCCTCTCCCCGTCC
>NZ_BCTR01000100.1 GCF_002091475.1 Sphingomonas azotifigens NBRC 15497
GCCCCGGCGCCCGCCGCACCGCGCCCCCAGGCGGCCGCGCCGGCCCCGGCTCCGCGTCCGGCGGCACCCGCGCCGGCAGCCCCCGCGCCCGCCATCGACGATGACGAGCCCGAAGCGCCGCGCGCACCGCAGCCCGTGCTGCGGTCGGTCGGCCCGGGCGGCTTCATCCGCCAGAACCCGGGCGAGCAGGCCCCGCCGAGCGCCCCGGCCCCGCCGCGCCGCCTCGTCCCCGCCAAGCCGAGCGAGGCGATCGCCGGCAAGACGACGCTGCTCGATCTGAACGACAAGATCTGCAAATGGCCGCTCGGCCATCCCGGCGAGCCGGACTTCCACTTCTGCGGCGAGAAGGTGAACCCGGGCTTCCCCTACTGCGTCGACCATTGCGGCCACGCCTATCAGGCGCAGCTGCCGCGCCGCGACCGTCGCCCCGCCCCGCCGATGCCGTTCGGCGGCACGCCGCGGCCGCGCTGAGGCACCCCCCTCCCGGGGTCGGCGATCGATCCCGCAAAAAGCGGCCGGCAACATTGCGTTTGCCGGCCGCTTTCGCGTGACACGAACGGCCCGGCGGCGCGCCACCGCCAGCAGAATTATCTCAGTGCATCACCACGGCTTCGCGGCCCAGCGCCGCCGCCTCTGCGAGCCGATAGTCTGCCTGCTGGGGGAAGCCGGCGTCGCGCAAGCTGGTCGCCTCTATCCACAGCAGTTCGGCATCATCGGGGAACCGGATGCGGCCGGCCGCACATAGCGCCACGCGCCGCAACGGATCGGCCGCTGCATCGCGAATCGCCTCGATCAGATCCGCACGGCCATAGTCCGTACCCAGCGCGTCCGACGGCAACGTCGCCTCGAACGCATGTGCACGCCAGTGCGCCACGTCGTACAAATGCGCGACCGGCTCGTCCAGGATCGGGTTCCTCAAGGTCTCCAGGAACGCCTCGTGCAGGTCGTGCGCGGGATCGGCGACGTTGTTCCGCGCGAAGGTGGCGTCCAGATGGCTGCCCGTCATCTGAATCATGTACAGGCGCACGGAATCGGCCCCCAGCGTCTGCGCCAGTCGCACCAGCCCGGGCAACTCGTGATAATTGTCCAGCTGCACCGTGGCATTGAGGTGCAAGGCCGAAAAGGCCCCGGCGGCGAATTTGCGGGCGAGGAATTCGAGGTTGGGATACAGGCGCTCCCATTTGCCCGGACGGCGGACGACTTCGTACACCCAGGGCGTACAGGCATCGAGCGACACGTTCACGAGCGGCCGATAGCGTTCCAGGCCCAGATAGCGCGCCCAGCGCACTTCATCCATGAGGAGGGCATTGGTGTTGATCTGCAGCGCGACGTCCAGTTCGTTATCGGCGACGTAGCGCAGGATCGAGCGGTAATGCGGGCTGGACCAGGGGTCTCCCTGTCCGGACACGGCGATCTCGACCTTGTTGGGGCTGTGCAGCAGCGGATAGATCACCTGCTGTTCGATCACTTCGAACCGCGCTTCCTGCGCCTCGTCCGCAGCGACGATCTTGTCGCGGCAGGAGGGGCAGGAAAGATTGCAGGTAAGGTCATGCGCGAGCACGACGAAGTCCGGCCCGTTTTCGAGCTGCGTGGCGCCGGATTCGAGGACCGCGCGAAGGGCGGGATCCGACACCTCCTCCTTCAACGGCAACGTGTCCTCGTTGATGTAGATGCAGCGCTCCTTGTTGCAGTAGCGGTAGGAGCCGTCGAGAATGCTTTCCCGCATCGCCTGCGCCGCGGCGCCGTTCCATATTTCCTCGAACGTCTGATCGTCCAGGTTGCCAAGGCGCTGCTGCGTCCAGATCGAGCAGCAGGACGAAATCGTGCCGTCCAGGAGCGTCTGGAACTTGGTGAAAGGCGCACTACAGAAACGATTCGAGAGATCGGCCGATTTGCCCGCAGCCTGCCGATCGAGAAAGAAAATCGCGCCGGCGATCTGCGGACAGTGCGGGTATGCGGCCATCATCGCGCGCAGATAGGTGACCCCGTCATGGCGATCGACGGAGAGGGCATGCAAGAACCCGCCCAACAGCCTGAGGCTCTTCTCTACACGCTCGCTCTGCAGGCCGCGCAATTGCGCGATCAGCTCGCGCAGCTCCACGACATCCTCGTGCCGGGACGCTTCGGCAAGCAACGGCCAGACTTCGGGATGATCGAGCCCGTCTGCCAGCCGATCGGTCAGGTTGCTGAGAACCGGGAAAAACCGGTGCTCCGCCGGGATGAGCGGAGTCGCCGTTTGCTGCGCCTGCTGCTGCTCATCCGTTCCGGCTACATACGACATCGAGATCTCCGTTGCATTCCCCTTCTTTTAGGAGAAGCGCGCAGGTCGAGGCGGACATGGGAAAAATTTGCCTAACGCGCGCCTCCCGCGGTGCACGATGCGGGGCATTCGCCCGCCTTGCGCCCCAGGGCCCGCACCCCCTATACGTTCCGCATGTCCGAAGACCTCTTCGCTGCGCCCTCCGTCCCTTCCGGCACCTATGACGCCTCGTCGATCGAGGTTCTCGAGGGGCTCGAGCCGGTCCGGCGGCGGCCGGGCATGTATATCGGCGGCACCGACGAGCGCGCGCTCCACCATCTCGCCGCCGAGATCCTCGACAATGCGATGGACGAGGCCGTCGCGGGGCATGCCAACCGCATCGAGGTGACGCTCGCCGCGCCCAACCGCATCACCATCGTCGACAATGGCCGCGGCATGCCGGTCGATCCGCACCCGCGCTTCCCGGACAAGTCGGCGCTCGAGGTGATTCTCTCGATGCTCCACTCGGGCGGCAAATTCTCCGGCAAGGCCTATGCCACCTCGGGCGGCCTGCACGGCGTCGGCATCTCGGTGGTCAACGCGCTGTCGGTGGACACCGTCGTCGAGGTCGCGCGCGACAAGCAACTCTATCGCCAGCGCTTCAGCCAGGGGAAGACGCTGGGCCCGCTGGAGAATGTCGGCGGCACGCCCAACCGGCGCGGCACCAGCGTCGCCTTCACCCCCGATCCCGAGATCTTCGGCGAGATGCTGTTCAAGCCGGCGCGGCTGTACAAGCTCGCCCGCTCCAAGGCCTATCTGTTCGCGGGCGTCGAGATCCGCTGGAAGTGCGATCCGTCGCTGATCACCGACGATACGCCGCCCGAGGCCGTGTTCCAGTTCCCGGGGGGCCTCGCCGATCACCTCAAGGAACAGGTCGGCGCGCGCGAATGCGCCACCGCGGACTTCTTCGCGGGCACCCAGGAATTTCCCGATTCGCAGGGCCGCGTTGAATGGGCGGTGGCCTGGCCGCTGTGGAGCGACGGCAGCTATAGCTGGTACTGCAACACCATCCCGACACCCGACGGCGGCACCCACGAGCAGGGCCTGCGCCAGGCGCTGGTGCGCAGTCTCCGCAGCTTCGCCGATCTGGTCGGCAACAAGAAGGCCAAGGACCTCAATCCCGATGACGTGGTGACGGGCTCCGAGCTGATGCTGTCGGTGTTCATCCGCGAGCCGCAGTTCCAGAGCCAGACCAAGGACCGCCTGACCAGCCCCGAGGCGACCGCGCTCGTCGAAAAGGCTGTGCGCGACCATTTCGACCATTTCCTCACCGACAATATGGAGCGCGGCAAGGCGCTGCTCGGCTATGTGCTGGAGCGGATGGACGATCGCCTGCGCCGCAAGCAGGAGCGCGAGGTCAAACGCAAGTCGGCGACGAGCGGGCGCAAGCTGCGCCTTCCGGGCAAGCTCACCGATTGCTCCGCCGACAGCCCCGAAGGCACCGAGTTGTTCATCGTAGAAGGCGATTCGGCCGGCGGCTCGGCCAAGCAGGCGCGCGACCGCAAGACCCAGGCGATCCTGCCGATCCGCGGCAAGATCCTCAACGTCGCCAGCGCGACTTCGGCCAAGATCCTCGCCAACCAGGAAATCGCCGACCTGATCCAGGCGCTGGGCTGCGGCACCCGCAAGGACTGCGACGCGACGCAACTGCGCTACGAACGCATCATCATCATGACCGACGCCGATGTCGACGGCGCCCACATCGCGACGCTGCTGATGACCTTCTTCTTCCAGGAGATGCCGGATCTGGTGCGCAAGGGGCATCTCTACCTCGCCCAGCCGCCGCTCTACCGGCTGACCGTGGGCTCCAAGAGCCTCTACGCCCGTGACGATGCGCACCGCATCGAGATCGAGAAGACGGCGTTCAAGGGCAAGAAGGTGGAGGTCAGCCGGTTCAAGGGCCTCGGCGAGATGAACCCGAACCAGCTCAAGGAAACCACCATGGATCCGGCGACGCGCGGCATGCTGCGGGTGACGCTGCCGCAGGAATATGAGGAGCGCGCGGGCGTGAAGGACCTGGTCGACCGTCTGATGGGCAACAATCCGGCCCACCGGTTCGCCTTCATCCAGGAGAATGCGGCGCGGCTGGACGACGAGGTGATCGACGCCTGAGGCACGCGCGTTAGCGAGGCAGACGTCTGCGGCATTTCAAACCGTCCCCCTTCATGGCATGGCCGCGGACCTGCTTGCCCGGCGCGCCACGCCAGATCAGACCACGGGAACACTGATGTCCGCCCATGATCTCTCTCGCCTCATGAAGTTTCTGCGACAAGAGGAATGGCGCGCGCGCTTCGATGCCGTGATGGAGGAGCATGTCGGGGCGGCGCTGGATGCGTTCGACCTCGATTTCGAAGCGTTGGCGGAGATTCTCGGCCCGCACTGGTCTGGGACGATCTGGGGGTGCGCCTTCGAGGATCTGATCAGCCGGACGTTCGGCCCGGACGATGAGAACCTGGTCGACGCCTATCTGAAGCGGCGAGGATGGAACGAAAAGGCGCCCGCCAAGGCCTATATGAAGGCGCTGCGCGATGCGCGGATGAGCCTGTATGAAGTGAGCGAGATCGTGCCGGGTCAGTCGATGCGCGCGCGCGACATGGTGCGCGATATCGAACCGGTGCTGGTGCAGGAACGCAGCGCAACAGGATCGCTCAAACCATGGGACCGGATCGGGGCGCGGATCGTCACCGTCAACGGCAAGAACATCCTTGCGGGCGGACTGCTGGCCTTCTCCCATCAGGGCGGCGAAGCGCTGCTCAGCGCCATCGCAGACGCGCTAGCGGATCAGGGTGCCGAGATACTCGACACGCTGGACCCAGACCTGATGCTGGCCGATATTGCTCCCATTTTCACCTCGACCTGGCTGTTCGAAACGCTGGGCAGTACGCTCGCCCCCGACGAGCCGGAGCTCTACACCAGCGAAGGTGATCCGGTGCTGTTCCACACGGTACGCTGGCCGATCGCCAGGGGCGCTACCCAGGCGATGGTCGCGGCACGGCTGGCAGATATCGATGCGCTGCAGCCCGAAGGCGCGAAGTTCTGGAACTGGCTGGAAACCGTACCTGCCGCCCCGGCCGCACGGGGGCGGGATGGGCTACGCTGGGACGTCGCCATGGACGATGGCGCGCGGGTGCTGGGCAATATTGACATGAAGGGACGTTTCGTCCGCCTGTCGGTTTCCTCCGCCGCACGGGCCGAACGAGGTCGCGCGCTGCTGGAAGCCGCGCTGGAGGGACTGGTCGAACGCCCGCTCGTCGAGATCCAGACCATCGAACAGATGCGTCAGGCCCGGGCGGAGGAAGGACCGTTGGACGCAGCGGCACCGGACGAGCTGTCACCCGAGCAGGCGGCCAGCCTCGTCCAAGCCATGATGGATCAGCACTATCGCAAGGCGCTGGACCTGCCTGTAGGCATGCTGGACGACAAGACGCCGCGGGCAATGGCCTCCACCGATGCTGGCCGCCGCAAAGTCGCGGAATGGCTGAAATACCTCGAAAACCGATCGGCATCGCAGGGGCCCGACGATCCGATGGCGCAGTATGATTTTGGCTGGATGTGGCGCGAACTCGGGCTGGAATCGCTACGGCGCTGATCGGCCCTACAACTCCCCGCGCATCCGCCGCTGATGGTATTTCACCCGCACCGTAACCCCCAGCACCATCAGGAAGAACGCCAGCCCCAGCACCGCCGCCGGCACCGCGACCGGCATCGGCCAGACCTTGGCCCGCAGCGCCGCGAGCAGCGCGCCGAACACCGCCAGCCACACCGCGCCCATCCGCAGCGGCCGCGCGATCTGCTTCAGCTCGGCCTTGTAGGCGGCGCGTTCGGCGGGGTCGTTCAGGCGGGGCGGGGTCGGCATGTCCAGTCTTCCTTCAGCAGCCCGTAAAGCGCGGTGTCGCGGATGCCGATATGGGTCTCCCATTCGGCGCGCAGCACCCCCTCCAGCCGGAAGCCCAGCCGTCCGAGCAGCCGGCGCGAATACACATTGTCCGGGTCCGTGTCCGCAAAAACCCGCCGCTGCCCCTCGGCGCGGAAGAGATGGTCGATCACCGCGCCGATCGCCTCCTCCGCGATCCCCCGCCCCCAGTGCGGCCGGGCGAGCAGATAGCCGATCTCGCTGACGTTCCGCTGGCGCTTCTCGCCCACCGCGACATAGCCGATCGCGCGGTCATCCTCGGCAAGCGTGATCGCCCAGCACCGCCAGTCCGGATCGCTGCGGGCGAAGCCGGCGCGGGTCTGGGTGACATGGACGTGCGGCGCGTGGCTCCACCAGGTCATCAGGTCGGCGTCGGACAGGCTGGGGAACAGCGCCTCGGCATCCTCCACCCCCCGCGGCCGCAGGCGCAGCCGCGCGGTGGCCAGCACCGGCGTGCCGCGCGCGGCGCCTGCAGGATCAGCGATTGCCACCGATGAAATCGCCCAAGCCCCCCAGCACCGATCCCTCGCCGCGATTATGGCCGCCGCCATTGGCCGCAGCGAGCATCCGGCCGGCCAGCCGCGCGAAGGGCAGCGACTGGATCCACACCTTGCCAGGGCCCCGAAGCCGCGCGAAGAACACGCCCTCGCCGCCGAACAACATGCTGCGCACGCCGCCGACCGAGACCAGGTCGAAGTCCACCGACGGCGTCAGCGCGGCGAGACAGCCGGTATCGACATGGAGCTCCTCGCCGGGCGCCAGCTCGCGCTCGACGATCGTCCCGCCCATCTGCACGAACACCCAGCCGTCGCCGTCGAGCCGCTGCATGATGAAGCCTTCGCCGCCGAACAGCCCGGTCATGATCCGCCGCTGGAAGGCGATGCCCATCTGCACGCCCTTGGCGGCGGCGAGGAAGGCGTCCTTCTGGCAGATCAGCGTGCCGCCCAGATCGGCCAGCCGCAGCGGCACGATCGCACCCGGCACCGGCGCCGCGAACGAGACGCGCGCCTTGCCGCTGCCCTGGTGGGTGAAGACGGTGGTGAACAGCCCCTCGCCGGTGACCAGCCGCTTGCCGGCGCCGAGCAGCTTGTCCATGAATCCGCCGCCCTGGTTGCTGCCGTCGCCGAACACCGTCTGCATGGTGATCGCGGCGTCCTTCCAGACCATCGCACCCGCCTCCGCCACCGCGCTTTCGCCGGGATCGAGCTCGATCTCGACGAACTGGAGGTCATGGCCCTTGATCTCGAAATCGATATCGTCGGCATAGCCTTCGCGGCGGCTGTGCGACCAGGGGCTCATCGGCGGCATGACAGTCTCTCCACAACGTGTTGCAGCTGCCTACTACACCAAGCGCCGCCCGGCGCGAAGCCCTGCCGGCCACGCTCAGGCCATGTTTACCATCGCCGTGCTAGGCCCGTGCCATGTCGCTCCTGCTCCTCGCGCTTGCCGCCGCCGCCCCGTTCACCATCGCCGAGACCGGCCAGGGCTTCCCGACGCTCGATGCCGCGGTGGCGAGCGTGCGCGACGGCACCGCCACCATCGTCATCGCGCCGGGCGTGTACCACCAGTGCGCGGTGCAGGCCGCGGGCCGGATCACCTTCAAGGCGGCGCAGCCCGGCACCGCGATCTTCGAGGGCACGGTGTGCGAGGGCAAGGCGGCGTTCGTGCTGCGCGGACGCGGATCGGCGGTGGACGGCGTGGTGTTCCGCAAGTTCCGGGTGCGCGACGGCAACGGCGCCGGCATCCGCATCGAGATGGGCGACCTGACCGTCACCCGCTCGACCTTCCTCGACAGCCAGGAGGGCATTCTCGGCGGCGGCCACCCGACGGTGCGCAGCATCACCATCGACCAGTCGAGCTTCGCCGGGCTCGGCCAGTGCGACGAATCACCGAGTTGCGCGCATTCGGTGTACCTGTCGGTCGACGGGCTGGTAACGATCACCCGCAGCCGCTTCGAGCGCGGCACCGGCGGGCATTACGTCAAGCTGCGCGCGCGCCGCGTGGCGATCACCGGCAACAGCTTCGACGACAGCGCGGGGCGCAAGACCAATTACATGATCGATCTGTCCGAGGGCGGCACAGGGACGATCGCGCAGAACATGTTCGTGCAGGGGCCTGCGAAGGAGAATCGCTCGGGCCTGATCGTGATCGCGGCGGAGGCGCGGACCTATCCGACCGACGGGCTGCGGGTGGAGGGCAATACCGCCAGCCTGGCGCCGGGCGCACCGGCGGATCCGGCGTTCGTGGCGGACCTGTCCGGCGGGCGGATTATCGTGGCGAACAACCGGCTGTCGGGCATGCGGTCGTTCGAGAAGCGCTGATGTAGATCGGCGACAGATCGCATCCGCACGCACCCCCCTCCCCCCTTGCGGGGGAGGGAGGGGCCCATCGCCCCGCGATGGGAGGGAGAGGGGGCGCGATTTGCGTTCCGCAAATCGTGCGGTTGCACCGCAACCGCTCACCCTCTCCAAGCTCCGCTAGGCAGCAAGCTGCCAAGCTCCGCTATCCTCCCCCGTCAAGGGG
>NZ_BCTR01000101.1 GCF_002091475.1 Sphingomonas azotifigens NBRC 15497
TGCGGCGTCGAGCGCGTCCCGCCAATTCGCCGTCGAGACCTGCGGGCCGGGGGGCGCTGCGGTCGCGGCAACTGTCGTCGCAGCGGCAGCCGCCTCGCGTCCCGGTGGCTGTCGCGTTGCCTTCAGCAAGGCATTCACCGACGCGACGGCCGAACCATCGCCGGTCAGCGCGACGGCGGCAAAGGCGTGGTCGGCAGGCGCATATACGACGAGCGCGCTGGCACCTGGCGTCCCGCCGGCATGGCCGACCCACAGCAGGCGCCGGTCGCCATCGGGCTCATTGAACACCATCGCGCCGAGGCCATAGAAAGTGCCGGAGTCGAACATCGGATACAGCGTGCCGGTCATTTCTTGCACCAGCGACGGCGCAATCAGCCGGCCACCGAGCAGCGCGGACCAGAAGCGCACCATGTCGCTGGCCGACCCGACGATCGGACCCGCCGCGCCAGCCCAGCTCGGATCGATCGGCGTGGCCTGCGCCGAGACGAGCGGCGCCACGCCGTCCGCTCCGCCACCCGGCCGCAGCGCACGCAGCGACGTGAGCCCGAGCGGCGCGATGATCCGCGCGGTGATCGCCCCGTCGATCGACCGGCCATCGACCTTCCGGATGATTTCCCCGAGCAGATCATAGCCGGTATTGGAGTAGCGCCAGTTCGCGCCGGGGCAGAAGAGCGCCCCATGCTTGCGCGCGATCGCCAGATTTTCAGCCGGATCGCGATAGCGCGGCGCGGCATGGGCCTTTTTGTCCTCGTTCGCGCTGAACAGACCGCCCGTGTGCGCCAGCAGATCGCGCACCGTCACGACTTCGCTATTGGGTACGCCGGGGATCCATGTGGAAACCGTATCGTCGAGCGACAATTTGCGTTCCTGCACGAGTTGCAGGACGACGATGGCGGTGAAGGTCTTGCCGGCGCTTGCCCAGAACAGGGGGCGCTGGCCAGCCGCGTCGCCGGTCCACATGCCCTTGCCTTCGATTCCCACTGCCGCCGTGATCGACGGCGCATGGGTGGCCGCCTTGATCGCGGCGAGGGAGGCGTCGAGGCGGCCGGTCGTTGCCGGATCCAGCGCGCTATCCGGAATCGCTACGGGCGGGGGCACGGCCACCGCTGCGTGCAGGGGCCGCCCGGCATAGGGCGCGCGCGCCGTGCAGACGACCGGCTTATAGTCCTCGGCCCGTGCGAGGGCAGGCGTCAGGCAGGAAAGCGCCACGAGGATGCCACCGTCCCTCAGGAAGCGGCTGCGCGCTCGCGCGATTCGTGCAGGCAGGTTCAGCATGGATAAGCCTTGTTGTAGCGGATGAGCCCGTCGAACGCATCGAGATCGGGCGGGCATGGCTTCCTGCTCGCCGCGATAGGCGGCCAGCAGATCGGCGCTCTCGGGGCCGCATGGACGCTGATCGAACCTATGCCATTCGCCCGAGAGTTCCGGTTCGGCAGCCTGCCGCCCGTTTGAAAGGAAACGCAGCTCAACAGCCGAATTCGGGACGCTCAAAGTCCTCAATCTGCCAGCCATATGCCGCGCGACGTGCGTAGAAGGTGTAGAAGCACTTTCGTTCCCTGGTTGTCGTCGGCGCGTATTCGGTGCGACTCCGCGGGTGACCATTGCCCCCGCGCTCGACTCTTGTTGTGGCATCGCCCCCGCTCGTCTCAAATTCGCTCTGCATCCACTGATAGGCACGGCGGCCGTCCGGCAGGTCGCGGACATCGACCGGCGGGCCGTAGCGTGCCATCACGGCCTCGGGAGGCCGGCCAAGATAGCCACGCATGATATCAGCGGCGCAGCCGGAGAGGGCCAAGGCGAGGGCGAAACAACCGGGCAGGGGGCTGCGGCAACGCAGGACCGGAAGAAACGAACAGCGCTTCATACGCAAACTCCAGTGGCTAGCCGCACTTGTTTGCGCTGCGAAGATTGCGTCAGCCTTGCGTCCACGTGGCGAACTCCAGCCGGATAATCGTGCCGCCCGAAGGTGCTTCGATCGCAGCCACCGATCCGCAGTGCCGTGTCATGACCTGGCGAACGAGATGGAGACCGAGACCAGCCCCCGTCGCCCGTGGACGCAGACGATGGAAGGGTTCGAATATCCGGTCGCGCTCGTCGGCCGGAATGCCTGGACCGTCATCCTCCACCTCGATCATTCTTCCCGTGATCCGCACGATGATGCGGTGCCCGCCATGCTCCATCGCATTTTGGATCAGGTTCGCGAGCACACGCGCAATCGCCGCGATGTCGCCGCAGACTATCTCGCCGCCAAGATCATCGACCTCGATCTCGACGCCTGCCACGAGCACCAGCGGCGCCAGATCCGCCGCAACCTCCCGCGTGATCCCGGCGAGATCGACTGTCTGGCGCAACGGCGGGTGCCGCTCCATGCGTTGAAGATCGAGCATCTGCTCGGCGAGAGTGGCGAGACGCGCAACGTCACGCTGTAGCCCTCGTCCCAACTCCGTGTCGGGCGCTGCATCGATCTTTGCCTGGAGAATGGCGATCGGGGTGCGAAGCTCATGCGCGGCATCGACGAGAAAGCGCTGGTGTCTGTCATAGCCGTCGTCGAGGCGCCGGAGGGCGCCGTTCATCGCCTCGACCAGCGGCACAAGTTCTGCCGGGAGGTGGTCTGTCGGCAGTCGAGCGCCGCGGCGATCGATGTCGATTGCGCCCGCGTTCTCCGCGATCATCGCCAAGCCATGGAGCGCGCGCCGCACAATCACTGGCGTTGCAACGATAGTGATCAATGCCAACAGACCGAGCACCGGGATCATCATCAGGTTTGAAAGGAACAGCACGACGAAGGTCGCGCTGAACAGGCTGCCTTTGCCGAGCACGGTCAGTTCTCCGGCAGGTCCAGAGGCGCGCCGTATGATGGCCAGATACTGAAACGGCGGTTTCGTATCGCGGATATCCGCAAAGGTGATGGAGCCGAGGTTACGCGCCAGCGGACGATATAGCTCCGGTATCTCGCCAAAGGCGATCGTCTCACCGCGATTGCTCCGCGCGACGAACCAGAGGTCGGGGTTGGCGGCACGCAGTGCCGCGAATTCGCTCGTCTCGACGATATGGAGCCGGCCATCCGCGCCACGCGTGACGGTACGCGCCGCTACCTCGGCGAACCTGGGGCTAACCAGCACGCCCCCCTCGTCGTTGAGGACGAGATAACCGACGAACGCGATGCCGAAGAGAAGCAGAATGCTGATCTGGAATCCCAGCAGCCGCCCGATCAGGCGGCGCTTGAGCGAGCCGGGCCGTTTCCTGGTCAATCTTGCCGTCGCAGCAGGTAGCCTACGCCACGAATGGCGTGGATCTCTACCTCAGCGCCTGCTTCCGCGAGCCGCTTCCGCAGCCGGGAAACATGCGAATCCAGCGTATTCGACTGGATCGCATCGTCGAAGCCATAGACAGCGTCCTCCAGGGCGCCGCGCTGGACGGTCCGCCCGCGCCGCCGCATCAACGCCGCGAGCACGCGCAATTCGCGGCGCGGCAGGTCGAGCCTTACGCCACCGACAAGGGCCTCGTCGTTCGCCATGTCGTAGACCAGTTCACCCAATTGCACCTGCTGGAGCGGCAGTGCAGTCGGGCGTCGGCGGACCGCACGCATGCGCGCCAGCATCTCCTCCATAGCGAAGGGCTTTGCGAGATAGTCGTCGGCACCGGCGTCGAGCCCGGCAACGCGATCGGGAACGTCGCCACGCGCGGTGAGGACGATCACCGGCACGCCCGGATTTGTGCGCCGCAGCTCGGCGATCGCGTTGAGTCCGTCACCGTCAGAGAGCGTGCGGTCGAGCAGCACCAAATCACTGATGGCAATCGTTGTCGCTTCATGGAGTTCGGCGAGCGAGGCGACATGGTCGACGACATAGCCCTCGCGCTCCAGCACCGCACGGACCGCGATCGCCATCTCCGCCTCGTCCTCGACCAGCAATATTCTCAACCTCGCGCCCTCCCAGGGCCGGGCAGACGGTCGGTCCGACCAATCGCCTGCCCAACCGTTCACGGCTCAAAAGCCGATCGACATTCCGATCTGGACCTTCGACGAAGTCAATCCGCCACCATAGTTGACGCGATTATATTCCGCGCGCGTGAAGACTCCCGGTAAGAGTGCGACCTCGGCACCGCCGCCCCACAGGAAGCCGCTCTTGGTGCTGCTTGCATGGACATCGGCAAGGTTCGTTGCCCGGAAATCCGTGGTTTCGCGGGTCCGCAGCCAGCTATACCCCGTCCGACCATATAGCAGCACGCGCGGCGCTGGCAGCACACCGACACGACCAGAGACGTCCCAAGCCCATCTTGGCTTCAGCGCATAATCGCCGATGGTGCTCGCGGCCTTGAGCGTGCCGCCGCCGCGGCCGATCCCGCCTTCGCCGCCGATCACCAGAACGTTGCCGAGCTGGACATCGTAGCCGATATGACCGCGATAGCCGATCCCGCCCTTCTTCTCGTCGAGCATCGAGGCGATGCGGGGCAACGCATAGTCGCCTTCCTGCCAGCGATAGTCGACCGATGCGCCGATCTTGACCCCCGTAAAGGTCACGTCATCGTACGATTGCGCGCGGGCAACAGTGGGTGCCAGCGCCAGGGTGCAGAGCAGCAAACAGATACGCTTCATCACAGATCCCTTCGATCCTTCTACCGGCTGCCCCAAATGCAGCCGAACGCCCGGATGGACATGGAACCTTGTGTCAGCATTGCGGACGCCGGATCCGGCGATCAAAACCGCGCCCGGCCGCCCGCGCCTGCTGCCTGATTCTCTCAAGATCAGGACGCGCGCGCATGGGATCGCCTTTCAGCTATGCCCTCCAGGCGATCCCATGCGCGCTGTCCCACTGAACTACATTGCGCCGACACGGCTGCCGCGTTTTTGACTTGCCTTGACAGTGCGTTTGGCATGATCCAACTGCCCACCATTGGGGGGGGAAGCATGCGCAAAGCTCTTGGCCTGGCTGCGGTGGCCATTGCGGCGGTCCTTTCAGGCGGGGCCACCCTGGCGACGGACGGCTACACGGGGCCGGTGATCGACACCCACGCCCACCTGCGGACCAGCCAGACCAACGGTTTGACCGACGCCCATCCGATGGGCACGGCGGCTCTGCGCGCCCTGGACGCTGCGGCCGGCGTCCAGCGCAGCGCCCTGATCGTCATGGCTGACAAGGGCGACATGCCCGCCACACGCGCCCTCAACGACGCCCTGCTCGCGGCGGTGGCGGCCGATCCTGACCATTTCTATCCCATCGCCTCGGTCCATCCGGCGGACGGCGACGCGGCGCTGGCGGAGCTGGAGCGCTTGGCGCGGCTGGGCGTTCGGGAGATCAAGCTGCATCCGAACAGCCAGCAGCTGGATGTCGCCGACCCGGCAGTGGCCCGCGTGACCGAGAAGGCAGGCGAGCTGGGCATGGCCGTGCTGTTCGACAGCTACAACCCGATGGATACCAACCAGCCGGGCAAGCTGATGATGCTGTCGTTCCGGCAACCGGGCACGAATTTCATCTTCGCCCATATGGGCTTCACGGAATTTCGCGAGTTCCAGAGCCTGGCAACGCTGCGCAAGCTGGGCCGCGGCGGCAACGTCTGGCTGGACGTCTCGGCCATCGCCTCGGCTTATGCGGGATCGCCGGTGGCGCCGGAACTGGTCTGGACACTGCGCCGGCACGGCATGGACCATGTGTTGTTCGGTTCGGACTGGCCCGTGGACACCCCCGCCGAAGCGTTGAAGGCGGTCCGCGCCCTGGGCCTGACGGCCGCTGAGGAGAAGCTGGTGCTGCACGACAACGCCGTCAAGCTGCTGAAGCTGGACCAAGGCTCGTGAACGCCCGCAGCGCGGAAGCATAGGCCCGGCCAATCGGCAGGACGATCGCACCCGACAGCTCGGCCACGCGACCGTTAGGCCCGGCTTTCGTGCCGTGAAGGTGCCGGACATTGATGGCATGACTGCGATGGATGCGGACGAAATCGGATGGCAGAAGCGCGAGGACGGCTTTCAGCGTCATCGTGACCACGATTTCACGACCATCACGCATGTGGAGGCTACAATAATCATCGTCAGCCTTCAGGAACACGACCTGGGAAGGGGCTACCAGATGGTGGCGGGCGCCGTCCCGCAATGTCACGACCGGTTCGACGGCAGGAATCGCGACCGGCACTTCCGCGACAGTTGCCGGTCGCAATATGGCCCCGATCACTAGCACGATCGCGGCGATGGCGGCAGAAACGTAATAGCCCGTATCGAGGAAATCGGGGCCGGCGACGTAGGCCCAGACCGCCAGCGCCGCCGCTATCAGCGCAAAAGCGATCGCGCGTCGGTCCTTGCGGAGGGCTGCCTGCATCGTAAGCGCGGCGATCGCCAGCATTGCGATCTCGAAGATGGCCAGCGACTGGCGGTCGGGTCCGCCGATGATCAGGCACGCCACCCCCATCGCCATGCAGGTGACACCGACGACGACAGGGGCCTTGAGCGGCACGAACAGGCGGCTCGTCATGCCAACCAGCAGCAGGCCGACGATCACCGTCAGTCCGGTCAGCACCTCCATGCGGGCGAGGTGCCACGGATAGGTGTAGGATATCGCGATCTTGCTGATCTCGACAAAACCCTGCGCGACGATCGCAGCCAGCACGGCCATCGCCGGGGCCGCCTGTCGCCCGATCCGGCCCGCGAGCAATAGTGCGCCGAGCACCAGCAGCGCGACGGCCGGAAGCGCCAGCGTCGCCAGCGTCGGCAGATAGTGGCGCAGCGTATAGCCTTGCGCGTCGCGTGGCGGTCCGATCGCGATGCGGTGGATCGGTTGCCCGATCGGCAGCCATAGATGATGCGCGGACAGGACGATTGTCACCCGGTTGTCCCCGGCACGGACCAAGGCGCGGGGCACGGCCAGTCTGGCGCTATAATGACCCGGCGTCTCGCTTGCCCTGTCCACGCCGGGTGAGCCGTTCGCGCCGATAACGACGCCGTTCCAGCGGACGAGCGCGCTTGCCATCGCATCGATCTCGACCGCGATCGGGTCGCTGATGGCACCGGGCAGCACGTGAACGGTCGCGGAGAGTGTCGTGAGGGGGGCTGTCAGTCTTTCATATTCCGGCGTGACGATACGGCAATGGACCGTCTGTGCATCATCGCACGCCTGCCAGCGAGCAGGGGCGATGGCCCAGGCAGGAGACGCGAAGCACAGGGCCAGTATTACGGCAAAGACACGGTACGCCATCATTCTGCTGATGGTAGCATGGCACTGGCGGTTGTTCACCGACCCGGACGGTCGTCGACCGATCAGCGATTTCCATCCACAGGCGAACACCGGCACGGTCGCCCAATCATTCCTGCGCACGAGTAGCCCGCATGTCCCCGATTCGCTTCTCCACCCTGCTTCTATCCGTCACCGCTTCGATCGTCGCCACCTCCGCAGCAGCAGCGGAGAGCTGGATCGTGCGCACCGATCTCTGGGGTAATCCTGCCTTCTCGACGCTCACTGTCGAGCGTCGCGGCAAGGACGTGACCGGCGATCTGGACGGCGACCGCATCGAGGGGCGCGTGACGGGCGACCGGCTCACCCTGACCGCAACCGACGGCAAGGGCCGCACATCGACCTACACGGTGAGGGTCCGCGGGACCGAACTGGCCGGCACCGCCGATATGCCCGACACCAACGATCCTGCCGCTCGCGTCACGCATGCGGTGACGGGATGGCGTGTCCCCGAACGCCAGGGCGGCGGTCCCCGCACTGTCGAGTACACGCCGACTGACTATTCCAATAGCTGGAACGCCGATCGCCGTCCGGTGCTGGTCGTCTGGCCGGGCGACACGATCCATACCACCACGATCGATTCCGGCGGGGTGGACAAGGACGGCAAGACCCGCGCCCTGTTCGGCAATCCGCAGACTGGTCCGTTCTTCATCGCCGGCGCACAGCCCGGCGATACGCTGGCGGTCCATATCCGCCGTCTGAAGCTCAACCGCGACTGGGCCGACAGCCTCGATGCCATCGTCGGGCGTGCGCTCGGCACGTCGCTGGTGCCGGAGGCGGGCACGCTCAACAAACCCGTGAAATGGCTGCTCGATCGTGAGGCCGGTCGCGCCCGTCCCGAGAAGGCCGAGGGCGCGCTTGCAGGGTATTCGGTGCCGGTGAGGCCGATGCTGGGCGGACTTGCCGTCGCGCCCGGGTTCGGGATGCCGGCGATCTCAACCGGCGACACCGGCCGCTTCGGCGGCAACATGGATTTCCCCGAGGTAGCCGAAGGCAACACCGTCTACCTTCCCGTCCAACAGCCAGGGGCGCTGCTCTATTTCGGCGACGCCCACGCTCTGCAAGGTGACGGCGAGACGACGCAATATGCCCTCGAAACTTCGATGGACGTGACCGTCACCGTCGAGGTCATCAAGGGCCGCAGCATATCGATGCCGCGCGTCGAATCACCGACGCAGATCATGGTACTGGGCCAGGCCGGCTCGCTCGACGAGGCGCTGAAGTTCGCCAGCACCGGCATGATTCAGTGGCTGCGGCAGGACTATGGCATGACGCTGCCGCAGGTCGCGCAGGTGCTGGGTACGGCGATGCACTACAGCGTCCCCAATCTTGCTGGGCGCAACGTCGGCGTCGCGGCTCGGATCGACAAGGCGCTGTTGCCGGCGAGAGAATAATTTGCATCGTGCAGCGCTTCGGTCGGGTGGGTCCCAAAAATAGCCGATCGGTCGATCGGCCGATCGCGAGAGCAACGCTTGACTATCAATGCGTTGGTGGGGGCATGGGGCCGCGCA
>NZ_BCTR01000102.1 GCF_002091475.1 Sphingomonas azotifigens NBRC 15497
TGACGGGTAGAGGCTGGAGGAGTCGGTATCAACGCAGCCTGGTATTAGTGCGGATAGGTTAGAAGCTGGCCCAATCGTCGGCGCCGACCGCGACCGCGCGGACCTCGGCAACCGAGCGCGGCTTGGGCGTGGCGGCGCCCGAGGTGGTTTCCTGGCGCGCCCTGACCGAGGCCGCTTGGCCCTGGCCGCGGCCGGTGTTGAACCGCAGCGCCTGCGCCTTCAGCGACGCGACCTCGGTGTTGAGGTTGCGCGCCGCGGCGGAGGTTTCCTCCACCATCGCGGCATTCTGCTGCGTCATCTGGTCGATGCTGCTGACCGCGGTCGAGACCTGGGTCACCGTCGTCGCCTGCGCCTGGTTGTCGGTCGCCATCGTCGCGAGCAGGCCGTGCACCTCGTTCACGTCGCCGACAATCTCCCCCAGCGCCGCATCGACGCGGCGGACCATCTCCGCTGCTGCCGTCACGTCTGCCTGGGTGGCGGTCAGCTGATCACGGGCGCGGCCCGCTTCCTCCTCCGCCCGCATCGCCAGCGCGGAGACGAGGTCGGCGACCACGGCGAAGCCGCGGCCGGCTTCGCCCGCACGGCCCGCCTCGACGGCGGCGTTCATGGCGAGAACGCGGGTCTGGAACGCGATCTTGTCCAGGCCTTCGATCACGGTGTCGATGCCCTTGGCGCTCTCCGACACGCGCGACATCGCCTGCATCGCCTCGTCGGCGACGCTGCGCCCCGAATCCACCACACCGATCGCGCCATTGGCCCGCTGGACGGTCTGCGTCGCTGCCATTGCGGTGTTCTTGATGCGCTGGTTCATCTCGGTGACCGCGGCCGAAGTCTGCTCGAGGCTCGCGGCGGCGCCTTCGGTGCGGCGGGCTAGGTCCTCACTGGCCTGGGCAATCTCCGCCGAGCCGGTCGAGATCGTCTCGGCGCTTTCGACCACCGAGGCGATCAGGTCGCGCAGCGCCGTAACGGCGGCGTTGAAATTGCTCTTCACGCCGGCATATTCCGGCGCGAAATCGGCGTCGATCGACGCAGTCAGGTCGCCGCCGGCCAGCTTGTTGAGGCGATCCTCGAGCGTTTCCACGACCTGCTTCTGCGCGGCATCGCCCGCCTGCTTGGCCTTCTCCGCGGCCGCCTGCGCGATCGCCGCGTCCTTGAACACGAGCACCGACTTGGCCATCGCCCCGACCTCGTCGCCACGCTCGGTGCCCGGAACCGCCGTCTGATGGTCGCCCGACGCCAGCGCCCGCATCGCATCCTGCAGACGCGCCAGGGGATTGACGATCTGCGCCTTCGACACGAACGCGGCGGCGGCCATGGTCACAGCGACAGCAAGCGCCGCCGACACCAGCAGCATCGTCTGCAGCGAGAGCGATCCGGCGGTGAGGTCGCTGGAAGTCTTTGCGGCATCTTTGACGCGGCCATCGTTGATCGTCACGATCGTGTTGATCAGCTGCGACGCCATGTCATCGGCAACGAGCAGCAGCTGGCGGGTGCCCTCGTCCTCGTTCCGCAGGCCAAGCGCGATCGCCTTTTGCAGCTGCGCGTGCAGCTGCCCGAGCTTGTCCTGCACGGGAGCCAGCGCCGCCGCCGCCGCAGGCTCGCGCTTGATCACGTCCGCGAGATTGGCCGAGGCGGTCTCGAACGACGCCTTCTCGTCGTCCGCAGCCGCGCGCGCGTTCGCGGACCCGCCGTCATAGGACATCACCCGATAGCCATCGTACATCATCGCGGTCACGACGCGCGACGTGCGGACGAGCTTGACCGTGTCGGGCATCTGGTTGTCCACGATCTGGCTGTAGCTGGTGTCCGCCGTCATGACGTTGCGGCCGCCTACCCAGGCGACACCCAGCGTGACGACGCCGAGCGCCGCGAGCAGCAGCATGATCTTGAACTGGATCTTCAAATTCGAGAAGGCAATCACAGGCGATGTCCCAAGAGCAAGTACGTGTGCGCGCGCACACCAATCCCTGCCGACTTATAGGATCCGCTTGGTATGAACGCGCGATTTCACGCTGAAATCCCTCGAAAACCTTACATTACCGAACGATGCCGCGCTGCAACGCGACGGCGCCGCGACGCCAGGGGTGAGCGCTAGGCATCCGCCCAGCGGCGCAGCAGGTTATGGTATACGCCGGTCAGCGCCACCACTTCGGCATGCCCCTGCCCCAGCTCCCCGGCGAGCGCCTGGATCGAGCGGTCGAGATCGAACAGGATTCGACGTTCGCCGTCGTCGCGCACCATCGACTGGAGCCAGAAGAAGCTCGACGTCCTGGCACCCCGTGTCACCGGTTCCACCCGGTGGAGGCTCGACGAAGGATAGAGGATCGCGTGCCCCGCGGGCAGCTTGACGCTCTGCTCGCCGAACAGCCCCTCGATGCGCAGTTCGCCGCCGTCATAGGCTTCGGGAGGCTCGAGGAACACGGTCATCGACAGGTCGGAGCGGATGCGGAAGTCGCTGCCGCGCTGGATGCGGATCGCATTGTCGACATGGGTGCCGAACGCCTGGCCACCGGCATAGCGGTTGAACAGCGGCGGGAACACCTTGAGCGGCAGCGCGGCGGCGACGAACAGCGGCGAGCGGGCCAGCGCGTCGAGGATCATCGCGCCCGCCTTGCGGTGCGCCTCGCCGCCTTCGGGCAGCTGCTCGTTGCGCTTGGCGAGCGCCGATTGCGTGCCCGAGGTGACGTTGCCGTCGACCCACTCCGCCGCGTCGATGATGCCGCGGATGTGCGCCACTTCGTCTGCGGTCAGCAGGTCGGGGATCGGAATCAGCAAAGATGGATCTCCAGTTCCGGCCAGGGCGAGCGGCGGAGCCACGCGCGGGCCTTTTGCACAAAGGCCGGGGTCGCGGTCTCGCTGCAGCGCGTCAGCCAGTGCGCCGCCGTGTCGAGCAGCCCGTCGCCCGCCAGCATGCGGGCATGGTTGAACGCCCCGCGAAAGTCGCCGCCCTCGGCTGCGCGGGCATAGCAGTCGGCCGCCTTCACCATGTCCTGCGGCACCACCCAGCCATCCTCGTGGAAGCTGCCGACATAGTTGATCGCCTTGGCGTTGCCCGTCGCCGCGGCCTTTTCGAACCAGGCGAGCGCGGCGGCCTTGTCCTCGGTCAAGCCTTCGCCGAGCGCCAGCGCGGTCGCGTAATTATACATGCCCCAGTCGAGCCCGCGCTCGGCGGCGACGCGGAAGCACTCGGCGGCGCGCACCTTGTCGATGGTCGTCCCCCAGCCGAGATCATAGCAGCGACCGAGCATGTTGAGCGCCATCAGATGGCCGGCGCGCGCGGCGCGGGCGAACCAGTCGAAGGCTTCGGTCGCGCGGCCCTGGTCGAGGAGCATCTGCCCCCATACCGCCTGCGCCTCCGCGACGCCCGCTTCGGCACCTTCCCGAACGAGCGCCGCCCGCGCCTCCGGCGAACCGGAGAGGCGGGCGGCAATGTCCTCGGCGCTGAGATCGTCGAGCGCAGGGCGCATCAGAACTTCACGTTGAGCGTCGCAAAGGCCGAGCGGCCCGGTGCGATCGTCGCATAATGCGAGGTATAGGCCTGGGTGTAGTAGGTCTTGTCGGTGAGGTTCTGGATGTTGGCGCTGATCCCCACCTTCGGCGTCAGCTGATAGGCGATGCGTGCGTCGAAGCGCCAGTAGGACGGCACCGACCGGACAAGGACCTTGGTTGCCGGGATTACGGTCACCACGCCGCTTGCATCCTGCACGGCCGAGCGATTGTCCTGATAGCCGCCCACCACGGTGCTCGCATAGAAGGCGCCACCGCCCAGGCTGAGCCGCGATACGGGCTTGAGATCCGCCCAGAGGGTAAAGCTGTCCTTGGCGGTCTGGGTCGCCATGCGGCCGGTGTTGACCGACGGCACCGCCACCGTCTTGGCCGCCTGGATCGTCGTCGTGGCGCCATTGACGGTCTGCGTGATCGCTGCCGCGGTGAGAATGGTGGAGCCGCCATCGACGATCTTCGGATCGAGGTGGGTATAGCCGCCGAACACCGTCAGCCACTTGGTGACGTTGCCGTTGAAGGTCAGCTCCAGCCCGCGGATGCGGCGCTTGCCGACGAACTCGACCGTGTTGTTCGCGCCGGTGACGCGGGCATTGTCGGTATCGGTCTGGAAGGCTGCGGCGGTGAGCGCCAGTTGCTCGTGGAACAGATTGGCCTTGGCGCCGACTTCATAGGACTTGGTCTTTTCCACCTTCAGGCTGTCGAGCAGGGCCGCGGCGGTGACCGTTGAACCGAGTTGGTTGCCGTCCTGCCCTTCGCCCACCAGGCTGTTCGGCGGCGTCGCCGAGGTAGCGTAGCTGGCGTAGAGGCTGGTGTTGCGGGTCGGCTTGAACACCAGGCCGGCCTGCCAGTTGAACAGGTTGTTGGTCTTGCTGAGGCGGAAGGTGCTGGTTGCCGCCGCCGACTGGCCCGGCGTTACCGTCGACTTGAAGCGATCATAGCGCGCGCCGACGTTGAGGATCAGCTGCGGCAGCAGCGTGATCGAATCGAACCCGTAGAAGGCGACCGTGCTGGCGTCGTTCTGCGTCTCCTCGATCGGCAGCGAGCGGACGACCGGCGAGGCAGTCGTCGCGCTGTCACTGGCATAGTTGGTCCAGGGATCGCTCGGGTTGGGCGAGAACACGCTGGCGCAATAATAGCGGGCGATCGTTGCGGTGTTGCAGCGCGGGCTGGTCTGGCTACCCATCGACAGGATCTCGACGCCGGTCGAGGGGTTGAGATAGCCGCGCGTCACGAAGGTACCACGGCGCGCCTTCTCCCAATCGAACTCCGCACCCACGGAGAAGCTGTGCTTCACCGATCCGGTCTCGAACGTGCCGTACAGGTCGGTCTGGTTGGTCAGCGTCTTGGTATAGCCGTAGCGGGTGTTGGCGCGGCGCCACACCAGGCCGCCGGTAAGCACGTCGCCCCGGGTGCCGGCCGCGCCGGTGACGGGGTTCGCCGTCGCGGTGCCGAACACATTGCCTTGGCTGTCGTCCGGCAGGGTGAAGATATAGGCTTGGTCGGTATAGGTGTAGCGCGACGTGTTGCGCAGCGTGATTCCGCCGAAATCATGCTCAGCCCGCAGCGTTGCCTGGTGGGTCTTGGCGTCGCGGAAGTCGCGGCTCGCCACGCCGTAGAAGTTCGAGCGATCGACATGCCCCTTCACCCCGGTGATGGTGGTGAAGTCGCCGACGATCGGCCGGCTCTGGATGGTACCCATGCCCGGCGCATTGGCCAGCGTATAGGCATAGGGGATGCCGCTGTCGGGCAGCTCGTGGCTCTCGAGATAGTAATAGGAGGCGGTCAGCCGGGTGTCCGTACCCATGCCGATCGTCACCGACGGCGCCACGCCCCAGCGCCGCTGCCACACCGCGTCGCGCCCGGCGACATCCTGGTCGTGCCACAGCGCAGCGATGCGCACGCCGACCTTGTCGGCCAGCTGGTGGTTCACGTCGAGCGTGAAGCGCTTGAAGTCGGCGGTGCCGGCGCTCGCCGACCCGGCGATGAAGTTGCCGGCCACCGGCAGCTTCGAGATGATGTTGATTGACCCGCCGGCGCTGCCGCGGCCGCCCAGCGTCGAATCCGAACCGCGCACGATCTGCACTTGTTCGGTGGCAAAGACTTCGCGCGTCTGCGCGCCGAGATCGCGCACGCCGTCGACAAAGGTCGAACCCTGGCTGTCAAAGCCACGGATGAAGGGCCGATCGCCGATCGGATTGCCGCCCTCGGCGGCGCCGAAGGTGATTCCCGGCACCGTGCGCAGCGCGTCGGCGAGGCTGGTGGAGCCGGTCTGCTCGATCACCTCGCGGGAGAGCACCACGACCGAGCGCGGCGTGTTGACGACCGGCGCCACGCCCTTGGGACCGGCGAGTTCGCTGGCACGCTGGCCGTTGACGATGATCCGGTCCTGATCGTCGGAGTCCGGGCCGCTCGCTTCGGAATCGGCATGCGCCGGCGCGGTCGCGACGAACCCGACACAGGCGAGCGCTAGAAAGGCAGGAACCCGGCTGGACACGGCAGGAGAGGAAGAACGCAACGTAGGTAGCCCCGTATGATTGTTACGGACCTGCTATTGCGAGCTCCTCGCAAAGTCAACGCTAATGCGAGCGGTTTGCAGAGAAAAGGCAATGAGGCGGCAGACTCGCCGATCTGGTTCAGGGTATGTCACTAGTTGTACATCATTGGTGATTCGTGACTACCGTAATCACTGCCGCCAGAAGCAGCACGAGCGCGGCAGCAGCAACCGTCTCCCGCTTGGAGTGGCCATTCCACTCCCAAAAGCGATATCCGGCGAAGCGCGGCATGTTGCGGCGGAGGCCGCCGCCGAACTGCTCGATCCATTGGTATTCGCGCTGGGTGATCTCGCGCGCGACGCATACGGCAATGGCACAGAAGGCGCCCAGCCAGGCGGCGGGTACCAGGTCGACGCCGAGCGCGCGCGCCAGCCCGAGTGTCATCGCCTGCAGCACCAAGGCGAGCGGAAGATGTGCGAACATGGCGTGTAGAACGCGCAAGCACCCGCACGGTTCAGCGCCGCTCGCCGCCACTAGTCCGTCTAGATGCCGGCGTTCTGGTCGTAGACGCTGCAAGAATGTTGGACAAATGATGCCGCCTGCGAGATAGTTGGCACGCATAACCAATAGCACATCGGAGGAGAGGAGCATGCCGCAACGCGTTCCCCAAGCAAGACGGCGACTCGGCCGCAGGCTGAGAGGGAGCCTGACCGGCTCGGCGCTGATGGTCGCTGCGCTCACACACACGCCGGCGCTGGCCCAGAACGACAAGATGGCCCCGATCGCGACCCCGGCGCAGCCGAGCGCGATCGCGCTCGGCACCGGCCCGCTCCCCGGCGCAAAGGCGAACGAAAGCTGGCACAGCCAATATGGCAGCGTCTTCGCCCGCAACGTGACCGTCGCCACCCTCACCCCCTTTCTGCCCGATCCGGCCAAGGCGAATGGCACCGCGGTGATCGTCGCGCCGGGGGGCGGCTTCACCTCGCTGTCGATGCAGAACGAAGGCTGGGACGTCGCCAAGGCGCTGGCGGCGCACGGCGTCGCCGCGTTCGTGCTCAAATACCGACTCAACCAGACGCCGCAGGAGCTCGCCGCCTATGAGGCCGCGATGAAGGCGCGCTTTGCCGGGGGTGGCGGCGGCCCGCCGCGCGGTGCCGATCCCAAGGCGATGATGGCCGGCATCGCGACTCAGGTGACCGATGCCCGCGCGGCCTTCGCGCTGGTGCGCAAGCGCGCCGGCGAATGGCACGTCCAGCCGGACCGGATCGGCATGGTCGGCTTCTCCGCCGGCGCGATGCTCACCCTGGCGACCGCGCTCGACGGGCAGGACGCCAAGCCCGCCTTTATCGGCACGATCTACGGTCCGCTTACCACCTTCCCGGTACCGGCCGACGCACCGCCGCTGTTCGTGGCGCTCGCGGCGGACGATCCGCTGTTCGGCAATACCGGCTTCGGCCTGATCGACAGCTGGCGCGGGGCCAAGCGGCCGGTGGAATTCCACCTGTTCGAACAGGGCGGCCACGGCTTCGGCATGTATCCGAAGAAGACGACGAGCACCGGCTGGTTCGACGAATTCGTCCGCTGGATGACAATGCACGACTGGATCAAGGCGGGGGTGTGATCGACCGCGATAGGCGGAAAGCGAAAGCCATATCCTCCCCCACCTGGGCAGGGCTATCGCATTTGGCAAAATTTGCTCCGTCATCCCGGCTTCCGCCGGGATGACGATTGTTTGGG
>NZ_BCTR01000103.1 GCF_002091475.1 Sphingomonas azotifigens NBRC 15497
ACATCCTCGACACAAAACGCCGCCGGCATCCCGGCGGCGTTTTGCTGTTCGGCGCCGGAGAACCGCGCTAACGCCCCCGCATGACCACATCCCTCGGCACCCATGACGCAATCCTCCTCGGCGCCGGCGCGGCGGGGATGTTCTGCGCCGCGATGGCGGGCCAGCGCGGGCGCAAGGTATTGCTGCTCGACCATGCCGAGGCGCCGGGGAAGAAGATCCTGATCTCGGGCGGCGGGCGGTGCAATTTCACCAATCTCGGCACCGCGCCCGATCGCTACCTTTCCGCCAACCCGCATTTCGCCAAGTCGGCGCTCGGCCGCTACACCGCGCAGGATTTCCTGGCGCTGGTCGAGCGCCACGGCATTGCCTGGCACGAGAAGACGCTGGGCCAGCTGTTCTGCGACGGCTCGGCACGGCAGATCGTCGACATGCTGCTGGGCGAATGCGCGATGGGCGGGGTGACGCTGCAGCTCGAAGCGAGCATCACCGAAGTCGACCATGCCGATGGCCGCTTCCGCGTGACCACGAGCAAGGGCGTCGCCGAGGCGCGCGCGCTGGTCATCGCCACCGGCGGTCCTGCCATTCCCAAGCTCGGCGCCACCGGCTTCGCCTACGACCTTGCCCGCCGCTTCGGCCTCAAGGTCGTCGAGCCGCGGCCCGCGCTCGTCCCTCTCACCCTGGGCCCGGACCAGGCGCTGTTCCGCGAGCTTTCCGGCGTCTCGACACCCGTCGCCGCGCGCGCTGGCAAGGCGACATTCCGCGAGGCGGCCTTGTTCACCCATCGCGGCCTGTCCGGCCCGGCGATCCTGCAGGTTTCGTCCTACTGGAAGCACGGCGAGTCGATCGCGATCGACTTTCTGCCCGAGCAATGCAAGGGCTGGCTGCGCGAGGCCAAGCGCACCGAGCCGCGGCTTGCGCTGCGCAGCCTGCTCAATCGCCTTCTCCCGGATCGCCTAGCATCCACGCTCGCCGAGCGCATCGCACTGCCGTCGGAACTCGGCAATTGCCGCGACGCGCTTCTGGACAGCGCCGAGGCGCAGCTCGCCGACTGGCGCTTCCTTCCCAACGGCACCGAGGGCTTTGCCAAGGCGGAGGTGACCGTCGGCGGCATCAGCACCGCCGATCTGTCCTCGCAGACAATGGAGGCGCGCCGCATGCCCGGCCTTTATGCAATCGGCGAGGCAGTAGACGTTACCGGGTGGCTCGGCGGATATAACTTCCAATGGGCGTGGGCGAGCGGCTGGGCAGCCGCACAGGCGCTGCGCACTTCTCCTGTTGCGTAAATGGCACGGAACGCTGCGTAAAGTTTCGCAAGTCGAGGATTTTGTTTGCAAAGCTTGCGTTCGTTCGGCCAGACTTCTGCGCATGATCAGCCATGATGCTGGTCTCGGGGGACTTTTCAGGTCAAAATGACGGTTCGGTGCGTATTGGCAGTTGCCGCGATGGCCTGTCCTGTTTCCGCATTGGCGCAACAACAGCAGCCGGACTCGGGCGCTAGTGCAACAGCATCGCAGGCGGCGACGGGCGTGCTGGTGTATGGGCCCGAATTCTTCGCGAATACCGCGCTGCCGACCGCGCTCGACATGGTGCAACGCCTGCCCGGCTTCACGCTGGATGCCGGCAATGGCGATGCGCGCGGTCTGGCCGGCAACACCGGCAACGTGCTGATCGACGGCAAGCCGCCAGCCTCGAAGACCGATGGCCTGGGCGAGATCCTGCGCCGGATCAGCGCCGCCAGCGTCGCGCGGATCGAGCTGATCCGCGGCGGCGCCCCGGGCATCGACATGCAGGGGCGCGCAGTGATCGCCAATGTGGTGCTCAAGCGCACCGCCGCCACCGAGAAGCTGATCAACTTCCAGAGCTATATCTATCGCGACGGCTATGTCGGCCCCGACGTGACGCTGCAATATGCCCGGCGCGACGGCGACCGGCGCGACGAAGTCTCGCTGGAACTGATCAGCGACCGCACCAGCGGCACCGCCCAGGGAAGCCGCGTGCGGCGCGATGCAGCCGGCAACCTGCTGGTGCGGCAAGACCTCGACCTTTGGGATCGCGACCGCACGGCGACCCTGCGCTCCTCGATCCGCCGCGCCGCCGGTGGCGGGCTCCTCACGGTCAACGGGCGGTTCGACTATCTCGATTACCCGACCAGCTTCATCGCCACGACCACCGAAGGTTCGGGCAGCAATACCAACGCCACCGACATCACCCGGCAATGGAAGGGAGAACTCGGCGCGAACTGGACGCGATCGCTGGGTACAACGAGCGAATTGGAAGTGATCGCGCTGCAGCGGCTGGGCCATATCAGCTATGATTCGGCGACGCAGATCGGCGACTTCGCATCGACCTTCGGCCAGCAGTCGCGGAACGGCGAATCGGTGCTCCGCACGATCCTGCGCCACAAGGCGAGCAAGACGCTGTCGTTCGAAGGCGGCGGCGAGATCGCCTACAACTTCCTCGACAACCGCACGACCTATACCGAGGAGGGACTGCCCGCGCCGCTGCCCGACGAGAAGGTCTTCGTCAGCGAAATTCGCGGCGAGCTGTTCGGGCTGGCGCGCTGGCAGCCCTCGGCGCCGGTGACGCTGGAGGCCGGGCTACGGACCGAAGTTTCGCGCATCAAGGCCGACGGCGACAGCCCGCGTGCCCGCTCGTTCTTCTACCCCAAGCCGCGGGTGCAGCTGACCCTGCGGCCGACCGCCCACGACCAGCTGCGGCTGCGCGTGGAGCAGAGCGTCAGCCAGCTCGACTTCACCAATTTCGTCGCCGCCACCGAGATCAACCTCGGCACCGTCCGCGCGGGCAATGCCGATCTGGTGCCCGAGCAGACGCTGACCTTTGAAGCGGTGGTCGAGCATCGCTTCTGGGGCAAGGGAGCGCTGGAACTCGGCGCCAAGCACGAAGCCACGCGGCACGTGATCGACTATATCCCGCTCGAGGGCGGGTTCGATGCGATCGGCAATATCGGCACGGGCACGCGCGACACGCTGTCGACCACGCTGACCCTGCCGTTCGACAAGCTCGGCATCAAGAATGCGCGGCTGCGCGGCAATGCGTCGCTGGTGCACAGCCACGTCACCGATCCGCTCACCGGCGAGCGGCGGCGCTTTGCCAACGAAGTGCCGTTCACCTGCAGCGGCAGCTTCAGCCAGGACCTGTTCGGCGGTCGCTTCACCTATGGCGTGTACGGGAGCTGCGGCCAGCCGGACGCGCGGCTGTATCGCGTCGCCGAGTATCGCACGACCGAGGTCCAGCCGAGTGTCGAGATCTACGGGATCTGGAAGCCGAGCAAGAAGCTGGCGATCCGGTTGGACGCCGGCAACCTGATCAATGCGGCACAGCGCTATGGCCGGGACGTGTATCCCGGCGAGCGCAACGGCTCACCGCTGACCTACCACGAGCGACGCGTCCAGCGGCGCGGGCAATATATGTACGTGCAGATCCGCCGGACGCTGTAGGGCTGCCGCCGCACCACACCACAGCCGTCATTCCCGCGAAGGCGGGAATCCATTCGCCTGTGCGGGCGCAGATGGAGCCGAAACACCTGCGCCAATGGATCCCCGCCTTCGCGGGGATGACGGTTAGGATCCTCAGTCCAGGTTGGGCCGCAGGTAGCGCGTCGCCAGTTCCTCGCTGATGCCGCGGCGGACCGCATACTCCTGGAGCTGGTCCTGCCCGATGCGGGCCACGCCGAAATACTCGGCCTGCGGATGCCCGAAATAGAAGCCCGACACCGCCGCCGTCGGCAGCATCGCGAAGCTTTCGGTGAGGCTGATGCCGGTGCGCTTGTGTGCGTCGAGCAGGTCGAACAGGATCGGCTTGAGGCTGTGCTCGGGGCAGGCGGGATAGCCCGGCGCCGGGCGGATGCCGCGATACTGCTCGCGCACCAGCGCCTCATTGTCGAGCTGCTCGCCCTCGGCATAGCCCCAGAGCGCGGTGCGGACGAACTGGTGGAGCCGCTCGGCGAACGCCTCGGCCAGGCGATCGGCCAGCGCCTTCAGGAGGATATCCGAATAGTCGTCGATCGCCGCCTTGAAGCGGGCGAGGTGCGGTTCGATGCCGTGGATCGAGACGGCGAAACCGCCGATCCAGTCGCCGTCATGATCGATGAAGTCGGCCAGGCACATGTTCGCACGGCCCTCGCGCTTGGCGATCTGCTGGCGCAGGAACGGCAGGCGGACGTGATTCTCGTTCTCGAGGTGGACGATCACATCGTCGCCCTCGCGGCGACACGGCCACAGCCCGGCCACGCCGCGCGCGGTCAGCCAACGCTCGGCGATGATCTTGTCGAGCATCTTCTGGGCGTCCGCAAACAGCGAAGTCGCGCTCTCGCCGACCACTTCGTCGGTGAGGATCGCCGGATAGTTGCCGGCCAGCTCCCAGGCGCGGAAGAAGGGGGTCCAGTCGATATAGTCGCGCAGGTCCTTCAGGTCCCAGTCGTCGAACGTGTGCACGCCCGGCATGCGCGGCTTGCCCGGCTTGAGGCTCATGTCCGCCTCGAACGCATTGGCACGGGCGTCTTCCAGCGGCAGCAGCTCGCTCTGCCCCTTGCCGGCGCGGGCTGCACGGACATGCTCATATTCGTCCGCCACCTTGGTCACGTACGGATCGCGCTGGGTGTCCGAGACCAGCGCCGTCGCCACGCCCACCGCGCGGCTGGCGTCGAGCACATGCACCACCGGGCCGGTATAGGCCGGGTCGATGCGCAGGGCGGTGTGGACGCGGCTGGTGGTGGCGCCACCGATCAGCAGCGGCATCGTCATCTGCGCGCGCTGCATTTCCTCGGCGACGGTCACCATCTCGTCGAGGCTGGGGGTGATCAGGCCGGACAGGCCGATCATGTCGGCATCGTTGTCGATCGCCGCCTGCAGGATGTTCGACCAGGGCACCATCACGCCAAGATCGACGACCTCGAAGCCGTTGCACTGGAGCACCACGCCGACGATGTTCTTGCCGATATCGTGCACATCGCCCTTCACCGTGGCGAGCACGATCTTGCCCTTGCCCTTGGCGCCTTCTTCCTTCTCGGCCTCGATATAGGGGAGCAGGTGGGCGACCGCCTTCTTCATCACGCGCGCGGACTTCACCACCTGCGGCAGGAACATCTTGCCCGAGCCGAACAGGTCGCCGACGACGTTCATGCCGTCCATCAGCGGGCCCTCGATCACCTCGATCGGGCGCGCGAAGGTCACGCGGCATTCCTCGGTATCCTCGACGACATGCGCGTCGATGCCCTTGACCAGCGCGTGCTCCAGCCGCTTGGCGACCGGCCAGCTGCGCCATTCGGCCGCCTGCTTTTCCGCCACCGCGTCGGTGCCGCGATACTTCTCCGCGAGCGCCACCAGCCGCTCGCCGGCATCGGGATCGCGGTTGAGCACCACGTCCTCGCACGCCACCCGCAGCTCGGGATCGATCGCGTCATAGACGTCGAGCTGACCGGCATTGACGATCGCCATGTCCATGCCCGCGGGGATCGCGTGGTACAGGAACACGCTGTGCATCGCCCGGCGCACCGGCTCGTTGCCGCGGAAGCTGAACGACAGGTTCGACAGGCCGCCCGAGATATGGACGTGCGGGCAGCGCCTCTTGATCTCGCGGCACGCCTCGATGAAGTCGACGCCGTAGTTATTGTGCTCCTCGATCCCCGTCGCCACCGCGAACACGTTGGGATCGAAGATGATGTCCTCGGGCGGGAAGCCGATGCCGGTGAGCAGCTTGTAGGCGCGCTCGCAGATCTCGACCTTGCGCTGCTGGGTATCGGCCTGGCCGACCTCGTCGAACGCCATGACGACCACGGCGGCGCCGTATGCCATGCACTTGCGGGCATGGGTGAGGAACGCTTCCTCGCCTTCCTTCATGCTGATCGAGTTGACGATCGGCTTGCCCGAGACGCACTTCAGGCCCGCCTCGATCACGTCCCACTTCGAGCTGTCGATCATCACCGGCACGCGGGCGATGTCCGGCTCGGCGGCGATCAGCTTGAGGAAGGTGGTCATCGCCTCGACGGCGTCGAGCAGGCCCTCGTCCATGTTGACGTCGATCACCTGCGCGCCGTTCTCGACCTGCTGGCGCGCGACTTCGACCGCGGCGGGATAGTCGCCAGCCATCACCAGCTTCTTGAAGCGGGCCGAGCCGGTGACGTTGGTGCGCTCGCCGATATTGACGAAGTTGGTGGAGGAAGGCGTGGTCATGATCTGGGTTCTTCTTCTCTCCCTCTCCCCATCGGGGAGAGGGCCGGGGAGAGGGGCAGTGTGTCGTGGGTCGCGTGGGGAAGAAGGGCAGCGTCCTGCCCCTCTCCCAACCCCCTCCCCGGAGGGGAGAGGGCTATTACTCGCTCACGCCGCCATGGTGAACGGTTCGAGGCCGGCGAGCCGGGTACGCACTTCCGGCGTCGGGATGCTGCGCGGGCTCAGCCCCTGCACCGCCTTGGCGATCGCGCCGATATGCGCGGGCGTCGAGCCGCAGCAGCCGCCGAGGATGTTCACCTGCCCCGCATCGGCCCATTCCTTGACGAGGCCCGCCGTGGTGACCGGCATCTCGTCATAGGCGCCGAGTTCGTTGGGGAGCCCCGCGTTGGGATAGACCATGATCAGCGTGTCGCAGAGCGCCGACAGCGTCTTCACATGCGGGCGGAGCTGCTCGGCACCGAACGAGCAGTTGAGCCCGATCGTCACCGGCTTGGCGTGGCGCACCGCGTGCCAGAAGGCCTCGACCGTGTGGCCGGAGAGGTTGCGGCCCGACAGGTCGGTCAGCGTCATCGACAGCATGATCGGCAGGTCGCGGCCGAGCGCCTCGCCCGCCTCGATCGCCGCCATGATGCCGGCCTTGGCGTTGAGCGTGTCGAACACCGTCTCGATCAGCACGAAGTCGATGCCGCCTTCGACCAGCGCGTCGATCTGCTCGCGGTACACGTCCTTCAGGTAATCGAAGTCGATCTCGCGATAGCCGGGATCGTTGACGTCGGGGCTCAGCGACAGCGTCTTGTTGGTCGGCCCCAGCGCGCCCGCGACGAAGCGCGGGCGGCCGTCCTTGGCCTCATACTCGTCGGCGATGCTGCGAGCGAGCTTTGCGCTCTCGATGTTGATCTCGCGCACCAGATGCTCGGCGCCGTAATCGGCCTGGCTGATCCGGTTGGCGGAGAAGGTGTTGGTCTCGGCGATGTCGGCACCGGCCTCGAAATAGGCGCGGTGGATCGAACCGGGCACCTCGGGCTTGGTCAGCGCGAGGATGTCATTGTTGCCCTTCTGGTCATGCGCAAGGCCGAGATTGCCCGCATAGGCGGCCTCGTCGAGCTTCCAGTTCTGGATCTCGGTGCCGAACGCGCCGTCGGTGATCAGGATGCGCTTGGCGGCTTCGGCCAGCAGTTTCTCGCGTGCAGTCATGTCAAATTCCTACTTTAGCCCCTCCCCTTCAGGGGAGGGG
>NZ_BCTR01000104.1 GCF_002091475.1 Sphingomonas azotifigens NBRC 15497
CACCTGGCGCGTGGCCGCGACGTCCCCGTCGAGCGTAACCGTCGGGTTCTGGACGACCAGCACCTCATAGCCGTCCTTGGTCAGGATGTCGTAGACCGGTTTCCAGCCCGAGGCATCGACGAACGCACCATGCACCAGCACGATCGAGACGGGCTTGTTCGGCGCGTTCGGGTGGCCGAGGGCGGATGCGGTAGTGGCCATGGCGAGGAGCACTCCTGCAATAAGATGTTTCATCGTCGTCACTCCAGATTGAACTGCGCACATGCCCTTCGCGAGCCCCGGGAAGGTGCCGGGCAGGCAGCGTGTGTACGGCTTGCGGATCGAGGTACTGGTCGATGCGTCAGCCGTGGCCGGGCTTGCGACTCAGGGATTTGGTGATCAGGTGGTCTGAGTGCGAATTCTTGTCGGTGACCATTTCGCGATCCTCGATGACGTAGGGCTCGAAGTTCGAGAACGTATCGACGATGTCCATCGCCAGATTGAGCGCGACTTCGTAGTCGACCTCCATGAGCGCCAGCATAAGCTTCACGGTCTCGCTCAAGTGAGCCACCGTGCTTCCCCGACACCCGCCATCGTTTTCAATGCCATTTGTATTGAGATTGATGACGCCGACCGTTTCTTTGATCATCATGCCCTCCCTAACCCGGATCGGCTCAGTAGCAGTGTGAACCTAGTCTAGGCCGTTCTGCAGGGGAGGGGCGTCAATTACGGTAACGTTGTGTTAAGGGCGGACAGGCTTTCCGCTGAGCCCGTCGGCGCCATATCGCTCACGTGACCACATATCCTTCTCGATAATTCTCCAGATTTGACCCGGCTTAACTGCAGTCTCGCAACGAACCGCGCTACGAAAACCCCCACCACGCGGTGCGCCGGGATGCGCGCACGCTAGGTCGGCGGCGCACCGATGTTCGCAATCGCCATAATGAAGGGAGACGCGCGATGACCGGCAACGTGAAGACCGTCGGTGTGCTGACGGCGCACCTAGGCAAGGAAACGGAATTGCGGGCGTTGCTCGAAGGTCTGCTAGAGCCCAGCCGGGCGGAGCCGGGAAATCTGCGCTACGACCTGTGGGCTGATCAGGCTGAACCGCGCGTCTTCGTGCTCGACGAGCTCTACGTCGACGCCGCAGCGCGCGAGGCGCACCGCGCGACACCGCACTTTCAGCACTATCTGGCCACCATCGCGCAGCTGGCTGAACGCAAGGCGTTCAGCCTCGAGCCGCTCATCGTCGCCTGATCGCGAGGAATTCGATCATGGCACTTCGGATATCCTGCTTGGCGAGCGCGGCTTCCGCACCGCTGCGCCGGTAGCATGTTCGTGCGTCTTCTAAGGCGAAAGAGGGCGTTCGACGGTGGGCGCCTGGAGGAACGGTAAGTGATAGCGGTCTGGGACGTTTCGTGCCTCTGGCACGACCGCGCTCTATTCCGCTGCGCTCCACCGAGCCCCTGGCGGGTCTCGGCCGCTGCCGCGGTGACGATCGCTAACGCAAGCGCCGGCAGTTCGCCGGCATGCGGACAGCGCTAGCGCGCTGGCGTAGCCTGCCGGCCGCGGCCAAGGGGGGTGGGCGTCGCAGCCCTCTAGTCCCGCCACGGCAGGCGGCAACCTGGGCTTCGCCCAGGTCCTCCACGTTCGTTCCGGCCCTACGGGTGCAGCCCACCGCTCCAGCGGGACTGCCGGTCCGCTCCTTGCCGCCCACCCCCCTTTTCCGGGGCCGGTGCGGTGGTTCGAGAAAGGAGCAAGAATCATGGAACTCAAGCATATCGACGTTGCCCAACTGAGCATCTCGCCCGCAAACATGCGCGGTGGCAGGAAGCAGCCGGACCTCACCAACATCCTGCCGTCGGTGCGGGCACGCGGCGTGCTGGTGCCGCTGATCGTGCGGGCGAACGGTTCGCCTGACAGCTACGAAATCGTCGCGGGGCGGCGGCGCTACTATGCCGCACTGGCCGTGGCCGAGGAGGGCGGCGACATCGATGCGCTGCCCTGCGCCGTTATGGATGCAGGCGATGACGCGGCGGCGCTCGAAGCCTCGCTCATCGAGAACATCGCCCGGCTCGATCCGGACGAGGTCACCCGCTGGGAAACCTTCACCCGGCTTGTGCGCGAGGGACGCAGGCCCGAGCATATCGCCATCGTCTTCGGGCTGACCGAGGTACAGGTGAAGCGCACGCTCGCGCTCGGCAATCTGCTACCGCGTATCCGCACGCTCTACCGCGACGAGAAGGTCGACGCCGTCACCGTGCGGCACCTGACCCTCGCCTCGAAGGCACAGCAGCGCGAATGGCTGGCACTGCTCGACGACCCCGAGGCGCGGGCGCCCGTCGGGCAGGCGCTCAAGGCATGGCTGTTCGGCGGCGCGTCGATTTTGACCAAGGTCGCGCTGTTCGATCTGGCCGGGTTCGAGGGCGAGATTGTCGCCGACCTGTTCGGCGAGGATCGCTATTTCGCCAGCGCCGAGCAGTTCTGGACCGCGCAGAACGCCGCGATTGCCGAGCGTGTGGAATCGTATCGCGCAGCAGGCTGGGGCGATGTCGTCACGCTGGCGCCCGGCCAGTTCTTCCACAGCTGGGAATATGAGAAACGGGCCAAGCGGAAGGGCGGCAAGGTCTATATCGCCATCGGGTATCACGGCGACGTCACCTTCCACGAAGGCTATATCGGCATCAAGGAAGCTCGGGCGCTGGCGAGAGCCGAGGCGGGCGACGTGACGGAGAAGCCTGGCCGTCCCGAAATTACCGCCGCGGGCAACGACTATGTCGACCTGCATCGCCATGCCGCCGTGCGGACGAAGCTCGCCGACGCGCCTGGTGTCGCGCTGCGGGTGGCGGTCGCGCATCTGATTGTCGGTTCGCCCCTATGGTCGGTAAAGGTCGAGCAGCAGCGTGCGGGCAGCGAGGCCGTGACCGAGAGCGTCGAGTTGTCGGCGGCCGAAGCGGCCTTCGCCAAGCGGCGCGACATGCTGGCGCTGCTCGATTTTGACGGCGACATACCGACGATCACCGGCGGCGCGAGCGAAGGGCTGACCAGCCTGTTCGTCCGGTTGCTGTCGCTCAGCGATGCGCAAGTGATGGCTGTCCTCGCCGTCATCATGGGCGAGACGCTGTGGGCGCGCAGCGAACTGGTCGATCTGCTCGGGCAGCATCTGGCGGTGGACATGGGGCTGGTCTGGCAGCCGGGTGAGGCGCTGTTCAACCTCATTCGCGACCGGGAAGTGCTGCTTGCCATGGTCGGCGAAGTGGCGGGCCAGCAGGTTGCCGAGGCCAACGGCAGGGAAACCAGCAAGGTGCTCAAGCGCATCCTCAGCGACTGTCTGCGCGGCGAGAACGGCAGGCCCCGCGTCGAGGGCTGGGTGCCGCGCTGGCTGCGCTTCCCGGCGTCCAGCTACACGCCGCGTGGCGGCGTCGGTGCTGCCAGCCGATCGGCGGCGGTTGCGTCGTTGATCATCCCGGAACCGCAGACGGCCAGCCCGAAAGTCGAGCCGGTCCGCAAGGCCGCGTGATCAGCCTGCCCCTGCCAGCGGCGCCCGGCGGTGCCGCTGGCCTCTGTCAGGAGCTGTGCCATGACACAGGAACACCCCTTCGCGGAGCAGCTTCGCCGCCTCCGTGACGCGCTCGACACGATGGAACCGCTGCCCCGCGCGGTGTTCGATCTGCACCGCTATCGCGATCTCGATTTTTCCCAGATCGCGGACGAACTGGGTATCAGCGTCGCCGAGGTGGAGCGCCAGTTCGCCGCCGCGATGTTGCATCTCCTTCTGTCCACGCACGAGGACGGCGGGCCTTGAGCCCGCCGCTTTTCCTTCTGCACTTGGCATTCTAAGCCATTGGCATGAGACTAGCGCGATGAAGACCGGCCTCGACCATCTGCCGCCTGCCAAGCAGCGCGAGCTCGAGCGTGTCGTCCAGATCCTGTTTCAGGAATTTGGCGATGCGACCGCCGTTGCGACCTCGGAGTGGAAGAAGCAGGCACGCATCCTCAAGGTCATCCTGTACGGCAGCTATGCACGCGGCGGCTGGGTCGACGAGCCGCATACCGCCAAGGGCTATCAGTCGGACTTCGACCTGCTGGTCATCGTCAACAACGACAGGCTCACCGACCGCGTCGAATTCTGGGCCACCGCCGAGGACCGGCTCAACCGCGAACTGGCGATCACCAAAACGCTGCGCACGCCGGTCAACTTCATCGTCCACACGCTGCAGGAGGTGAATGACGGCCTCGCGCATGGCCGCTATTTCTTCATGGACGTCGCCCGCGACGGCATCGCGCTGTACCAGAGCGACGACACCGAACTCCACCAGCCCAAGCCGAAAACGCCCAAGCAGGCGTTGGCCATGGCGCAGGAGTATTACGGCGAATGGATGCCGAGCGCCCAAGACTTCTTCGACGGGTGCAAGGATGCCGTCGCAAGAGGAAAGCTGAAAAAGGCAGCGTTCGACTTACATCAGGCTACCGAACGCCTCTATCACTGCGTGCTGCTGGTCTGCACCTTCTACACGCCCCACGTGCATAATCTGGGCTTCCTCCGCACGCAGGCTGAGCGCATCGACCCGCGTCTGGTCTATGCCTGGCCGCGTGATCAGCGCACCGATCGTGCCCGCTTCGAGAAGCTGAAAGAGGCCTATGTGAAGGCGCGCTATTCGAAGCACTACCGGATCAGCGAGGAAGAACTGGCGTGGCTCGGCGAGCGTGTCGAGGCACTCGGTCAGGCCGTGCAGGTGATCTGCGAAGAGCGGATCGCGGCACTCGAACGCAGCGCCGCCGCCTGACCTAGGCGGCGATTTTCCCGGCGTCCGCGAACGACAATTCGCGCTGCATCTGCAGCGCTTCACTGCGTTCGGCGCAGCGCATGTCGCGGGCAATCGCGACGCTGATCCACTCGATTTTCCACGCCAGATCGAGCACGTCGCCACGCTCGGCACGTGCAATCGTCGCGATACCGGCGCCCTCGACGGCGACCGAAAGCCGGCATTCGTCGACCCAATTATCGAAGCGTCCCTGCACCAGCGTGCCGTCCGAAATCGCGATCGCAAAGCCCTCGTCGAGAGCCCGTGCGGATAGGCAAATCTCGTCTTCCACGTCGCCGGAAAACTTCGGTCGGCCATTCTCCAGTGGTTCGATTTTGATGGACATATCGGGCTCTTTCTGGCGCCTCGGAAAGGCGGCGACAATAGAACATAAAGGGAACAGGTGGAAGGCTGGCGGGGATCAGCGGGCAGATAGAAGGGATTGCCGCTGTAATTGGGCAAGCGAGGGTGCGGCGTGCGAGCGTTCCTGCGGGCAGAAACCGCAGGAGGCGAGCGATGGAGTATTTTGCCGGACTGGATGTGTCGATCGATGAGACCGCGATCTGCGTGGTGACCGACGCTGGCGAAACGGTGCTGGAGGTGTCGGTCGCAACCGACCCGGCGACCATCGCCGGCGCACTCAAACCTTTTGCCGGGCGCCTGCGCAGGGCCGGCCACGAGGCCGGCGCGCTATCACCCTGGCTGCACCCCGAACTGCTCGCGGCTGGTGTCCCAGCAGTTTGTCTCGAGACCCGCCACGTCCGCGCGGCGATGAGCGCGCAGCGCAACAAAACCGACGCGAAAGACGCGCTCGGTCTAGCCCATATCATGCGCACGGGCTGGTTCCGCCAGGCGCATATCAAGACCGAAAACTGCTACCGGATACGGCTGTTGCTGGTCCAGCGCCGCAATCTGAAACGCAAGTTTCTCGATCTCGAGAACACTGTCCGCCACTCGCTCAAGGCGTTCGGCATCCGGCTCGGGAAAGTCGGTCGCGGCGGCTTCGATCAGGCCGTGCGCGATGCGGTCGAGGGCGACGCGATGACGGTCGGCCTGATCGAATGCATGTTGCGCGCGCGGTCGGCTTTATGGACCGAATATCTCGTCCTCAACAAACTCGTCGTCCAGCTCGCCATGGCCGACGATCTTTGCCGCCGCTTCATGGCGATCCCGGGCGTTGGGCCGGTGACTGCGCTTAGTTTTGTCACCGCGATCGACGACCCGATGCGCTTCAAACGGTCGCGCGACGTGGCCGCATACTTCGGCCTGACTTCGAAACGATGGCAGTCGGGCACCTCGATCGATGTGAAGGGGCGGATCAGCAAGGCGGGCGATCCGGACGTCCGGCGCGCGCTCTACGAGGCCGCGTCGGCGATGCTGACGCGCTTCAAGGGCGCCGACACGATCAAGACCTGGGGCCTCGGTCTGGCGAAGACAAAATGCCATGCCAAGGCGCGCGTCGCGGTGGCGCGCAAGCTGGCGGTTGTGATGCATGCGATGTGGCGTGACGGCACGTTTTACATCGGCGATCCGCAAGCGACCGAGAAGGAAACCGCCATCTGGATCGCGGCGAAAGCCAAGCGCCTGAGCTACGCCCGCACATAGGAGATCCGCGCGAGCGGATGAGGAATGGTACAGACGATGAAGACGGGAAGCACGTTATCTTGCCTGTGGCCGGCATCGCTGGACCACGCCGGAATGCCTGTGATGATGCCCCGTTACTCCGATAGCGACATGTGCCGCGACGACGCCGCAGCTGCCCGCGGGCCGCTGAAACCCGCCGTCGATGAGCACGGAAGAATGCACCGCGTACCAGACCTCGAATCCCGACTCGCTGGGCCGACTCAGCAGACCGTGATAGGAGAGCGACGATGGTAGAAAAGGCGACCAGGAAGAGCCCAATTAAGAAGGCAAGATAAAAGCGGTGCCTCCAAGCGGCCCCGAAAGTGGCGTCTGCACGTCGTTTTTGATGGAGGCATGCCGATGGCGGTGCCTCCATCTGGAAGACGCGGTTGCCGGAACGCCAGCGTTTCTGCGGCTTTCCGGCTCCCCCGAATGGAGGCCCTTGTAGGGCTGCGCTGGCGCACCCTCATCTGGCGCTTTGCAGCATGGGACAGCGTCATGGCCGAGGATGCATTCGAGCTATGGTTGGGGCGGGTCGGCGCGGATCGCCCGTTCGCGCACCAGCTTCGCAAAGCCACCAATCTCGCTGGCGGCGCAGCACGATCTTCGGCTGCGCGCGCCAGGCATTTCGATGGCAGCAGGATC
>NZ_BCTR01000105.1 GCF_002091475.1 Sphingomonas azotifigens NBRC 15497
TGCCGGGGAGGAGTTTAGGTGTCAGCGCCCGCGCCCCGCGCCGCCGCCCTGGCCGCGATTGCCGCCGGGGCGCCCCTGGCCGCTGCCGGCCGGGCGCGCGTTGAACTTGCGCTTGGGCGCACCCGGGCCACGACCCGCGCCAGCCCCGGCACCTTCCTGGCGACGCGGCTGCTCACCGCGCGGACCCTCGGCCCGGCGCTGCTCGCCACCGCGCGGCGCATCGCCGCGCGGACCACCGCGACCGCCGCGCGCCGGCTGGCCGTCGCCACGACGGCCCTGGGCATGTTGCATCGCGCGGCCGTTGCGGCCGTTCTGCTCGTCGCGGCTCGCCGGCATCGGCGAACGGGTCGCCTTGATCTTGTCGGCCTCGGCCATGAAGTTCTCCGGCAGCGGCTGCACGGTGAGCTTCTGGCGGGTCAGCCGCTCGATGTCCTTCAGGTACGGACGCTCGTCATCGGCGCAGTAGCTGATCGCGATGCCGTCCGCCCCGGCGCGCGCGGTGCGGCCGATGCGGTGGACATATTGCTCGGGCACGTTCGGCAGCTCGAAGTTGAACACATGGCTCACCCCCGACACGTCGATGCCGCGCGCGGCGATGTCGGTCGCCACCATCAGCTTGACCTTGCCCGAGCGGAACTCGCCCAGCGCCCGCTCGCGCTGCGGCTGGCTCTTGTTGCCGTGGATCGCGTTGGCGGCGATGCCGTTGCCGGCAAGCAGCCGCACGACGCGGTCCGCACCATGCTTGGTACGGGTGAAGATCAGCGCGCGATCGATCTCGAGGCTGCGCAGCTGCATGGTCAGCAGCGCCTGCTTCTCGGTCTGGTTCACATAGGTGACGAACTGCTCGACGCGCTCCGCCGTGGTGGCGACCGGAGTCACCTTCACTTCCACCGGATTGTGGATGAACTGGCTGGCCAGCTCGCGGATCGACTTGGGCATCGTCGCCGAGAAGAACAGCGACTGGCGCTTGGCCGGCAGCTCCTTCACGATGCGGCGCAGCGCATGGATGAAGCCGAGGTCGAGCATCTGGTCGGCTTCGTCGAGCACCAGGATCTCGATCCCGAGCAGGATCATGTAGCACTGGTCGAGCAGGTCGACGAGGCGGCCCGGGGTGGCGACGAGGATGTCGACGCCGCGCGCCAGATCGGTCTTGTTCTTGTGGACCGAGGTGCCGCCGAACACGGTGGCGATGCGCAGGCCGGTGCCGCTGGCATAATGCTTGGCATTGTCGGCGATCTGCGCGGCGAGCTCGCGGGTCGGCGCGAGGACGAGCATGCGGCAGCCGCGCGGCTGGGCACGCTTGCCGCTGGCGACGAGGCGGTCGATCGACGGGAGCATGAACGCGGCGGTCTTGCCGGTGCCGGTCTGGGCGATGCCGAGCAGGTCGCGGCCTTCCAGCAGCGCGGGGATCGACTGCGCCTGGATCGGCGTAGCCTCGTTATAGCCCTTCGCCGCAAGCGCAGCGAGGACGGTCTCGGAAAGGCCGAGGTCTTTGAACAACATGGGAATACCTTACGAATAGATGCCGGCGCACGCGCATCTTCGAAAGGCGCGGGCGTAGGCGGGGTCAACAAGTGACGCCCCGCGTGATTTGGGAAGCCGGTAAGAACGAGGCAGAGCCGAGCGGCGCTTTTTCCCTTTCGGGCCTGCGCCGCCGATCACGCTGCAAATAAATGCCTCGTCGTGATGGCGCATATGGCAGCGATGCTGCGGCGCGTCAAGAAGCGCGGCGGCGTTGGTCAGGCGTTAACCCCGTTTGTCGTAGAGCGGTGTCCTGGGGCAAGGGAATAGGCACGAGTGCTCGTCGCGCGACTGGAAGTATGGGGAAGCATGGACGCGCGCGGCGCGGTGCGCTTCCTGGTGAATCGGGAAACCACCGTGCGCGGCATGGATGGCCGCCCGTTCGACGCGGTGGTCGAGAATTTCTCGCGCACCGGCTTCCTGTTCAACGCCGATGTCGAACTGCCCGAGGGCACGCTGATCTGGATCGGCATGTCGGGCGCCGGCGCGCGCGAGGCGCGGGTGGTGTGGCGCGAGGACACCCGCCACGGCTGCGAATTCCTGATGCCGCTCAGCCAGCGCGACCTGCAGCATGCCTTCCGCAGCCGGGAGCGGATGGTGGAGGATCTGGAGGCGCGGCTGCGGCGGGCGAGCATGCTGCGCGAGGGCGAGTAGCCCTTTGAGTCCTGTTATCCGTCGGGATCAGGTCGCTCTGCAGTCGGATTTGTCAGGTTTAGCGAAGAACATGTTGGTAAAATTCGCAGATTCTGCACTTTTAGCCACGATCAATCCATCACGTGCCAGCCAACGACCGGTCGGATCGTAGCACAGGCAGGGCTATTGTCCTTAGCGCGTCCGGGCAATCGGCATACCAGCGCTTTTGGCGCCACCGCTTGCTCCAGAAGCTCGTGCGGGAGATCATGAATGTCGATCTTCGCGCGACGGCTCCACGCCGAGGAAGGATCGCCAGCCTGCGCTCCTATGGCGATATAGACGAACCGCCGTTCCTTGCCTTCCTGGCGAACGAACTCGCCGCCGAACTTGGGGCCCGGCGCGATCTGGACCGGCACGTCGAACGCCAGCGCCGCATCGCCTGCTACAACAGGATTTACCGGTGCACCCTTCTTGTCCTGGAGGCTGTAGGTGACGCCCGGAACGGGATCTTCGATTACCAGGCGGAGAACAATCGTCCGCTTCGACATAGCGCATGGCCCCGTTCTTGGCTGAGGGAGCGCAAGCGTATCAGGGGGCCCAATCGCGCTGCAAGGCTGCGCGCTGTGCTAGCCGGCAGTAGGATCCACCACATACTCCCGTTCCCGATACGCAAACCAGTCGAAGTCCGCCGCCATCCCTGTGCCGCCCATGTCCTGGCAGGCCATGCCGATGAACGCGCCGGTGAAGTTGGGCAGGCCGGGCGCGCTTGCCTCGTCGGAGAGGATCGAGGCGTCGAACAGTTCGGGGAGCCACTGCCAGGCCTCCGCCCCCGCCATCCGCCAGCCGAAGCGCAGCCGCTCGTAATCCACCTCGCAGCGCAGCTCGATCGGTCCCGCCGGCAGCGGGATCGGCGCGGTGAAGGCGTCGCCCTGGGGCGCGTCGGGCAGCGCTGTCATCACGCGGAGATGGCGGCCGACACCCTCGTCATGGGTGACATGCAGGTAGTGGAACTTGGTGCTGTTGTAATAGACCACCAGCCCCGCCGCCTGCTGGAAGTCCTGCGGCTCGAAGTCGAGCACGCAACTGGTCGAGGTGCAGAAGGCCTGGAGCCGCCGCGCTACCAGCGCCTGGGTGAAGACGCTGCCGATCGTCTCGCGCCCGAACAGGCGGAGATGGCCAGGCCGCGCGGTGAGGCTGAAGATGCGGTCGGGCTCGGGGGTGCGCAGCCATTGCAGGTCGATCGGCAGCGCGGCCGAGTCGAAGTCGTGGCGCTCCTCGGTCTGCCGCCCCGGCGAGGGGGTGTTGCTGAGCGCGGGCACTTCCAGCTCGGGCAGGCCGCGACCGTCGCGGGTGTAGAGCCAGCCGTCCTCGGCCCAGCGCATCGGCTGGATCGCGGTCTCGCGGCCGAGCACGCAGCGCCCGCGCCCCGGCAGCGGGCGGCCGCACAGATAGGCGAGCCAGGGTTCGCCGTCCGCCGTGTGGACCAGATCGGCATGGCCCGCGCGCGCCAGCACCGCGTCCGGGCGGGTGCGGCTGGAGAGGATATAGGTGTCCGGGTGGAGCTCGTACGGCCCCGTGATCGCCCGCGACCGCGCCATGGTGACGGCATGGTTCCAGCCGGTGCCGCCCTCGGCGGTGAGGAGGTAATAGAAGTCGCCGCGGCGATAGAGGTGCGGCGCCTCGGTCAGCCCCAGCGCGGTGCCGGGGAAGATGTTGGTGCGCGTCCCTACCAGCTTCTCCGTCGCCGGATCATATTCCTGCAGCACGATCCCGGCGAAGCGGTTGCGGCCGGGGCGATGGTCCCAGAGCTGGTTGACCACCCATTTGCGACCGTCGTCGTCATGGAACATCGAGGGGTCGAACCCGCTCGAATTGAGGTGGATCGGATCGGACCAGTCGCCGTCGATCGTGTCGCAGGTGACGAGATAATTGTGGAAGTCGCGCAGCGACGCGCCCGAGGCGCCGCCCATCGTCGTGCGGCCATAGCGCTTCACATCGGTGTAGAGCAGGTGGAAGCGCGCGCCGTCATGGGTGAGGCAGGGCGCCCACACCCCGCAGCTGTCCGGATCGCCGCGCATGTCGAGCTGCGATGCGCGCACCAGCGGCCGGGCGACCAGCGTCCAGTTGGCGAGGTCGCGGCTGTGGTGGATCTGCACGCCGGGGAACCACTCGAAGGTCGAGGTCGCGATATAGTAGTCGTCGCCGACGCGGCAGATCGACGGATCGGGGTTGAAGCCGGGAAGGATCGGATTGCGGATCATCGGGGCGCCTTGACGAGGGTCCAGAGAAGCAGGGCGGCGAGCAGATCGAGCAGCCCGAGCGTGACGAAGAAGGGGCCATAGCCGAGCGAGGCGACCAGCCCGCCGATCAGCAGCGAGAAAATGAGGATGCTGCTGTTGGCGAAGGTGCCGGCGAGGCCCGCTACGGTGCCGAGCTCGTTGCGCGGGAACAGGTCGCTGGCCATGGTGATGACGGTGACCGAGAGGGTCTGGTGCGCGAAGCCGCCGAGGCAGAGGAGCGCGACCGCCAGCCACGCGCTCTCGACGCTGGCGACGAACACCATGCCGGTCATCAGCAGCGCGCCGAAGGTGAAGGTCCAGCGCCGCGCGTTGATCAGGCTGATCCCGCGCCGCTGGAGGAACAGCGCCAGCGCGGGTCCGAACATGCAGCCCAGGTCGGCGGCGATGAACGGCAGGAAGGCGGAAACCGCGATCTCGCCCAGGTTGAAGCCGCGCACCTTCACCAGATAGAGCGGCATCCAGAAGGTCAGCGTCCCCCAGGTCGGATCGGCGAGGAAGCGAGGCAGGGCGATGCCCCAGAAGTTGCGCTGGAGGAGCAGGCGCAGCGGCGAGGGCCGCTCGCCGCGTTCCTGGATATGCGCTTCCTGGCCGCTGAGGATCAGGTCGCGCTCCTGCTCCGAGATGCTGGGATGGGTCTGCGGGGTGCGATAGTTCAGCAGCCAAAGCAGCGCCCAGAGCAGCGCCAGCACGCCGGTGACGACGAAGGCCGCGCGCCAGTTCCACAGCGCGATCGATCCCGCCACCAAGGGTGCTGCAAGCGCCGCGCCGGCCGACGCGCCAAGATTGTAGATGCCGCCGGCAAAGCCGCGCTCGCGCGCCGGGAACCACTCCGAGACGACCTTGAGGCCGCCGGTGTGCGACGTCCCTTCGGCAAAGCCCAGAAGCCCGCGCAGCGCGAACAGCCACTGCCAGCTGAACGCCAGGCCGTGCGCCATGCTCAGCAGGCCCCATCCGGCGGCGAACAGCGCCATGCCCGAGCGCAGGCCGACCACGTCGAGGATATAGCCCACCACCGGCTGCAGCATGATGCCGCCCTGGAAGGCCGCGGTGATGTAGGAATATTGCTGCTCGTCGATGTGGAGGTCGACCATGAAGCTCGGCGCGGCGACCGCCAGCGTGCTCCGCGTCAGATAGTTGAGCATGGTGCCCAGCATGACGATGCCGATGATCCACCAGCGCAGCGCGCTCGTGCGGTGCCAGAAGGACATGCACTCTCCAAACTTCCGCGCCGACACGCGTGTTAACGTTAACGTTGCCAGCAAAGCGCGCCGACTGCAAGCATCGCGTCTTTGAGCGCATGGCGCGGGATGCTTCAACTAGGCCAATGGGCGTATAGCAGCGGCATGACCGAAACCGCTGCCCTGCACCATGCCCGCTGGAACGCCTTCGCCGCGCGCGACCGGGCGCAGGACGGGCGCTTCGTCGTCGCGGTGACCACCACCCGCATCTACTGCAAGCCGAGCTGCCCGGCGCGGCGCCCCAATCCCGAGAATGTCCGCTTCTTCGACGAAGGCGCGGCTGCGGCCGCGGCGGGGTTCCGCCCGTGCCTGCGCTGCAAGCCCGACGAAGCGGCGCGCGATGCCACCGCCGTCGCGCGCGCCACCGCGCTGCTCGATGCGGCGGAGGAGACGGTCGGGCTGGAGGCGCTGGCGGCGGCGGTCGGCTATGCGCCGCACCATTTCAACCGGCTGTTCAAGCGCGCCACGGGCGTGACCCCCGCCGCCTATGCCCGGGGCCTGCGCGCCCGGCGGGCGGCGGCGGCACTCGACGAGGAGGAAAGCGTGACCCAGGCGATCTATGCTGCCGGCTATTCCGCCCCCAGCCGCTTCTATGCCGAGGCGGGCGCCCGGCTCGGCATGGTGCCGAGCGCATGGCGTGCGGGCGGGGCGGGGGTGACGATCCGCTGGACGCTCGCCGACACCAGCCTCGGCCCGCTGCTCATCGCCGCGACCGACAAGGGCCTGTGCCGGATCGCGTTCGATGAGGATGCGGAGATGCTCGCCCGCCGCTTCCCCGCGGCGAACGTGCAGCCGGGTACCGACGATTTTGCCGCGCTCGCGGCCGAAGTGGTGGCGCTGGTCGAGGACCCGAATCGCCAGCGCGACCTGCCGCTCGACGTCCAGGGCACCGCCTTTCAGGAGGCGGTGTGGCAGGCGCTGCGCAGCATCCCGCCGGGCGAGACGCGCAGCTATGCCGAGCTGGCGGTGATGGCCGGCAACCCGGGCGCGGTCCGCGCGGCGGGCACGGCGTGCGGCGCGAACCCGGTCGCGCTCGCCATTCCCTGCCACCGTGCCCAGCGGGGCGACGGCAGCATGGGCGGGTACGCCTATGGGATCGACCGCAAGCGCGTGCTGCGCGCGCGGGAGGGCGTGAGGGAGCGGAAGTAACACCCCATGT
>NZ_BCTR01000106.1 GCF_002091475.1 Sphingomonas azotifigens NBRC 15497
CCCGCCACTGCCACGTCAACCCCTCCCCCCGCCCCCCTCCCGCAAGCGGAAGGGGGAGAGAAGGTGCATGTCCTCGCTTCCCCCGCAGTCCGCGCCCGCGCCGCCGACCTCGGCATCGACCTCGCGCAGGTGAAGCCGGCCGAAGGCGACCGCATCCGCCATGCCGATCTCGACGCCTTCCTCCGCTATGGCAGCGCGCAGGGCTACCACGCCCCCCACGCATCCCGCGCCCGCGAGGACCAGCCGGTGAAGGTGATCGGCATGCGCCGCCGCATCGCCGAGAACATGGCCGCCTCGAAGCGCGCCATCCCCCACTTCACCTATGTCGACGAGATCGACGTCACCGCGCTGGAGGCGATGCGCGGCGACCTCAACGCCAACCGCGGCCAGCGGCCCAAGCTGACCATGCTGCCGTTCCTGATCGTGGCGCTGTGCCGCACGCTGCCCGACTTCCCGATGCTCAACGCCCGCTATGACGACGAGGCCGGGGTGGTCACCCGCCATGGCCGCGTCCATCTCGGCATGGCGACGCAGACCGATGCCGGGCTGATGGTGCCGGTGATCCGCGACGCGCAGGACAGGAATGTCTGGCAGCTGGCGAGCGAGATCACCCGCCTCGCCGAGGCCGCGCGCACCGGAAAGGCCAAGTCGGAGGAACTGAGCGGCTCCACCCTCACCGTCACTTCGCTTGGGCCCCTCGGCGGCATCGCGACGACGCCGGTGATCAACCGGCCGGAAGTCGCGATCATCGGCCCGAACAAGATCGTCGAGCGCCCGGTCTTCCACGGGGACGAAATCGTCCGCGCCAAGCTGATGAACCTGTCGGTCAGCTGCGACCACCGCGTCGTCGACGGCTGGGACGCGGCGAGCTTCGTCCAGGCGGTGAAGAAGCTGCTCGAGACGCCGGTCCTGCTGTTCGCCGACTGAGCAATCCCTCCCCTTGTTGCGTTGCACTGCAACACGGCGCAACAAGGGGCAATGTCCAATGTTCAGCGCGCCGATCGCGCCGGTCTCCTCCTCGGTGTTGCCGCCTATAGCCTGTGGGGCGTGCTGCCGCTGTACCTGCATCTGCTGCAATCGGTGCCCGCGCTGCAGGTGCTGTCACATCGCGTGCTCTGGTCGCTGCTGCTGCTCGCAGTGATCGTGGTGGCACTGCGCCGCGTGCGGAGCATTGCCGCGGCTGCCAGGGGGCGGACCCTGCTGTTCCTCGTCGGCAGCGCGGCGCTGATCGCGATCAACTGGCTGGTCTATATCTGGGCGGTCCAGAACGCCCATGTGCTCGATGCGAGCCTCGGCTATTTCATCAACCCGCTGGTCAATGTGGCGCTCGGCATGCTGGTGCTCGGCGAACGGCTGCGCCGCTGGCAGGGCGTGGCGATCGGGCTGGCGGCGCTGGGCGTGCTGCTGCTGACGCTGCATGGCGGCGGCGGGCTGTGGATCCCGCTCGCGCTGGCGCTGAGCTTTGGCGGCTATGGCCTGCTGCGCAAGGTCGCAGCGATCGATGCGCTTGGCGGGCTGACGGTGGAAACGCTACTGCTGGGTCCACCCGCCCTCGCGGTGCTGCTCTGGGCACAGCATAGCGGCACGGCGGCGTTCGGCGGCTCGACGCGGATCGACCTGCTGCTGATCGCGGCCGGCGTGGTCACCGCGACGCCGCTGCTGCTGTTCGCTGCGGCCGCCAAAAGGCTGCCTTATGCGACCATGGGGCTGCTCCAATATATCGCGCCGACGCTGCAGTTCCTGGAGGCGGTGTGGCTGTTCGGCGAGCCGGTGCTGCCGGTGCACCTCGCGACCTTCGCGCTGATCTGGTCGGGCTGCGCGCTCTACGCCTGGGACAGCCTGCGGGCGTATCGCGCCGCGCTGCGAGCGTAAGCGTCTCCTCCCTCGGGCGCAGCCCGGGGGAGAGGGACCGCCGCCGCAGGCGGTGGTGGAGGGGGCACCCTTACATACGAAAAAGGACGCCGCAATCTGCGGCGCCCCCTCCACCACGCCGCTTGCGCGGCGCGGTCCCCCTCCCCCGGCGTAGCCGGAGGAGGGGGACCGCGGTAGCGATTACCCCTCGCGGCGGCCGAGCAGCCGCAGACGCAGGGCGTTGAGCTTGATGAAGCCCGCCGCGTCGCGCTGGTCGTACGCGCCCTGGTCGTCCTCGAACGTCACCACCTTCTCGCTGTACAGCGAATAGGGCGACTTGCGGCCGGTGACGATCACGCTGCCCTTGTACAGCTTGAGCCGCACGGTGCCGGTGACCTTCTCCTGGCTGTAATCCACCGCGGCCTGCAGCATCTCGCGCTCGGGCGAGAACCAGAAGCCGTTGTAGATCAGCTCGGCATAGCGCGGCGCCAGCTCGTCCTTGAGGTGCGCGGCGCCGCGATCGAGCGTGATCTGCTCGATGCCGCGATGCGCGAGGTGATAGATGGTGCCGCCCGGCGTCTCGTACATGCCGCGCGACTTCATGCCGACGAAGCGATTCTCGACCAGGTCGAGCCGGCCGATGCCGTGCTTGCGGCCGAGCTCGTTGAGCGCGGTGAGCAAAGTCGCCGGCGACATGCCCACGCCGTTCAGCGCCACGCCGTCGCCGCGCTCGAAATCGATCGTGATCGTCTCGGGCGTGTCGGGCGCGTCCTCGGGGTTCACCGTGCGCGAGTAGACATAGTCCGGCACTTCCTCCCACGGATCCTCGAGCACCTTGCCCTCGGACGAAGTGTGGAGAAGGTTCGCGTCGGTCGAGAAGGGCGCCTCGCCGCGCTTGTCCTTGCTCACCGGGATCTGGTGCGATTCGGCGAACTCGATCAGCTTGGTGCGGCTGGTCAGGTCCCATTCGCGCCACGGCGCGATCACCTTGATGTCGGGGTTGAGCGCGTAATAGCCCAGCTCGAAACGGACCTGGTCGTTGCCCTTGCCGGTGGCGCCATGGCTCACCGCATCGGCACCAACCAGCTTGGCGATCTCGATCTGGCGCTTGGCGATCAGCGGACGGGCGATCGACGTGCCGAGCAGGTACAGCCCCTCGTAGAGCGCGTTAGCGCGCATCATCGGGAACACATAGTCCTTCACGAATTCCTCGCGCACATCCTCGATGAAGATGTGCTCGGGCTTCACGCCGGCCAGTTCCGCCTTCTTGCGCGCGGGCTCCAGCTCCTCGCCCTGACCGAGATCGGCGGTGAAGGTGACGACCTCGCAGTTATAGGTCTGCTGCAGCCATTTCAGGATCACGCTCGTGTCCAGGCCGCCCGAATAGGCGAGGACGACGCGATTGATCTTATCCGACATGGGGCAGCGACTCCGGGGAAAAAGGAAAGGGGAAACGCGGGGCCTCTAGGGTCCCCGCGCCCTCCGCGCAATATCCGCTGGAGGTGGGGGGCGATGCAGGCGCGGAACACCCCCCTTGTCATCCCGGCGGAAGCCGGGATCCAATCGCCACTCCGCGAGGACAAGAGCCGATCCGTAGCGCCAATGGATCCCGGCCTTCGCCGGGATGACGGCGGCTGACGGGCCGCGCCTGCAGGATCAACTTTGACGCAGCCGTGCCTCGGCCTCGACCATATAGTCGCGGGTGAGCGGCAGCGCCGTACGCGAGCGGGAGAATTGCAGCTGGTAGTTGACCAGCCCGCCATTCATGAAGCTCACATAGGAGCCGGCAAGATAATAGGTCCACATGCGAAAGAAGCGCTCGTCGTACAGTGCGACGATCGCGTCATGCGCGGCGACGGTGCGGTCGTACCAGGCCTTCAGCGTGTGGCCGTAATGCATGCGCAGCACCTCCACATCGGTGAGGAAATAGCGCAGCCCCTCATAGCCTTGCGCGATCTCCGACAGCGCCGGGATATAGCCGCCGGGGAAGATGTACTTGAGCGTGAACGCATCGGTATAGCCCGGCCCGCCCGCACGCCCGATGGTGTGGAGCAGCATCACGCCCTCGGGCGTCATCAGCTCGCGGCACTTGGCGAAGAAGGTGCGGTATTGCGGCGTGCCGACATGCTCGAACATCCCGACCGAGACGATGCGATCGAACTGGCCCTCCAGCGCGCGATAGTCGATCAGCTCGAACTTCACCTTGTCCGCCACGCCCGCGGCTTCGGCGCGCTCACGGGCGATCTTCAGCTGCTCTTCGGACAGGGTGATGCCGAGCACCTCGGCGCCGGTCTTCTGGTGGATGTAGAGCGCCATGCCGCCCCAGCCGCAGCCGATGTCGAGCACACGCATGCCGGGCTGGATCGCCAGCTTGGCGACGATATGCGCCTTCTTGTCGGCCTGGGCCTGTTCCAGGCTGTTCGCCGGATCGGTGTAATAGGCGCAGCTATATTGCCGGTCGGCATCAAGGAACAGGTCATAGAGCCGTGCCGAGAGGTCGTAATGGTGCGCGACGTTCTGCTTCGACTTGCGCGCCATGTTCTTGCGGCCGAGCCAGTGCGCGACCTTGCCGGTGGCGCGGCTGAGCGCCGAAGGTTTGAGCACCGCATCGCCCTTCTCCCAGGCATTGTTGGCGGTGACCAGGTTGAGCAGGTCGAGAATGTCGCCGGCATCGAAGTTCAGGCTGCCGTCCATATAGGTTTCTGCAGCGCCCAGGGCGGGATCGCGGACGATGCGGCCCTCGGCGCCCTTGGACAGCCGCATCGTCACGGGCTTCAGATCGGGATCGGGGCTGCCGAAGCGTCGGGAACTGCCATCGGGGCGGATCAGGGTGAGCTCGCCGCGCTTCACGGCGCGGTCGAGGAAGCGATCAATCAGGGCCATGGCGATCCAGTAAGCGACGTTTGTTTCGGGGAAACCCGTATTGCGTTTCGGTTCGCCGCAAAACAACCTATCTCGGCGTAGGTTTCGGACTCGCGCTCAGATCCCCGCATACCATTGATAGCCGTTCGAATCCTCCCACGTCCCGCCCTTGCCCTTGCCGATTCCGGCGAGCGAGGCGACCGCCTCGATCCCCACCAGATATTTCGCCTGCTTGTAGCCGAGCTGCCGCTCCACCCGTAGCCGCAGCGGTGCGCCGTGGCCGACATCCAGGCGGTGGTCGTTGAGCGCCCAGGCGAGGATGGTCTGGGGGTGGAAGGCGTCGATCAGGTCGATCGACTCGTAATAGCCGCTGTCGCCATAGCGATCGGCGCAATGGAAGACGATGTAGCGCGCGCGGGAACTGAGCCCCGCGGCGTTCAGGATCGTGGAGAGCTGCGGCCCCTGCCATTTGCCGATCGCGCTCCAGCCCTCGACGCAGTCGTGGCGGGTAATCTGCGCGCGCTGCGGCATGTGCTGGAGCTGCTCGAGCGTGAGCTGCATGGGCCGGGCGACCATGCCGCCCACGTTCAGCCGCCAGTCGACGAAGCGGGTGCCGGCCCAGATGTTATACATCGGCGTGTCGGGATTGTGGGTGCCGTTCACCCGGAAGATCGGGCTGCGCTGCTCGGGTCGGAACTCGGTGGCGAGCGAACCGCGACCGATCGAGCGCTGAAGGAAGCGGTGCGCCTCCTCCGCGCTGGCCAGCACCGGGCTGTCGGTGAACTGGTCGCAGCCGGTAAGCAGCCCGGCGGCACCGCCGACCAGCAGGTTGCGGCGGGTGAGGATCATGGCTGCTTCTCCGCGGGCACGCGCCACCAACCGGTAATCATCGAGCGCAGTTCGTTGATCGGTCCTGCCAGCAGCACCAGGGTCAGGTGGACGAGCAGGAAGATGAGGATCGCCCCCATCGCGATAAAGTGCACCGAGCGCGCCGACTGCCGCCCGCCGAACAAGGCGGTCAGCCAGGGCCAGGCCGCGTCCATGCCGGGCGACAGGGCGAGGCCGGAGAGGATCACCGCGGGCAGCAGCACGAACAGCGTGCCGACATAGGCCAGCTTCTGGAAGATGTTGTAGGCGCGCGGGTCCTTCGGATCATGGAAGCGAAGGGCGAGATGGTCCTTGAAGTCCTTCCAGAGGTGTCCCGGCCCCAGCTCGCGCGCGCGGATGCGCAGGTCGCGCAGGATATGGCCGTTCGCCAGGCTCCAGAGCAGGTAGACCAGCAGCCCGAAGGCGAGCACCAGCGCGAAGAAGAAGTGCCAGTGCCGCGCGCCGGCGAGGCTGTAATAGGACGGGATCGTCACCCAGCCCGGGAAGCGCGGCAGCTCCAGCCAGGCATGATCGAAATTCGCGCCATATTGCCCCCAATAGAGCCGCGGATGCGCGTTGAAGATCATCAGCCCGCTGCCGACCATGATCAGCAGCGCGATCGCGTTGATCCAGTGCCACAGCCGGGTGATCAGCCGATGGCGGTAGATCAGGCGGGGTGCTTCGGCCATCTACTCGTCTCTCCTTCACCGACTTCAGATCCTCCCCTGGAAGGGGAGGTGGCCTGCCGCAGGCAGGTCGGAGGGGTGTAACCGATGGTGGTGCACCCCGCCATCGGTTAA
>NZ_BCTR01000107.1 GCF_002091475.1 Sphingomonas azotifigens NBRC 15497
CCCCTGACCCCGCGCGCTCAATTGGCGGCGTCGACCCTGAAAGACGACATCGCTCGGTTCCGACGTCTGTATGCGGCGCTCCGCCCTGCGACGATCACCTATGCGATCGGGGTTTTACGCACCGGCGGCACGACAACCGGTAACAAAGTCCTGATCGGAGCAGAGCTGGCGCTGGGGGACGAAACGGTCGATGTGTCCGAGTTGCCGGAGCCCCTGCAGAGCCGGCTGCGCATCTTCTTCCGCTCACGCCCCTTCGCGAACAACGCACAGAATAATATCCACGAATATGTTCACACGCAGCAGCAGGAGACTCAAGGAACCCTGGCGCAACAGGCGCTGCGGGAGGGCGTCGCAGATCTGGTCGCGGAATTGATCACCAACCGGAAGCCCGCTTTGCCGGTATATACCTACGGGCCCGCCCATGATGCCGCCATTCGGCAACAGTTTCTGGCAGATATGCGGGGAACCAACTATGATAACTGGCTCTGGAATGGGTCGAACAATCCGTTCGGGGTAGGCGACCTGGGCTATTATGTCGGCTATAGCATTGCGCGCCGCTACTATGACGGCGCGTCCGACAAGCGCCGTGCGTCCGCGAACTGATCGAATTGCCCTATGACGACCCAGAGGCGGTGAATACGTTGATCGAGCGTTCGGGATATCTGGCCGGCAACATTGATCCCGCTACGCATGGGGCGTCCAGTATGCGCCATCGTCCCGCTGCCTTCGCCAGCGTAGGCCCTTAAGCCACTCGAGCTTCTCGCAGCGGTTGGAGTTCGCAATCCTGCCGTCCGGAAAAGAGCAAGATCGGGACCGTAACTGCGGGAGCGATGCGCTATTGTTGCCAAGCACGCAGTGGAGGCGAGGACGATGGATGGCTGGATCGCGCGAATGGAGAATGCCCTGGCGACACTGGCAGCGCGACTGGACGAGCCGCCATCGCTCGAGGAACTGGCCAGCGCGGCAAACGTGTCGCCGTTCCATTTCCACCGCATCTGGCGCGCGATGACCGGGGAGACGGTTGCCCGCACCATTGCGCGATTGCGTATTGCCAACGCGCAGCAGCGCCTGGCCGAACCGGATGCCTCGGTCACCTCCGTTGCGATGGAAACGGGGTTCGGCACATCGCAGAGCTTCGCCCGGGCATTCCGCCGAGTGACCGGAATGTCTCCCACCGAGTTCCTTTCGAACGGCGCCGAGCGGATCACCGCCGCGACGGCGGAAGGCGCGCCCTTGCGTATCGAGCTTCGCGAACGCGCGGAGCTGGTGGTACTGCGCAGGGAAGGGGGCGCGTATCGCGAACTGAACGAACTTTTCTGGCAGCTGTGGAACTGGGCTGAAGGCGCAGGCAAGCTGGACGGTCTGCAAGGCATCTATGGTATCCCGCTCGATGATCCGGTCAGCATCGAGGAGCATCGCCTGCGCTACGACGCCTGTCTCGCGTTCACCGATCCAGGCAAGCCTCCCGCCGCGTTCGCGCGGGTAACGCTTCCGGCCGGCGACTATGCGGTTGTCCGACACCACGGTAGTTACGAGGGCCTGGAGGCGTCAAACCAGCGCGCGATCGACGCGCTACTGGCATTGGCGCGCGATCCCGCCGACTTTCCCCTATTTCACCACTTTCTCGACGATCCCGAGGAGGTGGCGCCCGAGGCGCTGCGTACCGACATCCTGATCCGCCTCGTTCCGGCAGAGAACCGGCCATGCTGAGCCTAGCGCTCCTGCTGGCGGCATCCGCGCCCCAGACGCCGCGCGTGGTGGTGACGGCGATGTTCGAGGCATTCAATCGCCACGATGTGCACGCGATGGCGCAGCTCTATGCGCCGGATGCCCGCCTCACATCGTCCGATTTCTGCGCCGCCCGTGGTAGAGACGACGTGGTGCGGACCTATGACGCTCTGTTTGCGACCTACCCGGATATCCGCGACCAGATCGAGACCATGGTTGTGGAAGGGGATCGCGTCGCCGTGCGCTTCCTGGCGACGAGTCGGTCCCGCGGGCTGGCGATGTCGGTCCAAACGACGATCCGGGTCCGGGATGGGCTGATCGTCGAAGACCATTCGATTTTCGACGCCGGAGGCGCGCCCTGCCAGCCCTGACCGTGTCGCTGCCTTCGGATCGCCGCGCCATTCCAATGTCATGCACCGCCGCTCCGCCGTTCAGGATGGCAGCAACCTGTTGATCTTGAAGAACTTCAGGTTCAGAACACGGCCGTTCGACAGCGCAAAACCGGTGATCTTCCCCCGTTCATCCCTGCGGAATTGCAGAGCCTCGGCAATGGATTGCGTGACGAAGGCATCCGGCTCGCGCAGGAATCTCGGTTGCTGGCGGATCATCGCCTCGCCGAACGCGCCGCTCAACCACATCGCGCCGTTCCTGATCGCGATGGTATAGAGCAGCTTGAGCTCAGGGCTGTAATAGTCGCCGGCATAGTCGAGCATCTGTGCCGCCGTCACGTCGGGGACGTCGGTCGCCGCGATCCGCCGCGCGATCCGATCATGGTCCGGTTCGTGGATGACGAGCGTATCGGCATCTGGGAAGCTGAAGGTGACAGGTGCGTTTTTCAGGAAGAAGTCGCGTGGACCGGATGCGGTCAGTTCGTCCCGGTCCTGCAGGACGAGCTTGCCGTTGCGCAGCGAGACAGCGAACAGGACGCCCGGTTCTTCCTTGTAAGTGCCCATGAACGGCGCCAGTTGCTTGTCGTCCAGCGAGACGGCCTGGTGCGTGACGTCCGCCGCGGCCTCGGGAGCGTCGCCGAGATATAGATCCGCGATTTTTCGTGCCAGTTCGACGGGGTTAAGCCCTTCGCTGTTGCACAACAGACTGATCGCCAGATGCCGTTCGGGCAGCATCAGGAAATCGGCGACATAGCCGGGATCGGTGCCGCTATGCTCGACCGTCATCGCGCCGCGATATCGGCCGATTTCGAGCCCGGAGGCATAGGGCTGGGCCTTGCCCGACGCATCGGGCTGCGTCGCGATCATGGCGTCGAAGATCGCACGTGTTCCGACCTTGGGCGCGTCGAAGTTCATCGCCCAGCGCGCCATGTCCGCGACGCTCGTCTGCACGCCCGTCGCGCCATAGGTGGAATAGGGCAGCGATCGCCGCTTATACCCGGCACCGGCCGGTGCATAGGGTTGCGCATGGCCGGCACGGATGACGCGGAAATCATCCTGCACCCAGCTGTCCACCATCCCAAGTGGCTGAAACACGCGTTGCTTCACGAATTGCCCGAAAGGCTGTCCCGACACGCGTTCGACGACAAGCGCGAGCAGTGTGTAATTGCTGTTGGAATAGGCGAAGCGGCTGCCGGGGGGGAAGTTGAGGTCGCGCTGGCCGTAGAGAATGCGGGTCACGTCCTCCTGCGTGATCGTATCTTCCAGACGACGACCCGAAAGCGCCAGCAGACTCCATTGATCGCGCAGGCCGCTGCGATGGTGCAGCAGATCGTTAATCGTGATCGGCATCCCGAAATCGTGAAGCTCGGGCACATAGTTGCGGACATCGTCCCCCAGTGACAGCCTGCCCTCTGCCCGAAGCAGGTGGATGGCGAAGGCGGTGAACTGCTTCGATACCGACGCGATGTGGAAGCTGGTAGTAGCGGTGTTGGCGACCGGCCCCTCGACAATGGCACTGCCATAGGCGCCGGTGAACGCCACCCGCTGGCCCTGCGTGACGGATACCGCGCACCCCGGACCGACTGGACTTTTCCAGCGGTCGAACAGCGTGTTGATCGCAGCGGCGGCGGCAGGTCGATCCCCAGCAAGTGCGGGTGTTGCGAATAGGGCGGCAGCGATGCCGATCAGGGTGGTCCAGGGCAACTTCCGACCTGCGGAACGCGCAATCGCGGCACGCATGATCATGGCTTCGGCCCTCGCAGGTCGGCGAGCGCGGCGCGTGCGCTCGGCAGGGGCGGATCGGGCTGGCGGCCAGTTGCGACATTGCCGATGCCGTAGGACGCCCGCTCCACCATCTCCCCGTTTCGCTGGATCGGGACGGTGCCGTTGAATGCCCGCCGGGCGGCGTAGTCGTCGACTAGCGCCTCCAATCTGGTCGCCGCAGAGGACTGCGCGGCTACTGGCGCCGTGACCACCGGAAACGCCATCAGCGCTATCAGCAGGAGCCTCATCCAAGGGATCATGCACACCGACTCCTTTGCCATGACTACATTTGTAGTCAGCTGCGAATGGTGAGGCAATGCCGGTCGCCATTGCCGGCTGCGGCCCATCTCCAGATGGTCTGACTTGCCGTGCGGACTCTCGAGCCTCAACCAAGGCTCACTCGCGCGGTGCTGCTCCGAACAGGTCATCGGCGAAGAGGTCGATAGCCTTTTGCGAAATGCCGGTATTGTTGAGCAGCACGATGCTTTCCCGCGTGTCGTAGCGATGTGCGAGGAGCGTACGATAACCGTTCAACCGTCCCGTTTCCCATGCCGCCTGGACCGGCTTGCCCGCGATCGTCATCGTGCGCACCCGACCGCCGAGCGAATAGTCCTGCTCGGCCACGCGCACGGTTCGCAGCGCCTTCAGCGATGCCGGCGTGAGGAGCCCCCGGTTGAACACCGCATGTGCCAGGCGCAGCAGGTCGGGCGCCGTGCTGTAATAGCCACCCGAAGCGACCATGACCGGGGTGCGCAGGTTCGGCCATTCGACCGGCGGGTCGACCGTGCGATAGGAACGGGCCGCGCTTGGCTCGTTCTCGATGCCGATCATAGCGGTCGTATGGTCAAGGCCGAGCGGATCGAGCGTGATCGCGCGCATTGCTTTCTGGAAGGGCATACCGGTCACCGCCTCGACGATCGCGAGGACGATGAACCAGTTGGTTAGGGCATAGTCGAATTTGCTGCCCGGTTCGAAGGTCAGATCGCCCGAGGCAAAGCGGCGAACCGATTCCGTGGTGCCAAAGTCGTGCGTTACAAGGTCCGGTTCGGCCTTCACCGCGTTCGTGAAAGCGTTGGGGATGCCGCTGGTGTTCGACAGCAGATGGGCGAGCGTGACTTTCGCCCCCGTGTCGGCGCGGTAGCCCGGCAGCAAGGTCGCGATCGGCGCATCGAGCGCCAGCTTGCCCGCCTCGACCAGCTTGAGCACCGTCACCGTGGTGAGGAATTTGGAGATCGAGGCGATCCCGTACACAGTTTCCGTGGTCGCCGGCGTCTTCGCCGCGATGTTCGCCAGCCCGAAATTCCGGGCGTAGACCAACCTGCCATTCCGAGCCCGGACGATCGTACCGGCGAAGCCGTTCGCCTTCACGAAGGCATCGATTTTCGCGTCGTCCCGATGGGCCGCAGCCGATGCGGGCGTGGGTAGCAGGGACGTGATTCCTGCGGCCAGGCCGCCTTGCAAGAGTGTCCGTCGATCGATCGTCATTGAATCACTCCGGTGGAAGAATGGCTTTGCCTTCGATAGCTTGTCTCAAGAAGAGCGTCGGCGAAGTCGCCAAGCTTCTGATAGTCCCAACTCGCATTGTTCAGGACGATCACGCTATGGCCGTCCGCCAGCACGCGCCGGGCCACCATGCGAAAACCGCCGTTGCTGCCATCCTCCCAGGCCAGATCACGCAGCGTGCCGCCCACTCTGGCTGAGCGAATGCGCCCGCCGAGCGCGTAATGCTGTTCTGGCATCTGGATGGTCGTCAGCGCCTTGCGGCTCTCCGGGCGGAGCAATTGGCCGCTCAGCACCGCGTCCATGACGACGAGCAGGTCCGGTGCCGTGGTGTAGAAGCCCCCGGTCATCGCCATGAAACCGGGGATCGGATTGGGCTTTGGCTGCGGCGTGGGCGACAGGGTGGAATAGCCCACTGCCATGCCGGCCTGTTTTGCCGAATCGCCCGCATAGATGCCGCTGTCCGCCAAACCCAGTGGTCGTACCAACAGGCGATCGACCAGCGCCTTGTAGCTGGTGCCCCCGACGCGCTCGACCACGGCCTGGACGAGGATCCAGTTCGACTGGGAATAG
>NZ_BCTR01000108.1:2500-5776 GCF_002091475.1 Sphingomonas azotifigens NBRC 15497
ATCCACACCAAGATACTGCGATACGCTGCTCTGCCGAGTTGGTGTTCTTTAGGAACGCCCAGCGTTGTCGTTGGTGGTGTGGACTCTCAAGCGTGAGGTAAGGGCATTTGGTGGATGCCTTGGCATGTACAGGCGATGAAGGACGTGGCACGCTGCGATAAGCGTCGGTGAGCTGTGAGCAAGCTTTGACCCGACGATTTCCGAATGGGGAAACCCACCTTCACCAATTAATTCAGTGGTTGAGCGATCAACTACCGAGTTAATTGGGGCAAGGTATCACCGAAGTGAATCCATAGCTTTGGTGAAGCGAACCCGGCGAACTGAAACATCTCAGTACCCGGAGGAAAAGACATCAACCGAGATTCCGTTAGTAGTGGCGAGCGAACGCGGACCAGGCCAGTGCTTCTAATTCAACTAGCAGAACACTCTGGAAAGGGTGGCCATAGCGGGTGACAGCCCCGTATGCGAAAGTGATGTTAGAAGACTCGAGTAGGGCGGGACACGTGAAATCCTGTCTGAACATGGGGGGACCACCCTCCAAGCCTAAATACTCGTACATGACCGATAGCGAACTAGTACCGTGAGGGAAAGGTGAAAAGCACCCCGATGAGGGGAGTGAAACAGTACCTGAAACCGAATGCCTACAAGCAGTTGGAGGGTCCTTGAGGCCTGACAGCGTACCTCTTGCATAATGGGTCTGTGACTTAATGTATCAAGCAAGCTTAAGCCGATAGGTGTAGGCGCAGCGAAAGCGAGTCTGAATAGGGCGACGTAGTTTGATGCATTAGACCCGAAACCCGGCGATCTATGCATGACCAGGATGAAGGTGCGGTAACACGCACTGGAGGTCCGAACCGATTAACGTTGAAAAGTTACCGGATGAGTTGTGCTTAGGGGTGAAAGGCCAATCAAGCCGGGAAATAGCTGGTTCTCCGCGAAAACTATTGAGGTAGTGCCTCGGATGAACACCCTAGGGGGTAGAGCACTGGATGGATGCGGGGGTCGCGAGATCTACCAACTCTAACCAAACTCCGAATACCTAGGAGTGATATCCGGGAGACAGACGGCGGGTGCTAAGGTCCGTCGTCAAAAGGGAAACAGCCCTGACCTACAGCTAAGGTCCCCAAGTCACGTCTAAGTGGGAAAGCATGTGGGAATCCCAAAACAACCAGGAGGTTGGCTTAGAAGCAGCCATCCTTTAAAGAAAGCGTAACAGCTCACTGGTCTAAACAAGGGTTCCTGCGGCGAAGATGTAACGGGGCTCAAGACGTGCACCGAAGCTTAGGGTTCATCGCAAGATGAGCGGTAGCGGAGCGTTCCGTAAGCCTGTGAAGTGGAAGGGTAACCGACCATGGAGGTATCGGAAGTGCGAATGCAGACATGAGTAGCGATAAAGAGGGTGAGATGCCCTCTCGCCGAAAGACCAAGGGTTCCTGCGCAAGGCTAATCCGCGCAGGGTGAGCCGGCCCCTAAGACGAGCCCGAAGGGGGTAGTCGATGGGAACCACGTTAATATTCGTGGGCCTGGTGGTGTGTGACGGATTGCGTGTGTTGTCAGTTCTTATCGGATTGAACTGGCTTCGAAGCAGTCCCGGGAAATAGCCCCACCGTATAGACCGTACCCGAAACCGACACAGGTGGTCTGGTAGAGTATACCAAGGCGCTTGAGAGAAGTGTCCTGAAGGAACTCGGCAAATTGCCTCCGTACCTTCGGAAGAAGGAGGCCCTGCATCTGGGCAACCAGTTGCAGGGGGCACAGGCCAGGGGGTAGCGACTGTTTAGCAAAAACACAGGGCTCTGCTAAGTCGGCTTCAAGACGACGTATAGGGCCTGACGCCTGCCCGGTGCCTGAAGGTTAAGTGGAGGAGTGCAAGCTCCGAAATGAAGCCCAGGTAAACGGCGGCCGTAACTATAACGGTCCTAAGGTAGCGAAATTCCTTGTCGGGTAAGTTCCGACCTGCACGAATGGCGTAACGACTTCCCCACTGTCTCCAGGACATGCTCAGCGAAATTGAATTCTCCGTGAAGATGCGGAGTACCCGCGGTTAGACGGAAAGACCCCGTGCACCTTTACTGCAGCTTCAGAGTGGCAGTGGAGAACAACTGTGTAGAATAGGTGGGAGGCTTTGAAGCACCGGCGCCAGCTGGTGTGGAGCCACCAAGTGAAATACCACCCTGTTGTTCTTTACTGTCTAACCTCGTACCGTCATCCGGTACAGGGACCCTCTGTGGCGGGTAGTTTGACTGGGGCGGTCGCCTCCTAAAGAGTAACGGAGGCGCGCGAAGGTTGGCTCAGGCCGGTTGGAAACCGGCTGTTAGAGTGCAATGGCATAAGCCAGCCTGACTGCGAGACTGACAAGTCGAGCAGAGACGAAAGTCGGTCATAGTGATCCGGTGGTCCCTCGTGGAAGGGCCATCGCTCAACGGATAAAAGGTACGCCGGGGATAACAGGCTGATAACCCCCAAGAGCTCATATCGACGGGGTTGTTTGGCACCTCGATGTCGGCTCATCACATCCTGGGGCTGGAGCAGGTCCCAAGGGTTTGGCTGTTCGCCAATTAAAGTGGTACGTGAGCTGGGTTCAGAACGTCGCGAGACAGTTTGGTCCCTATCTGCCGTGGGCGTCGAAATTTGAGAGGAGTTGACCCTAGTACGAGAGGACCGGGTTGAACATACCTCTGGTGTACCAGTCGTCGTGCCAACGGCGCAGCTGGGTAGCTATGTATGGACGGGATAACCGCTGAAAGCATCTAAGCGGGAAGCCTCCCTCGAGATAAGATTTCATAGAGCGGTCGAAGACCACGACCTTGATAGATCGGATGTGGAAGCGCGGTAACGCGTGGAGCTAACCGATACTAATTGCTCTTTTCGCGCTTGAGAGTTTCACACCCCCATCGACAACCCTGGGTTGTCGCCATGCAGGGTGGATGACGATCCAGCCTTTGTGCACGATTTGAAACCCGTTTCCCGAACGCCCACACCGGCTTCATTGCTTGGTGGCCATAGCGTCTGTGACCCACCCGATCCCATCCCGAACTCGGCCGTGAAACCAGACAGCGCCGATGGTACTATTGCTCAAGCAATGGAAGAGTAGGTCGCCGCCAGGCATTGAAGCCGGTGTGTGCGAAAGCACGGAAACACCAAAACCCATTCACATGTCCCCCGTTCTGCCTCCACACAGAGGCAACCAGCTTTGGCGCGGGGTGGAGCAGCCCGGTAGCTCGTCAGGCTCATAACCTGAAGGCCGCAGGTTCAAATCCTGCCCCCGCAACCAAA
>NZ_BCTR01000109.1 GCF_002091475.1 Sphingomonas azotifigens NBRC 15497
GGAGGACGAAGATAGGTTCTTTTCCGTGCAGGTTGGTATTAGCGTCATTCCCGCGCAGGCGGGAATCCATTGCCCTTGGCGCTGGGGAAGGATCCGCAATTTCGGCGTCAATGGATCCCCGCCTGCGCGGGGAGGACGCGCTTATATCGCCCTATCGGCGGCCCTCCCCGCCAGGAAAGGGCGCGCTCAGAACGCCGGATCGAAGTTGAAGAAGATCGGGTTGGAGATCGCCACCATCGGCCCGGCGACCTTCAGGTAATTGTCGAGCCCCGGATAGGGCGTCTGCGGCCCCTCGACCTCGACACGGTAATAGCTGCGGCCCTTGGCATCGGGCGTGTCGGTGAAGCCGACGCTGCCGTCCGCGCCGACGTCGAGCATCGCGAACACGTCGCCATTCTTCACCAAGCGGACGTGATAGGCACCGGCCTCGCGCTTGCCCGCCAGTCGCACGGTGAAGCGCACCGGCCCGGCCGGTGCCTTGGCATTGTCCCCCATCAGCATGTCGGCCTTGCCGTCGCCATCGACATCGGCGGTGAGTTCGACCCGCGGCGCATAGGGATTGGCGCTGATCGAGGCGCGGCCCCGGCCGATCGCAGCGATCACCGCCTCGCGGGTGCGGGCGGGCGCGAACACCCAGGTGGTCGGCGTGCCGATATTGTTGGCGGTCGCCTCGAGTGCCTGCGGGGCGGTGCTGCCCGGCACCGTGCCATGGTGCGAATCGCTGCCGCCGCGCCCCGCGATCTTGCGGCCCGAGCCGAGCATGTCGTCCCACACCATCAGGTTGGTCTTGTTCGGCGCCCAGCGGACGCTGTTCCACACCTCGATCGAATCGACCATGTCGTAGGAATAGCCGAAATGGTCCTTGTTGGTCGGGTGGTTGGCCGAGAGATGCACGCCCAGCCCGTCCTTGACCTTCTGCACCGCCACGTCGCGGGCATCGCGGATATCGTACAGCTTCTGGTGGTCATAGGGCTTGGCCGAGAGGATCGCGGCATGGCCGCGCACCGTCGTCCATTCCGCACCATAGAGCAGCAGCAGCTTGTCGGAATGGAATTCGGGGTCGGACCATGTGTGGTGCGCGGTATCGCCGTTCACATGGTTGTCGTGGTCGCTGATCAGCAGGAAGTCGAAGCCGACGCGTTCTGCATCGGCGATGATCCGCGCCTCGCTATGGTTGGTCGAATCCTTGCTGTGGCGCGAATGGACGTGCAGGTCGCCCTTCATCCACACGCCCTCGGTCAGGCTGGCGACGACGAACTTGTCGTTGGTCTGGGCAGAGGCGGCTGGCGCGAGCACCATGGCAAGCGCAAGGGCGGCAACACGGAACATGGCTTCTCCGGCAGGATGCGATCGGGCGGACGCCCGGCCGCTCAACTACCGCCGAGAACGTTGATCGTGAAGGCCACCACGCCGAGGTTGAACACGAACGCGGCCAGGCAGTGCAGCGTCACCACCCGGCGCAGCTGGCGCGTGGTGACCGAGACGTCGCTGGTCTGGAAGGTCATGCCCAGGCAGAAGGCGAAGTAGATGAAATCCCAGTAATTGGGCTCGGGCGTCTTGGGAAACTCCAGCCCGCCCTTGTCACGCCCGCCGGGCGCCTCGCTGTAGAACAGATGGGCATAGTGCAGCGCGTAGACGCCGTTGCTGAACGTCCAGCTGAGCGCGAGCGTGCCGATGATCAGCCCGAGCATGATCGGCTGGGGCGCCTTGCGCTCCATCAGCTCGCTGGCGATCGTGATCAGGATGATGACGGTGACGGCGCCGGTGATGCCGAGCAGCACCAGCCGGTTCGCATCGTTGTTGCAGGCCGAGCGCCGCATCGCATCGGACTGGTGCCGGAGCATCGGCGCACACAGGCACAGGAACAGCGCCGCGCCGATGTCGAAGGCGAGCATCGCACCCGCGCGGATGCCGAAATGCGGCACCAGCAGGAATCCCGCCGCGAGCGTCGTCGCGGCAAAGGCAAGGAAGCGCGGCGGCGCGAGGACGTTGCCGACCCCTCGGGGTCGTGCCCCGTGCCGCCGCAACTTCTGGCTCAGGCTGCCTTGGCCTTCTTCGCGGCCTCGATCGCCTCGAGGACGATGCGGCGCGCTTCGGCGGCGTCACCCCAGTTGCCGATCCGCACCCACTTCTCGGACTCGAGGTCCTTATAGTGGGTGAAGAAATGCTCGATCTGCTGGAGCACGATGGTCGGCAGATCGGTGCGCTCGCCTACATCCGAATAATAGGGGAAGGTGCTGTCGACCGGCACGCAGACCAGCTTCTCGTCGCCGCCGGCTTCGTCTTCGAGCTTCAGCACCGCGATCGGGCGCGCCCGCACAACGCAGCCCGGCACGAAGGGCGAGCGGGCGATGACGAGCGCGTCGAGCGGATCGCCGTCGGGCGACAGCGTGTGCGGCACGAAGCCGTAATTCGCCGGGTAGCGCATCGGCGTGTGCAGGATGCGATCGACGAACAGCGCGCCGCTTGCCTTGTCGAACTCATACTTCACCGGTTCGCCGCCGACCGGCACTTCGATGATGACGTTCAGATTGTTCGGCGGATCATCGCCAATGGGAATCAGATCGATGCGCATGTTTCTCTAACCTGTGGTTGGCGTACCCACCCCGTCTCAGCGGGGCTGGAGCAGCTTGTCGAGGCCAGCCTCTCCTTCGACCGTCTTGACCAGATGCGGATAGCGCAGCCCGTCATGATAGTCGATGCTAACCTCTCGGTAACTATCGTCCCGTTTCAGGGTTAACCGGATCGGCGCCTTGGTGCCCTTGGCCACCTTCACCGCCTCGATCAGCGCGTCGGTGGCATAGGCGCGGCCGTTTACCGCGACGATCTCGTCGGCGACGGTGATGCCCGCCTTGAACGCCGGGCCATCCCACATCACGCCCGCAATGCCCTTCTTGCCGACCGCGAGGCCCAGCGAATAGCTGAGGTCCGCGGTGCCCGGCCGGCCCATCTTGTTCGGCACGTCGGTGTAGACGAGCTTGTAGCCGTTGCGCTCGAAGCCCTTGAGCGGCGCCCGCTCGGACACGTCGTGCAGGCGGGCGGTGAGCAGCTTGCGCCAGTCATAGGGCTGGATGCCCTCCAGTGTCTTCACCACGTCGTCGAAGCTGTAGGTCACCTCGCCATAATCGCCGTCGCGACCGCCGAAAAAGGCGCGGGCGAAATCGTCGATCGACTTGGTGCCCTTGCTCTGCTCGCGGAGGATCGAATCGACCTCCATCCACACCAGCAGGCCCTCGTTGTAATAATCCTCGCTGCGCTGCCAGCTCACCCAGCCCTTGGGCGCGCGCGCGGTGATGATCGGATCGTTGGTGGTGTCGATCATCGGGCGCCACTGGCGGCCGGCGCGATTGTCGAGGCTCGCCATGATGTTGGCATAGACTTCCAGCGTCTCTTCCTTGGTGACGAGGCCCGAGCGCGCCTGGAACACATAGCCCCAGAACTGGGTCTGGCCTTCATACACCCAGAGCGACTGGTCGCGCATCGGCATGCGGAAGTCGGGGGTCCACAGCTCGGCACCGCGGCGATACTTGCCATCCCAGCTATGGGTATATTCGTGCGGCAACAGGTTGCGGCTGGTCGCCTGCTCGGCCCATTTGGTGAAATAGCCGGGCTGCACGCCGTCTTCCGAGCTGCGATGATGCTCGAGGCCGATGCCGCCCATCTTGTCGCTGATCGACAGGAGGAAGTGATACTGGTCGTAATGCTGGGCGCCGAAGGTCTTCACCGCCTGGTCGACGAGACGCTTGTGCGCCGCGATCTGCTCGGGCTTGGCCTCCAGCTCCTCCGCGCTGTCCGCCACCACGTCGAGCGTCACGCGCTCGGACAGCGGGAACTTGCGATAATAGCGGCCCGCGATCACCGGCGAGTCCATCAGGATCTCGTAGCTGGTGGTCTCATAGGCATAGGTCGAGCCGGTCACCTTGGCGGGCACCGCGCCGGCCGCGGTCCAGCCCTCGGGATACTTGACCGTCGCCTGAATCGGGATGCGGCGGGTGAAATAGCCCGCCGGATAAAGGCTGAGCGAGTTGAACTGGACGCTCATCATCTCGGGGGTCATCACGATGCGGCCCTGGTTGCCGTCGGTCGCCGAGACGAACTGGAACTCGGCCTCGACCGTCTTGGCGCCGGCCGGCACGTCGACATGGAAGGCGAACACGTCGACCGTGTCGCGCGTCCAGGAGAGGCGCTTGCCGTTCGCCTTGATCTGCAGGCCGGCCAGCTTCTCGATCTCGCCGCGGGGGCCGTGCTTGCCCGGCAGCCATTCGGGGAACAGCAGCGTCAGCCGGCCGCTCTTCGCGACGGGGATCGTCTCGCGCACCCGGAAGATACCGCGCAGCGTGTCGGTCGCGTCGACGTCGATCTTGAGCGTGCCGGGATAGGCGATGTCGCGCGCCGCCGGGATGGTGTCGACGATCGGCACCGGCTGCGGCATCGAGTTTTGCGCGAGCGCAGGCGCGGTAGTGGCCAGCAACACGCTGGCGAGCGACGTGGCACGATACATTCTTTAACCGACCCTTTGCGTGATTTTGGCGAGCAAGAAACCGCCCCGATCGGGCAATATTGTTGCCAGCAAATTTCGTTTTCGCAAGGAGATTTAGCTCAAATGCGGACGTCGTCGTAGATCGCGACGCGCTTCCCGCCGTCTGCCGAGGCGCTGCCGCGATACATGCCCGGCGTGGTGAAGCACCAGTCGAGCTCGCCCGAGGGCGCCGCGAGGATCACCCCGCCGACTCCGCCCATCGCCTTGACGTCCGCCATCACCACCTCGGCGGCCTGCCGGGCAGTTTCGCCGCGCAAGCGCATCCGCGCGCAGATTTCGTGCGCGACGCCCTCGCGTATGAAGAACTCGCCCGAACCGGTGGCGGACACCGCGCAGGCGCGGTCATCGGCATAGGTGCCGGCACCGATCAGCGGCGAATCGCCGACGCGGCCCCAGCGCTTGCCGGTGAGGCCGCCGGTGGAGGTCGCGGCGGCGACATGGCCCTGCGCGTCCATCGCCACCGCGCCGACGGTGCCGTACTTCATGTCGACATCGAAGCCGCCGCGGGCGGTGTCGCCTTTCATCGAATCGAGCTGCCGGCGGCGCTCCTCGGTGCCGAACCAGACGTTGTCGACCTGCTCCAGCTGCTGTTCGCGGGCGAACTGGTCGGCGCCCTCGCCGGCAAGCAGCACGTGGCGGCTGTTCTCCATCACCGCGCGGGCAAGCGCTACCGGATGACGGGTGGTGGTCGATCCCGCGACCGCCCCGGCCGCGCGGTTTGCACCGTCCATGATCGCAGCGTCGAGCGTATGGCCGCCCTCCCAGGTGAACACCGATCCGCGACCGGCATTGAAGTGCGGATCGTCCTCCAGCACCTGCACCGCCGCCTGCACGGCCTCCACCGCCGAGCCGCCCGCTTCCAATACTGCCGCGCCGGCATCGAGCGCGGCATGGAGGCCGGCCTCGGCACCGGCTTCCTGCTCGGGCGTGAGCGCACCGCGCCGCATGCTGCCGGCGCCGCCGTGGATCGCCAGCGACCAGCGGGGCTTGGGGGTGGCGGTGGACATGGCGGCGGGCTCCTGCGGATTGGGTTCGGGCCGTCCCCTAGCAGATCAGGCGGACGCTCCAAGCCATGCCCCAAGTGTTTCCTCCCCCGCCAGGGGGAGGTGGCAGGCCGCAGGACTGACGGAGGGGGAGGAAGCACGACGGCTGCCGTTCTGGCATCCTCCCCCCCCCCCCCCCCCCC
>NZ_BCTR01000110.1 GCF_002091475.1 Sphingomonas azotifigens NBRC 15497
GGTTCGACGGCAAGGAGAAGCTGCTCTCCTTCGGCCGCTATCCCGATGTCAGCCTTGCAGAGGCGCGGCTCCGCCGCGCCGAGGCCAGGGTGGCGCTGGGGCAGGGCAGGGACCCAGGCGCCAGCAACAAGTCGCCGGTCGGCAAGACCTTCGAACAGGCGGCGCGCGCCTGGCACGAGAACCGCGAGGACAATCTCGACGAAGGCCATGCCAGGCGGCTGATGACACGGCTCGAGCGCGATGCCTTTCCCGTGCTTGGCGATCGGCCGCTTCGGTCAATCACCAGCGCAGACGTGCTGGCCGTGGTCCGGACCGTGGAAGCGAGAGGCGCGCTCGACGTCAGCCGGCGGATCAAGCAGCATGTCAGCCAGATCTATCGCTTCGCAATGCCGCAGGGCTGGGCCGATCAGGATCCGGCGGCCCATCTCTCCGACCTGTTGAAGCCGAAGCCGCGCGTGCGGCACATGGCACGAGTGGGGCTGCAGGAACTGCCGGCGCTGGTGCAGGCGATCGATAGCTACGATGGCGAGGAGAGCCCCCGGCGGCGTGCCGTCACTCGTGCAGCGTTGCTGTTCACGCTGCTGACCTGGGCACGTACCAACGAGACGCGGCTCGCCCGCTGGGACGAATTCGAGGGTCTCGACGGGCCGGAGCCGCTTTGGCGCGTGCCAGCGGACAGAATGAAGATGGGGCGCGAACACATCGTGCCGCTTTCGCGTCAGGTCGTGTCGCTGCTCGAAAACGTTCGGAGCTATTCGTCGGGCGCCTACGTCTTTGGCGGTGACAAGCTTGGCCAGCCCATTTCCCAGAATACCATGATCTACGGTTGTTACCGCATGGGATATCGGGGGCGGCAGACCGTCCATGGCTTCCGCGGGCTCGCCTCGACCTGGGCCAACGAAGCCGAGCGCTATCGATCCGATTGGATCGAGATGGCACTTGCGCATGTCGATCGTGACGAGGTGCGCAGCGCCTATAACAGCGCGCTGTACCTTTCACCCCGCAGGCGCATGCTGCAGGATTGGGCCGATCACGTGTTCGGCTTCTTGAAGCAAGTTAGCGACGCGCCCCACCGCAACGGTCTCGAATCGGCTCATACGGCGCTGGCATCCGCCTGCTGACAAGCTTCGGATCAACGATAGGCTGCCGCAGCCAATAATGCCCAGGGGGGCCGGTCACGACCAACTCAAGACATCGGCGTCGCTGATTTTAGCGTCAGCTTCTTCTGGAATTCGCCATTTTGGTCGAGGAGACCGGCCGGTCAGCTAACCACAGCAGGTTATCCAAATAGACCCTTCCGCCCCTTTGCTCCGCGCCGATGTTTTGGCAGAACGTCGAAAGGGGAGGCGGTAAAATGTTTTGGGAGGGAATTTTCACGTTCAAGCGCCTCTCGCGCTTAGTTCGTTCAGGTGACAGCCAGCGCTTCGGCTTGGAACTTGAGAAAGACGGCGAGACGATAGTCGGTCAGATCGCGACGAACGCCGCTGCGCGCCTAATCTCGATGAGTGCCTTTGTGACCGCTAAGGTCAAAAAAAAGGACTGCGTTGCCTATAACGCCTATCCGGAAAATCTCGTTCTCAGAGCTATTGCAAACTATATCGCGCGAAGATTCAAGGTAATCACTTCGAGCCGTGACCGCATAGTTAGGGGCGTGACTGAGGCACTTTATGATCGGACGCCAATCTACGTCATTCGCCGCGACCTGTCGTCCTTTTATGAAACAATCCCTTTGGAGCCGGTTCGAAGCCGCCTGCTATATGATACGGCGATAAGCCGAACGATCCGGCATTACCTCAAAGAGTTCTATGACACTCACTGCGCCGGAAAGACACATGGCCTTCCGCGGGGCATTGGTTTAACCACAATCCTCGTTGAACTGGCGATGGAGCCGTTCGACCGAGACATCAGAGCTATTCCTGGAGTCTACAGGTACTTCCGATACTCCGACGACATGCTAATCTTTGCTTTTAAAGATCAGGCGGGGGTCGCAAAGAAGATCGATGATGCCATTGCTAATCTGCCTGGAATGAAATTCAACGCATCGAAATCTGACATGAAGTCGTTTGATGGCGAGATGAACCCATTGGACGCCAAGAAACAGCCCATCCCTGCGCCGTCCACCGCTAGTTTTGATTTTCTGGGCTACAGTTTCAAAGCCGAGCAACGTGTCCGTCGAGACAAGCCACGTGTCGTTTGGCTATCTATCGCTGAGAAAAAGGTCAAGCTCATTAAGACCCGTATTTTTTTAAGCTTAAAGGCTTTTGAGGAGAACGGCGACAGTCAAGCTCTAGTGGATCGCCTTTGCGTTTTAAGCGGAAATTACAGGATAAACAGGCGGGGGGTTCACGCCATTCGCAGATCACGCTTCATTTATGCAGGAATCTATTACAATTACTGGCGATGTGGTGAGTACCGTAACGGCAACCATGTCCCGACGACTCCGGATTGCCTCAGCGACATCGACAATTTTATGCATGGCTTCCTGAGTGGAAAGGCTAGCCCATTCGGCGCGAAAATCGCGGCGACGCTGACGCCAGCTCAGAAGGCTCGACTAAAGAGATTATCGTTCGCGCGAGGCTTTGAGGGGAAGCGGATGGTCCGCATCCCCTTCAATCGCTTCTCCAAGCTAAAGGCGATCTGGCGAAATGCCTAATTCTATACCGAAAAGCCTCGCCAATCGAAGCATCCTTACCGAGACACTCCCCTACGAAGTGCCGGTAATATTTTCGAACGATCGGTTACATTCAGCGCTTTCGGCAACCATGCCACCTGCGATTCAAAAGCTGTGGCGCAGGATCATAGATCCCCACGCTAAATACTCGATTCCTTACAACTATGAAATCGCGAAGGATGATACTCGCAGCACCACCTTGAGCATCATTCATCCTCGCGTCCAAGGGATGATCGCCAATTTCTATGAAATGCATCACACAAGCATGCTGAGCCACTGCTCAAACGATAGGATGTCTCTGCGTCGGCCAATCGCTCTCGCATCTCCCTACGTTGCAAGCGATACCGTCGATGAGGAAGGAAAGCTCAAGCTGGGGGTGGCACAGCTTTTAGTGGACGAGGATCAGCCAGACGTTTCGCACCTGCCGTCCTATTTCGCATACGGAAAATACAATCTCCTAAGCAGGTTTTTCGAATCCCGCGAGTTCATTCGCCTTGAAGGAAGATATCTAAAGCTGAGAACTTTGGATATTTCGAAGTGCTTCTATAATATATATTCGCACACGATTGGTTGGGCCGTAAAGGACAAGCCGACAGCCAAAGACTTTGTTGGATCTTACACGTTTGAGTCCACTTTTGATGGATTGATGCAGCAGGCAAATTACAATGAAACAAACGGCATTGTCGTCGGGCCGGAGGTTTCAAGGATATTTGCCGAGATAATATTGCAAAATGTGGATGAAAAAGTGGAGGCGGCGCTAAGCAAGACGGGTCTAGCTCTCAACCGGCATTATGATGTTCGGAGATATGTCGATGACTATTTCGTATTCGCAAACTCTGATGATGTTTTAAATCAAGTTGAGTCTGCAATTTGCCGCGAACTTGAACGATACAAATTGTATTTCAACGATAGCAAGCATACCACTACAACTAGGCCCTTCGTCACCCCGCTTTCCTTGGCCCGGCAGGAAGTGGCGGCGCTGCTTCGTGAAGTTCGATCCGCCCTTTATGAACTTTTGCGGTCAGCCGATGCGGCGACTGGAGCCCGGCATCACAGGAGACTGAAAGGCGTTCTGTCTGAAATACGTTATGTTGTCTCAAGATACAATGTTACTTACGCTAACATCAGCGGGCGTGTCATGACGTTGCTGAAGGCAGTCGCACGGCGAGCAATCCGCGCGCTTCGGCAAGAACTGCCAGGCGACTTGCGTCCTCTGGTGGCGGATGTCGTCGTTTCGATGTTAGAGCAAGCTTTTTACGTGTGCGCGATCGATCTAAGGGTACGAAGCACCTATTCTATTGCGCAATTCTGCTTGCTTATCCAAGAAAATGGGGCCCTCTTCTCGGAGGAGCAACAAGACCTGATAAATCATGTGATTATGGATCAATGCTCAGCGATCATCCGAGCCTACCGTGCAAGGTTGGGTGATAAATTCGGTCAGGCGGATACCGTCGAAATATTCAATTTGTTGATCTGCGGCGCTTTGTTCGTCGGAGAGGACTTTCTTCGATCGTCGGAGGTGAAGATGACGCTAGAAGCGTTCATGTCACACAAGCGCATAACATATTTCGCCTTCATAACTTTGAAATTTTGCTATTTGAAGGACCAAGCGCAGTTCCAGGCCCAGCTGGACAAGGTGAATGCTTTAGCCTTGGAGCGGATAAGGGCCGAGGATGTCGATTTGGCACGAGATGCCGAAGAGTACCTGATGCTAAATGATTGGATCTCGTCGCCGGATGTGCTGGCCAAGGACAAGCGTGATATTCTGAACGAACTATTTGATACTAATTCATTTGGGGAAGCGGGGACCAAGGAGTTGACGAAATGGGTGGGGTTCGTCGATTGGACCGGTCTCAGCGTCCACCACCTGCTGGCGAAAAAGGAGTTGCGGCCGGTTTATGCGTGGGGCTAGGCAGAGATGTCGGCATCCTCGCCCGCACTGGCGCAAGCTAGTGATAACGAGGCCCTAGTTTAAAGTCGCGAGACTGGCGACTAGCGTCACGGGCCGCAAGGCACACACGTCGCGGGGATGTCGGCATAGCCCCGCGTGATTCAATTAGATTTGGTCTTTCCTGTATCGGCGCGAGCATTCGGCAGGAGATGCCGGAAACCTCGCAAATGTCGGCTCCCGCTGGAAACCGACCTTCGCCGTGAGGTTTGCGATCGACCGCAAAGTCCCACGTGCGGCCGAACAGCGGACGGGTTTACTATCCGAACCAGTTGGCCGTGGCGGAGGATGGGGCGGCACCGTGTGAAAGGCCGTCGGGAGCCTCGTCATCCCGCTTTGCGATTGGCAGCGTCATAGGACATCGGGTTATCCAGCCAATCAGCGATGGCGGATTCCCGCCAGCCCATGCAGCGAGTGCTGATCTGCGTGTTCTGGGGAAACGTGCCGGCTTCCATCTTCCGATAGAGGGTGGACCGGGTTAGGCCGGTGCGTTCGAGCACGGTCTTGATCCGGAGAATGCGGTCTGGCGGGTCGGGTTGGATCTGCATTGCGATCACCTTGCATCGTGTGAGGGTTGGTGGAGCGCTCCTGGGCAAGATTGCGCCGAGTGGCGGGCCGGGAAAAGAGCCTGGTTTGGGTCAGATGGGGCAACCTGGGGACTCCCGGCGGCCCGTCGTCGAAAAGGATAACCCTGAGGTTCAAGGCGGGGATGTCAGGGCGTCTCACGCCTTCGGCGTGACTGCGCTCGCACGCCGCTGGCGCGGCGCCGAGTCGGCCTAGCCGTCTCGGCCCTTCGGGTTTTGATCGCGGACGCGAGCGCCGATTCTGCGGATCGGGCCGGCAGGTGCCGGCAGCGGAACGCGGGTGAGGTGCGTGCGCTGGCGCACGCCTGCGGCGACACCAGGGCGCGCATGTTGTTGGTGCCT
>NZ_BCTR01000111.1 GCF_002091475.1 Sphingomonas azotifigens NBRC 15497
GACCAAAGCGCGCCGTTCACATCGGCGGGCGGGAGCGACCGCTCGGGCCGAAAGCGGCCATTGGCGGCTCCAATCCCTTGAGCGGCGGCAGTGCCCGAAAATCGATTTCCGTACTGGCGGCTCCCGCCCAGTTGCGAACATCGCGATCTCGTGCGAGCTGTAGTTGTCCAGTTTAGGTGCGGGGGCGGTGTGATGACGAAGAGGATTTTGTATGCCGCACTGTTCGTTCAGGTAATCGGACTCTGCACGCTCATCCTCTCTGATGCATCTAGTCTCCCTAGCTACGTAGCACTCTGTGCCGTAGTCGGCGCCGGAGTTGTCGAAGTGGTGCTAGGCTGGCTCGCTCGGCGTCAAGAAAGAGCTTTTGGCGGGTGACTGCTGCAGGTGACTGGAATGGCCGCTTCCCACCCAGAATGCGATATTCGGCGCCGACGGCTCCCGACCACTTTAGGTCATTCGTCGGCGGGCGCACGAACTTCTGCTTGTGCCACAAGCGGTCATCCCACGATCACCGGAGGCATTTCGGGGAAAGCAAATGAGGCCTCTCAACGCGGCCGACATCCTTCATGGTACCAAGTGTCCGCGAGCTGACTATCAAGCCAAAGCAGCACGCGGGTCCAAGCGCGGTAGGGCACAAGCGAGACATAGGCTGCGATTAGCCAGGCGAGTGGAGCGAACCGGTCGAGAAAAGGCGCAGCCCCACCGTCGATCGCTTCGTTGACGACCTTGGCCCAGACTCCGGTGCGGAGCTGGATGTCGCGCATCGATCCTGTGTCGGTGAGCACGGCAGAGAAGAAAGCCCCATCGGGTAAATCCGGCTCCTCATGAATTATGCGCGTATGGTCGGCCCAAAGCTGCCCACAGGTCCTCTTGAGATTGCGCTTGGCGAGCATACCCATGATCGCGCGCCCGAAATGAAGGTGACCACGCGCTGTGTCGTTGAATATGGGGCTCTCGGTCATGTGGGGCTTGTTCTGGTGCAAGGCCCAGACATCCGGCCACGAGTAATACGGGCCAGGCAGCATATTGCGCTCGTTGTCGCCGCCATTGGCGCTCTCAATCGCACGCAGAGTCGCGGCAAAGTCGAATTCCCTGCCGACACCAGCATCGACAAGCGACCGCGCCCAAAAGGCGACAACCAGCGAAGGTATTTGCGCCTGCCCCCACAGCATGACCTGTCGCGTGACCCGGGTGATGAGATCAACGGCGTAGTCTCTCAGCTCGACTGATAGATCATGCTTTCCCAGTATGGCAACTGCAGCACAATCTGCGACAAGGCGCCGACGTTCCCACATAACATCGATCTCGCCCAGCATGTCGCGTTCGCTCCAAGAGCGATCCGGCTCGAAATTCTTTGCCTTCGCTTCCATAAGAAGGTTGGAGCAATGCTCAAGGGCGAGCGGCGCATAGCCTTGGATCATTGCAAACCGTTCGCTCGTATCGGCAAGCGGCAGCGCGGCGATGCAAGTCAACACCGTAACTGCGTGCAGCGCCTGATGGTTTTCCTGTTGGTACCAGCGTTGCTTGATGATCTCGGAGATCACGAGCATTGCGCTAAGCGCCGAGGTCCTTGCGGGAGACGAGGCTCCGTCAGACGGCAGAAGTGAAGCCATGATGGTCGAGATATCGGCTGGCACCGGCGGTTCTTGGCCATCGCCGGCGAGGATATTCAGGATGAGACGCGTGGCCTCTATACTGGCCGGCCAAACCCGGATCGCTGGCGTCGCCAATGATAACAGCTTGCCGCGCGACCAAAGTTCATAGCTCGACGCTGCGACCCCGGGCTGACCGCAAGCATCACCGGCCCGCTCGAATAGCAAACGTGCCTCCTCGTCGATCTCACCATTGGTAACGAAGACGGCGACGTGCTTTTCGTCCCTGTCCTTCAAAAACTGCGGGCCGGGTGGGAGGCGCACCAACTCGTGGAACTGCACAAGCAGACTGGCCGCTTCGCTTTTGGTGACGCGCGAGCCGGGATTGCCCTTCAGCTGGAAGCAGTGAAGCGAACCTTGCGGATCGCGCGCGATTACGTCTTTGCCCAGCTCAATAGGCGAGTGGCGCGTGTTGTGGAGGACGGTCCAACCCTCCGACACAAGCATTTGAATGAAGGCGGGCTGGTAGCGGCGCTCGGTCTGGTTATCCAACCAAGATTCGAGCAGCCTCTCGGCGACGGTGATCATCGCGCTTCCTCTCCAGTATCGCCTTCAGGCGTTTGTTTCCTGCAGCGGACATCGCGCCCGCCGCAGCAACCTTCTCGGCCATGCCTGGTCCGGCGATCATCGTCGGTGGCTTCCAGTTACCGTCCTTACCGAAACTATGCTCCATCGCCTCCAGGACATCGAGGAACATATCCTCCGAAAATGGTTTGCCGTTGCCATCGACGATGTTGCCGGTCGCGGCAGTCACCTCATTCATGCGTTGCTGGAAATGCGCGCTCATGTCGCGGGCGAGTTGCTCTGCAATTTCTTCCAAATGCCGCTCAACTGCTTCCTCGTTGAACTCGACCAGCATTTCCCGATTGATCGTGATCTCTCCACTGGCGCGGTGGATCGGCGTTTCGTCAAGCTTCCCGTCTTCACGCTGGATCGCCGATGATCGGCCCTCGAACAGCTGATGCCCTTTGATCAGTCCAACCATCGGAGAGAGCTGGCGTACGCGGGCACGAACCGTTTCCATATTTCGGTTCTGCCGATCTCGAACCAGCTTCGGATAAGTTGGTAGCATTACCTCAACCACTTTGTTTGATGTTACCGCCGCTGCTGCCTGTTCAATCTGTAACGCAATGGATGCGATAGGGTGGAACCTGCGCGATCGGCCGTGCGCGATCAAGCCCGAGCGTCGGCTTTAGGCAAGAGCTGCCGTTCAATCTTCGATATGGGAACGTCGGCTTCGTCCCAGAGGCGGCCCTGAAATCTGTAGTGGTCAGATCCCCGAGGGGGTGGCTTTTAGGAACGGCTGCTCGCCACCGGCAAAACCAAGACTGAGCACTTCACGGGGGCGTTGAGCCGTTTTGCGCGGTCTCTGCATTCCGCAAGCACATCCGCATTTTCCTTCGAAAGCCGAGCTGCCTCGGCCAGAGCGCGCGCCTGCGGCGGGTTGGCAACATGCATAAGCTGCACACCGGCGTCCCAAAGCGAGCGCCCAAGGGCTCTAGCCGCCTGTTGCTCAGGCCAATGCCAACTCTCGGGCGCCGCCCGCACGATCCACGTCGGCACGACGGTGCCGAACGCGAAGCCGACCACCAGCGCGACAGCAGCGGCGCCGGCGATCCAAAGCTGCTGGGTCTCCGCGGAATGCGCCGACACGACCATCCCCTTCAGTTCTTGGACTGTGCCGGCAAGGGCATGGCTTGCGCCAGTCCACGCCCGATGATCGTCCGCACGCCCCTGCGTGCCAGCCGCTTCAATTTGCTTTGCGACATCCTGCGGGGTCAGCGTCATCGCCGGGCGCTTGGCCAGAATGTTGATCGCGCCGCACACTTTGTCGTACCCATCGCGGATCTTTTCCAGGTCAGGCCCATAGTCGCGTGCATGCAGCTCCTGCTGACGCGCGGCGAAGCCATCGACCGCAGCCGTCAGCCCGGCGAGCTTGCGCGATATGTCGTTGAACGCCTGGACGGTCTGGTCCGCTTCTACGGGAGGTTCGTGGATACCCATGGCTACATTCCAATCCCAAGGCCTCGGTCGCGATCAATCGAGAAGGTGAGCTGACGGATCACCGAGCGCGTGCGGGCATCATCGCCGAGCGCGCGAGCGACTCCGCCATCGCGGCTGCCCGGCGTCCATTCCGGCGACCATTGCCGGCCGATCAGCTCGCTACCCCGGCGGCTGAGCGCCGCGCCAAGCGCCGGGTCTTTCTCCAGTCCCTTCGCCATCGAGCGCATGGCATTCTCGACACCAGCCCGCTTCTCTTCATTTTCCCACCCGGTCAGCTTGGCCTGCCGCGCCTGCAGCTGCTGCCAGGCCTGCACGAACCGGTCAGCGCGCAGCTCCGGATTGGCGCGCACCTCGGCCTCCAGCTGCATCTGGCGAATGGCGTTGGCGGTACGGCCATTGGCCGCTTCGCTGACCAGACCCGGCGTTCGCTCGAACGCCATATCAAGATCGTGGGCGCCGTAGGGATGCAGCGCGTTGATGACCTCGGCGGTGCGGGCAAGCGCCGCCTTCTGAACTTCGAGCGGCGTACGCCCCTGCCCGGTCATTCGGCCAGCATCCTGCACGGCACGCGCATAGCCTTCGACCGCCCGCTCCAGCTTCTGGGTTGCGGATGCCTCGGGCACAGCCGCGGGCACCGATAGTTTGAGCCCATCAAAGCGCAGCTTGGTTGGTGCCCGTTCCGGCTCGGGTATGGGAAGCCGCAACCCGTCGAACATACCCCTGCGTGGTGCTGGCGCAGGCGCAGGCGCGCTACGCTCGGGTGTGACGAGCGGCTCCCTGGCAAGCGTATCGAGGATGCGCGACCGTTCGACGCCGCGCCGTACGGCGAAGCGCTCGGCGGCGGCCTCATAGTCGAGGGCATTGTCCTTCGGCCGGTCGCGCGACACGGCGCGGGCAAGCTTGCCCTGGTCAGCGAAATCGTCACGGCCATAATGAAGCTCCACCGCATCCCTATGTCGCGATAGCGCGACATAGGCGGCGTGACGGTCGAGCCCCGGCGTCGCCAGCACATGCACCCGGTCGACGGTGACACCCTGCGACTTGTGGATCGTGGCGGCATAGCCATGGGTGACGTCGGCATAATCTTTGTGGTCGAACGCGACCTGACAGCCATCGTCGAGCCGCACGGCCATGCGGGCGTGATCGACGTGTTCAA
>NZ_BCTR01000112.1 GCF_002091475.1 Sphingomonas azotifigens NBRC 15497
TGGTCAACTTGCGAGCCGGCAGGATGGGTGTGCATTTTGGCTTGAGGGCGCAGTTGCTGCAGTCCTGCTGCCGCGCTCGGTAGCGGATGAAGCCGTCCTGGTCGGCCTCCGGTCGCGGCGAGGTGAAGTTGCGGTTACGCGGCCGCAGGCGCTTACCCGCTCGATCATCCGCTTGGCTGCGGTAAACCGGCCGTTCATTGAGCAGCTCAAACACGCTCTGCGATGGCCAGATCTGGGCCGCCAACTGACTGGTGGCTCGCGGCCTGAAAAGATTAGCTTAAGCTCTTGAGCCTAGCGAATCGGCGTGACACTGTTGTGGATCGGTCGGCCATCGGCGATGAGATCGACGTGGAACTCGGGATGGTCGCCCGTGATGCGCCCCTTCAACATCCGGACCTTATCCGAAGGCTTGTCCTGGAAGTTGAGGATTTCGTCCACGGTCAGTATCACCGACTGAATGGCCGCATCCCGCGCTCCAAGCTGGAAGAAGTAGCGCTTGGCGTTCTCCCGCCAGAATGATTTCCGTTTCGGGTCAAGGAACACTTTCACTCCGACGCTGGCGATCCCGTTCAGGACGCCGATCAGGACATCATACCGGAAGTCTCCTTCAGGCGGGCCGTCCCCCGTAATTCCCGGGCTGGTCGCGAAGAGTTGCTCCGAGCCGCCCGCATCGCGGGGCGGACCGTCACTTAGATAGGTCTCCACGGCGCCGCCGGCCGCTCTGATTTTCTCCCGCGCCTTGGCTGAGACCATTGCGACGTGCAGGTTCAGGGCCTCGGCGATCTCGCCCTTCCCGAGCACCTTCACGACGTCTCCGCGCTTGGCCACACCGCACTCCCTCAGGGTGCGCTCGGTCACGAGATCGCCGGGCTTTATTCGCCCCGCTTCGAGAAGACGATTGAGTGTCTCGAGGTTGACTTCACTGACGTTCTTTGTGGTCAACGGCCGGAAGCCCCGCTTCGGCAGTCGCATGTGGAGCGGCATCTGGCCGCCCTCGAAACCCTTAATTGCCACACCGGAGCGAGACTTCTGGCCCTTCTGCCCCCTGCCGGCGGTCTTCCCCAGGCCGGAGCCTATACCACGGCCGCGCCGCTTGGCGCGCTTGCGCGCACCCGCGTTGTCGCTCAGGCCGTTGAGCTTCACCAACTTAGTCCTCGAACTCGATGTGGACCTCGAGACTCGCAGTCGCTCCCGCCGAAACTCCAGTGCCTAAGATGGACACCTTGCCATCGACCGACACACCGAGGTTGAGGACGAGCTCCTTCAACTTGCCCTTAGGAAAGCTGATCGGGTGCCGCTCCAGCGCGGAGCCGAGATTGCTGAGAAGCGACCGCACGTTCGAAGCAAGCTCGTCGGCGTCAATACGCTCGAGCTTGGAAGTCGCCGATCCGCCCCGGAACGAATCCTCGGGAACTTCGATCAGAATGCCCGACGTATCTTCCTCGCTCATTGCTCGCTCCTTGTCACTGGTAAGTCCGATATGACTGGCCATAAACCGCGTACAGAAGGCCGGTGAGGCTCTTCTTTTCGGTCCACAGGTGCATCTTCGCGTCGTGCAAGGCATCGCTGATGCTCCGCCTGTCCTTTAGCAGCTTGTCGTAAAAGACCTCAGCCATGTCGGCCGCGCCGAAATCGTGGACCTCGAACTCGGGCGCGACGATGCACTCGGCCCCCATCCGCATGCAGTATTCGGGAAAGTTTTCCGTCCTGTCAGGCTTGAGCTTGGCGACCTCACAGGCGTTGAAGAAGAGCAGCGGCCGCGACGTGAAGGTGACCTCCGTGGCAGACATCTGGTGGAAGGTGACGAACGCTCCGTCGCGCAGCCTGAAGCGCTTCGACGCCAACTCCTCGCCCGCCTCGTAGTGGCAGGACAGGTGGATGATCTTCGGCTCCTCGCGATTGAGGCCGTCGAACAGCTCCTTGGCCTGTGCGAACGCGGGGCCGTTCGGTTCTAGCGCAGGCACCTCGAACACCGACACGCGAGGCTGATCCAGCTTGACGTCCAGTTCGACCATATAAGGCCGCTCGCGGGTCTCGATCTGCTTGAATGACTTGTCCCAAGCATAATTCAGCCGGACGGCGCTGCCAATCGGCGCATCGTCACGGCGCGACTGGCTCGCTTCGTTAGTAGTCGATTGGAGGGTGCGCAGTATCGACGCGCGCATGCCGAGGAACTGCTCTACCTCCACCTTCTGGATGTCGGTGCCGAGGTAGAGAAGCGGCCAGCAAAGCGCGAAGCTGTCCGTGTAGAACAGGATCTCCGTCGCGCCGGGGCCAGCGCAGGCGTCACGGATGGCCGATCGTGCCGCGTCCGTCGCGAAGACCTTTTCGAAAAGGATCTTTCCCCGGGCCGCGATCTCTTGGATGACGTCCGGCGTCGCGGCTCCAGGTTTGCTGAGCTGCCGAGCATAGGGCGCGAGAGCGTCGAGTTCCGCCTCGAAATCCGCCCACTTCCAAGTCATAGGCGCGTGGACCATGTGCGGAAAATTCGCAATGTCGCAAGTGAACGTGTTGCCGTTAGGGCGTACTGTCACAGTCAGAGTGATATCTTCGGCAGGAATAAGTGCGCCAAGCGTGAGATCGGGAGAACCAGAAACCTGATCGGCAACCTGTACAATGTTCCGCTTGTACCGCTTCTTCCCCATCCGTCGCATTCCCCCCCGGAAATTTGAGATTAGCTTTTTCTGCGCCCGACGCAATGCCCTTCTCAGGTATTACCTGGTCTGACGAGGCTGACGGTTCGGCAGTACAGCCAAGCGTCGTATGAACGGTTGGCGGTTGTCATGATCAGTCGACCGCCAGCGGAATGACCTCGATTAAGAAAAGACATCGAATGCGGATCAACGCAGCGAATGACAGGTGTTGGAAGATGCTGCCGGTCAGGCTTTGGCGCTGAACGGCAAATGCTGGTCGACTGTGCACCTTCCAAGCGTCTGGGCAAGCGATCGGCAGCGCTGGCGACATGAGCATCATTGGAGACGTGAGTATGGCGCAGGTGTTTCACCATAGTTTCATCCCGTTGGCTACGAAGTCTGCCCACTGGCTCATAAGCACACGTCGTTTGTCGAAGAAATCAGTGCGCCGGTATGCCGCTTCGACAGCGTTCGGAATTTTGTGCGCGAGCGCCTTGTCTGCGACCTCTTTGGGAAAATCGGTCTGATCGGCGGTCCAATCGGTAAAGCTCGATCGAAACCCATGCACCGTGACGCCGTTGATACCCATATCGCGCATCGCCTTCACCATGGTGGTATCGCTGATCGCGCGATTTTTGGCTCCTGTGAAGACCAGCCCATTCGCGCTGATAGCCCCTTCGAGCAAAACATGCGCATCGCGAAGTCGCCGCATCAGTGCAATGGCGGGAGGCGACAAAGGCACGACATGCGGCTCCTTCATCTTCATACGCGCGGCAGGGATCGACCAGACGCATTTGCCGAGGTCAAACTCCCCCCATTTCGCAAAGCGGGTTTCATTTGACCGCGCGGCGGTCAATATCGTCAGCTTGAGGGCGTCTCGACCGACACTATTTTCGAGCGCCGCCAATTTTTGCATGAAAGCTGGAACGTCCGCGTATGGCATCGCCGCAAGGTGCGTCACCTGACGAGTTTGACGTGGCAGGCCGCGCGTCACCGAACGCAGCGATATTTCTTCCGGCACGAGCCCCTTGATATGCGCGTAGTCGAGCGTCGTCCCGATCCGTTGCAGGATGCGCCGCGCTGTGTCGGGAATGGTAAGCCAGATCGGCTCCAGGACGCGCAGCACAGCCGCTCTGTCGATGGCGTCGACCGGTATTTTTCCGATCACCGGGAAAACATGATTTTCGAGGCTCGACATCCACGAAGGATGTTTCCCGTTCTTCCACCCTCCTTTCATCGCGTCGTAGCAATCGCGCGCGACCTTTTCGAAAATCGGGGCAGCCTTTCGTCGCAGACCGAGTTGGTTGACGGGATCAAGGCCGTTGCGGATCATCCGGCGATATTCAGCAACGGCAAGTCTGGCATCCGCCAGCGACACTTGGCTGGCGGAGCCGAGACCGAAATCGCGGCGTTGTCCCCGATGCTGGACTCGCAGCAGCCACGATCGCGTTCCCGTGTCACGGACGATCAGATAGAGCCCGTGCATATCGGCATGGCGACCAGGACCGGCATGCCGGACTTTGAGTGCAGTGAGCGGCATCAAGACCTCCCTTCACAGCCCCACATTTTGTCCCACACTTTGCGTCGGATTCGGCGAACATCAGTGGAACAACCTGATCCTGACGTTTGCGTACCGATCGAACGATATCAATAGGTTGAGACTTTCTGGGCTGTCTTTCTACTTTGGTAGGATGCCCGTAGGGGTCACCAAATTGCCTTCCCAAGGCATGCCAGAAGATGCCATAAATGGCTGTTTTCTGCGGTTTTTTAGTGGTATAAGTCTCTCATTCAAGCTGGCAGAATGCCACTGCATACCAGCAAGCTGATGGTATTTTTGATGGCATGCGCCGGTCGCTTCGACGGGAGATACCATCATGGCGTTGTCGGTGGTTGCCATCAAAGCCGCAGAGATTCGCAGCAAAGCTTACAAGCTAAGCGACAGAGACGGGCTCTACCTGCTCGTGACACCATCC
>NZ_BCTR01000113.1 GCF_002091475.1 Sphingomonas azotifigens NBRC 15497
CTCCTGACCGCGCGCGCTCAATTGGCGGCGTCGACCCTGAAAGACGACATCGCCCGGTTCCGGCGTCTGTATCCGGAGCTCCGCCCTGCGACGATCACCTATGCCATCGGGGTTTTGCGCACCGGCGGCACGACGACCGGGGACAAAGTCCTGATCGGGGCAGAACTGGCGCTGGGGGATGAAACGGTCGATGTGTCCGAGCTGCCGGAGCCCCTGCAGAGCCGGCTGCGCATCTTCTTCCGCTCCCGCCCCTTCGCGAACAACGCACAGAATAATATCCACGAATATGTCCACACGCAGCAGCAGGAGACTCAAGGAACCCTCGCACAACAGGCGCTGCGGGAGGGCGTCGCAGATCTGGTCGCGGAATTGATCACCAACCGGAAGCCCGCGTTGCCGGTATATACCTACGGGCCTGCCCATGATGCCGCCATTCGGCAGCAGTTTATGGCAGATATGCGGGGGACCAACTATGATAACTGGCTCTGGAATGGGTCGGACAATCCGTTCGGGGTAGGCGACCTCGGCTATTATGTCGGCTATAGCATTGCGCGCCGCTACTATGACGGCGCGTCCGACAAGCGCCGTGCGATCCGCGAACTGATCGAATTGCCCTATGATGACCCAGCGGCGGTGAATGCGTTGATCGAGCGTTCAGGATATCTGGCCGGCAACATTGATCCTGCCACGCATGGGGCGTCCAGTATGCGCAATCGTCCCAATGCCTTCGCCAGCGTCCGCCCTTGAACCATTCGAGCTTCTCGCAGCAGTTGAAGTGCGCGCTCCTGCCGCTCCGAAAAGGGCAAGATCGGGACCGTAAACGCGGGAACGATGCGCTTCGTTGCCGAATATTCACCAATCCCTGCGCGCGTCCCGCCGCGTTCAGGCGGGGAACGCTGCCGCACTGCTGGTAGCTTCTCCAGATGGTCTGACTTGCCGTGCAGACACTTGAGACACAACCAAGGCTCACCCGCGCGGTGCTGCGCCGAACAGGTCGTCGGCGAAAAGGTCGATGGCCTTTTGCGAAATGCCGGTGTTGTTGAGGAGCACGATGCTTTCCCGGGTGTCGTAGCGATGGGCGAGGAGCGAGCGATAGCCGTTCAACCGTCCCGTTTCCCATGCCGCCTGGACCGGCTTGCCCGCGATCGTCATCGTGCGTACCCGCCCGCCGAGCGAATAGTCCTGCTCGGCCACGCGCACGGTACGCAGCGCCTCCAGCGATGCCGGCGCCAGGAACCCCAGGTCGAACACCGCATGTGCCAGCCGCAGCATGTCGGGCGCCGTGCTGTAATAGCCTCCCGAGGCGACCATCACCGGCGTGCGCAGGCTGGGCCATTCGACCGCCGGGTCGATCGTGCGATAGGAGCGGGCCGAGCCGGGTTCATTCTCGATGCCGATCGTAGCGGTGGTATGGTCAAGGCCGAGCGGATCGAGCGTGATCGCGCGCATCGCGTTCTGGAAGGGCCTGCCGGTCACCGCTTCGACGATCGCCAGGACGATGAACCAGTTGGTCAGGGCATAGTCGAACTTGCTGCCCGGTTCGAAGATCAGATCGCCCGAGGCAAAGCGACGAATCGATTCCGCAGTGCCCATATCGCGCGTGACAAGGTCCGGATCGGCCTTGACCGCATTCGTGAAAGCGTTGGGGATTCCGCTGGTGTTCGACAGCAGATGGGCGAGCGTGACTTTCGTCCCCGTGTCGGCGCGATAGCCCGGCAACAAGGTGGCGATCGGCGCATCGAGCGACAGCTTGCCGGCCTCGACCAGCTTTAGCACCGTCACCGTGGTCAGGAATTTGGAGATCGACGCGATCCCGTACACGGTGTCCGTGGTCGCCGGCGTCTTCGCTGCGATGTTCGCCAGCCCGAAATTGCGGGCATAGACCAGCCGGCCTTTGCGAGCGCGGACGATCGTACCGGCGAAACCGTTCGCCTTCACAAAGGCATCGATCTTCGCGTCGTTCCGATGGCCTGCAGCAGCTACGGGCGCAGGCAGCAGGGCCGTCATTCCTGCGGTCAAGCCGCCTTGCAAGAATGTCCGTCGGTCCATCGTCATTCGATCCCTTGCGTCGACGATGTGTTTTCCTCTCGATACGTCGTCTCGAGAAGGGCGTCGGCGAAGTCCCCAAGCTTCTGATAGTCCCAGCTCGCATTGTTCAGGACGATCACGCTATGGCCGTCCGCCAGCACGCGCCGGGCCACCATGCGGAAACCACCGTTGCTGCCATCCTCCCAGGCAAGATCACGCAGCGTGCCGCCGACCCTGGCGGAACGTATGCGTCCGCCCAGCGCATAATGCTGCTCGGGCATCTGGATGGTCGTCAGCGCCTTTCGGCTCTCCGGGCGGAGCAATGGGCCGCTCAGCACCGCGTCCATGATGCCCAGCAGGTCCGGCGCCGTGGTGTAGAAGCCCCCGGTCATCGCCATGAACCCGGGGATCGGATTGGGCTTTGGCTGCGGCGTCGGCGACAGGGTGGAATAGCCCACTGCCATGCCGGCCTGTTTTGCCGAATCGCCCGCATAGATGCCGCTGTCCGCTAAACCCAGTGGTCGTACCAACAGGCGATCGACCAGCGCCGGGTAACTAGTGCCCGCGACCCGCTCGACCACGGCCTGCACGAGGATCCAGTTCGACTGGGAATACTCCCATTGCGTCCCAGGCGCGAAGGCCAGGTCGCCACTGGCATAGCGCCGAACCGCCTCCTGCATGTCCAGCTCCACGCCCCGGCTCGCCGGATCGGCCTGTCGCGCCTTGAGAATGTCATTGGGAAGCCCGCTCGAATGGCTCATCAATCGCCGCAGCGTCAGCCGCGCGCCATTGTCGGCCCGATAGTCGGGCAGATATCGGGCGATCGGCGCGTCCAGATCGAGCTTGCCCTGATCGACCAGCTTCAGGACGATGACGGAGGCGATCCATTTGGACATGGAACCGATCTCGAACCGCGACCGGTCGGACAGCGGGACGCCATGGGCCGCGTCTGCCACACCGATCGCGGCGACATGGTCGATCGTCTTTCCCCGCGCGGTCAAAGCAACGCCGTTGAACCCTTCGTCGCGCGCGGCGTCGATCACGTCACGCCAATTCGCCGTCGAAATCTGCGGGCCGGGTGTCGATGCGGTCGCGGTAACGGTATTCGCAGCGGTAGCCGCCTCGTGTGCCGCTGGTTGTCGCAGCGCCTTCAGCAACGCATTGACCGACGCGACCGCCGAACCATCACCGGTCAGCGCGACGGCGGCAAAGGCATGGTCGGCAGGCGCGTAGACAACGAGCGCGCTGGCGCCCGGCGTCCCACCGGCATGGCCGATCCACAGCAGTCGCCGGTCGCCATCGGGTGCGTCGAACACCATTGCGCCGAGACCATAGAAGGTGCCGGGATCGAACATCGGATACAGCGTCCCGATCATCGCCTGCACCAGGCGCGGCGAGATCAGCCGGCCGTCGAGCAGCGCGGACCAGAAACGAACCATGTCGCGGGCCGATCCGACGATCGGACCTGCCGCGCCTGCCCAACTCGGATCGATCGGCGTGGCCTGTGCCGACACGAGCGGCGCCACACCGGCCGCCCCGCCGCCCGGCCGCAGCGCACGCAGTGACGTGAGCCCGAGCGGCTTGACGATCCGCGCGGTGATCGCCGCGTCGATCGACCGGCCATCGACCTGCCGGACGATGTCTCCGAGCAGATCATAGCCAGTATTGGAGTAGCGCCAGTTCGCGCCGGGACAGAAGAGCGCCCCATGCTTGCGCGTGATCGCCAGATTTTCAGCCGGATCGCGATAGCGCGGCGCGGCATGGGCCTTTTTGTCCTCGTTCGCGCTGAACAGGCCGCCCGTATGCGCCAGCAGATCGCGCACCGTCACGACTTCGCCATTGGGAACGCCGGGAATCCACTTGGAAACCGCATCGTCGAGCGACAATTTCTGCTCCTGCGCGAGTTGCAGGACCACCACGGCGGTGAAGGCCTTGCCGGCGCTTGCCCAGAACAGCGGGCGTTGGCCGGCCGTATCGCCGGTCCACACCCCTTTGCCTTCGATTCCCACGGCCGCCGTGATCGATAGCGCATGGGTGGCAGCCTGGATCGCGGCGAGGGCAGCGTCGAGCCGCGCGGTCGTCGCGGGATTCAGCTTGGCATCGGGTATCGCCTTGGGCGCCGGCACGGCGACCGCTTCGTGCACGGGGCGACCGGCATAGGGCGCGCGCGCCGTGCAGACGACGGGCTTGTAGTCTTGCGCCCGCGCGAGGGCAGGCGCCAGGCAAGACAGGGCCAGGATGATGCAGCCGCCCTTGGGATACGGCCTTGCACTCGTGCGATGCGTACAGGGCGGTTCAGCATGGATCGGCCTCACGGTAGACCGCCTTGCAGCAGCGTCCGTCGACCGATCATC
>NZ_BCTR01000114.1 GCF_002091475.1 Sphingomonas azotifigens NBRC 15497
GGGGGGGGGGGGGGGGGGGGGGGGGACTCTCCACGAGCGCTGGACTCGCGGATCGGTCAGGCCCCACCCCCAACCCCTCCCCTGAAGGGGAGGGGCTTAGATGGGTTACAACATCCCCAGTTCCAGCTTGGCCTCGTCGCTCATCTTCTGCGGGTCCCAGGGCGGATCCCAGACGAGGTTGACGTCGGCGGTCGCGATGCCCGGCACCGCGCTCACCCGCAGCTCGACTTCGCCCGGCATCGATTCCGCCACCGGGCAATGCGGCGTGGTCAGCGTCATGGTGATCGCGGCATGACCGTTCGCCGTGATGTCGACGCCGTAGATCAGCCCGAGATCGTAGAGATTGACCGGGATTTCCGGGTCGTAAATCTCCTTGAGCGCGTCGATCACCGCCTCGTATAGCGGGCCGCCGGGCTCGCCGGCACCGGGCTCGGCCGGCTTCTGCGAAAGGAAGCCGGAGAGATAGTCGCGCTTGCGCTCGGCGGCGGGCTCGGCGGCATCGTCAACCCGCGCCTTGGGCGGTGCCTCGACGGCGTCGACTTCTTCCACCACGATCCTGCGTTCTTCGTTCATCCGAAGATCCTCGTCACTCGTTCGATTCCTCGCACGAGCGCAGCCACATCGGCCGGCCCGTTATACACGCCGAAGCTCGCCCGCGCGGTGGCGGGGACCTCCAGCAGCTCCATCAGCGGCTGGGCGCAGTGATGCCCGGCGCGGATCGCGACAGCGCCCTCGTCGAGGATCGTCGCGACGTCGTGCGGGTGCACGCCCTCCACCGCGAAGCTGACGATGCCGGCACTGTCCGCCGGCCCGAACAGCCGCACGCTGTTGATCCCCGAAAGCGCGGTGCGCGTCTCGGTGACCAGCGCGGTTTCGTGGGCGTGGATGCGGTCCAGACCGATACCGTCCACATAGTCGATCGCCGCATGCAGCCCGACGACACCGACGATATGCGGGGTGCCCGCCTCGAAGCGGCCCGGCGGCGGCGCATAGGTGGTCTTGGCGAAGGTCACGCGGTCGATCATCGAGCCGCCGCCCTGATAGGGGGGCATCGCGTCGAGCAGTTCGTACCGCCCCCACAGCACGCCGATCCCGGTCGGGCCGTAGAGCTTGTGGCCGGAGAAGACGTAAAAGTCGCAGCCGAGCTCGGCCACGTTGACCGGCAGCCGGGCGACCGCCTGGCAGCCGTCGATCAGGATCTTGGCACCGCCCCCGTGGGCGAGATCGACTGCGCGGCGGACGTCGAGCACCGAGCCCAGCACGTTGGAGACATGGGCGAGCGCGACCATCTTGTGCCGGTCGGTGAGCATCGCCGCCATCGCGTCGAGGTCGATGCGGTGGTCGGCGGTGAGCGGCACCACGTCGATGTGTGCGCCGATCTTCTCGGCGGCCATCTGCCACGGCACGATGTTCGAATGATGCTCCAGCGCCGAGAGCAGGATGCGGTCGCCCGCCTTGAGCTGGGTCGCGGCGTAGCATTGCGCCACGAGGTTGATCCCCTCGGTGGCGCCGCGGACGAACACGACTTCCTCGGGCTTGCCGCCGATGAACTTCGCCACCCGGGCGCGTGCCGCCTCGAAGGCGAGCGTCATGTCGGCCGAGCGCTGGTACACGCCGCGATGGACCGTGGCATAGGTCTCGCCATAGCCGCGCGCGATCGCGTCCAGCACCGGGCGGGGCTTTTGCGACGTCGCGGCGGTGTCGAGATAAGCCCAGCCGGCCGGGATCGCGGGGAAGTCGGCGAGGACGTCGAGCGGGGCGGCAGTCGTCACGACGGAACTCATAAGCCCCTCCCCTTCAGGGGAGGGGTTGGGGTGGGGCATGACCGAGAGGCAGGGGCCGCACTCCAGATGACGTCCCCCACCCCAACCCCTCCCCTGAAGGGGAGGGGCTTTTTGACGGTGTAGCTCCCCAGCATCACAGCGCCGCCTCCAGCCACTTGGCCGCATCCGCCGCAAAGGCCTCGCGCACCGGCGCCTCGCCGATCCGCGCCAACGCATCCGCCACGAAGGCGTGGGTCAGCAGCGCCTTGGCCTGGGATTCCTCGATGCCCCGGCTCTGCAGGTAGAACAGCGCGTTGCGATCGAGCTCGCCCACCGTCGCGCCGTGCGCGCACTTCACGTCGTCGGCGAAGATTTCGAGTTCGGGCTTGAGGTTCACCGTCGCCGTGCGCTGGAGCAGCAGCCCACGCAGCGACTGTTCGCCATCGGTCTGCTGCGCGCCCCGGGCGACTTCCACCCGCGCGGCGAGGCTCGCCACCGACTCGTCGGCCGCAACCGCGCGCCAGATCTGGCGCGAGGTGCCCTCGATCTGCTCGTGCCGCACCGCGACCGCGGCTTCCTGCCGCTGGCTGCCGCTGGTGAGCAGCGCGCCGCCCATTTCGGCAAAGGCGCCCTTGCCGGTGAGCGTGAGCGCGCCGTCGATCCGGCTGCCCATGCCGCCCGCGCCGAGGAAGATCGACACCAGGCTCGCCGCCTCGCCGATTTCCGCCTCGTCGCGGATCGAGACGAAGCCGCCGGTCTGCACCAGCCGCACCGAGCGCATCAGCCGCGCGCCCTTGCCGAGCGCGATCGCGGTCAGCCGGTTCGCCCAGCCGGTGCCGGCAAAGGTCTCGACCACGGACGCGACAGCATCGTCGGCCAGCAGGATGCGCGCGGGAACATGGTTCTCGCCGCCGGTACCGAGATGGACGATCTGGATGCAGGTCGCGGCATGTTCTGGACCGAGATGCAGCGCCCAACCCTCACCCACGGCGAGGCTGCCGAGCGGATGGTCGGTCGCCGGGATGTGGCGGGTGACTTCCACCGGGCCGGGCCGGCTGTGCGCGGGCGCGAACACGCCGTCGACGAAGCACAGGCGCGGGCCGTCGATGTCGAGGAACAGGTCCGACGGATCCACGCCTGCCGGTGCCTGCGGGCTTTCGGCCGCGGCGCGCAGCGTGTCCATGTCGGACCAGCGCCACGCCTCCGCCTTCTTCGTGGGAAGATCGAGCACGGTCACGCCGCCAGCGCTCCATAGCCTTCGCGCTCGAGCTCAAGCGCCAGCTCCGGGCCGCCGGAGCGGACGATGCGGCCGCCTGCCAGCACATGGACGAAGTCCGGCTGCACATAATCGAGCAGGCGCTGATAGTGCGTGATCAGCAGCACCGCCTTGTCGGGCGCGCGCATGATGCGGTTGATGCCCTCGCCCACCGCCTTCAGCGCGTCGATGTCGAGGCCGCTGTCGGTCTCGTCGAGGATGGCGAGCTTGGGGTTCAGGATCCCCATCTGCACCATCTCGTTGCGCTTCTTCTCGCCGCCCGAGAAGCCGACATTCACCGGCCGCTTGAGCATTTCCGCATCCATGCCGAGCGCCGCCGCCTGGGCGCGCGCCAGCTTGAGGAACTCGGCGCCCGAGAGCGGGGCCTCGCCGCGGTTGCGGCGCTGGGCATTGGCCGCCTCGCGCAGGAACTGGACGTTCGACACGCCGGGGATCTCGACCGGATACTGAAAGCCGAGGAACAGCCCGGCGGCGGCGCGCTCGTGCGGCTCCAGCGCCAGCAGATCCTGCCCGTCGAAGGTCACGCCGCCGCTTGTGGCTTCATAGCCACCCCGGCCGCCAAGGACGTACCCGAGCGTCGACTTGCCGGCACCGTTCGGCCCCATGATCGCGTGCACTTCGCCCGCGTTCAGCGACAGGGTCAGGCCCTTGAGGATTTCCTTGCCGTCGACTTCGGCGTGCAGGTTCTGGATGTTCAGCATGGGGTTCAGATCGCCACGGTCACGAGAGAGAGGGTCTTGGGCGGAGTGCCCGCGTCATAGGCATCGACCAGCGAGCCGTCGGGCAGCTTCCACATGATCTTGTACTGCTTGGGCGCGGTCACGCTGGCCTTGATGTCGGCTTCGATCGCGTCGAGCACCGGGGTCAGCTTGCGCCAGGCGCTCGGCTGATAGGGCCGATCGTTGAGCAGCAGGCGGCCCGCCTGGAAATCGGAATCGAGAAAGTCGCGGCACTGCTTGATCGCGCTGGCGACCTTGGCCGAGCGCGCGCCCGCGTCCGCCGGCGCCACGCCGATCGCGCGGACGATGCAGCGCGCATGGTTGGTCGCCGCGCCGAACTGGGCCGAGCTGTCGATCGCGACGCCCGACTGGAGGGCGAAGGCAGCGGCGAGAAGGGCGTTCAACATGCACGATACTCCTGCGGGCCCGGAACGCGGCCCTGCGTCTTCGCTACACCCGCCAGCATGAGCGCAGGCTGAGCGAGGCGATGTTCGTTCCCCTCCCGCTTGCGGGAGGGGTTAGGGGAGGGGATGGCGTGAAAGCGGGCTGCGACGCATGGGGAAAGAACCGACACGTCAGCCCCTCCCCCGACCCCTCCCGCAAGC
>NZ_BCTR01000115.1 GCF_002091475.1 Sphingomonas azotifigens NBRC 15497
CGCCGCGGCGTGCGGCTGTACAATGCCTGCCAATGCCGTGACCGGGCGGCGCTATTCGGGGATCAATGTGCTGATCCTCTGGGCGGCGGTGATCGAGGGGCGGTATGGCTCGCAGCGCTGGCTGACCTTTCGACAGGCCCAGGCGGCCGGAGGCACCGTGCGGCGGGGTGAGCGGGGCACGACGATATGTTATGCGGATCGCTTCACGCCCAAGGACGAGGCCGAGCGGGCGCGCGACGAGGATCGCGAGGCGCGGCAGCTGGCGTTTCTGAAGCGGTTCACCGTGTTCAATGTCGACCAGTGCGAGGGATTGCCCGAGCGACTGACTGCGGTGCAGCAGGGCGAATCTGTGGCCGAGGCCGACCGCATTCAGGCTGCGCATGCGCTGATGGAAGCGTGCGGGGCGGATATCCGGATCGGGGGTGGGGATGCCTATTACAGCCCGGGCGGCGACTATGTCCCGGTGCCGCCGCAGCTGGCGTTTTACGACCGCATCAACTGGTATCGCACCGTGCTGCACGAGCTGGGGCATTGGACCGGGCATCGATCGCGGCTCGACCGCGACCAATCCGGCGCATTCGGCAGCCCAGCCTATAGCCGGGAGGAGCTGGTCGCCGAGATGGCAAGCGCGTTTACCTGCGCATCGTTGGCGATCCGGCCAACCGTGCGGCATGCCGATTATATTGGCAGCTGGCTGGCGGTGCTGCGCGAGGACGAAAAGGCGATCTTCCGGGCGGCGAGCGCTGCAAGCAAGGCGGCGGATTACCTGCTCGGCTTCACGTCGGACGAGGAGGCGGTCCAATGATGCGCTGGCTTCGTCTGCGGCGGATGCGTCGTGCGTTCCGGGCACTTCCCGAGCGCGACCGGGCGATCTTCGGATCGGTGAGATTCGACGACCGTGATTACGTGGAAACGGCCGAATTGCATGGCTGCACAGTAGAAGAGGTCGAGCAGACCGTCGCCCGCGTGCTGATCGCGCTCGGTCGGGCGGAGCGGGGCGAACAGCCATGAGCGATGCCACACCTCGCCCGGTCAAACCGGGCGAGGTGTACGCCGCAG
>NZ_BCTR01000116.1 GCF_002091475.1 Sphingomonas azotifigens NBRC 15497
GGAGTTCTGGGCGACCGCCGAGGACCGGCTGAACCGCGAACTGGCCATCACCAAGACGCTACGCACGCCGGTGAATTTCATCGTACACACCCTGCAGGAGGTAAACGATGGGCTGGCGCATGGTCGCTATTTCTTCATGGACGTCGCCCGCGATGGCATCGCGCTCTACGAGAGCGAGCCGGGTGAGCTGCACCAGCCAAAACCAAAGACACCGCCGCAGGCGCTGGCGATGGCGCGGGAGTATTTTTCTGAGTTTTATCCAGCAGCTGCGGACTTCAAGGAAAGCGCGGACCATCTGGCAGGGAAGGGGCGCCATAAGCGTGCGGCGTTTCTTCTCCACCAAGCTTCGGAACAGCTCTATCACTGCGTGCTGCTGGTTTGCACATTCTATACGCCGCACGTCCACAATCTTGGCTTCTTGCGCACCCAAGCCGAGCGCATCGACCCACGTTTGATCGACGCGTGGCCGCGCGATCAGCGCGTCGACCGTTCGCGGTTCGAGAAGCTGAAGGAAGCCTATGTGAAGGCGCGCTATTCGAAGCACTACCGCATCAGCGCCGAGGAATTGGCGTGGCTGGGCGAGCGCGTCGAGGTGCTGGGGCAGGCGGTGCAGGTAATCTGCGAAGAACGCATCGCGGCGCTTGAGCAAGCCGCCGCCGCATGATCGTCGCGCGCCGAGGCACGCAGCCTCGGCGCGCGATTGCATTCAGGCAGAGGGTGCAGCCTTCGCGCGCGGCTTGCGCACCGGCTTCGGGGCAGGCGCTTCAGCAGGCGCGTTGCGTGCTGCGCGGCCCTTGGCACCCAGGCCAATCTTATGCGCCATCGCGCGGCGCTGTTCCGAATAGGTCGGCGCCACCATCGGATAATCGGCCTTCAGATTGTAGCGCGCGCGATATTCCTCGGGCGTCAGGCCGTGCGTGCTCAGATGCCGGCGCAGCGTCCGGTACGGCTTGCCGTCGATCAGCGAGATGATGTGGTCTTTCGAGGCCAGCGATTTGCGGACCGAGACGGCCGGCGTGAATTCTTCCGACGCAGGTTCTTCGCTCGCAATTTCCGCGCTCGCGACACCTCCTGAAAGTTCAATCACATCTGCATGCATCTTCCGCAGAAACGTGGAGACATCGTCCATCGTCGCGCGATTGTTCGGGTTCGATAACCAGGCAATGGTGAGGTCGCTTGCGAGTTCAACGGGATCGGTATTGCTCTGCTCAGACATTCTGCGTCCCTGCTCCTTGTTTTTCGGCATAGTGCCGACAACAGGATTATAGGAGCGTATGTAATCCGTCTGCTAAAATATGTTGGAAGATGCGGCGAGATTACTCATTCTGCAGCTGCTCGAAGGCGCGACGTCCACGTCTTCGCCATAAGGTCAGCGCCTGATCGCGTTGTTCGCTTTTGAGCGTGGCGGCAGCATCGATCATCACGCCGAACAATACGGCGCGATCATCGTCAGTGAGTTCGACCAATCCGGCTTTCGCCACCAAGCCGCCCAGTTCGATCAGCTGGCGCGTTCGTTCGCGGCGCTTCACCATCCATTCTCGCGTATCATTCCGCGCCCGCTGCGCTTCCAGTCGGTGCCGCGCCGCTGTCAGCTGCCGCAGCCGATGCCGCACGCGAACGAGCGCCGCCGCGAGCTTTCCCCTGCCGTTGAAAGTAGGCCGCGCCACGCTGGCGCCAGCCCTCCCGCACGATCATGTCGGACGCGCTAACCGCGGCGAGCAACGCGCCTGCCAGTTGCTCGACCGGCAGCGCATCGGCACCCGTTGCGATCACCAGCTCGCCGAGCTGCTGGAGCTTGGCTTGTTTGATCTGTCGCGCCCTGTTGTCGAGCGCCCTCAGTTCCGAATCAAAGTCACGCGGTTTGCGCATCGAACCCTCCGCAGTTGATGGATGATACTGGGTGATTTAGGAACTGCGTCAATCAGTGCAAATGTCGTGAAACTTCTTGGGATGATTACGTCGCGAAAAAGATGAAATCTTTTGAGGGCGCGCTTATACGTCGTGCCGACGTCGCCTGTCTGGTGTAAATAGATTGCCGTCATGGCGATCTACCACTTCTCGGCCAAGATCATCAGCCGCGCCAGCGGATCGTCGGCGCTCGCCGCGGCCGCCTATCGTTCGGCCTCGCGCCTGCACGACCAGCGGCTCGATCGGCACCACGACTTCTCGAACAAGGCCGGCGTCGTCCATTCCGAAGTGCTGCTGCCGGACGGCGCGCCTGAGTATCTCGCCGATCGGGAGAAATTGTGGAATGCCGTCGAAGCGGTGGAGCTACGCAAGGACGCGCAACTGGCGCGCGAGATAGAGTTCGCCATTCCGCGCGAACTGAACCAGGCCGAGGGTATTGAGCTGGCGCGCGAGTTCGTTGAACGCGAGTTTGTCGCGCGCGGCATGGTCGCCGATCTCAATGTCCATTGGGATATCGGCACCGATGGCGAGCCCAAGCCACACGCGCATGTCATGCTGGCGTTGCGCGAGGTAGATGCCGACGGGTTCGGCAAGAAGAACCGTGACTGGAACCGCACCGATCTGTTGGAAAAGTGGCGTGAGCGATGGGCGGGGCACGTCAATGCACGGCTGGCGGAACTGGATATCGACGCACGTGTCGATCACCGCTCGCTGGAAGCGCAGGGTATTGAGCTGGAGCCGCAGCACAAGATCGGCCCGGCCGCGGCGCGCATGGCTGGCCAGGGCCTAACGTCGGAGCGGCTGGAAGAACATCACGACATCGCA
>NZ_BCTR01000117.1 GCF_002091475.1 Sphingomonas azotifigens NBRC 15497
CCCGTGCCGATCATCGCAATACGCACGAAGAAATCCTTGAATGGGCGCTATGGTTATGCAAGGACTTCAACGCAGTAGCGCCTGAATCTGCGGCATCATTGCCTCCTGGACAAGATATCCTTCGCGCGCACGGTGCAGAACGGCGTTTTCAATGCCGAATCCGGTCAGCACGCTGCGAAGTTCGTGCACGAAGACCTTGACGCTCGAAGCATTCACCGACTTCGTGCACACGATCTGCGCAAGATCCGGCGCCTTGTGCGGAATACCGGGACGTTCCATCAACTCCAGCAGGAGCAGGGCACTCCCGCGGTGCCGCAGGCCGAGCTTGGACCGGACATAATCGGCGCAGATCTGCGCCTCCGAAACAGGACCGATCAGGATCGCCAGCTTCAGCAGCTCCTGCGCCGCTTCGCGCAGCAAGGGGGCGCGAACATCCCCCCGCTCCGCCTCGGCCAGCAACCGCCGCGCGAGTTCGCGCGCGCCGCCTCCCGAACTCGGCGACAACCGCCGCGACGCGGGCGAAGGCGACCAGGCGAGGACGGGGTTTTGATGCCCTCCCTCAGCCAACGCAGAATGGATCATAGCTTTCTTCTCGTCATAGTAAGGCGCGACAGCGCCCGCGAAAGGATGGAGGAGACCAGCCAGCCGGCCACGCGAACTCCGGCTCTGGCGGGAGGAAGGCGCACTCCCCAAAGCGCGGGGCGGCAGGGATCCACGCTAAAAGGCACGCTTGCCCGTCAGCGCCATGAAGGTGCGGAGCACGATCCAGATATCCCCGGTGAAGGACCAGTTCTCGACATATTCGAGATCGGAGGCGAGCCGGTTGCGCAGGTCCTCCTCCTCGAAGGTCGTGCCGCGGAAGCCACGCACCTGGGCGAGCCCGGTGATGCCCGGCTTCATCGAATGGCGACGCCAGTAATCACCATCGACTTCCCAGTAGAGCTTGCCGCCTGCCTTCGCGCCCAGCGCATGCGGGCGCGGCCCGACAATGCTCATATGGCCGAGCAGCACGTCGATCACCTGTGGCAACTCGTCGATGCTGGTGGCGCGGATGAAGCGACCGACCCGCGTGACGCGGTCATCATCGCGCCCCGTCGTCAGACGGCTGGCGGTGAGGTCGTGCATGTCCGACCGCATGCTGCGGAACTTGTGCATCCGGAAAGGCCGATTGCTGCGGCCGACGCGCGGCTGGCGGAAGAATACCGGACCGGGGCTGTCCAGCTTGATGACGATCGCCACCAGCAGGAAGAGCGGCAGAAGGAACACCAAGGCGACGCTCGCCACGGCGATGTCGAACAGGCGCTTCAACAAGCGCTCTTCCGGCGACAGCGACTCCGCCGCCACCTTCAGCGTCGGCATCGCGCCGAACATCCCGGCGCCCAGCGGAACCAGGCCACCCATTTCCTCGACCAGCAGCTCCACCGGCACGTTCGCACCCCCGAGCGCGGCAGACCAGGAGGCTCGCCGATCCGCCGCACACGCAACGATGACTCGGTCGACATTCCCCACCAGCTTGCCAAGCCGGGCGAGCGCGGCGGGATCATGAACGTCGGCGCGGAGACCGTGGGCCGCGACGTCGACGATCATGCCTTCCACGTTGCCGACGAGATCGCGGTGATCGCCGTCCACCAGCACCACCGTGTGGCGCCCCGCGGCGCGCGAACGCCAGCGCCGGGCAGACAGAACAACGGCCAGCGCGATACGCGCCGTCGCGATCCCGAGCATCATCGCGACCATCATGCCCGCGAAGGGTCGCAGCCACGCCGCGCTCAACCCACCGAGCAGCGCCGCGCCGAACACCATCGACAGAAAGGTCACGATCAACGCGAGCGACGCACGGCAGACGCTGGTCGCCGCGCTGGTCGCGATGCCGCGCGCATAGCTGCGCCCGTAAAAGGCGACCATCAGGTACATCGCGGCGATCAGCAGCACGAGCCGCGGCCCCGGCCCGGGCGCCCCGCCCGCATGGTGCGCGAGCAGGGCCGCGCCCGCATAACCCAGCACAAGCCCGGCGAGATCGGCCCCCGCCAGCTTGACGCTGACGATGATCGTCCGCAGCGACTTCGCACTGGGCAGCGCGAGGTCCAGTTCGGCGCCCCCCGCCATCGGCACGTGCAGGACAGAAGCCTGAGCGTGATTCGAAGTTAACATGCACCCCCCGCTCCCCCCGCATCCACATTGCAGGGAGTCAGAAATTCCATGTGCGAATGAACCTCCGGTCGGAGGTGGTTCAGCCATCCCAGCCCGCCGGAGTGCCCGAAAACACCCCCGCCGCGCCGCCCCGCGCGCTACCCGCGCGCCCGGGATGCGGATCGCCCGACCCGATCCGCTCAGAAGATCTCAAATAGAAGAAAACCGATGGCCCAAATGGGCACACTCAGCAGCAGGCCAATCAGCACGCCTCGCAATGGCGTGGAGATTTCCCCCGTCCTCGATTCCCGAATTTCATCGAAGGGGAAGGCAACTTCTTCTCCCCTGAAATGGGCGATTTCGATTTTCTCGGCAAACAAATCCATGCACCACCTATCGATTTCGTTGAAGCTTCGGTCAGCCGGCAAGCAGCGCCGGACCAGGCGGCACCGGCGCACGCGCGGCACACCAAGGGCGGCACGTCGAGGCGCTCCCCCAGAAATGGCCCTGCTGCCAGGCAAGCCCGAGTTCGTCGGTCAGCTGCGCATGGGCGAAGGTGTCGACGCCATCGGCGACGACGATCCGGGCGACGGCGGCGGCCAGTTGCCGCAGCCCTGCCAAGACCGCGCGATCACGGGGCGAGGTCATCGAGCGCCGGACAAATCCGCAGTCGATCTTCACGATATCGGGCCCGATCGCCACGAGTTGACGCACCGATGCGAAGCCCGCGCCGAAATCGCTGATCGCAATCTTGCATCCGAGCCGGCGCGCCTTGTCGCAGAAGCGCCCTACCTCTGCGCTCCTGGCCAGCGCCGCGGTCTCGCTGATCTCCAACACCAGCCGTGCAGCAATCTCCGGCTCCTGCTCGAGGCGCCGGGCCAGACGCGCCCACCACGAACTGCATACCACACCAACCGAGGAAATGGACGCGGAGAGCATGACGGTCGGATCCGCCTGGAGCTCGGCGACCGTCGCCTCGACGACGATCTCGTCGATGATGCCGCCAAACCCCACCCGTTCCACCACCGCCAAGGCGTTACGGGCAAGCCACGGATCGCCGATCGCCTCCTCAAACCGCACCGTCGACTGGTAATAGAGCACCTCGCAGGAAGCGCGGGCGACCACCGGCTGCCACACGATGCGGAGCGCGCCGCCATCGAGCCCGCCAGCGCCGGCACGCGCCAAGACGCAGAGCAGCTTGGACGCCACCGCCATGTCCCGGCGATACCGCGCCGCCCCCTCTCCAGGGTCGGGAACCGAATCGCCGGAGAAACCAAGCAGCCCATCGCCGCCGCACTCTTCGACACCATTCACCTGCGCCGACCATTGGGCGGAAAGCCAGACATGCACGACGCCCCATTCGGTCCAGAACGGGATCAGCGCGACCGAGCGACAGACGTGCCGGATCCAAGCCTCGCACGCCTGGGCGAGGGAATCGGCTTCGGGGAGCCGATCCTGCGGGAAGGTCACCTGGATCTGATGCCCAGCAGCGACCGCCGCCGCGCCCGAGCCATTCAGCCGAAAAATCACCGATGAAACGGCCTGCGCGACGCGATCCGCCGAAACAACGCCGTAGGCCTTCAGTATATCGTCAATATTGCAGATGCTTATAGTAAACGAGACGTTAACAATTTCCGCACATGCCGTGTAAGGCACCGAAAACTCGCCTAAACTCGCGCTTATCGTGGCGACATCGCATGCACATCCCTGCTTAACTCCGATGGACATCCAACCCCTCCAACGTGGCGCGGCCTTGACTTCTAGGTCTGTTACCTTTT
>NZ_BCTR01000118.1 GCF_002091475.1 Sphingomonas azotifigens NBRC 15497
GGGGGGGGGGGGGGGGGGGGGGGGGGTTGACGTGGCAGTGGCGGGTGCGGGCGCAGTTTCAGCCCCTCCCCCGACCCCTCCCGCAAGCGGGAGGGGAGCGCTGGGCGCAGCGTCCGTCGCCTCTTCCACACCCGGATTCTCGGCCTCGACCTGCTCCTCGACCGGCGTCTCCGCCTCGGCCTCACCCTCACCCTCGACCTCGATCACCATCAGCGCCGAGCCGATCGGCACCTGGTCGCCCACCTCGCCGGCGAGCTCGACCACCACGCCGGAAACGGGTGATTCCATCTCCACCGTGGCCTTGTCGGTCATCATGTCAGCGACCTGCTGGTCTTCCTCCACACGGTCGCCGATCTTGACGTGCCAGGCGACGATCTCGGCCTCGGCAATGCCTTCGCCGATGTCCGGCAGACGAAAGGTAAAACGAGCCATGGGCGTCAGTCCTTGAGGAGGTTGTTGAGCGCCTCGCGGATCCGCACTGGACCCGGGAAATAGGCCCATTCGAGGCTGTGGGGATAGGGCGTGTCGAAGCCGGTGACGCGGGCGATCGGCGCTTCGAGATGGTAGAAGCAGCGCTCCTGCACCAAGGCCGAAAGCTCGGCGCCGAAGCCCGAGGTGCGCGTCGCCTCATGGACGATCATGCAGCGGCCGGTCTTCTTGACCGAGGCCTCGATCGCCTCGATGTCGAGCGGCACCAGGGTGCGCAGATCGAGGATCTCGGCGTCGACGCCCAGCTCCTCGACGGTGCTCGCGACCACATGCACCATCGTGCCGTAGCAGAGGATCGTCACCGCCTCGCCCTCGCGCACGGTCGTCGCCTTGCCGAGTTCGACGCGGTAATAGCCCTCGGGCACTTCGCTCGCCGGATGCGCGGTCCAGTTCTTGGCCGGGCGATCATAATGGCCGTCGAACGGGCCGTTATAGATGCGCTTGGGCTCGAGGAAGAGGACGGGGTCGTTGTCCTCGATCGCGGCGATCAGCAGGCCCTTGGCGTCATAGGGCGTCGACGGGATCACCGTCTTGATACCCGAGACATGGGTGAAGATGCCCTCGGGCGACTGGCTGTGCGTCTGCCCGCCGAAGATGCCGCCGCCGTACGGCGAGCGCACCGTGATCGGCGCGGTGAAATCGCCGTTCGAACGGTAGCGCAGCCGTGCGGCTTCGGATACGAGCTGGTCGAGCGCCGGGTAGATATAGTCGGCGAACTGGATCTCGGGCACGGGGCGCAGGCCATAGGCACCCATGCCGATCGCCACGCCGATGATGCCGATCTCGGTGATCGGCGTGTCGAAGGCGCGGGTCTTGCCGTACTTGGCCTGGAGCCCGGCGGTCGCGCGGAACACGCCGCCGAAATAGCCGACATCCTCGCCCATCACGACGACCTGGTCGTCGCGTTCCATCATCACGTCCATGGCGGAATTGATCGCCTGGATCATGTTCATCCGGGGGGCGCTGCTCATATGCCAGCCGCCTTGCGCTCGGCGATCATCTGGTCGCTCTGTTCCTTCAGGTGCCAGGGCATCTCCTCGAAGACGCCCTCGAACATGGTCTCGAACGGCTGGTGCATGCCGTGGCCGAGGATGCCGTTCTTCTCGGCTTCCTTCTGCGCGCGCTTCACCGTCTCGGCGAGCTCGAGGTCCATCGCCGCCTGGCGTTCCTCGTCCCACTCGCCGAGACCGATGAGATGGTCCTTCAGCCGTCGGATCGGATCGCCGAGCGGCCAGGCATTGGGCTCCCCGGCCGAACGATAGGCGCTGGGATCGTCCGAGGTGGAATGGCCTTCGGCGCGATAGGTGAAATGCTCGATCAGTGTCGGGCCCTGGTTGGTCCGCGCGCGCTCGGCCGCCCACTCCGTCGCCGCATAGACCGCCAGCGCATCATTGCCGTCGACGCGGAGGCCCGCGATGCCATAGCCGATCGCGCGCGCCGCGAAGGTGGTCGCCTCGGCGCCGGCAAAGCCCGAGAAGCTCGAGATCGCCCATTGGTTGTTGACGACGTTGAAGATCACCGGGGCGCGGTAGACGGTGGCGAAGGTCAGCGCCGAGTGGAAGTCGCCTTCCGCGGTCGAGCCCTCGCCGCACCAGGTGGCGGCGATGCGGGTGTCGCCGCGCGCCGCGCTCGCCATCGCCCAGCCCACCGCTTGCGGATATTGGGTGGCGAGGTTGCCCGAGATCGAGAAGAAGCCGGTTTCCTTCGACGAGTACATGATCGGCAGCTGCCGGCCCTGCAGCGGATCGCTCCGGTTGGAGTAGATCTGGTTCATCATCGCGACCAGCGGATAGCCGCGGGTGATCAGGATGCCCTGCTGGCGATAGCTGGGGAAGCACATGTCGTCGCCGGCCATGGCCAGCGCGGCCGAGACCGACACCGCCTCCTCGCCGGTCGACTTCATGTAGAAGCTGGTCTTGCCCTGGCGCTGGGCGCGGAACATGCGCTCGTCGAAGGCGCGGGTCAGCGCCATGCTGCGCAGCATTTTGCGCTTCGCTTCGGCATCGAGCCGCGGATCCCAGGGGCCGACGGCATTGCCGTCGTCGTCGAGGACGCGGACCAGGCCATAGGCGAGTTCGTGGAATCGATCGGCCGGCTCTGCGGTGTCCGGGCGGCGCGCGGCGCCGGCGGGGGGCACGGCAAGGTCGCTGAAATCGGCCTCGTCGCCGGGGCGAAAGCGCGGCTCGGGCACATGCAGCGATAGCGGCGGCAGGTTGGCGCGCGGGGCGTCCACCGTCATGGTCTCTCCATCAGATACGGCCGTGTCGCCACGGACAACGCACGAACTCGAATTGCGCAACGCTGTTATAAAATTTCAACGCGCCTGTCGAGATGGGGCAGCAGGGCTGGCCTAAAAATTTGGGACACGGAGTCCGATTGACTCCCGCGCCAATTGGAACAAAATAGGAACGAACGAGTCGGACCTGTCATCAACCCCCGAGCGAGTCGCCGTGCCCGATCCTGCCACCCTCGACCAGTTGCGCGCAATGCTCAGCGCCATCGACGGCACCGGATTCCGTCGGCGCCCGGTGCTGCCGTTCGGGCTGGAGCGGCTCGATTCGAAGCTGGCGGACGGGGGGCTGCGGCTCGATGCGCTGCACGAGATTGCGGGCGCCACGCCGGACCTGACCGACGACTGCGCCGCCACCACCTTCCTCGGCGGAATCGCCGCGCGCTGCTGGGGGCCGGTGCTGTGGGTGGTGCGGCGGCGCGACCTGTTCGCGCCGGGGCTGGCGCAGGTCGGGCTCGATCCCAAGCGCGTGATCTATGCCGAGGCGCGCGACGACGACGAGCTGCTTGCGATCATGGAGGAGGGGCTGCGCCATCGCGGGCTCGGCGCGGTGATCGGCGAAGTGAAGCGGCTGGCGATGCCGGCAACGCGGCGGCTGCAGCTGGTGGCGGAGGGTGGTCGCACCATCGCCTTGCTGCTCAAGCGCCATGCCCGCGAGGGAAGCGATCCGCTGGGGGCGCCCTCGGCGGCGGTGACGCGCTGGCGGATCGGCTGCGCGCCCTCGGCACCGCTGCCGGTGGAGGGGGTCGGACGGCCGCGCTGGGAGCTGTCGCTGGCGCGGCAACGCGGGGGGGAATCGTTCCAACTCTTGGTGGAGGCCTGCGATGCAACGGGTCGCTGCGCTCTTCCTGCCCCACTGGTCGCTCGACCGCGTGCGGCGGGCCGAGCGGCGCGCGCTGCCGCCGCCTGAGCGGGGCCGGGCGCACGCCAAGGACGATGCTGCTGTATCCCTCCCGCCTGCGACATGTGCTGACGGTGAGATTGCGGATTCCGTAGCAACCTGCGCTCCCCTTCCGCTTGCGGGAGGGGCCGGGGGAGGGGCTGAAAGGGTACAGCACTTCTTCCACGTCACCCCCTCCCCCAACCCCTCCCGCAAGC
>NZ_BCTR01000119.1 GCF_002091475.1 Sphingomonas azotifigens NBRC 15497
GTCTGACGCGGAGAAGCTGGAGATTCTCGCCGAGGCGTTCCGGCCTGGCGCCAGGGTCTGCGAGGTCATCGCCCGGCGCGAGGTGTCGAGCAGCCTGATCTACACGTGGCGCAAGCAACTGCGCGAAGGCAGGCTGGCCGGGGCTGCGCCTTCGCTGCCGGTGTTCGCCGAGGTTCGGCTCGCCGAGCCGGCAGTGCCGGCGTCGCCGCCGGTGCCGTGTTCGTCTGGGCGCATCGATATCGAGCTGCCCGGCGGTGTTCGGATCAGTGTCGACGGTGGGGTGGATGCGGGTGCGCTGGCACGGGTGTTATCGGTGCTGCGGTGAACCCGGCGCCGTTGCCGACGCGGGTATATCTGGCGTGCGGCGTGACAGATATGCGCAAGGGCTTCGACGGGCTGGCGGTGCTGGTGCAGCAGGTGTTGGCGGAAAACCCGCATTCGGGCGCGCTGTTCGCATTTCGGGGCAAGCGCGGGCATCTGGTCAAGCTGCTGTGGTTCGACGGGCAAGGCCTGTGCCTGTTTTCGAAGCGGCTCGACCGGGGCCGTTTCGTCTGGCCGGTGACGGCGAGTGGCACGGTGGTGCTGACGCCCGCGCAATTGTCGATGCTGCTGGAGGGCATCGACTGGTGTCGCCCGGAGCGCACCTGCACGCCGACGCTGGCGGGCTGAAACGTGCGGTTTTGCGTCGCTTTTTCTCGCCTGAGCCCCCGCGATCTGCTAGTAAATCCGGGTGTCGGAAGCGCCCGTTTCCCCTGCTGATGCCACCGCGCGGATCGCCGCGCTGGAGGCGTTGCTGGCCCGGGCCAATGCCGCGCTTGCCGCCCGCGATCTGCTCATCGACAGCTTGCGCGGGCAGATCGCCCGGCTGCGGCGGATGCAGTTCGGGGCCTCGTCCGAGAAGCTGGGGCGCGAGATCGAGCAGCTCGAACTGGCGCTGGAAGAGCTGGAAGCCGAGCGCGACGCGGCGCCGGTAGAGGATAGCCCATCGGAGGCGACGGCGCGGCCGGCACCGGTCCGCAGCCTGCCGGCGCACCTGCCGCGCGAAGAGGTCGTCCACGAACCTGCCTCGGGCGCCTGCACCTGCCCGGATTGCGGCGGCGTGCTGCGCCGGCTGGGCATGGATGCGCATGAGATGCTCGACGTGGTGCCGGTGCGTTGGCGGGTGGTGCGCAACGTCCGCCCAAAATATAGCTGCCGGGTCTGCGAAAAGATCGTCCAGGCGCCTGCGCCGGCCAGCGCAATCGCGCGCGGCAAGGCCAGCTTCGCCACGCTCGCGCATGTCGTGGTGTCGAAGTTCGAGCACCATCTGCCGCTGTACCGTCAGGCGGAGATGATGGCAGCGCAGGGGCTCGACATCGATCGCTCGACGCTGGCCGGCTGGGCCGGACAGGCCACTGCGTTGCTCGATCCGGTCGTCGCCCGCATCCGCGACGAAGTCCTGCACGCCGACAAGATCCACGCCGACGACACCCCGGTGCCGGTGCTCGACCCCGGCCGCGGCAAGACCGCAACCGGGCGGCTATGGGTGTACGCGGCCGACGACCAGGCCTCGGGCAGCACGGCGCCGCGCGCGACCTGGTATCGCTTCACGCCGGACCGCACCGCCGCGCACCCGCTGGCGCATCTCGCCGGCTTTCGCGGATTCCTCCAGGCCGATGCCTATGCCGGCTATGACGGGCTTTACCGGCGTGGTGTGACCGAGGTGGCCTGCTGGGCGCATTTCAGGCGCAAGATCTTCGACTTGCACGAACGCACGCCCACGCCGCTGACCATCGACATCCTCGAGCGGATCGGCGCGCTCTATGCCGTGGAGGCGGAAGTGCGCGGCCAGCCACCAGATATCCGGCACCGGGCACGGCAGGAACGCACCAAACCGCTGGTCGGCGCCTTGCACGAAGTGCTCGACACCGCGCTGCGCCGCCTGTCGCCCAAATCCGACATGGCGAAGGCGATTGCGTATGGCACCAAGCGCTGGCCGGCACTGTCGCGCTTCCTCGACGACGGCCGGCTGGAGATCGACAACAACATCGCCGAACGCGCGCTACGCGGCGTCGCCATCGGCCGCCGCAACTGGCTGTTCGCCGGCTCGCGCGTGGGCGGTGAACGCGCCGCCGCCATCTACACCGTCATCCAGACCTGCAAGGCCAACGGTGTCGACCCGCAGGCCTATATCGCCGACGTCATTGCCAGGATCGCCGATGACTGGCCCGCAAGCCGCTGGGATGAACTCCTCCCGTGGAACTGGAATCGGCCAGCTGATCAGCCAACCGCCCAAGCCGCATAACCTGCGGCCTGCAGACCGCGCTTACGAAAGCCTCGTCTTCCTCGACGAGACAGGGGTGAACACCAAGATGGCGCGGCTCTATGGCTGGGCGCCGGTCGGCGAGCGCTGCCGCGATCGCGTGCCGTTCGGACACTGGAAGACGATGACGTTCATCGCCGGCCTGCGCCTGACCGGCATGACCGCGCCTTGGGTGCTCGACGGGCCGATGGATGGCGATGCCTTCCGGGTCTATGTCCGCGACGTCCTGGCGCCCACGCTCCGGCGCGGCGATGTCGTGGTACTCGACAATCTGCCCGCCCACAAGGTCGCCGGCATCCGCGAGGCGATCACCGCCCGGCGCGCCCAGCTCTTCTACCTGCCTCCCTACAGCCCCGACATGAACCCGATCGAGATGGCCTTCGCCAAGCTCAAGGCACTCCTGCGCCAGCAGCCAGCCCGAGGCGGGGCAATGATGCGCTGGCTTCGCCTGCGGCGAATGCGCCGTGCGTTTCGGGCACTACCCGAGCGGGACCGGGCAATCTTCGGATCGGTGCGGTTCGACGACTTGGACTACATTGAAGCGGCCAGGCGGCATGGCTGCACGGTAGCGGAGGTGGAAGAGACTATCACCCGCGTAATCATTGCGCTGGACCGCGCCCTGCGGGGCAAATGACCATGACCGAGGCCTCACCTCGCCCGGGAACCGGGCGAGGTGTACGCCGCAG
>NZ_BCTR01000120.1 GCF_002091475.1 Sphingomonas azotifigens NBRC 15497
CCACCATCGGCTGGCGCCGATGGTCCCCCTCCCCGTGCCGGGGAGGAATGGGGTGCTTGAACGCGCGCCCTTCGCGGCCTAACCGCCTGCGGATGTCCGATGATCCGCGTTTCGGCCTTCGCCGCTCGGTAACGCTGCCGGGGCCGCTGCGCCTCGACGGCGGCGTGCTGTTCTCGCCCGTCGACATCGCCTACGAAACCTATGGCACGTTGAACGGCGATGCGAGCAACGCCATCCTCGTCTGCCACGCGCTGACCGGCGACCAGCACCTCGCTTCCGAACATCCCGTCACCGGCAAGCCCGGCTGGTGGGCACGCATGGTCGGCCCCGGCAAGCCGATCGATACGAACCGCTGGTTCGTGATCTGCTCGAACGTGCTGGGCAGCTGCCTCGGCTCCTCCGGACCCGCGACGATCAACCCCGCGACCGGCCAGCCCTGGGGCATGCAGTTCCCGGTCATCACCATCCGCGACATGGTGCGCGCGCAGGCGATGCTGCTCGACCATCTCGGCATCGACCGCCTCTTCGCCGTCGTCGGCGGATCGATGGGCGGCATGCAGGCGCTGAGCTGGGCGGCGACCTTTCCCGAGCGCGTCCGTGCCGCGGTGGTGATCGCGTCGGCGGCGCGGCATTCGGCGCAGAACATCGCCTTTCACGAAGTCGGCCGCCAGGCGATCATGGCCGATCCGAAGTGGCGCAGCGGCGCCTATTACGAGGCGCAGGACCCGCCTGCCGCGGGCCTTGCGGTCGCGCGGATGGCGGCGCACATCACCTATCTGTCCGAGGCGGGCCTGACGGCCAAGTTCGGCCGCAAGCTCCAGGGCCGCGAGGCCAAGACCTTCGGCTTCGACGCCGATTTCCAGGTGGAAAGCTATCTGCGCCACCAGGGGCTGGCGTTCGTCGACCGGTTCGACGCCAATTCCTATCTCTATATCACCCGGGCGTTGGATTATTTCGACCTCGCCGAGGAGCATGGCGGGCTGCTCGCCAACGCCTTCCGTGCGTCTAAGGCAAGGTTCTGCGTGGTGAGCTTCGATACCGACTGGCTGTATCCGACCGCGGAGTCGCGCAGCATCGCCCATGCGCTCAACGCCGCGGGTGCGCCGGCCAGCTTCGTCGAGCTGAGCTCGCCCTTCGGCCATGACGCCTTCCTGCTGGAGAGCCCCGAGCTCGACCGCGTGATCGGCGGCTTCCTCGCCGCGGGAGAACGGCCATGACCCTCCGCCCCGACCTTGCGATCATCGCATCCCATGTGAACCGCGGCGCCCGCATCCTCGACGTTGGCTGCGGCGACGGCGCGCTGATGGCGGCGCTGCGCGACCAGCATGGCTGCGACGCGCGCGGGCTGGAACTCGATCCCGTCAACGTCGCGGCGGCGGTCGGCCAGGGCCTGTCGGTGATCCAGGGCGACGCCGATACCGACCTTGCCGACTATCCCGACGACAGCTTCGACTACGCCATCCTCAGCCAGACGCTGCAGACCACCAGGCGGCCCGACTGGGTACTCGAGCAGTTGCTGCGGATCGGCCGCCACGCCTTTGTCTCCTTCCCCAATTTCGCGCATTGGCGGGTGCGCGCCTCGCTGCTGTTCGGCGGCCGCATGCCGGTCACCCGGCTGCTGCCGATCGCCTGGTATGCGACGCCCAACATCCACCATGTCACCGTCGACGATTTCCGCGCGCTGGTGAAGGAACGCGGCATCGCCATCGAGGGCGCCTGGTTCCTCTCCGGCGACCAGCAGACCGGATCGGGCATGGCCAACCTATTGGCGGAACACGCCGTCTTCCTGTTGAGGCACGATCGATGACCGACGTCACCCTGCTCGCCACCCACGCCGCCTACCGCGACGATATCGGCGACCTCGTCACCCGGCGGCCGGTACCGGGGCCCAAGCTCGACCAGATCGGCGCCTTCCTGTTCCTCAACCATCACGGCCCGCAGACCTACCCGCAAAACAATCGCGGCCTGCCCTTCGGCCCGCACCCGCATCGCGGCTTCGAGACGGTGACCTTCATCCTCGAAGGCGCGCTCGCCCACACCGATTCGGCGGGGCATGAGAGCATCATCCGCGCCGGCGGCGTGCAGTGGATGACCGCCGGGCGCGGGATCGTCCATGCCGAAGTCTCGCCCGCCGAGTTCAAGCGCGACGGCGGGCCGATGGAGATCCTCCAGCTGTGGGTGAACCTGCCGAGCCGGCTCAAGATGACCGCGCCGCGCTATGTCGGGCTGCAGGCCGAGGCCTTTCCGGGCGTGGCGGCCGGCGACGGCGCGACGGTGCACCTCGTCTCGGGCGAACTCGATGGCCGCACCGGCCCGATCGAGTCGCTCACCGGCGTGTTCCTGTGCTGGGCGGAACTGGCGGCGGGCGCGACGCTGACCTTTGACGGTCTCGCGGGCCGCGACCTGTTCCTCTACGCGGTACGCGGGAGCGTGAAGCTGGGCGACCGCGCGCTGCCCAACTGGCACCTCGCCAGCCTCTCGGCGGGCGACACGCTGACGCTCACCGCCGACGAACCCGCGCTGATCCTGTTCGGCCATGCCGCGCCGATCCCCGAGCCGGTGGTGGCGCACGGCCCGTTCGTGATGAACACGGTACAGGAAATCCACCAGGCCTATGCCGATTACCAGCGTGGCACGTTCGGCGTGGCGGAGATCGTGGCGGGGTGATGGGTGTATCCTCTCCCTTGAGGGAGAGGATAGCGAAGCTTGGCGCTTCAGCGCCTAGCGCAGCTTGGAGAGGGTGAGCGGCTGCATCGCAGCCGCGCGAGGCAGCACCTCGTTAT
>NZ_BCTR01000121.1 GCF_002091475.1 Sphingomonas azotifigens NBRC 15497
GTATCCATCCGCGGAAGGCCGCGGGGCGTGTCAGCTTTCCTGCATGAAGTCCGACCGGCGCTGGTCGAGGAGCTCGTTGAGGTAGTCGAGCCCGCGGCGGGTGAAGGCAGTGGAGTGCTCGGCATTGTCGTCGAGGCTGTCGATCAGGCTGAGGCAGCCGTCTTCGGGCGCCATTTCCTCGGCGAGCTTCTCGATGACGTCGATGTCAACGCCGAAGTGCGTCGCGGCAAAGCGCGGGGTGAACACCATCGACGGGGCGGCCATCAGGCGGCTTTCGCTACCTTGATCTGAGGCGCCCAGTTCCATGGAAGCAGTTCGTCGAGCCGGGTCGCAGGGTGGTCGGCAATGCGGGCAAGGACGTCGGCGAGCCAGGCCTGCGGATCGACGTTGTTGAGGCGGGCGGTCTGGATGAGCGTGTAGAGGATGGCGGCGCGTTGGCCGCCACGGTCCGAGCCGCAGAACAGCCAGGCCTTGCGGCCGATCGGCACGCAGCGAAGGGCGCGTTCGGCCGCGTTGTTGGTGAGACAGACCCGACCGTCCCCGAGGAAGCGCGTGAACGCCTCCCAGCGGCGGAGCATGTAGAGACAAGCCTTTGTGAGGTCGTGGTTGCGCGAAAGCTTGGCGCGTTGTTCGGTCAGCCAGGTGTGAAGTTCGACCATCAGCGGCGCGCTGAGCGCCTGACGGACGGCGAGCCGCTCGGCGGCGGGTCTGCCGTTGATGGCACGCTCAATGTCGAAGAGCGCGTCGAGCCGCTTCACCGCCTCGATCGCAATGGGGTAGACCGTGCCGGTCCGCTCGCCGCGACTCTTCTTGCGCGCGGCGCCCTCAACATCGGCGAGCTCGAAGAATTTGCGCCGGGCGTGCGCGAAGCAGCCGGCCTCGATCACGGGGCCTGGATTGCGACCGTCGCGATACAACTCGCCGTAGCCGCCATAGGCGTCGGCCTGGAAGATGCCCGACCAACCGGCGAGATGTGCCTGCGGATGCTCGCCGCGGCGGTCGCGGGAGTAGGAGAAGAGTGTCGCAGGCGGGTCGGTGCCGGCAAATGGGGCGTCGTCGCGCACGTAGACCCAGAGCCGAGCGACGTCGGTTTTGCCCTTCGCCATGACCGGCACGGTGGTGTCGTCGCCGTGGATGCGCTCGGCGGCGAGAACATGCGTCTCGATGCGCTTGTAGAGCGGCATCAGCGCGAACGCTGCGGCGCCGACCTGGTCGGCAAGGGTCGAGACGCTGAGCGGCATGCCTTCGCGGGCGAACCGCTCGGCCTGGCGGTTGAGCGGCTGGTGCTGCCCGTACTTCTCGAACAGCAGCATCGCCAGGAAACTCGGCCCCGCCCACCCACGCGGCACGACATGGAAGGGCGCGGGCGGCTGGCTGATGGTCTGGCAGTCGCGACACGAAACCTTCTCGCGCACCGTCTGGATGACCTTCCATGACCGCGGGACCACCTCGAGCGTCTCGGTTACGTCCTCACCGAGCTTCGACAGGCGCGCGCCGCCGCAGGCGGGGCACGCGCATGGCGCCGGGAGGACGATGCGCTCACGGGGCAGATGCTCGGGGAACGGCTTCCTGACCGGTCGTCTGCGCTCGAACGGGGCGACGCTGGTGGTGTTGGCGGCGGCGATCTCGGCGGCGCGGTCATCCTCGCTGGCGTCGGCTTCGAGATCCTCGAGCTGGAGTTCCATCTGCTCGAGCAGGCGGCGGCTGCGCTCGGCACTCGCGCCGTACTGCTCGCGCCTGAGCTTCGCGATCTGCAGCTTCAGGTGCGCGATGACCGCCTCGATGGCACTCTCGCGGGCGACCGCATTGGCGGCGCGTGCTTCCGCTTCGTCGGCGCGCTGCACAGCAGCGGTGAGCAGCGCCTTCAGCGCTTCGACATCGTCGGGGAGAGGCGAAACGACCGCTGCCACGAGGCAGAGTGAATCACCCCCGGCCGCTTCGCGCAAGGCGATAATGGCCTATCCGGCGCTCGCCGGACGCCAGCTGTACTGGGGGTTCCGCCAGTCGATGCCCTCAAGCAAGCAGGCCAACTGCGACGCTGTCAGCGATACCACGCCGTCCTTCGCCGAGGGCCAGACGAACCGACCCTTCTCCAGCCGTTTGGCGTAGAGCGACATGCCAATTCCATCGTGCCAGATGATCTTCACCAGCGAGCCGATCCGGCCGCGGAACACGAACAGATCGCCGCCGTGCGGATCGAGGTGGCACTGCTGCTGCACCATGAGCGCCAACCCCTGCATGCCCTTTCTCATGTCGGTGTGGCCCATCGCAATCCACACCCTGGCGCCCGGTGGGATCACCGCAGCGCCTTCAACGCCGCGGCCGCCAGCGCTGGTGGCGCTGCGGCGAAGATCCTCAGGCGAGCGCCGTCGGGCAGATCGAACTCGGCCGCTACGGCACGATCGGATGCTTGCTCGGCCGGATCGCTTACGACCACCGCCGGCACGAACACTGGCTCCGCTTGCCGCAGCGCCGCGCGACGCCACTGATAGATCAGGCTGCGCGCAACGTCGTGGCGCCGCGCCACATCACAGACCCTCGCACCAGACCGGAACGCCTCCGCCAGGATACGCTCGCGCTGCTCATCGCTCCAGCGACGCCGACGCTCCGGCCCCGTTAACATCGTCATCTGCGCCATAGTCGGTACGGACGTCCTTACGTGCGGCTGTAAGGACGTCCTCTATCCACGCCTACGCCTGAGCAAAGGCGGCACCCGCCGGATGGATAC
>NZ_BCTR01000122.1 GCF_002091475.1 Sphingomonas azotifigens NBRC 15497
GAGGCCGAGCGGGCGCGCGACGAGGATCGCGAGGCGCGGCAGCTGGCGTTTCTCAGGCGCTTCACCGTGTTCAATGTCGACCAGTGCGAGGGACTCCCCGAGCGGCTGACGGCCGTGGCGCAGGGCGAACCCGTCTCGCAAGCCGACCGCATTCCTGCTGCGCATGCGCTGATGGAAGCATGTGGGGCAGATATCCGGATCGGCGGTGGTGACGCATATTACAGCCCGGGCGGCAACTATGTCGCGGTGCCACCGCAGCTGGCATTCTACAATCACATCAACTGGTATCGCACCGTGCTGCACGAATTGGGGCACTGGACCGGGCATCGCTCCCGCCTTGACCGCGACCAGTCCGGCGCATTCGGCAGCGCCGCCTATGCCCGTGAGGAGCTGGTCGCGGAGATGGCGAGCGCGTTCACATGTGCGTCGCTGGCGATCCGGCCGTCGGTGCGGCACGCGGATTACATCGGCAGCTGGCTGGCGGTGCTGCGTGAGGATGAAAAGGCGATCTTCCGCGCGGCCAGCGCTGCCAGCAAGGCGGCAGATTATCTTCTCGGTTTCGTCGCGAATGGGGAGGCGGGGCAATGATGCGCTGGCTTCGTTTGCGGCGAATGCGTCACGCCTTTCGCGCTCTGCCCGACCGTGACCGGGCGATCTTCGGATCGGTGCGGTTTGATGATTGCAACTACGTCGAAGCGGCCGAACGGCATGACTGCAGCGTTGCCGAGGTGGAGCAGACCATTGCCCGTGTGATCCTTGCCCTGGATCGCGCCGAACGCGGCAAATGGCCGAGATAAACGCGACACCTCGCCCGCGACCTGCGGGCGAGGTGTACCTCGCGGCATCAGCGCGTTAGGATCGATCCATGAGGACCGGCCTCGATCATCTGCCGCCAGCCAAGCAGCGCGAGCTGGAGCGTGTCGTCCAAATCCTGTTCCAGGAATTCGGCGACGCGACCGCCGTTGCGACCTCGGACTGGAAGAAGCAGGGGCGCATCCTCAAGGTCATTCTGTACGGCAGCTACGCGCGCGGCGGATGGGTCGACGAGCCCCATACCGCCAAGGGCTATCAGTCAGACTTTGACCTTCTGGTTATCGTCAACAACGACAGGCTCACCGATCGCGCCCAGTTTTGGACGACCGCCGACGACCGGCTCAACCGCGAACTGGCGATCACCAAGACGCTCCGCACGCCAGTGAATTTCATCGTCCACACCCTGCAGGAGGTGAACGACGGCTTGGCGCACGGGCGCTATTTCTTCATGGATGTCGCTCGCGACGGCATCGCGTTGTACCAGAGCGATGACACCGAACTGCATCAGCCCAAGCCTAAGACGCCGAAGCAGGCGTTGGCCATGGCACGTGAGTATTTCGTCGAATGGTTTCCCAGTGCTGCCAGCAAGTTGGACCTCGCTGCCGATGCGCGTCGGAAGGGATATCTGAAAGACGCGGCCTTCCTGACGCATCAGGCCACGGAAAGCCTTTACCATTGCGTGCTGCTGGTCTGCACCTTCTATACGCCCCACGTGCACAATCTGACTTTCCTGCGCACGCAGGCGGAGCGCATCGACCCGCGCTTGGTCGACGCATGGCCGCGTGATCAGCGCGGCGCCCGCGCCCGGTTCGAGAAGTTGAAAGAGGCCTATGTGAAGGCGCGCTACTCGAAACATTACCGTATCAGCGAAGAGGAACTGGCGTGGCTGGGCGAGCGCGTCGAAGCGCTTGGCCAGGCCGTGCAGGTGATCTGCGAAGAGCGGATTGCGGCACTGGAACGCAGCGCCGCCGCCTGACCTAGGCGGCGATTTTCCCGGCGTCGATGAACGATAATTCGCGCTGCATCTGCGGCGCTTCGCTGCGTTCGGCGCAGCGCATGTCGCGGGCAATCGCGACGCTGATCCACTCGACTTTCCACGCCAGATCGAGCACGTCGCCGCGCTCCGCGCGGCTGATTGTAGCGATACCGGCGCCCTCGACGGCGACCGAAAATCGGCATTCGTCGACCCAATTGTCGACGCGTCCCTGCACCAGCGTGCCGTCCGAAGTCGCGATCGCAAAGCCCTCGTCGAGCGCACGCGCAGACAGGCAAATCTCGTCCTCCACGTCACTGGAAAGCTTCAGCCGCCCGTTCTCCAGTGGTTCGATTTTGATCGACATATCGGGCTCTTTCTGGCGACTCGGAAAGGCTGTGATGATAGAACATAATGGGAACAATCGAAAGGCGCGCGGGG
>NZ_BCTR01000123.1 GCF_002091475.1 Sphingomonas azotifigens NBRC 15497
GACGATCATGCGGCGGCAGCGTGCTCCAGCGCCGCGATGCGTTCTTCGCAGATCACCTGCACCGCCTGCCCCAGCACTTCGACGCGCTCGCCGAGCCACGCCAGCTCCTCGGCGGTGATCCGGTAGTGCTTGGAATAGCGCGCCTTCACATAGGCTTCCTTCAGCTTCTCGAACCGCGAACGATCGATGCGCTGATCGCGTGGCCAAGCGTCGATCAGCCGCGGATCGATCCGCTCGGCCTGGGTGCGCAGAAATCCAAGATTGTGGGTGTGCGGCGTGTAGAATGTGCAGACCAGCAAAACGCAGTGGTAGAGGCGCTCGGCGGTCTGATGAAGGTCGAATGCCGCATCTTTCAAGAAGCCTTTTGACAGGTCGAATCCGGCAATCTCGAAACGCTTCATCGCAGAGGGAAACCACTCGTCGAAATACTCCCGGGCCATTGCGAGCGCCTGGGGAGGCGTCTTCGGCTTGGGCTGGTGCAGTTCGCTCGGTTCGCTCTCGTATAGCACAATGCCATCACGGGCGACGTCCATGAAGAAATAGCGCCCATGTGCGAGCCCGTCGTTCACCTCCTGCATGGTGTGCACGATGAAATTGACGGGCGTGCGCAACGTTTTGGTGATCGCCAGTTCGCGGTTGAGCCGGTCCTCGGCGGTCGCCCAGAACTCCACCCGATCGGTGAGCTTGTCCTTGTTGACGATCACCAACAGGTCGAAGTCGGACTGATAGCCCTTGGCGGTGTGGGGCTCATCGACCCAGCCGCCGCGCGCATAGCTGCCGTAGAGGATGACCTTGAGGATGCGCGCCTGCTTCTTCCAATCCGACGTGGCGATGGCGATCGCGTCGCCGAACTCCTCGAACAGAATCTGGACAACACGCTCCAGCTCGCGCTGCTTGGCTGGGGGCAGATGATCGAGGTTGGTCCTCATATTCCGATCCTAACGCGCTGATGCGGCGACGTACACCTCGCCCGGTATTGCCGGGCGAGGTGTCGCGTCGCTCATGGCTGCTCGCCCCGCTCCGCCCGACCCAGCGCGATCAACACGCGGGCGATGGTCTGCTCGACCTCTTCCACCGTGCAGCCATGCAATTCGGCCGTTTCGACGTAATCCCGGTCATCGAACCGCACCGACCCGAAGATTGCCCGATCGCGCTCGGGCAGTGCACGAAAGGCGCGGCGCATCCGCCGCAAACGAAGCCAGCGCATCATCGCCCAGACTCCCCGTCCGCGACGAAGCCGAGCAGATAGTCCGCCGCCTTGCTGGCAGCGCTCGCCGCCCGGAAGATGGCCTTCTCGTCCTCGCGTAGCACCGCCAACCAGCTGCCCACGTAATCAGCGTGCCGAACCGTCGGCCGGATCGCCAGCGAAGCGCAGGTGAACGCGCTGGTCATCTCGGCGACCAGCTCTTCCCGACTATAGGCCGCGCTACCGAACGCGCCCGACTGGTCGCGGTCGAGCCGCGATCGATGCCCGGTCCAGTGCCCCAGTTCGTGCAGTACGGTCCTGTACCAGTTGATGCGGTCGTAGAAAGCGAGCTGCGGAGGCACCGCGACGTAATCGCCGCCGCGGCTGTAATAGGCTTCCCCGCCCCCGATCCGGATATCGGCGCCGCACGCTTCCATCAGCGCATGCGCAGCAGGAATGCGGTCGGCCTCTGCCACCGGCTCGCCCGGCTCCCCCACCGTCAGCCGCTCGGGGAGCCCCTCACACTGGTCGACGTTGAACACGGTGAACCGCTTGAGAAACGCCAGCTGCCGCGCCTCGCGATCCTCGTCGCGTGCCCGCTCGGCCTCGTCCTTCGGCGTGAAGCGATCGGCATAACAGATCGTCGTCCCCCGCTCGCCCCGCCGCACGCTACCCCCGGCCGCCTGCGCTTGCCGAAAGGTCAGCCAGCGCTGCGAGGCATAGCGTCCATCGATCACGGCAGCCCAGAGGATCAGCACATTGATCCCTGAGTAGCGCCGTCCGGTCACGGCATTGGCCGGCATCGCACAGCCGCATGCCGCAGCATCCCAAGGCTGCACCCAGGGCAGCCGCCCCAGTTCCAGCTCGGCAATCACCCGTCCCGTCACCTCGGCATAGAGGCTCGCCCGGTTCTCGTGTCCAAT
>NZ_BCTR01000124.1 GCF_002091475.1 Sphingomonas azotifigens NBRC 15497
CGAGTTACGGGAAAACCATCCATGCGGCGCTATTGATTGGCGCCAGGCGGCGCATACGGCTTGCCGTCGAGGATGGCGTCGATCGCTTCCGCTGGAATGTAGACGTCAATGTGGTTCCTGCTAGTGAGAAATAGGAGTGTGCGGTCTTTCGAGGCATCCATCAGAAGTAGCGCTTCGAAGTTATGATTATTACCATCGTGGCGATGATAGACTAACTTTTGCCCGTCCATCGTGCCGTGACCGAGGCCAGTCTGCCATTTTGGATTGCCGGTAGTTATGATTTGCCGGGTACTTTCAGGGGTAATCAGGCAGAACTTTTTAATGCAGTTCGACCAACGGATAAAATCATCCAACGTCAATGCCGGCCATCCGGTCATGTCTACCGTCAGAGGATCTGGCTTGAACTGAGCGTCAAAACCCTTGGCGACTCTCGGCGTCGTATCGGTCGGATCGATAACGGCGTCACGAATGCCTGCCTTGGGAAATTCTCGCTTCCTCAAAAAGTCTGCGTAGCTCATGCCACTTACGGCTTCGATCACTCGGCGGCGCAAGAAGGTATTGTTATTATTATAGGCGTAATGCGTGCCGGCCGGATAATCCAGCTGCTTAATAGCACGGATATTCCTGAATGCGTCCGCGTCGCTGTGGACAGTATCCCAGTCTACGTCTGGCAACCCGCTTGTATAGTGAAGCAGGTGGTCGAGTGTGACCGTTCCGGCCCATGCGGGAAGATCGGGAATGAATTTCGATACCGGATCGGTCAACGACAACTTGCCCTGCTCGGCGAGCATCAATAGTCCGACCGAGTCAAACTCCTTCGCGATAGACCCGATCACAAACCGATCCTTCAGCGTCAAAGGCCGCTTGCAGGAACTGTCCGCGCAGCCGATAGTACGACGCAGAACGATCTTGCCGTGATCAACGACCATGACGTTGCCGTTGAGCATAGCCACCTTGTTTGCCTGATCAAGGTAGGTATTCATCTTCTCGGCCGCCGTTTGTTGAGAGGCGGCTGGAGCGGACATCGCACCGCACGCCAACAATGCGCCCATCGTCATAAATACTTTGGTCACGGACATCCCAAATTCCTCGACTCACGACCACCCGCTGGCATGATGCTAACGCTGAGCACGCTGAACCTGACTCCATCCGAGAATATCTCATGCGGCTCCTCCTTGTCGTGTCTCTATTCAGCTACATGCCCAAGGTCTGAGCGCTATAGCGAACGCGCCAACCGCCCTCCGCATGCGATTCGCCATATGGTGCGCGATGCGCTAGGGGAAACGCCTCCGTCGGGAACGATAGGCATCGCGTGCACACCATCCACAACGCAACTTCGCTGGAAGGGTTGAGCAACGCGCTTGCTGACATGATGCGCCCATTCGGCATCAATGCTTTCGCCTTTGGCCAGATACCGGCAGCAAGTCGGGACTTGGGCGAATTGTCCCTAATCCGCTGGCCGCGATGGATCGAACATTACGCCATCAATGGCTTCGCTTATCACGACAGCGCGATCGATGAAATGCAGGTTTCGCGCGAGCCGTTTACATGGAGCGAGCTGAAATTCCGCCGACCGGAGAAAGGTGGCCGCGTCTTTGAGGCATGTAGTGCGTTCGGCTGGAATGACGGATTCATAATACCGATCGACCAATGCCGAGGTTTCGTAAGTCTTGCTGCGCCGTCCTCCCTGCAGGGGTGGGACAGCGCGCAGCGCTCCGAAGTCACGGCCGTTGCCACGGCGGCCTATGTAAAAAGCCTCTCGTTTCCTGCTACCCCGGCGCAATCGCCGCGCCGGCTTTCAGCCCGCGAACAGGAGGCGTTGAGTTTGGTCGCGTTGGGAATGAGCGACGCAGACATTGCCCGCGTGATCGACGTGTCGACCTCAACTGCCCACGCCCATGTCGAACGCGCCAAACGTCGCCTCGGTGCGAAGACGCGCGCGCACGCCGTTGCGCTGGCGCTCCGAGCTAAGATGATCTGACAATCGGCCTATGTGGAACTGACAACCGAAAGAGCCGGCACCCGCCGAGAACAAGAATCTGTGCCTTTCCCACTTACG
>NZ_BCTR01000125.1 GCF_002091475.1 Sphingomonas azotifigens NBRC 15497
TACCGATATACCAAACCGCTTCAGGACATCCTGAGGCGGTTTTTTTGTGCCTACACGCTGCTGCTTGGCACCGCGTGACCCAAAGCGGGCGTGTCATTACCCGGCCTTGCGCCGCGCCAGGATCTCTGCCCATGGGTTCGGCCGTGCCTTGCCGATACGGTGCAGCGTGTTTCGGTCCTGATGGGCAAACGGCGCCTGTTTCCCCTCGACCTGCAACGCGGTGTCGGTGACGTAGCTCCACGATCCGTCGGCGTGGAAGCTGATGGTGATGCTGTAGCTGTCGGTGCGAAACGCCTGTTCGAGAAAGGTCGTGGAGCAGATACCGTAGCCGGTCTCGCCACGTTTGGCCGAGACGGTGAACATGTCCGCATCGGCCGCCGCGGTGCCGGAAGCGAGCGCGACCTGCCCGCGGGGAATCGCAACGGTCTGCAAGATCAGCCCCGTCGCCGGCTCCCACAGCCAATAGCCGACCTGCTCGTGGAAGGTGATGTCTTCCTCCTCGGTGGTGATGTGCACGTTGTAGCGCAGACCGTAGAAGAGCTGCGGACCGTTGGCCTGCGGGTCGATCGGCTGGAACTCGATGGTATCGAGGAAGACGCGGCGTTCGGGACCGTCTGGCTTCGGCGCGACGTCGACGCCCTTGCGGGCGCGCCAACGCCCGGCCAGTCGTCGCAGCGGTCCCAGATTGTTCAGCGTATCGGGATCGACGTCGGCGGGTTCGGTGAAGATGTCGCGCGGCATTGGGAGCATGGTCGCGGTCCTGCTGGCTACTCCGGCCCGCACCTGTGCAGCCCGGTTCGCCGCCGACTCTTACAGGTCGCCTGGGCCGGGCGTACCCATCTCATAGTATCGGACGAGGCACGGGAAGCCGGGCAGCGGTCAGAGCGACCCGGCTTCGGCGTCAATCGACCCAGTCGAGCCCAATTTCCCGGTACAGGCCGCGATCCTCTTCCCACTTCGGGTTCACCTTGACGTGCAGGTACAGGTGCACCGGCACGCCGAGCAGTTTCGACAGCTCGGCGCGGGCGCGGCTGCCGATTTCCTTGAGCCGCTGGCCGCCCTTACCGAGCACGATCGCGCGCTGGGTATCGCGCGCAACGAGGATCTGCTGGTGGATCTCGACCGATCCGTCGTCGCGCTCGCTATATTTCTCGGTCTCGATCGCGCTGGCATAGGGCAGCTCGGCATGGAGCTGGAGGTAGAGTTGCTCGCGCGTCACCTCGGCCGCCAGCATGCGGTCGGTCGCGTCGGAGACCTGGTCCTCGGGGAAATGCCATTGGCCCTTGGGCATCGCACCGGCGAGCGCCGCCTTGAGCTCGGGCACGCCGTCGCCGGTCTGGGCCGAGACGAAATAGGTCTCGTCGAACGACAGCGCTTCGTTGAGCTTGGCGGCATGACCGAGCAGGCGCGGCTTGTCGGCGATATCGACCTTGTTGAGGATCAGGATCTTGCGCCCCTTAAGGCCGCGCAGGCTGTCGATCACCGCATGGACCTTGGGGCCGATGCCGCCCTTGCCGTCAACGACCAGCGCGACGAGGTCGGCGCCGTCGGTGCCGTCCCAGGCGGCGGCAACCATCGCGCGATCGAGCCGGCGCTCGGGCTCGAAGATGCCGGGGGTGTCGACGAGGATGATCTGGGTGTCGCCCTCGATGGCGATGCCCATCACGCGGGCGCGGGTGGTCTGGGCCTTGGGGCTGACGATGGCGACCTTCTGGCCGACCAGGGCATTGACCAGCGTCGACTTGCCGGCATTCGGTGCGCCGAGGATCGCGACGACGCCGCAGGATTGAGTGGTGGTGGGTTCGGTCATGGGTTCCGGTTGTACTGGGGAATGGGGATGGGGGCGAGGGGGAAGCCCTACGTAAGCCCCTCCTCCTGGGAGGAGGGGTTGGGGGTGGAGGGATTCCAGAACGGGC
>NZ_BCTR01000126.1 GCF_002091475.1 Sphingomonas azotifigens NBRC 15497
ACTGGTCGCGAAAGCCGGACTCGTCGAACTTACCGATGATGATCGCGCCGTATTGTTCGGTGTGATGATCGAGGCAGCGGCAACTTTGCAGGGCGAACATCGCGACCAGGCGCTGACACTTTGGCGACGGCGCGGGCGGCGTGCTTTCGCCGACAGTACCGCAGAACTATGACGGCAGCGAGCAGAGATCAGCCCAGGTCGCGCCGACCAGTTCCGCGAGCCCCGCGGGCGTGATCTGCACGGATGCGGTGCGCGATCCAGCTGCGGGATAGACGGTATCGAACTTGCGCAGTGAAATGTCGCAATAGATCGGCAGTGGCGTCGGCAATCCGAACGGGCAGACGCCGCCCACCGGGTGGCCGGTCAGCTGCTCGACTTCCTCGGAGCCAAGCATGTGCGGACGACTGCCCAGCGCGTCCTTCACCTTGCGATTGTCGAGCCGGTAATCACCGGCTGCTACGACCAGCACCACCGCTTCGCCGACGCTCAGCGAGAGCGTCTTGCCGATCTGCCCCGGCAGCACACCAAGCGTGGCGGCAGCTTAGAGCACCGTTGCGGTGCTCTAAGCCTGTTCGATGATCGAAATGTCGGCTGCCCGCGCCTCCAGAAAGGCGCGGACGGCCTCGATCCCCATCAGCCGTTGAGCTTGTCCTTCACGGCCTTGGCGGGCGTGAAGGCGAGCTTCTTCGACGCTGCAATCTGGATCGCCTCGCCGGTGGAAGGATTGCGGCCCTCGCGGGCAGCGCTTTCCTTGACCTTGAACTTACCGAAGCCGTTCAGCGACACTTCCTCGCCGGCCGCTGCCGCCTCGGTGATGGCGGCGAAAATGCCGTCGACCAGCTTGCGCGCGTCGACCTTGCTAAGGCTATGCGCTTCGGAAACGCGGTCGGCGAGATCGGCATTGTTCATGGACGTGTTCTCCGTATGAAAAGGGGCGTGCCCTCTAGGTGCGGGCCATCAACCTGTCCAGCGACTGGCGCCATCATGCGGCGGCAGCTTGCTCCAGCGCCGCGATGCGCTCTTCGCAGATCACCTGCACCGCCTGCCCCAGCACTTCGACGCGCTCGCCCAGCCACGTCAGTTCCTCGGCGCTGATGCGATAATGCTTCGAATAGCGCGCCTTCACATAGGCTTCCTTCAGCTTCTCGAACCGCGACCGGTCGATGCGCTGGTCACGCGGCCAAGCGTCAATCAGCCTCGGGTCGATGCGCTCTGCCTGGGTACGCAGGAAGGCCAAATTATGCACGTGGGGCGTGTAGAAGGTGCAGACTAGCAGCACGCAGTGATACAAGCGCTCGGCGGTCTGATGAAGGTCGAAAGCCGCGTCCTTGTTGAGGCCTTCTGCCATGGCATACCGCGCTAGCTTGAAGCGTGACATCGCAGCCGGCAGCCATTCTTCAAAATACTCTCGGGCCATCGCCACTGCCTGCGGCGGCGTCTTGGGCTTCGGCTTGTGCAGTTCGCTCGGATCGCTCTCGTAGAGCGCGATGCCGTCGCGGGCGACGTCCATGAAGAAGTACCGCCCGTGCGCCAGCCCATCGTTCACCTCCTGCAGGGTGTGCACGATGAAATTGACGGGGGTGCGTAGCGTCTTGGTGATTGCCAGTTCGCGGTTGAGCCGATCCTCGGCCGTCGCCCAGAACTCCACCCGATCGGTAAGTTTGTCGCTGTTGACGATCACCAGAAGGTCGAAGTCCGACTGATAGCCTTTGGCGGTATGTGGCTCGTCGACCCAGCCG
>NZ_BCTR01000127.1 GCF_002091475.1 Sphingomonas azotifigens NBRC 15497
GGCAGCAGTCGACCGAGGCTGTGTAGAAACGCTCGCTGGGTGGAAGGCGCGCGGGGTGGGGCTCAGAAGGCCGCGGTTATGGATTGCCAGGCCTTCGCACCGGGCTTTCAGGTGCGGATCGCTGCAATGAGCGGTTGAATGCCCATGATCTGGATCATTCGCTTCATATTGTAGGCCAGCACGCAGAAACTCATCTCGGTTCTGACGTTCTTGAGCGTCTTGGTCAGAAAATGGGTGCTGCCCATCCAGGATTTGAGCGTGCCAAAGACATGCTCGACGGTCCGGCGCCGGATACCCATGGCATTGGGTAACAGATCGAGCCGCCTTTGCATGGCATCGATGACCGCCTCATGCTTCCATCGTTTGACGCGCTTCACATATTCAGTGGTACAGCGCGGTCGCAGAATGCAGCTCTGGCAGGCGCTCAGGTTGCGGTAATGGTCGATGTCCCCATGATGATCGGACCGCGCACGCGCCTTGGTCAGATGCTCCCCAGCCGGGCATGTATAATGGTCGTGGTCGGCGTCGTACACGAAGTCGGCCTTGGTGAATAAACCGCGCTGCGCCTTGCCGGACGTGTCGGTTCTGGGCACGCAGGGCAAAATGCCGGTGCCTTCGCATTCCAGTACCTGTTCGCCGTTCATATAGCCGCGATCCGCCAGGACGGTGATCTCGGCTGCGGCAATGGCAGCTTGCGCTTGCCGGCTCATCGGCGCGAGTTGCGCCCGGTCATTGCCCTCGTTCACCACTTCGTGCGCGACAATGAGGTGATGTTCGGCGTCGACCGCTGCCTGCAGGTTGTAGCCGACAATGCCGGTACCGCGACCACTGCTGTTCATCGACCTGGCGTCCGGATCGGTCAGCGACACCTGACGATCGGGCGCCGCTTCGACCTGTGCGGCCATTTCCTTCAGGAACCGCATCTGGCCGCGCAAGCCCGCGATCTTCTCGCGGATCTGTTCGACCCGCGCTTGCGGAACGTCGCTGGTCTCACGATCGGCGCGATCAAGGGCCGCAAGGTAGCGCTCGATGCTGGCCTCGACCTGCTCGATCCGCTTGGCCGCCTTGTGTTCTGTGTAGTTGCGATCCCGGTTGTTCACCGCTTTGAACTTGCTGCCGTCGATCGCGACGGTCGCCTGTCCGAACAGGCTCAGCTGTCGGCACAGCACCACGAACTGGCTGCAGACCGCCCGGATCGCCGCACCATTGTCCCGTCGAAAATTCGCGATCGTCTTGAAGTCCGGTGCCAATCGACCCGTCAGCCACATCAGTTCGATATTGCGCTGGGCTTCGCGCTCCAGCCGCCGGCTCGACTGGATCCGGTTGAGATAGCCGTAAAGGTAGATCTTGAGCATCGTCGAAGGATGATAGGCCGGGCGCCCGGTATGCGCCGGCGTCGCCCCGGCAAAGCCAATTGCCACCAGATCCAGCTCGTCGATGAAGGCCTCGACGACCCGAACCGGATTATCTTCGGCGACATAATCATCGAGCGACGCCGGCAGAAGAAAATCCTGGCGACGGTCTTGTTCTTCCACGAAACGGCCCATCGAGAATCCTCCCGACATCACGGAAAACTATACCACGGAACAGCGTTTTTACACAGCCTC
>NZ_BCTR01000128.1 GCF_002091475.1 Sphingomonas azotifigens NBRC 15497
GGGATTGGTGCGCACCTCCGCCTCCAGCTGCATCTGGCGAATGGCGTTGGCGGTGCGGCCATTGGCCGCTTCGCTGACCAGTCCCGGCGTTCGTTCGAACGCCATATCGAGATCGTGTGCGGCGTGGGGATGCAGCGCGTTGATCACCTCAGCGGCGCGCGCAAGCGCCGCCTTCTGCACTTCGAGCGGCGCACGGCCCTGGCCGGTCATGCGGCCTGCATCCTGCAGGGCACGCGCATAGCCTTCGACCGCCCGCTCCAGCTTCTGGGTTGCGGATGCCTCGGGCGCAGTCGCCGGCATCGATAGCTTGAGCCCATTGAAGCGCAGCTTGGTTGGCGCACGTTCGGGCTCGGGGATGGACAGCCGCAATCCGTCGAACATGCCGCGGCGCCGTGCTGGTGCAAGCGCGCTACGCTGGGGTTCGGCGAGCGGCTCCCTTGCAAGCGTATCGAGGATGCGCGACCGTTCGACGCCGCGCCGCGAAGCGAAGCGGTCGGCAGCAGCATCATAGTCGAGCGCATTGTCCTTCGGCCGATCGCGCGACAGCGTGCGGGCAAGCTTGCCCTGGTCGGCGAAATCATCACGACCATAATGGAGCTGCACGGCATCGCGGTGGCGCGACAGCGCGACATAAGCGGCGTGCCGGTCCAGTCCCGGCGTCGCCAGCACGTGCACCCGGTCGACGGTGACACCCTGCGCCTTGTGGATCGTAGCGGCATAGCCATGGGCGACGTCGCCATAGTTCTTGTGGTCGAAGGCGACCCGGCGACCATCGTCGAGCCGCACCGCCATGCGGGCATGATCGACCTGTTCGATGGTGCCGAGACTGCCATTCTTCACACCGAGGCTGCGTTCGTTGCGTAGGAACATGACCCTGTCGCCAGCCCCGAACAAGCGTTCTCCGTGCGTGGTTTCGACAGCAACATCAGCATCTAATGCCCCACTGCGTTTCATCGCATCCCGGGCCTGCGCATTCAGTTCATCGCATTCCTGGTTGGTGTGGGTCAGAATCATGCGCGAGGTCGCCGGATCGGCGTTTCGCTCGCGATCCCAGCGCTCGATCAGCGCCGATCTGGCTTCGACTCGCGTCTCGGAGTCGACGACCATGCCGGCTTGGGCATAGGCCTCCAGCGCCTCGGCCGTGCGGCCGGTAGCGAGCTGCCGCGTCGCCAACCGCTGCCAGTCTTCGCGCTGCCGGCGAATGTCGGTGATCTCGATCGCGCCATGCCGTTCGGCTACCGAGCGGAATGCTGCGCCGGCTTCGATCGCCTGCAACTGTTCGGGGTCGCCGATCAGCACCACCTTGGCGTGGCGCTTTTCGGCTTCGGCAATCACCCGCTCCATCTGACGCGAGCCGATCATGCCGGCTTCGTCGATGACGAGGATCGACCTGTCGGTCAGCAGTTCGCGCCCCTGCGCCCATTGATGCTCCATGCTGGCGATGGTGCGCGACGCGATGCCTGAGCCGCTCTCCAGATTCTCGGCGGCGATGCCGGACAGCGCCAGCCCCTGCACCTGATAGCCGGCGCTCTCCCAAGCTTCGCGGGCAACGCCAA
>NZ_BCTR01000129.1 GCF_002091475.1 Sphingomonas azotifigens NBRC 15497
GATCTTCCAGCTGCCGTCCGGTATGCGCTCGACCTCGCCCCCTCCCCGTCGCAGCGCTTCCAGCCGCCGGACATGGGCTTCGGCGAAGCGCTGGCTGGCACTGGCGTCATGGCGCAGGTGCCGGTCGACGCTGTAGATGCCGCTATTGGCGGCAGCGACCTCGGCCACCGTCCGGTCGACGTCACGGATGCCTGCGACGACCGGCGTCACCCGCACGACTTGGGGGTGGTCGCTCACTTCCGAGAGCGACCGATCGCCCAGTTCGACATAGTGGCTGCGCCCGTCCGTCCCCGCGACGATCAGATAGTGGCGGTCGCGATGCTCGTCGGCCAGTCCGGCGGCCACTACGCGGCCGATGAGCGGCTTGCCCTCGACCGGGTCATAGATCGCATAATCCTGCGGATGCACCTCGGGCGCCCGCGCCTTCAGTTGCGCGTGCATCGTCGCGATGATGTCGCCGCGCCGGCCCATGGCGCGCAGCGTCGGTTCCAGATCGTCGGCGAGCCGGTAGCGACCTTTGCCTTCGTCGCTCGCCAGTCCCATGCGCACCAGCGTGCCGAGGCGCGCCGCACGCAGTCCCTGCTCGACGCTATCGCCATGCCAGGACGACACCATCCCGTCGGTCTCGCGCGCGAGCAGCAGCGTGCGGTCGATGCTGGTGAACCGTTCCTGGCCGACCTCTCGCTGGCGGCACTCGAAAATCTCCCGGTCGGTACGCGGTCCAAGGTCGAGATTGACCAGCTCGGCTGCCCGCGCGGCGAGCCCTTGGCTGATGTATTCGCGGGCGATGATCAGATCCTGGCCGCGATCGTCGATCCCACGTACCAGCACATGGGCATGCGGATGACCGGTGTTGAAATGGTCGACGGCCACCCAGTCGAGCTTCGTGCCGAGGTCCTGCTCGACCTGCACCATCCAACGCCGCACCAGCGGCTTGAGGTCTTCGTACTGCGCGCCGTCTTCGGGTGCGACGATGAAGCGAAACTGGTGCCGATCACTAGCACCGCGTTCGAGGAACGCCTTGCCGTCGGCGACATCATGGTCAGCAGCATAGAGCGTGCCACGTTCGCCCTCGCGGGTGGTGCCGTCGCGCTGGAGATAGCGAAGGTGCGCGACAGCGCCCTTTGTCCCCTTCCCCGCCAGCTTCACGAAGCGCGCCTTCACGACGACGCGGCGCGCGCGAATTCCGGCGAAACGATCGGATGCCCCAAGCACCCGGCCGACGCCCGAACCGCGCCCGATCCTGCTGCCGTCGAAATACCGGGCGCGCGCGGCCGAAGACCGCGCTGCGCCGCCGGCCAGATTGGTCGCCTTGCGAAGCTGGTGCGCGAACGGTCGATCCGCGCCGACCCGCCCCAACCATAGCTCGAATGAATCCTCGGCCATGACGCTGTCCCATGCTGGAAAGCGCCAGATGAGGGTGCGCCAGCGCAGCCCTTCAAGGGCCTCCATTCCGGAGGACCGGAGGGGCGCAGAAATGCTGGCGTTCCGGCAACCGCGCCTTCCAGATGGAGGCACCGCCATGGGCATGCCTCCATC
>NZ_BCTR01000130.1 GCF_002091475.1 Sphingomonas azotifigens NBRC 15497
AGGCCGAGGAGCTTCAGGCCAGCATCGCCTATTTCCGCGTCGAGGAGCAGCAGACCCGCGTGCGCCCGACAGCAACGGCCCGCCCGGCCCTCCGCCGTCCGGCCGCCAAGCCGGCACCGCGCCCGCGCCCCAACAGCGTCGCCGACCAGCAGGCGCGCGTGGCCGGGTTTGCACTCGATCTGAACAATGGCGGTCCCGATGCGGACGACGCCGCCTTCGCGGTCCACGCGGCCTGATTTCCAGAAGCCGCCTGATCGCCAGTTAAGGGAATTCCCATGCGTGCCACCATCAAGATGAAGCTAGGCCTGACGTTCGGGGTGCTGATCGCACTGCTGATCGTCGTCGTCGGGGTCGCCAACAGCCGGCTCGGCATTCTGAGCGCAGCGACCAGCGACGTCATCTCCGGCCCGGCCAAGCGGCTGGAGATCGCACAGAGCGTCGACGCCAAGGTCAGCTACATCCTGCGCCAGGAAAAGAACATGGCGCTGACCGAGGACGCCGCCGACACCCGCGCGTTCGACGCCGATCTGATGAAGGCACGCGGCGAGACCCAGGCGCTGATCGCCAAGGGGCTCGCCACCGCGACCGAAAACGGCAAGCCGCTGTGGATGCAGGTCGACGCCAAGTTCACCGAATATGTGCCGGTGAACGACCAAGTCCGCGCGCTGGCACTGGCCAATCGCAATGCCGAAGCCGGGAAGCTGTCGATCACCCGGTCGCGCGAAATCGCCGGCACGATCAGCAACCTTGTCGGCCAGATCGTCGCCCTGTCGCGCCAGCAGATGGAACAGGCCGATCGCGATACCACCGCACTCTACGCCAGCGCGGCGACGACCCTCTACGTCGTTGCCGGGCTTGCGCTGCTGCTCGCCATCGGCGGCGCGCTCTGGATCGCGCGGATCGTATCGACAGGGCTGCGCCGCATCGCACAGGCAGTCGATGCCGTCGCCATCGGCGATCTCGACCAGCGCGTCGAGGTGACGAGCAACGACGAGATCAAGGATCTCGTTACCACCGTCAACCGGATGACCCAAAATCTGCGCGACAGCGCCGCGCTGGCGGACCGCATCGCCGCCGGGGACCTCAGCGCCGATCATCAGCCGCTGTCCGACAAGGACGTGCTGGGCCATGCGATGGTACGCATGACCGGCAACCTGCGGCTGTCCGCCTCGGTGGCGGACAAGATCGCCGATGGCGACCTGACCGTGCAGCACAAGCCCGCTTCGGAGCGCGACACGCTGGGCAATGCACTGGTCCGCATGGTCGAGCGGCTGCGCGGCGTGATCGCCGACTCGACGATCGCGGCGACCAACGTTTCGTCGGGCAGCCAGGAACTGTCGTCGAGTGCCGAGCAGGTCTCGCAGGGCGCGACCGAGCAGGCTGCGGCCGCCGAACAGGCTTCGGCGTCGATGGAAG
>NZ_BCTR01000131.1 GCF_002091475.1 Sphingomonas azotifigens NBRC 15497
ACAAGCCGAAGAGCTTCAGGCCAGTATTGCGTATTTCCGCGTCGAACGCAGCAGCGGCCATGCCCGCCCGGTCGCCCGTACCGCCCCCGCGCCCAAGCGCGCGGCGGCCGCGCGGCCGAAGGCGAACAGCGTCGCTGACCAGCAGGCCCGCGTCAGCGGCTTCGCGCTCGATCTCAACAATGGCGGGCCCGACGCCGAAGACGCCGCCTTCGGCGTCCACGCGGCCTGACCGCCGGCTCCCCCTCTCAAGGACCCACATCCATGCGTGCCACGATCAAGTTGAAACTTGGCCTCACCTTCGGCGTGCTCATCCTGTTGCTGCTCGCCGTGGTCGGCGTCGCCAACTCGCGCCTCGGTACCCTCAACCAGGCGATCAGCGACGTGATCTCGGGCCCCGCGCAGCGGCTCGAACTCGCGCAGGCGCTGGATTCCAAGACCAGCTTCGTGCTTCGTCAGGAAAAGAACCTCGCACTCACGAACGATGATGCGTTGATGCGCAAACTCGACGCGGACATGATCAAAGCGCGGAACGAAGCGCAGGCGCTGATCGAGAAGGGCTTCGCAACCGCAACCGAGCAGGGCAAGCCGCTATGGGCACAGGTCCGCAGCAAATTTGCCGATTATGTGCCGATCAACGAGCAGGTCCGCGCGCTGGGCCTGGCCAACAAGAACGCCGAAGCCGGCCAGCTGTCGGTCACCCGCTCGCGCGAGATTGCGTCTGAGATCAGCGAGATCACCGGCCAGATCGTGGCGCTTTCCAAGCAGCAGATGAAGCAGGCCGATCAGGATACCAGCGTCCTGTATGCGAACGCCGCGACGACGCTGTGGGTGGTCGCCGGTGTCGCCCTGCTGATCGCCGCCGGCGGCGCCTTCTGGATCTCGCGAATCGTCTCGCAGGGCCTGCGTCGCGTCTCGACCGCGGTGAGCGCCGTCGCGATCGGCGATCTCAGCCAGGACGTGACCGTCACCAGCAACGACGAGATCAAGGATCTGGTCGATACCGTCAACACCATGGTCGGCAACCTCCGCGTCAGCGCGGCGCTGGCCGACAAGATCGCCGACGGCGACCTGACCGTGCAGCACAAGCCGGCCTCGGACAAGGACGTGCTGGGCCACGCGCTGGTCCGCATGGTCGAGCGTCTGCGCGGCGTGGTATCGGATTCGACGGTCGCCGCGACCAACGTTTCGTCGGGCAGCCAGGAACTGTCGTCGAGCTCGGAACAGGTGTCGCAGGGCGCGACCGAGCAGGCTGCTGCTGCCGAACAGGCCTCGGCCGCGATGGAAGAGATGGCCGCGAACATCAAGCAGAACGCCGACAACGCCGCGCAGACCGAGAAGATCGCCCGCCAGTCCGCCAAGGATGCCGAGACGAGCGGCA
>NZ_BCTR01000132.1 GCF_002091475.1 Sphingomonas azotifigens NBRC 15497
GCTGATCGAGCTTGATGGGGTGGATGGCCTCCGCACCCGGCATCAAAGTGCCACGGCAGTCATCAGCGACTCACCTGAGGGAGACCATCCATGAACGAGGTTACCACAATCGGGCTCGATATCGGCAAGCGAGTGTTGCAGGTGCATGGTGCGGACGCGGTCGGCAACGCCATTATTCAACGCAAACTTCGTCGCGAGGAAGTGTTGCCGTTCTTCGCGAAGTTGCCACCCTGTCTTGTCGGAATGGAAGCATGCGGGACATCGCATCATTGGGCGCGCGAGATCGGCAAGTTAGGCCACGACGCGCGCCTGATCCCGCCGAACTACGTGAAGCCCTATGTCGCGCGGCAGAAGAATGATGCCGCCGACGCCGCAGCTATCTGCGAGGCGGTGACGCGCCCGGCGGTGCGCACGACGCCGGTGAAATCGGTCGATCAGCAGGCGGCGCGTGTTCTGCAACGCGCACATGAACTGCTGGCGCGGCAGCGCGTGAAGCTGATCAACGCCATGCGTGGTCACATGGCGGAATTTGGCGTCATAGTCCCATCAGGAACGCAGAACCTCAACCGGTTGATGGAACGCATCTCCGATCCTGACGCGGCGCTGCCGGCGAGCGTGCGCGTGGTGCTCAACATCCTCGCGGATCAGATGGTGGGGCTTACGAAGCAGCTCGATGCCATGGAGGCACAGATGCGCAAACGGTGTCGCGAAGATGCCGATGCCGCCAGGCTCATTACCATTCCTGGCGTCGGCATCATCACTGCCTGTACGGTCCTCGCCAGCGTGCCGAACATCCATGCGTTCCGATCGGGTCGCGGCTTCGCGGCATGGCTCGGTCTGGTTCCTCGACAGACATCCAGCGGAGGGAAGGCGCGCCTCGGCCGCATAACGAAGATGGGCGACCCGGCTATCCGACGACTATTGGTTGTCGGCGCCACATCTGCGATCCGATGGGCGAAGCAGAAGGACGGCTACGACGAAAGCTGGCTGGGCAAGATGCTCGCACGCAAGCCAGTGAAGGTCGCAGCTGTCGCCCTGGCGAACAAGAATGCGCGGATCATCTGGGCGCTGCTCACAAGACAGGAGGCCTATCGACCCGCATAACGAGGCAACCGCCGGTCCGCTGCGGAAACGGCGATTGTGATGCAAGGGCGCAGACAGAGGTTGATGACGCGATAGTCGATCGACGAGATCGGGACACCCAGCAGGCCGCCCGGCGCTTCGAGCGCGTGAGCTTGGTTATGGACCCGATCCGCGGATCTCATCAAGGCCGGCGGCAATAGCCGCCTCACGTAGGCCGGACACACGGACGCCGCCGACTTGACGTTGTCGTCTTTGAAAACGCCCTTGCATCGCGGAGGCCATCCACACAGGGCGG
>NZ_BCTR01000133.1 GCF_002091475.1 Sphingomonas azotifigens NBRC 15497
AACCGCGCCGGGTTTGTCGGAGGCCCCAACTCCTGAGAGGAAGGGTCTATGACGAGCAAGACGACGAACAAGTTCTCGCCTGAGGTCCGCACCCGCGCGGTGCGGATGGTGCTGGAACACGAGAAGGATCACCCGTCGCGGTGGTCGGCGATAGTATCGATCGCGGCGAAGATCGGCTGTTCCGGGCAGACGCTCAACGAATGGGTTAAGAAAGCTGAGGTGGACAGCGGCATGCGCGGCGGTGTGCCCAGTGATGTCGCGGAGCGAATGAAAGCCTTGGAGCGCGAGAATCGCGAGCTGCGCCAAGCGAACGAAATCCTTCGCAAGGCGTCCGCCTATTTTGCGATGGCGGAGCTCGACCGCCGAGCGAAGTGATGGTGTCGTTCATTGACGCGCACCGCGCGGTGTACGGGGTCGAGCCGATCTGCCGGGTGCTGCCGATCGCCCCATCCACCTACCATGCCCATGTTGCCAGAAGGATGGAGCCGACCAGGCGGTCGGCTCGGGCTCGGCGGGACGACGTGCTCCGACCGGAGGTGCGCCGCGTGTTCGAGGAGAATTTCCGCGTCTATGGCGTCCGCAAGATCTGGCGGCAGCTGCGCCGCGAGGGGTTCGAGGTCGCCCGATGTACCGTTGCCCGCCTGATGCGGAGGATGGGCCTGGCAGGCGTGATCCGCGGCAAGCCGGTGCGCACAACCCTCAGCGACAAGGCGGCACCATGCCCGCTCGATAGGGTGAACCGCCAGTTCCGTGCTCCGGCGCCGAACATGCTGTGGGTGTCGGACTTCACCTACGTGGCGACCTGGGCGGGGTTCGTCTACGTGGCGTTCGTCATCGACACCTACGCCCGGCGGATCGTCGGCTGGCGTGTTAGCCGGAGCGCCCATGCCGGCTTCGTCCTCGACGCGCTCGAGCAGGCGCTGCACGATCGTCGTCCTGCGCGAGGTGCTGGCCTTGTCCACCACTCGGACCGCGGCAGCCAGTACGTGTCCATCAAATACACCGAGCGCCTCGCAGAAGCCGGCATCGAACCCTCCGTCGGCAGCGTCGGAGACAGCTATGACAATGCCTTGGCCGAGACGATCAACGGCCTGTACAAGGCTGAAGTCATCCATCGACGCGGGCCATGGCGCAGCTTCGAAGCCGTCGAATACGCCACGCTCGAATGGGTCGACTGGTTCAACCATCGCCGGCTGCTCGAACCCATCGGAAACATCCCGCCTGCCGAAGCCGAAGCGAACTACTATGCTGCCGAACACCAGATCGGTATGGCGGCGTGACTCACATCCAATGGCCTCCGGCAAACCCGGCGCGGTTCAG
>NZ_BCTR01000134.1 GCF_002091475.1 Sphingomonas azotifigens NBRC 15497
TGAGGTGGTCCCGGAAAACTGGACAGGTTGCTAAGCTAATCCCGACGTGAGGAACGAACGGGAATGAAGACGACGAGGAAGCGCTACAGCGCGGATTTTAAGGCGAAGGTGGCGCTGGAGGCGATCCGTGGCGATATGACGTTGGCGGAACTGGCTGCGAAGCATGGGGTGCATCACACGATGATCGCGGCGTGGAAGCGTCAGGCGATTGAAGGGATGTCGGCGACGTTCTCCGGTGCCGGTGAGGCGGCCAAGGCGGCAAGCGACGCGGAGGTGGACAAGCTGCACGCGAAGATTGGGCAGTTGCTGGTGGAGCGGGATTTTTTAGCGAAGGCCTCCGGTCGATGAGCGTGGCACGGAGGCGGGAGTGGATTGATCCTGCTCACCACTGCCTGTCGATCGCGGCGCAATGCCGTCTGCTGTCGATCAGCCGGTCGAGCTACTATTACGCGCCAATGCCGGAGACCGAAGAGACGCTGGCGTTGATGCGGGTGATCGATGCGGCGTTCCTCGACATGCCGTGGTACGGCAGCCGCCAGATGGTCCGGCATTTGCACCGCAATGGCCATGATGTTGGACGACGACGGGTGCGGCGGCTGATGGCGAAGATGGGGCTGTCGCCGATCTACCAGCGGCCGCGCACGAGCGATCCGCACCCGCAGCACAGGGTCTATCCCTATCTGCTGCGCAAGCTGGCGATCGAGCGACCGAACCACGTCTGGTGCGCGGACGTGACCTATATCCCGATGCGCCGGGGCTTCCTGTATCTGGTCGCGATCATGGACTGGGCGACGCGCAAGGTGCTGGCATGGCGGCTCTCGAACACCATGGACGCCGGCTTTTGCGTCGCGGCGCTGGAGGAAGCGCTGGCGCGCTTCGGAAGGCCTGAGATCTTCAATACCGATCAGGGCAGCCAGTTTACCAGCTTCGCGTTCACCAGCGTGCTGCGCGACGCCGAGGTACGGATCAGCATGGACGGCCGGGGTCGGTGGATGGACAATGTGTTCATCGAGCGCCTGTGGCGCTCCCTCAAATATGAGTGCGTCTATCTGCACGCGTTCGAGACCGGCTCGGAGCTGCGCGCTGGCCTTGGCCGGTGGATCACCTATTACAATCAACAGCGACCCCACTCAGGGCTAGCCGGGCGAACCCCGGCGGAGGCCTATGGGTGGATCGGCGCTTCAGATCATGGGGGGCATGCCCCCCATGATCTGATGACCAGAATGGCGGCATGATCGACAACCCGGATTAGCTTAGCTCAGCCGCAAAACTGTCCAAATAGGCGGGACCACCTC
>NZ_BCTR01000135.1 GCF_002091475.1 Sphingomonas azotifigens NBRC 15497
CGCGATGTCGTGATGCTCTTCGAGCCGTTCGGACGCGAGACCCTGGTCGGCCATCCGCGCCGCTGCCGGACCGATCTTGTGCTGTGGTTCGAGATCGATGCCCTGCGCTTCCAGCGACCGATGATCGACACGCGCGTCGATGTCGAGTTCGGCCAGCCGCGCATTGACGTGCCCCGCCCAGCGCTCGCGCCACTTTTCCAGCAGATCGGTGCGGTTCCAGTCGCGGTTCTTCTTGCCGAAGCCCTCGCCGTCCACCTCGCGCAACGACAGCATGACATGCGCGTGCGGCTTCGGCTCGCCATCAGCACCGACATCCCAATGCACATTGAGATCGGCGACCATCCCGCGATTGACGAACTCTGCCTGAACAAACTCGCGCGCCAGCCGAATGCCCTCTGCCTGGTTCAGCTCGCGCGGGATCGCGAATTCGATCTCGCGGGCAAGCTGCGCGTCCTTGCGCAGCTCGACGGCTTCGACGGCATTCCACAGCTTTTCCCGATCGGCGAGATGATCAGGCGCGCCGTCCGGCAGCAGCACCTCGGAGTGCACGACGCCAGCCTTGTTCGAGAAGTCGTGGTGCCGATCGAGCCGCTGATCGTGGAGCCGCGAAGCGGAACGATAGGCAGCAGCGGCCAGCGCCGACGATCCGCTGGCGCGGCTGATGATCTTGGCCGAGAAATGGTAGATCGCCATAGCGACGTTTCATGTACACTGAAACAAGCGACGTCGGCACGACGTATAAGCGCGCCCTCAAAAGATTTCATCTTTTTCACGACGTGATCATCCCAAGAAGTTTCACGGCATTTGCGCTGATCGATGCAGTTCCTAAATCAAAGAACATCACCCATCAATTACGGAGGTTTCGATGCGCAAGCCACGGGACTTTGATTCGGAGCTGAAGGCGCTCGACAGCAAGGCGCGAGAGCTCAAACAGGCCAAGCTCCAGCAGCTCGGCGAGCTGGTCGTCGCGACCGGTGCCGATGCACTTCCAGTCGACCAGCTGGCGGGCGCGCTGCTCGCCGCTGTCAACGCGTCCGACATGATCGCACGGGAGGACTGGCGCCAGCGTGGCGCGACCTTCTTTCATCGGCAGGGCAACGCTCGTGGGCGCGCTCGTTCGCGTGCGGCATCGGCTGCGGCAGCTGACGGCGACGCGACACCGGCTGGAGGCGCAACGGGCGCGGAATGACAGGCGAGCCTGGGTCGTGAAGCGTCGCGAGCGTACGAGGAA
>NZ_BCTR01000136.1 GCF_002091475.1 Sphingomonas azotifigens NBRC 15497
CCCTGCGCGCCTTTCGATTGTTCCTATTACGTTCTATCATCACAGCCCTTCCGAGTCGCCAGAAAGAGCCCGATATGTCGATCAGAATCGAACCACTGGAGAATGGCCGGCTGAAGCTTTCCGGTGACGTCGAGGACGAGATTTTCCTGTCCGCGCGGGCGCTCGACGAGGGCTTTACCATCGCGATTTCGGACGGCACGCTGGTGCAGGGACGCTTCGATAATTGGGTCGACGAGTGCCGATTTTTGGTCGCCGTCGAGGGCGCCGGTATCGCTACAATCAGCCGCGCGGAGCGCGGCGACGTGCTCGATCTGGCGTGGAAAATCGAGTGGATCAGCGTCGCGATCGCCCGCGACATGCGCTGCGCCGAACGCAGCGAAGCGCCGCAGTTGCAGCGCGAATTGTCGTTCGCGGACGCCGGGAAGATCGCCGCCTAGGTCAGGCGGCAGCGCTGCGTTCCAGTGCCGCAATCCGCTCTTCGCAAATCACCTGCACCGCCTGACCAAGTGCCTCGACACGCTCGCCGAGCCACGCCAGTTCTTCCTCGCTGATGCGGTAGTGCTTCGAATAGCGCGCCTTCACATAGGCCTCTTTCAGCTTCTCGAAGCGGGCACGATCGGTGCGCTGGTCACGCGGCCAGGCATCGACCAGACGCGGGTCGATGCGCTCCGCCTGGGTGCGGAGGAAGCCCAGATTATGCACGTGGGGGGTGTAGAAAGTGCAGACCAGAAGCACGCAGTGGTAGAGGCGTTCAGCCGTCTGGTGCAGCAAGAAAGCGGCCAGCTTTAGGTCACCATCACGCTCAGCGTACCCAGCATTCCGTTTGAACCCGGCTGCTGTTGGAAACCATTCTCCGAAATACTCCTGCGCCATGGCCAACGCCTGCTTCGGCGTCTTAGGCTTGGGCTGATGTAATTCGGTGTCATCGCTCTGGTACAACGCGATACCGTCGCGAGCGACATCCATGAAGAAATAGCGCCCGTGCGCCAAGCCATCGTTCACCTCCTGCAGGGTGTGAACGATGAAATTTACCGGCGTTCGAAGCGTCTTTGTGATCCCCAGTTCGCGGTTGAGCCGGTCGTCGGCGGTCGTCCAAAACTGGGCGCGATCGGTGAGCTTGTTGTTGTTGACGATAATGAGAAGGTC
>NZ_BCTR01000137.1 GCF_002091475.1 Sphingomonas azotifigens NBRC 15497
GCGGCCGCCCGAGACGATGATCTTGGCGCTGGTCAGTTCCGGACGCTCCGAGGTCGCGATCTCCGAGCCGACGAAGGTCGAGAGACCCTTGTCGCCCGCAACTGGGACGGCTTCCACCGTGCCGCTGCCGCCGGTGGCCGCCGCCTTGTCGAAGGCGGTGCCGCGCACGGTGATCACCAGCTTGCTATCGCTGGTCTGCACCGTGGCGATCGCGTTGCCGGCATAGATCGGCCGGGTGAAGGTGTCCGCACCCTCGACCGAGAGGATGTCCGAGATCTGCATCACGTCGAGCGCGGCGGCAACGCGCGGCGCCACGTTCTTGCCCGTGGTGGTCGCCGGGAAGAGGACTGCGTCATGGCTGTCCATCAGCTGGACGACGAGCGGCGCGACATTCTCGGCGAGGAAATGCTCATAGGCCGCGTCGTCGGCGACATGGACCTTGCCCACGCCTTCGATCTGCGCGGCGGCCTCGGCCACCGCCGAGACGCCCTTGCCGGCAACGAGCAGATGGACTTCGCCCAGCTTTGCCGCCGCGGTGACGGTGGAGAGCGTCGCGTCCTTGACGCTCTGATGGTCGTGTTCGACCCAAACCAGCGTCTTCATCACGCGACTCCCATGCCCTTGAGCTTCTCGACCAGTTCGTCGACCGAGCCCACCTTGATGCCCGCCTGGCGCTTTGCCGGCTCGACGACCTTCAGCGTCTTGAGGCGCGGGGTGACGTCGACGCCGTAATCGGCGACGGTCTTCTTCGCGACCGGCTTGGTCTTCGCCTTCATGATGTTCGGCAGCGTCGCGTAGCGCGGCTCGTTGAGGCGGAGGTCGGTGGTGACGATCGCCGGCAGCTTGAGGTCCACGGTCTCGAGGCCGCCGTCGATTTCGCGGGTGACCTTCACGCGCTCGCCGTCGAGCTCGACCTTCGAGGCGAAGGTGCCCTGCGCCCAGCCGAGCAGCGCGGCGAGCATCTGGCCGGTCTGGTTCGAATCGTCGTCGATCGCCTGCTTGCCGAGGATGATCAGCCCGGGCTGTTCCTCTTCCGCCACCTTGGCGAGCAGCTTGGCGACGGCCAGCGGCTCAACCTCATCGTCGGTCTGGATCAGAATGCCGCGATCGGCGCCCATGGCGCGCGCGG
>NZ_BCTR01000138.1 GCF_002091475.1 Sphingomonas azotifigens NBRC 15497
ACGGCCGCCCGAAACGATGATCTTGGCGCTGGTCAGCTCCGGCCGCTCCGACGCGGCGATCTCGGCACCGACGAAGGTGGAGAGACCCTTGTCGCCCGCGGCTGCGACGGCTTCCACCGTGCCGCTGCCGCCGGTCGCCGCTGCCTTGTCGAAGGCGGTGCCGCGCACGGTGATCACCAGCTTCTTGTCGCTGGTCTGCACGGTGGCGATGGCGTTGCCGGCATAGATCGGACGGGTGAAGGTGTCCGCACCCTCGACCGACAGGATGTCCGAGAGCTGCATCACGTCGAGCGCGGCGGCGACGCGCGGCGCCACGTTCTTGCCCGTGGTGGTCGCCGGGAACAGCACCGCGTCATGGCTGTCCATCAGCTGGACGACCAAGGGCGCGACATTTTCGGCGAGGAAATGCTCGTACGCAGCATCGTCGGCGACATGGACCTTGCCGACACCGGCGATCTGCGCCGCCGCTTCGGCGACGGCCGAGACGCCCTTGCCGGCAACGAGCAGATGGACTTCACCCAGCTTCGCCGCCGCGGTCACGGTGGAGAGCGTCGCGTCCTTGACGCTCTGATGGTCGTGTTCGACCCAAACCAGCGTTTTCATCACGCGACTCCCATGCCCTTGAGCTTCTCGACCAGTTCGTCGACCGACCCCACCTTGATGCCCGCCTGGCGCTTGGCCGGCTCGACAACCTTGAGCGTCTTGAGGCGCGGGGTAACGTCGACGCCATAGTCGGCCACGGTCTTCTTCGCGACCGGCTTGGTCTTCGCCTTCATGATGTTGGGCAGCGTCGCATAGCGCGGCTCGTTGAGGCGGAGATCGGTGGTGACGATCGCCGGCAGCTTGAGGTCGACGGTCTCGAGGCCGCCGTCGATCTCGCGCGTGACCTTCACGCGCTCGCCGGCGATCTCGACCTTCGAGGCGAAGGTGCCCTGCGCCCAGCCGAGCAGCTGGCCAAGCATCTGGCCGGTCTGGTTCGAATCGTCGTCGATCGCCTGCTTGCCGAGGATGATCAGCCCGGGCTGTTCCTCTTCCGCGACCTTGGCGAGCAGCTTGGCCACCGCCAGCGGCTCCACGTCCTCGTCGGTCTGGATCAGGATGCCGCGATCGGCACCCATGGCGCGCGCCG
>NZ_BCTR01000139.1 GCF_002091475.1 Sphingomonas azotifigens NBRC 15497
ATCGGGTTGGGCAACTACGAACGTCGGAGATGTCCCATGATCGCTCGGCAGCCTCGACCAGAATGCGTCGTTTGGCGATCGGCCTGGCAACGGCAGCGTCTCTATCGCGGCCTGAGTCAACAGGAACACGCCACTCTCCGCTGTCGCGAGTGCGCCGGTCATGACGGATAGGCAGGCGACGAAGCCCGACGCGCTTCGGTCAACGTGCGCGCGTGCATCGAGGCAGCGCGCGTGCATTTTGGTGGGTTGGATCTGACCGATGATACGGCGAAGTTTAGGTTTTTATCCATCGCGTCAGCGGATCTTAAGTATTTTTTGCTTTGTGCCTGGGAAGTATTTTTCCTATATGCATGGTAAATTATTTGCGGGACACTGCTTCTGTATTAGACTGGGGAGCGAATTTTATAACACTGAGGCGATGACGTAGCCGCCAACACTGATCACGACGGCAGCGAATCCACGTTCTAACAGTCCCTTCCTGGCGCCGAGCATTTTGCCCAGCGATATTCCTGCCAGCGTCCCGCCAACCCCGCCCATGATCAGCACCGCCGTTACGCTCCAGTCGACCAGACCGGACAGGGCGTAGGAGGTCGCCGTCGTGAGACCGAGCGCGCTCACCACGACCAGCGATGTGCCGATCGCGAAGGGGAGGGGCATGGCCGTCGCGAGGATCAGCCCGGGCACGATCAGAAATCCGCCGCCGATCCCGAAGAAGCCAGCCGCCAGCCCGACGGCGAGGCCAATCGGTACAAGCCGGGGCAGCAGCGTCGCGGCGCTGCTGCGGGTGAGGCGGACGTCGGGAGCCTCGGTTGCGCGGCGCTTGCGTAGCATGGACAGGCCGACGCCGATCATCAGCAGCCCGAACAGGACAAGCAGCCGCTTGCCGTCGAACGCCTTGCCGAGTTCGGCGCCCAATGCCGCCCCGATCATGCCCGAGACTGCGAAGACGCCGGCGCATCGCCATTTCACGCGTCCGGCCCGGGCATGGCCGAGAAGGCTGGCGAGCGCGTTGACCGTGACGGCAACGGCAGCGGTGCCGATCGCGGCGTGCGGCGATCCGATGCCGACGACA
>NZ_BCTR01000140.1 GCF_002091475.1 Sphingomonas azotifigens NBRC 15497
TGTTTGATCCCGGACTTTGATGGTGCATTCTTCACAGGCGAGTGGAAGGAGGCACTATGGGCCAGGTTCTCCATGGGAGCGCCACGACGACTGAGGCGGTCCGTCGAGCGATACAGCATAGTCAAGAGAGCCTGAGGGCTCTCGCCAAGCGCCACGGCATCAACCAGAAAACGGTGGCGAAGTGGAAGAAGCGGACCTCCACGGCCGATTTGCCAACGGGTCCGAAGGACCCAAGATCAACCTCGCTCTCTATCGAGGACGAGGCGGTGGTGGTCGCATTCCGGCGCCACACGCTGCTGCCGCTGGATGATTGCCTCTACGCGCTCCAGGCGACGATCCCGCACCTGACCCGCTCGTCGCTGCACCGCTGCCTCCAACGCCATGGCATATCGCGGCTGCCCGAGATCGAGGGCGAAAAGACCGCCAAGCGGAAATTCAAGAGCTACCCGATCGGCTACTTCCACATCGACATCGCCGAGGTTCGCACCGAACAAGGCAAGCTTCACCTGTTTGTCGCGATTGACCGAACCTCGAAGTTCGTCTTCGTCGAACTGCACGAGAAAGCCACCACCCGCGTGTCGGGAGACTTCCTGCGGCACCTCATCGCGGCAGTGCCATACAAGGTACATACCGTCCTCACCGACAACGGCATCCACTTCACAACGCCCGGCGCCGGCGGTTCGGCCGTGCCGCTGATCAAGGAAGCCATCGCCAACGGTGAGCTCTTCCGTGCCCACGCGTTCGAGCTCGCCTGCGCCGAGAACGATATCGAACACCGCCTCACCAAACCGAAGCATCCTTGGACCAACGGTCAGGTCGAACGGATGAACCGCACCATCAAGGAAGCGACCGTCAAGCGCTACCACTACAACAGCCACGACCAGCTGCGGCAGCACCTCGCCGACTTCGTCGCCGCCTACAACTTCGGCCGCAGATTGAAGACACTTCGAGGCCTGACACCCTACGAAGCCATCTGCAAGGCTTGGCAGCTCGAACCCGCCCGCTTCACATC
>NZ_BCTR01000141.1 GCF_002091475.1 Sphingomonas azotifigens NBRC 15497
CCGGATCGTCGGCGCTGGCCGCCGCTGCCTATCGCTCGGCCTCGCGGCTGCATGATCGGCGGCTCGACCGGCATCATGATTTCTCGAACAAGGCCGGCGTCGTGCATTCCGAAGTGCTGCTGCCGGACGGCGCGCCCGAGCATCTCGCCGACCAAGAGAAGCTGTGGAATGCGGTCGAAGCCGTCGAGTTGCGCAAGGACGCGCAGCTTGCCCGCGAAATCGAATTCGCGATCCCGCGCGAGCTGAATCAGGCCGAGGGCATTCGGCTGGCGCGGGAGTTTGTGCAGGCCGAGTTCGTGGACCGCGGCATGGTCGCCGATCTCAATGTGCATTGGGATATCACCGCCGATGGCGAAGCGAAGCCGCACGCGCATGTCATGCTGGCATTGCGCGAGGTCGATGCCGATGGGTTCGGTAAGAAGAACCGCCACTGGAACCGCACCGACCTTCTGGAAAAATGGCGTGAGCGCTGGGCAGGGCACGTCAATGCGCGATTGGCCGAACTCGACATCGACGCGCGCGTTGATCATCGTTCGCTGGAAGCGCAGGGCATCGAGCTGGAGCCCCAGCACAAGATCGGCCCGGCGGCGGCGCGGATGGCGGAGCAGGGGCTCGCCTCCGAGCGCTTGGAAGAGCATCACAAGATTGCGCGGGCCAACGGCGAGAAGCTGCTCGCCAACCCCGCGCTGGCGCTGGATGCGATCACGCGCACTCAGGCGACCTTCACCACCCGCGATCTGGCGATGTTCGTCCATCGTCACAGCGAAGGGAAAGAGCAGTTCGATCAGGTGATGGCAGCGGTGCGCGCAGCGCCCGAACTGGTAAACCTCGGCAAAGATGGACGCGGCGATGATCGCTTCACCAGCCGCGACATGATCGATACCGAAGCGCGGCTGGAACGCGCAACGGTAAAGCTCGACGTCAGCCGTGGCCATGGCATGGACGAGCAGCATCGCAAGCTGGCGCTGGCCCGCGCCGAAATGCGCGGGCTGGTCC
>NZ_BCTR01000142.1 GCF_002091475.1 Sphingomonas azotifigens NBRC 15497
TCCTCTGGGCGGCGGTCATCGAGGGGCGCTATGCCTCGCAGCGCTGGCTGACCTTTCGGCAGGCCCAGGCAGCCGGCGGCAGCGTGCGGCGCGGCGAGCGGGGGACGACGATCTGCTACGCGGATCGCTTCACGCCGAAGGACGAGGCCGAGCGAGCGCGGGACGAGGATCGCGAGGCGCGGCAGCTGGCATTTCTCAAGCGCTTCACCGTGTTCAACGTCGACCAGTGCGAGGGGCTGCCGGAGCGGTTGGCGGCGGTGGAGCAGGCCGCGCCGGTGCCCGAGGCCGACCGCATTCCCGCCGCGCACGCGGTGATGGAAGCATGTGGTGCCGATATCCGGATCGGTGGCGGCGAGGCCTATTATAGCCCCGGCGGCGACTATGTCGCGGTGCCCCCGCAGCTGGCCTTTTACGACCGCATCAACTGGTATCGCACCGTGCTGCACGAGCTGGGGCACTGGACCGGGCATCGTTCGCGGCTGGATCGCGACCAGTCGGGCGAATTCGGCAGCGCGGCCTATAGTCGGGAAGAGCTGGTCGCCGAGATGACCAGCGCGTTCACCTGCGCGTCGTTGGCGATCCGGCCGACCGTGCGGCACGCCGATTATGTCGGTAGCTGGCTGGCGGTGTTGCGCGAGGATGAAAAGGCAATCTTCCGGGCGGCGAGCGCTGCCAGCAAGGCGGCCGATCACCTCCTTGGGTTCGTCTCAAACGACGAGGCGGGGCAATGATGCGCTGGTTTCGACTGCGGCGGATGCGTCGCGCCTTTCGTGCCCTTCCCGAGCGGGACCGGGCGATCTTCGGATCGGTGCGGTTCGACGATTGCGACTACGTCGAAGCGGCCCAGCGGCATGGCTGCACGGTGGAAGAGGTCGAGCAAACCGTCGCCCGCGTGCTGATCGCGCTCGGTCGTGCAGAGCGGGGCGGTTAGCCATGAGCGATGCGGCACCTCGCCCGGGGGTTCCGGGCGAGGTGTACGCCGCGG
>NZ_BCTR01000143.1 GCF_002091475.1 Sphingomonas azotifigens NBRC 15497
CGGCGGCGTACACCTCGACCGGTTGCGCCGGGCGAGGTGTAGCATCCCTCACGGCTGTTTGCCCCGCGCTGCACGGTCGAGCGCGATGATTACGCGGGTGATGGTCTGCTCGACCTCCGCCACCGTGCAGCTATGCAACTCGGCCGTTTCGACGTAATCCCGGTCATCGAACCGCACCGATCCGAAGATAGCCCGATCGCGCTCCGGCAGCGCACGAAAGGCGCGGCGCATCCGCCGCAGACGAAGCCAGCGCATCATTGCTCCGCCTCCTCATCCGACGTGAACCCAAGCAGGTAATCAGCCGCCTTGCTGGCCGCGCTCGCCGCCCGGAAGATCGCCTTTTCGTCCTGCCGCAGCACGGCCAACCAGCTGCCGACATAATCAGCGTGCCGAATGGTCGGCCGAATCGTCAGCGACGCGCAGGTGAACGCGCTTGCCATCTCGGCAACCAACTCCTCACGGGCATAGGCGGCACTGCCGAATGCGCCGGACTGGTCGCGGTCAAGGCGGGAGCGATGCCCGGTCCAGTGCCCCAGTTCGTGCAGCACAGTGCGATACCAGTTGATGCGGTTGTAAAAGGCGAGCTGCGGCGGCACCGCGACATAGTCGCCGCCTGGGCTGTAATAGGCTTCGCCACCCCCGATCCGGATATCGGCACCGCACGCCTCCAACAGCGCATGCGCAGCCGGGATGCGATCCGTTTCCGCCACCGGTTCGGCCTGCTCCAACCCCGCCATCTGCTCGGGCAGCCCCTCGCACTGATCGACGTTGAACACGGTGAACCGCTTGAGGAACGCCAGCTGCCGCGCCTCGCGATCCTCGTCGCGTGCCCGCTCGGCTTCGTCCTTCGGGGTGAAGCGATCCGCATAACAGATCGTCGTCCCCCGCTCGCCGCGTCGCACGCTCCCGCCCGCCGCCTGCGCCTGCCGAAAAGTCAGCCAGCGCTGCGAGGCATAGCGCCCCTCGATCACCGCCGCCCAGAGAA
>NZ_BCTR01000144.1 GCF_002091475.1 Sphingomonas azotifigens NBRC 15497
AGTCGGACTTCGATCTGCTCGTGATCGTCAACAAGGACAAGCTCACCGATCGGGTGGAGTTCTGGGCGACCGCCGAGGACCGGCTGAACCGCGAGCTGGCGATTACCAAGACGCTGCGCACGCCGGTCAATTTCATCGTCCACACCATGCAGGAGGTGAACGACGGCCTGGCGCATGGGCGCTATTTCTTCATGGATGTCGCGCGTGACGGCATCGCGCTGTACGAGAGCGAGCCCACCGAGTTGCACCAGCCCAAGCCGAAGACGCCACCGCAGGCGTTGGCGATGGCGCGGGAGTATTTCGAGGAGTGGTTCTCGGCAGCCATGCGCAGGCATGACTTTGTCCGCTTCGGCCTAGAGAAGGGACACTCTCGCGAGACCGCATTCGAGCTCCATCAGACTGCCGAGAGCCTCTACCACTGCGTGCTGCTGGTTTGCACCTTTTACACGCCGCACACCCACAATCTAGGTTTTCTTCGCACGCAGGCCGAGCGCATCGATCCGCGGCTGATCGATGCCTGGCCCCGTGATCAGCGCATCGACCGTTCTCGGTTCGAGAAGCTGAAGGAGGCCTATGTGAAGGCGCGTTATTCCAAGCACTACCGCATCACCGCCGAGGAGTTGGCGTGGCTGGGCGAGCGCGTCGAAGTGCTGGGGCAGGCGGTGCAGGTGATCTGCGAGGAACGCATCGCGGCGCTGGAGCAAGCTGCCGCCGCATGATCGTCTCGCGCCGAGGCTTGGAGCCTCGGCGCGAGATTGAGTTCAGGCAGTGGGTGCCGCCTTCGCGCGCGGCTTGCGCGCCGGCTTCGGGGCAGGCGGTTCAGCAGGCGCGTTGCGCGCTGCGCGGCCCTTGGCGCCCAGACCGATCTTGTGCGCCATCGCGCGGCGCTGTTCCGAATAGGCCGGCGCCACCATAGGATAATCGGCCTTCAGATTGTAGCGCGCGCGATAGTCCTCGGG
>NZ_BCTR01000145.1 GCF_002091475.1 Sphingomonas azotifigens NBRC 15497
CCAGGTCCATCGGTGGCTTGAGCATTGTGCAAACTCCATTAGCACTTGCTTATGTAGCATCCTCTAATATATTAGCAAGTGCTATCGGAGGAAATCATGGCGCAGCCCTGCATCGAAGCGTTCTTCGACGATGCCACCAATACGATCAGCTACCTCGTCGGCGATCCCGCCACGCGCGTTGCCGCGGTGATCGACCCGGTGCTCGACTTCGATCCGGCGAGCGGCGTCGCCGATACGCGCTCGGCCGAGGCGATCCTTGCCTTTGCACGCGATCATGGCTGGCGGATCGAGATGGTGCTGGAGACGCATGCCCATGCCGATCACCTGTCGGCCGCGCCGTTTCTCGCGGCGCAGACCGGGGCCTGGGTCGGTATCGGCGTGCATATCCGCGATGTGCAGAAGATCTTCCGTCCGGTCTTCGCGATGGATGACCTGAAGACCGACGGTTCGGATTTCGACCGGCTGTTCGAGGACGGTGATCGCTTCGCAATCGGCACGCTGGCGGTAGAGGTGCTGCACGTGCCCGGCCACACGCCCGCCGATCTGGCCTACCGGATCGGGGATGCGGTCTTCGTCGGCGACACACTGTTCATGCCGGATTATGGCACTGCGCGCGCCGACTTCCCTGGCGGCGATGCGCGCACGCTATACCGCTCGATCCGTCGCCTGCTCGCGCTTCCCGACGCCACTAGGCTGTTCCTGTGCCACGACTACAAGGCGCCCGGGCGCGACGACTATCGCTGGGAGACGACGGTAGGCGAACAGCGCCGATCAAGCGTCCATATCCATGACGGTGTAAGTGAAGATGCGTTCGTGACGATGCGCGAGCAGCGCGATGCCGGGCTGTCCGTGCCCAAGCTGTTGCTGCCCTCGATCCAGGTCAACATCCGCGCCGGGCATTTCCACCAGGCCGAGGCAAATGGCGTCACCTATCTGCGCATCCCGGTGAAGTGGAAAA
>NZ_BCTR01000146.1 GCF_002091475.1 Sphingomonas azotifigens NBRC 15497
AGCCAATAATGTATCACACGAATTCGAGTTTCAGTCTGCGTTTATACAGACAAGCTCGACCGCCAAATTGTAATGGTCGCAATCGGGATTCCCGCAATGGAACTGATGATTTTCACTAAATGCGGAAAGCGCAAATATTTAACCCACAATGAGGTCACTCTATTTACTGATAGTGCGCGTAAATTTCCGCTAGACGTGCAAAGCTTTTGCCTAACGATCGCCTATACGGGCTGTCGCATTTCAGAGGCGCTTGCACTAACCGCCGAGAATATCGATTTCGAGGCGCAAGCATTGATCGTAAAATGCCTCAAGAAGCGCGGTAAAATCGTGTACCGAGGCATCCCGCTGCCGGCCGTTCTGCTGGAAATGCTGCGCACTCTTGTCGGACAAATCGGTGACCCAGCGAAACGATTGTGGCCCTGGTCTCGCATGACCGGCTATCGCCGCATTCGTGAAGTGATGGAAATTGCGGGAATTGAGGGCGAGCATGCCAGTCCGAAGGGTCTGCGGCATGGTTTTGCGGTTCAAGCCATCCAGGCGAACGTGCCGTTGACGCTGGTGCAGCGCTGGCTGGGTCACGCGGACATCAAGACCACTGCGATCTATACGTCGGCAATGGGTGCCGAAGAGCGCAGCCTTGCGGCACGCATGTGGCACGACGAGTCCGAGGAAGAAGCGACCAAGGCCCCGATCACTCCAGCAGCGACAAGTATATCGGCCCCTGCAGAACCCGCGCCGCGCCCTGTACGCGCCGAACCCTATCGCACGGGCATGCGGTACCGGCTGCAATATCAAGCACCTGCGGATGTCGCCGGTTCTTCGATCGGAATCCCCTCGCAACCCACCAAGAAGCAAGCGCTTTTGGCTGCCCGCGCTCCGAAAAAAACGTTACTCACGCATTTACGCGATTGCGCGCTGGTACAGTTTTGGCT
>NZ_BCTR01000147.1 GCF_002091475.1 Sphingomonas azotifigens NBRC 15497
CTCTTGGTCACGGGGATCAGGCCAAAGCCGCGGCATGGCCCACCTTTTCACCCGAAGGGCGGCATGGCAGAGCGGCGGCATGCACCGTCTCCTCACCGTCCTTCCGCTTGCCCTTTGCGTTCCAGCGCCCGCTTACGCCTGGGGAAATGAAGGGCATGAAGCAATCGCGCTCATCGCGCGGACCTACCTGACCGTCACTGCCCGCGCGCAGGTCGATGCCATTCTCGCCAGCGACAGCGACGCGCTTACCGAATCCAACATGGCGGCACGCGCCACCTGGGCGGATGTGTGGCGCGGTTCCCACCGCTTCACCGCATCCTGGCACTTCGCCGACATCGAACTCGAGGGGGGCAGCCTTGATGCGGCATGCTTCGGTTTTCCACCCCGTCATGGCCTCGCCAGCGAGGGGCCTGCGCAGGACTGCGTGGTCGCCAAGATCGAGCAGTTCACCCGCGAACTCCGCGACCCCGCGACGTCCGACGCCGAGCGCCGCCTCGCCCTCAAGTTCGTACTCCACTTCGTCGGAGATGTGCACCAGCCGTTGCACGCCGCCGATCATCAGGATCGCGGCGGCAACTGTGTCCGCATCACGCTGGGCGGCACGCGAACGGTCAACCTCCACAGTTACTGGGACACGGTCGTCGTTGGGGAGATCGCCCCAGACGCCCAGACGCTCGCCATGACACTGCGGGGACGAATAACACCAGCACAGGTCGCGACCTGGAGCATCGGGTCGCCGCGCGACTGGGCACGCGAGTCCTTCGCGCTGGCAAAGTCTGCGGCCTATACGCTCGGCTCGCCTGCCGGCTGCGATCAGGACGCTGCGCCGATACCGCTGCCGAATGGCTATGATGCCCAAGCGCGCGCTATCGCCGCCGTCCAAATCGAAAAGGCTGG
>NZ_BCTR01000148.1 GCF_002091475.1 Sphingomonas azotifigens NBRC 15497
CACGCTTGCGGACTTCGCGCGCACGGCCCTGTTCGCGCCGCTCGGTATTCGCCACTGGGAATGGGCCGCCGATCGCGCAGGCTATACCAAGGGCCAGGGCAATCTGTCGCTGACCGCGCGCGGCATGGCCACCATCGGCGAGATGGTGCGCGAAGGTGGGCAATTCCACGGCCGCCGCATTGTCAGTGCGCGCTGGGTCCGCGACGCGCTGGCGCCCAAGGTCTCCATTGCCGACAGCGATCCCTATGCCGACGGCTATGGGTATTTCTGGTACGCCAAGACCTTGACGATTGGCGGCAAGCCCATCGCGGTTTCGTTTGCCTCGGGCAACGGCGGCAACAAGATCTACATCGTGCCCAGCCGGCGCCTCGTCGTCGCGATTACCTCCAGTGCGTATGGCCAAGGCTACGGGCAGCGCCGCTCCCAGGCGATACTCACGGCGTTGCTGGCCGCTGATGGCGAAGATCGCGCCAGATGGAATGCCACCTCCAGCGGAAGAGGAGATTAACCGGCATGATGCGCAGTTTCGTGCTGGCAGTTACGGGCCTCATCGCGGCCGTCGCCCCTTATCCGGCGCAAAGCGGCGCGGCGCGACCCCAGCGGTCCCATGCCGCCGTACCAACCGCGCAGGCTGTCTATGACGACGATATCATCCGGTTCTGGCGGGCGTTCGATGCGATCACGGCCACCACAGATCCGGCAGAACGCCTTCGGTTGATTCAAACGATCTACATCGACCCCGGCACGCCGGGGCTCCACGCGCTCATGACAGCGCGGCGCTATACGGCGCAGCAATATGTCGATGCGATCGTCAAATGGCCGAAATTCTGGAAATCCATCAGG
>NZ_BCTR01000149.1 GCF_002091475.1 Sphingomonas azotifigens NBRC 15497
CCGCGGCGTACACCTCGCCCGGCGCCGCCGGGCGAGGTGTGGCCTCGGTCATGGTGATTTGCCCCGGAGAGCGCGGTCGAGCGCAATGATTACGCGGGTGATGGTCTCTTCCACCTCCGCTACGGTGCAGCCATGCCGCCTGGCCGTTTCGACGTAGTCCAAATCGTCGAACCGCACCGATCCGAAGATTGCCCGGTCGCGCTCGGGGAGGGCACGAAATGCGCAGCGCATCCGCCGCAGGCGAAGCCAGCGCATCATTGCCCCGCCCCCTCGTCCGAGACGAAGCCGAGCAGGTAATCGGCCGCCTTGCTGGCAGCGCTCGCCGCACGGAAGATCGCCTTTTCATCCTCGCGCAGCACCGCCAGCCAGCTCCCAACATAATCGGCGTGCCGAACTGTCGGCCGGATCGCCAAAGATGCGCAGGTGAACGCGCTCGTCATTTCCGCGACCAGTTCCTCGCGGGCATAGGCGGCGCTGCCGAACACTCCGGTCTGATCGCGGCCGAGGCGCGAGCCATGCCCGGTCCAGTGCCCCAGCTCGTGCAGCACGGTCCGATACCAATTGATCCGGTTGTAGAAAACGAGCTGCGGTGGCACCGCGACATAGTCGCCGCCCGGGCTGAAATAGGCCTCGCCTCCCCCGATCCGGATGTCGGCGCCGCACGCTTCCATTAGCGCATGTGCAGCGGGGATACGGTCCCCCTCCCCCACCGGCTGGCCCTTCTCCGTCACCGTCAGCTGCTCGGGCAGACCCTCGCACTGGTCGACATTGAACACGGTGAATCGCTTCAAAAACGCAAGCTGCCTCGCCTCGCGATCCTCGTCGCGCGCCCGCTCGGCCTC
>NZ_BCTR01000150.1 GCF_002091475.1 Sphingomonas azotifigens NBRC 15497
CAGCATCGACCGCAGGCTGCTGGTCGCGCGCGAGGCCGACGGGCTGGTGCCCTCCTGGCATGGTGACAGCATCGAGCAGGGGCTGCGCGCAGCGCGCCTCGGCACGCTAGCGCGGATGGGACTAGCAACCGAGGAGGTGAAAGGGCGCTACCAACTTGCCGACGATCTGGAAGCAACGCTGCGTGACATGGGCCGACGTGGCGACATCATCGCGACCATGCACGCGCTACTGAAAGCGCGGGCGCCCGAAGTGCATCCGCAGGACTATGCGATCTACAACCCAGCCGAGGGCAAGCCGCTGATCGGCCGTGTCGTGGCGACGGGACTGGCCGACGAGCATCGCGACCGCCATTACCTGATCGTGGCAGCGACCGACGGGCGCAGCCACTATGTCGAGCTGGGCAATCGGTCGCTCTCGGAAGTGAGCGAGCGCCCCGAGATTGTGCGGGTGTCGCCGGTCATCGCCGGCATCCGCGATGTCGATCGAACTGTTGCCGAGGTCGCTGCCGCCAACAACGGCAACTACAGCGTCGACGCGCATCTCCGCCATGACGCCAGTGCCAGTCAGCGCTTCGCCGAAGCCCATGTCCGGCGGCTGGAAGCGATGCGACGGGGAGGGGGCGAGGTCGAGCGCATGCCGGATGGCAGCTGGAAAATCGGCGCCGATCATCTCGACAAGGTGCTGGCCTTCGAGCGAAGGGCGGCTGCGGCACGGCCCGTCGAGATCGAGACGCTTGCCGAGCGCCCGGTCATGGAGCTGGTTC
>NZ_BCTR01000151.1 GCF_002091475.1 Sphingomonas azotifigens NBRC 15497
GGACCAGCGCCAGGACCGGGCGCTCGGCAAGCGCTTCGATCTCAACGGGTCGTGCCGCAGCCGCCCTTCGCTCGAAGGCCAGCACCTTGTCGAGATGATCGGTGCCGATTTTCCAGCTGCCGTCAGGCATGCGCTCGACGCCGCCCCCGCCCCGCCGCAGCGCTTCCAGCCGCCGGACATGCGCCTCGGCGAAGCGCTGGCTGGCACTGGCGTCATGACGGAGATGCGCGTCGACGCTGTAGATACCGTTGTTGGCGGCAGCGATCTCGGCAACCGCCCTGTCTGCGTCACGAATGCCCGAGATTGTCGGCGCGATACGCACAATTTCGGGGTGATCGCCCGCTCCCGAGAGTGCCCGGTTGCCCAGCTCGACATAGTGGCTGCGCCCGTCGGTTCCCGCGACGATCAGGTAGTGGCGGTCGCGATGCTCGTCGGCCAGTCCCGTCGCAAGGACACGGCCGACCAGCGGCTTGCCCTCGGCTGGGTCGTAGATCGCATAGTCCTGCGGATGCACTTCGGGCGCACGTGCCTTCAGCTGCGCGTGCATGGTCGCGATGATGTCGCCACGTCGGCCCATGGCACGCAGCGTTGCTTCCAGATCGTCGGCGAGCCGGTAGCGACCTTTCACCTCCTCGGTTGCTAGTCCCATCCGCGCTAGCTTACCCAGGCGCGCTGCGCGCAGCCCCTGCTCGATGCTGTCACCATGCCAGGAGGGCACCAGCCCGTCGGCCTCGCGCGCGATCAGCAACCTGCGGTCGATGCT
>NZ_BCTR01000152.1 GCF_002091475.1 Sphingomonas azotifigens NBRC 15497
CCGGCGTGGAGGAACTTGCCCCCGATGCGGTTGTCCATGCCGATGCCGCGCGACACTTCCTGCACGTCGGCACCGACCTGTTCGCACAGATCGGCGATCTCGTTGATGAAGGTGATCTTCACCGCGAGGAAGGCGTTGGCGGCATACTTGATCAGCTCGGACGTGCGGCGCCCGGTGAACAGGACGGGTGCCGACTGGTTGAGCGACAGCGGCCGGTAGATCTCGCGCATCACCTGGCGGGCGAACTCGTCCTCGGTGCCGACGACGACGCGGTCGGGGCGCTTGAAGTCCTCGATCGCCGCGCCTTCGCGCAGGAACTCGGGGTTGGAGACGACCTTGGCGCCGCTGTTCGGCGCGACCTCGGCGATGATCCGCTCGACTTCGTCGCCGGTGCCGACGGGTACGGTCGACTTGGTGACGATCACGCTCGGCTTGGTCAGATTCTCGGCAATCTCCCGCGCGGCGGCGAAGACGTAGGAGAGATCGGCATGGCCGTCGCCGCGGCGGCTCGGCGTGCCGACCGCGATGAACACCGCATCGGCATCCTTCACCCCTTCGGCAAGGTCGGTGGTGAAGGACAGGCGGCCGGCCTTGACGTTGCTCGCCACGAGATGGGCCAGTCCTGGCTCATAAATCGGCATGACGTTCTGATCGAGAAGCTCGATCTTGCGGGCATCCTTGTCCACGCAGACGACTTCATGGCCGAAGTCCGAGAAGCAGGCTCCGGATACCAGGCCCACATAG
>NZ_BCTR01000153.1 GCF_002091475.1 Sphingomonas azotifigens NBRC 15497
ACCGGGAGTCCCCAGATGGCCCCATCTGGCCCCAACAGGGCTCTTCTCCCGGCCAAAAAGTACAGCGCAGACTTGCCCCGGAGCGCTCCACCACACCCCAAACAATGCAAGGTGATAGCAATGCATATCCAGCCCAATCCACCCGATCGCATTCTCCGGATCAAGACCGTGCTCGCACGCACCGGCCTCACCCGGTCCACCCTCTACCGAAAAATGGAAGCCGGCACCTTTCCGAAGAACACCCGGATCAGCACCCGCTGCGTGGGCTGGCGCGAGTCCGCCATCGCTGAATGGCTGCGAAACCTGACACCCGATGGAACCGGCAACGATCCAGCCTGACGAGGCCGAGCCCCACCAGTGCCGGTATCGCACAAGACGGCGCGCTGAAGCCCGAACAGGCGCCACAGCCCTTGCGCCGCGCAGGGACCATGGCATCCTCGCCCCGCGACTCAACCAGAGGAGAGGATCGCCATGTTCCGCGTCTCGACCATCGCCGCCGCTATTGCCCTTATCGCCACCCCTGCCCTCGCCGCAGGGCCGTGCAAGGACGCGAAAGGCAAGTTCGCCAAATGCCCGCCCGCCGCTGCCGCCGCAACCGGAGGCGTGACCAAGGACAAGAACGGCAAATGCCATGTCGCATCCGGCCCCAAAAAGGGTCAGTTCACCAAGTGCCCGTGAGCCGTTCGGCACGCTGACGAACGCGATCCCAGCTCGGCAA
>NZ_BCTR01000154.1 GCF_002091475.1 Sphingomonas azotifigens NBRC 15497
AGTTCATGACCGGCACGGCGATCGAACCAGGCGATCAGCGCGTCGGTCAGGATCGCGGTCTTCGACGATCCCGGCTGCGCAGCCATCGCGTCGAGCTTCGCCGACAGCTCGTCGGGAAGGTAGAATTGATGGCGGGTCTTGCGGGTCTGCATGTCGTGCAGAATCCGCCTGTTCCCGCTTCCGTTACAGGTCCTCGCTGGTGAATCCCGGTACCTCTTCGGGGCATCTTAGAGCCCGCCGATCTCCGGACCCGAACGCTGGCGCCCAAATGTCCAGCTGATCGCGCCGCCGCGATCGATGCCGGAAACGGTTCGACCGATCTGCTTTTCCAGCACCGGCCGCCAAGGCACCAGCGTGAATTCCCGCGATTTCTCGATCACCGCATATTTCGCGGCGCCGACCTGCACCGCCTTGCGATAGGTACCCTCAATCGCGCCGCCGCGATGCTCGGAATAGCCAAGCCCCATCTCTTTCGAGATCTGATCCGCCACCTGCCGCAGTTCGCGACGGCGGAGCTCGGTCAGCAGATTGGCGCGGAAGCGGACGGTATCGCCGTCGCGCCAGGCGAGGTCTTCTTCGATCAGCCACTGGCGGCGAAGCACCAATGCCTGTCGCACCTGCGCGCCGAAGCCGCCGCCCAGCACTTCCGGTTCTTTCGCGACCTGCTGCTCGTCGAGCCAGGTCACGCCGTTGTGGC
>NZ_BCTR01000155.1 GCF_002091475.1 Sphingomonas azotifigens NBRC 15497
TTCGCCAGGTCGACCGCGCGGCAGCACGACACGCCGGCGCGCTGGCTGCGGGATGCCTGCGACTATATGGCGGCGCACGCCTGCGAGGCGCGGAGCCTGGGTGATATCGCGGCAGCGGTTGGCTGCGACCCGGTCCGCCTGTCGCGCGGCTTTCGACGCGCGCACGGGCACAGCATTGGCGAGCACCAACGCAAGCTGCGCGTTGCGGCGGCGTCCGAACTGCTTGCGACGAGCACGATGCCGCTCGCCGAGGTCGCTCAGGCTTGCGGCTTCTACGATCAGGCGCATCTGACACGCAGCTTCAAGGCGGTGGTCGGCTGCACGCCCGCGGTCTTTCGGAAAGGCGTCTGACGTACAATCGTCCGCTGCGTCCAAGACGGAGGTGCGGAGGGCGGCGTAGCAGGCTGCGTACCCGGAGGAGAACGCGGCTATGACCTCACCCCGAACGCGCGGAAGCATGAAGTTGCTGGCGGCCATGTGTATCCTCGGCCTCTCGCTGCAGGCGGCCTTTGCGCAGGAGGTTGGATCAGGGTTTCGTCGAGCCGACTGGCTGGAGGACTTCCAGCAGCTTAAGGCCCGGCTCGAGCGCGAGTACGTCAATCTCGCCTGGATGGGATCGCCGCAAAGCGGCATCGATGTGCCGCGCCTGGAGCGCCGCGCTCGGGATGCTCTGGCCCAGG
>NZ_BCTR01000156.1 GCF_002091475.1 Sphingomonas azotifigens NBRC 15497
AACGATCATGCGGCGGCAGCTTGCTCCAGCGCCGCGATGCGCTCTTCGCAGATCACCTGCACCGCCTGCCCCAGCACCTCGACGCGCTCGCCCAGCCACGTCAGTTCCTCGGCGCTGATCCGATAATGCTTCGAATAGCGTGCCTTCACATAGGCTTCCTTGAGCTTCTCGAACCGCGAGCGATCGACACGCTGATCACGCGGCCAAGCGTCGATCAGCCGCGGATCGATCCGTTCGGCTTGCGTGCGCAAAAATCCAAGATTGTGGGTGTGCGGCGTGTAGAATGTGCAGACCAGTAAAACGCAGTGGTAGAGGCGTTCTGCGGCTTGGTGCATGTTGAATGCCGCTTCCCGGAGTCCATCCTCTGCCACCAGAAAATCAGCCGCTCGCTTGAACTTCTCGGCGCTCGGAAACCACTCGACAAAATATTCCTGCGCCATGGCCAGTGCCTGGGCGGGCGTCTTCGGCTTGGGCTGGTGCAGTTCGCTGGGATCGCTCTCGTACAGCGCGATGCCGTCACGGGCGACGTCCATGAAGAAGTAGCGCCCATGTGCAAGCCCATCGTTCACCTCCTGCAGGGTGTGCACGATGAAATTGACCGGCGTGCGCAACGTCTTGGTGATTGCCAGTTCGCGGTTGAGCCGGTCCTCGGCGGTTGCCCAGAACTCT
>NZ_BCTR01000157.1 GCF_002091475.1 Sphingomonas azotifigens NBRC 15497
TGAGATTATAGGAGCGTGCATACTCCGTCTGCTAAAATATGTTGGAAGATCCGGCGAGATTATGCATTCTGCAGCTGCTCGAACGCGCGACGTCCACGTCTTCGCCATAACGTCAGTGCCTGATCCCGTTGTTCGCTTTTCAGCGTGGCAGCAGCGTCGATCATAACACCGAACAGTACAGTGCGGTCGTCGTCGGTGAGTTCGACCAATCCGGCCTTCGCAACCAGGCCGCCAAGCTCGATCAGCTGACGCGTTCGTTCGCGGCGCTTCACCACCCACTCTCGCGCGTCATTCCGCGCCCGCTGCGCTTCCAGTCGGTGCCGCGCCGCCGTCAGCTGCCGCAGCCGATGCCGCACGCGCACGAGCGTGTCCGCGAGCTTTGCCCTGCCGTTGAAAGAAGGCCGCGCCACACTGGCGCCAGTCCTCCCGTGCGATCATGTCGGACGCGCTGACAGCCGCAAGCAGCGCGCCCGCCAGTTGCTCGATCGGCAGCGCATCGGCACCGGTCGCGACTACCAGTTCGCCGAGCTGCTGGAGCTTGGCTTGTCTGAGCTGTCGCGCCTTGCTGTCGAGCGCCTTCAGTTCCGAATCAAAGTCCCGTGGTTTTCGCATCGAAACCTCCGCAGTTGATGGATGATGATCCGTGATTTAGGAACTGCG
>NZ_BCTR01000158.1 GCF_002091475.1 Sphingomonas azotifigens NBRC 15497
TGCAGTTCCTAAATCACCGAAGATCATCCATAAACTACGGAGGGATCGATGCGCAAACCACGCGACTTTGATTCGGAACTGAAGGCGCTCGACAGCAAGGTGCGGAAGCTCAAACAAGCCAAGCTCCAGCAGCTTCGGGAGCTGGTAGTCGCGACCGGTGCCGATGCGCTGCCGGTCGAGCAACTGGCGGGCGCGCTGCTCGCCGCTGTCGGCGCGTCCGACATGGTGACACGGGAGGACTGGCGCCAGCGTGGCGCGGCCTTCTTTCAGCGGCAGGGAAAAGCTCGCGGCCGCGCTCGTCCGCGTGCGGCATCGGCTGCGGCAGCTGACCGCGGCGCGGCACCGATTGGAAGCGCAGCGGGCGCGGAATGACACGCGGGACTGGATGGTGAAGCGCCGCGAACGAACGCGCCAGCTGATCGAGCTGGGCGGGTTGGTCGCAAAAGCCGGACTTGTCGAACTTACCGACGATGATCGCGCCGTATTGTTCGGCGTGATGACCGACGCTGCCGCCACACTCAAAGGCAAACAACGGGATCAGGCGCTTACGTTATGGCGAAGACGTGGACGTCGCGCGTTCGATCAGCTGCAGAATGAGTAGTCCCGCCGCATCTTTC
>NZ_BCTR01000159.1 GCF_002091475.1 Sphingomonas azotifigens NBRC 15497
GATCGCACCGTCACGTCCGCGCCGCTGTGGATGGTCGACGCGCCCGTCTCGGCCAAATATTTCGACGAGCAGATCCGCTCGATGAACCGAGGTTTGGCAACCAAGCCCGAGGCCGATGCCGTCAGGGGGCTGGAGCAGGCGCGCAGTTTCTTTGAAGACGCAAAAGCACGTATCGGAAAGCAGCGCTGCAATCTCTCCTGGGTCTGGACCGAACAACGCCCTTGGAAGCGGGACGGGTGCAACAATCTCCTCGCGGCCGGCTCCGCAGGCGGCTTTATGCGTAGCCTGCCGAAAGGCGCCTATGGCGATCGCGAACTGGCGAGCAGGCTTTCCTGGTCCGCCGCCATCGAGCCGAATTTCGGCGCCTGGACAGGCCCGGTCTATGTCCTCGCGGATAAGCGCAGCTTTTCCGCTGCGGAGATGTTCGTCGCGACGATGAAGGACAACGGCATCGCGAAGGTGCTTGGCGCGCGTACCGGGGGGGATGGCTGCGGATTCATGGCGGATGGCGATCCCCTCGTCCTGACCCATTCGCAACTGCGATTCCGTGTCCCGAATTGCATGCGGCTCCGCGCCGACGGCACGGACGAGGTTG
>NZ_BCTR01000160.1 GCF_002091475.1 Sphingomonas azotifigens NBRC 15497
GCCACCGCGGTGAGATCGCCATGAGATGCGCGCTGGACTCCGAACAACGGCACCGCCCTTGCGCCGCGCACCGCGCATGGCATCCTCTTCTCGCGACTCAACCAGAGGAGAGGATCGCCATGTTCCGCGTCTCGACCATTGCCGCCGCCATTGCTCTGATCGCCACCCCTGCCCTCGCCGCAGGACCGTGCAAGGATGCCAAGGGCAAGTTCACGAAATGCCCGCCGGCCGCCGCTGCCGCAGCTGGCGGCGTGACCAAGGACAAGAACGGCAAATGCCATGTCGCGTCCGGCCCCAAAAAGGGTCAGTTCACCAAGTGCCCGTGAGCTGCTCGGCACGCTGAAGAACGCGATCCCGGCTCGGCAACGCGCACGGGATCGCGCCTCACAGGGAACACTGTGCCAGCGCCAACAGCAGCTGCAGCGCCATCAACACTGCGATCACGATCGCCAGCCACCGCGGCTCCGGTTCCTGATCGCGGGGATCAGGCCAGAGCCGCGGCATGGCCCACCTTTTCACCCGGCGGACCGCATGGCAGAGCAACAGCATGCAGCGCCTCCCCATCGCCCTTCTGCTTGCCCTCTCCGTCCC
>NZ_BCTR01000161.1 GCF_002091475.1 Sphingomonas azotifigens NBRC 15497
TAGACTAGCAGGGGTACGGCGAGGATGGATCCTCCCCCGCCGACCAGGCCGAGAACCAGACCGATCACGCCTCCCGAGGCGAGCGTGGCGAGAAGCGTGGCGGTGTCCATTCTCGCCTCAAGCGCCTGCGCGCCGATTCCAAGGCATCAACCGCAACAGGTTTGCCATCCCGCACCAGCCGGTAATGCCGGCGAACATCAGCCCTGCGCCGACAAAGGCGGACAGGCCCATAAATCCCGGGGCGACGAAGAGGCTGAGCAGCACCCCGGCCAGCACCAGCGCGCCTGCCGTGATTTGCACCTGGCGCATGATCTCGATCGGTTGCGAAGGGTCGGCGATCACGGGATGGCCTGCCGTCCGCCATGCATCGATTCCGCCTGCGAGGACATAGGACGGGGCGTCTGCTGCGGCAGCACGTAGCTGTGCCGCGTTCGCCGCGGTGCGCATGCCGGAACGGCAGTGGAAGATGACCTGGCGCCCGTCGCGGGGCATCTCGCCGATCCGCTCGAGCGGGAGGTTCAACGCGCCGGGGATGCGCGCGCGCGCGTGTTCGTCGGTACCGCGGATGTCGACCAGTCGCGCGCCGGCCT
>NZ_BCTR01000162.1 GCF_002091475.1 Sphingomonas azotifigens NBRC 15497
CCGCTACGGACAGCGAAGCGGAAAAGGCCCTGCTCGATTTCGTGGCAGGCTTTCGCGACGGGCATCTGTCGCCCTTGCCCCGGCTGACCGCGCCGACCGTCGCCGTTGCCCCCGAACCGGAAGATGCACCGCTGGTCGCCGGGGACGCGCGCACCGGCTGCGCAGCGCTCGACTATGCTGCGACCAGCCCGATCGCGTTTTCGCTGCCCTTCGAAAGCCTGCCGGGCTTCGTCTTGCTCGGTGACGGGCTGAGCGCGCCCTTCCGTGTCGGCCTGATCCCCGCGCCGGACGGCGGCAAGATCGGGATCGTTCGTATCCAGGCGTTCCGGTCGACCGCATTTCCAGTGCTGTGCACGCGTGCCTGGGCTGCGCTCGAAGCTGCGGGCAAGCCGCTTGCCCGTCGCGCGATCGAGGACGCGGCGAGCGACCTGTGGTTCGCCGCCCTTGCCGAGGCGTTGGCAAAGCTGCGCGAGCAAAAGGTCGTCGCCGTGCTCGTGGACGTCGGCAACAATAGCGGCGGCGATGACAGCGGCGACTGGATGCCGCGCATGTTCACT
>NZ_BCTR01000163.1 GCF_002091475.1 Sphingomonas azotifigens NBRC 15497
CGGCTACGGACAGCGAAGCGGAAAAGGCCCTGCTCGATTTCGTGGCAGGATTTCGGGACGGGCATCTGTCGCCCTTGCCCCGGCTAATCGCGCCGACTGTCGCCGTTGCCCTCGAACCGGAAGATGCGCCGCTGGTCGCCGGGGACGCGCGCACCGGCTGCGCAGCGCTCGACTATGCTGCGGCCAGCCCGATCGCGTTTTCGCTGCCCTTCGAAAGCCTGCCGGGCTTCGTCTTGCTCGGCGACGGGCTGAGCGCGCCCTTCCGTGTCGGCCTGACCCCCGCCCCGGACGGTCGCAAGATCGGGATCGTTCGTATCCAGGCGTTCCGGTCGACCGCATTTCCAGTGCTGTGCACGCGCGCCTGGGCTGCGCTCGAAGCTGCCGGCAAGCCGCTTGCCCGTCGCGCGATCGAGGGCGCGGCGAGCGACCTGTGGTTCGCCGCCCTTGCCGAGGCGTTGGCAAAGCTGCGCGAGCAAAAGGTCGTTGCCGTGCTCGTGGACGTCGGCAACAATAGCGGCGGCGATGACAGCGGCGACTGGATGCCGCGCATGTTCACC